>JAFIFB010000105.1 GCA_020832285.1 Balneolaceae bacterium
ACGCAGATGTTTTCGCTGAGTCTCGCTGATCTTCTGCGTAAATCTGCGGATAACTCAGCGATAATCTGCGAGAAAGGGAACAGATGTCATTAGAGGTTGTAAATTACTTTCTTTTTAACAAATCGTTTTGGACAGTATTGAAGCTGTATATAAAATTCCCTGTTGATCTGTAATGCAAAAAAAATGAGCAAACCGGCTCATAAAAAAGAATCCCTTCCGAGAATTACTCGAAAGGGATTTTATTCCAGATAACTATCAATAATATATTACCACAGCAATCCCAAGGGCCGAACAAGCTGTCCGGCGTACTATTGATTAATTTTTTCCACAAGCTGCTCATATTCACGATCAGCCCCGGGTGATCCGGTTTGAACGGACTCTACATTTCCTTCACGGTCCAGAATGATTTTAAAAGGAATGCCCTGAAAACCGAGTTGAGAAGAGAGTTCACTGCCATCTACAAAAATAAAATCGTAATTCTTTTCTTCTTTGAAATTCATTACTTCCTCCCGTCCTTCCTGCCAGCCAACTGTTGCAGCAATGACAACCAGGTCATCCGGATATTCATCGAGGGCCTGCTGAAAACCGGGAAATGCGCTCAGGCAGGGACCGCACCAGCTTTCCCAAAAATCGAGCACAACCACAGAACCTTTGAAATCGGTAACGGAGACAGTGTTTCCGTGCCAGTCGGTGAATTCATATCCTTCAACCAGGTTTTTGTGTGTATTGGAGAGCTCAGGAGAACCACCTGTGCAGGCAGTAAAAACAATGAGAAAGGCAATAATGGATATTAATATTCGAATATTTGGCATAAAAATTTTTTTATCGGCTTATTACTAATGTCAGGTGCTGTAAAGAAATTCTGTAAATCATGTGAATCATATATAAATTTTCCTTTACATTCAGGCAAAATTCATTCAAAAATGGACTTTGAAATGATAAATGTCAGATGACCTCTTCCAGCCTCCAGGCAATTTCAACTGGCGAAGTATGGATAAGGTGTTGAATGTTGCTTGTACCAATACGTCAGGCGTTTCTTGCAAAGTTCTTTCCAAAATTACTTATTAAAATGACTCACGGAACTCACAATGCTATTGACGACCCTCGAAATGAAAATATTCTGATCTATGTGAATGGTGAATTTTTACCACGCAATGAGGCTAAAATTTCGGTATTTGACAGCGGATATCTAGTGGGAGACGGAGTGTGGGAGGCAGTGCGTCTTCATGAGGGAGTTCTGGTATTTCTGGACCTGCATCTGGACCGACTTTGGCAGGCCGCCTCTGCCATTGGAATGGACCTGAAAATGAGCAGGGAAGATCTTGTCATGGAAATACAAAAAACATTGGACACCAATGAGATGAGTGATGGAGTTCATGTGCGTTTCATGCTGACTCGAGGCATTAAAAAAACGCCATCTCAGGATCCGCGACTGACAATCAGCGGGCCCAACCTGGTAATAATTCCGGAATATAAAACCGCCTCTGCCGGATCCCGTGAAAAGGGAATCACGCTTTTTACGAGTACGATCCGCCGCGGTTCGCCCGATTATCTTGATCCCCGCCTCAACTGCCACAGCAAGCTCCATGAAGTGCAGGCACTCATCCAGGCGCTTGAAGCCGGTGCCGATGAAGCCCTGATGCTTGATGTGAACGGTTTTGTGAGTACCTGCAATGCCACCAATTTTTTCATGGTGAAAAACGGCGAAGTCTGGACATCCACCGGTCAATACTGCATGAATGGGATAACCCGTCAAAATATCCTGAAGATTTGCAAAAAGAAGGAGATCCCCTGTTTTGAAAAAAACTTTTCTCTCTTTGATGTGTACGGGGCCGATGAAGCGTTTGTCACCGGCACTTTCGGCGCAGTAACACCCGTTACAGCCATAGACGGGCGGATCATAGGAGCAGGAGCCTTTGGTCCTGTTAGCAGGAACCTGTATAAATATTATCTTGAATTGATCCGGGAAGAAGTGGAGCGGGCGAATGGATGAAAATGACGGGATTAAACGAATTTGCCTGTGGGCCGGGCCCAGAAATATTTCAACTGCATTGATGTACTCCTTTGCGCAGAGAGAAGATACAGCTATTTATGATGAGCCTCTCTATGCGCACTATCTGTACCATACCGATGCCAGGGAGTATCATCCTGGAGCAGTGGATGTGCTGGAAAAAATGGAAAATGATGGTAATAAAGTTGTGGAGATGATGCTTGGGCCTCACAATACACCGGTGGTTTTCTTTAAACAGATGACGCACCATCTTGTAAACCTTGATCTTTCTTTCCTAGATAAAACCGTAAACATCATACTTACGCGAAATCCGGCGGATATGCTTCCGTCATACGCCAAAGAAGTTCAGAACCCTTCAATGCGTGATGTGGGCTATCGTCAGCATCTGGAGCTGCTGGAATATCTTGAAAATAGAGGCCATCCGCCCGCGGTACTCACATCCGAAAGTGTTCTGAAAAATCCCGTAAAAACTCTGAGCAGATTATGTGATACAGTCGGCATCCCGTTCTATGAAGCGATGCTGAGCTGGGAAAAAGGCCCTCGTCCTGAAGATGGAGTATGGGCGAAATACTGGTATCACAATGTGCACAATTCCACCGGTTTCAAAAAATACCGACCAAAAACTGATCCTTTTCCGGAACGGCTTAAACCACTGCTCGAAGAGTGTTTGCCGGTTTATGAAAAATTGGCCAGTCGTATTATTTAGCTAAAATGAAGAATTTATATCTTTAAAAAGAAGAATCATGCAAAGTTTAAATTTAAACAACTAACCCGGATATCTCACAGTAAATATGCTAAACAAGCAGATCGTTTTTCTTGATGAATAAATATGGTCGAAGCCGTCAGTTTCCTTTCGCCCCGCATTACCGGGAATCAAGTTATGAGAGTACTATCTCAGCCCGCTTTTACAGCGAAACACCCCTAACTGCGGCCTCGGAATTAATAGTTGTATCATTAAAACCATGAATAAATTTGAACCGGAGCACAACTATCAGACATTTTATTAAAAATTCTGATAATAGCCGGCGGATTATTTCCCGGACTATTTAAAACGAACCGTAGTATTGTTTCAAATTGTGCTCTTAATCTCTTACTTTGATATGTCAATGAGCTTATAATAAATATAGGCCACGTCTGGTTGCCTTTTCGTAATCCTATACATGGTTAATGTGTAAGGTTACTTTGATTGACTGGGTACGGGCAGGTTGTTTTGATAAATCACTTTATTAATAATTAATACGGTGTTAACCCATCCTCATGAAAAACCACCCTTTTAACCATTCTGTCACAAACAGATAACTCATACTAATAAGAATAAGAGTAAAAAAGATAAATCCTCCAATTGGGACAAAACCTGTTAGCTCATATAAGGGAAGGTAGATCAAGATAATTGTTAAAATGATCGTAAGAGCTGATGTGTAAAGCAGCCATTGAGAAGGCCGGCTTTTAAAAGCAGAACCACGTGTACGAACTACAAATATTATTCCGATTTCGGTAAGCAAAGATACAAGAAACCAGCTTGTACGGAAAAGGTCTGGTCCGGCCTGAAATATGAATAATAGGATAGCAAAGGTAAGCAGGTCGAACAGTGTACTTATGAGTCCGAAAAAAACCATAAAGTTTCGGATAAAATGAACATTCCACTTTTGAGGGCTTTTCAGGGTTTCGCGGTCAACATGGTCTGTTGCAATTGCAAGTGCTGGCAGGTCGGAGAGAAAATTGTTGAGTAGTATCTGTTTTGGGAGTAGTGGCAAAAAACCAAGAAACGCAGAGGCTATAGCCATGCTTATCATATTTCCGAAATTGGCACTGGATGTGGTGAAAATGTACTTAAGTGTGTTGGCGAACGTGCGACGCCCTTCCTCGATTCCGCTGTTTAATACAGAAAGATCTTTTTCCAGTAATACCATATCGGCTGCAGCTTTAGCCACATCCACGGCAGAATCAACAGAAAGCGAGATGTCCGCTTCCCACATCGCATTTACATCGTTGATACCGTCTCCAATATAACCTACAGTCAAGTCGTTTTTTCGAAGTGCCCTGATGATTCTCCCTTTCTGATTTGGGTCGAGTTCTGCAAAAACGGATATTTCATTTACCTGTTTGTAGAGGGCCTCATCAGACATCTTTTCGATATCTTCTCCGGTCAGTACTATCCTACTTTTCAATCCGAGAGTTTTTGCAAGATGGCGGCTTACAAAACGATTGCCTCCGGTCAAAATTTTAATTTCCGTACCAAACTCATGAAGGGTTTTTAAAGTTTTATTTACATTTAATTTAGGGGTATCGCTGAAGATCAGAAAACCGCGGAATGTGAATCCGTGTTCATTTTCTTTGCTATATGTTTCCGGATATCTATTTTCTGCCTTAACGAACATATGATCGGCCACCGCAAGCACTCTGTAACCTTTATTACCCCAGTTTTTGAACCGATGTTTCAGTTCTTTTCTGATATGACTGCTAACAGGTACTATATCGTCACCCAGTTTCGCAAAGTCACACATTTCAAGTACCTGCGTAAATGCTCCTTTAGTGATCAGGTGTATGTTCTGCCCACTGTCTGTTACAATAGTGACCCTTTTCCGGATAAAGTCGTAGGGTATTTCATCCAGCTTTATAATACTCCTGTACTCCAATTGATCCAATTTGGCTCTTTCTATAATTGCCGTATCAAGCGGATTATTCAAACCGGTTTCAAAGTGCGCATTCAGGAAGGCAAGGTTCAATACACTCTTATTTTCTTTTCCGTCGCAACCGGTTGCTTTTTCAAGCCGGATTACATCTTCAGTTAGGGTTCCGGTTTTATCAGAACAGAGAACATCCATAGATCCAAGATTTTCGATGGCATTCAGGTGTCGTACTATGACTCCTTTTTCAGACATTCTCTGGGCACCCTTTGACAGGGTAACGGCAATAATAGCCGGTAAAAGTTCCGGTGCTATCCCGACAGCAAGGGCAACTGCAAATAATAACGATTCTATGGTTGTACGTTCTACGAAAACGTTCGTCATAAAAACAATGATCACCAAAACAAAGGTTATTCGGGTTAAAAGGAATCCAAAATGTTTTACACCCTGCTCAAAAGCTGTTTCAGGCCTCCTGAATACCAGTTTTTGTGCTATTTGGCCGAAACTGGTTTCCCGACCTGTTTTAGTGATAAGAATTTTTGCCACGCCGCTACGAACAGATGTTCCCGCAAACAAGGCATTACTCATTTGAGTGACCTGTATACCGGGTTCGAGTATTCCCGTTTGTTTTTCTGTGGGAAAAGATTCTCCAGTCAGTGCCGATTCATTTACATATAGATCTTTTGATGAAAGGATGCGGCCGTCAGCCGGAACCATACTTCCGGCCGAAAGTAAAACAATATCTCCCGGTACTATATCTGAGGCGGGAATTTCGTGTGGATTGCCGTTTCTCAGAACTTTGCTGCGAAGTACAATTCTTGCTTTCAGTTTTTCAATGGCTTTCTGGGCATTGAACTCCTGGCGGTACCCGATTACTGCACTTGATACTACTACTGCCAGTATAATTATTGAATCTTGCCACTGTTCCAAGAACAGAGAAATGCCTGCAGCTGAAATCAGTATAAGTATCAGCGGACTTTTAAACTGTTTCAGAAACAACAACAGGCCGCGAATATGAACATTTTGCTTGAATGAATTGTGGCCGAACTTTTTCAGCCGTTCCGAAGCAATGTTCTGATCCAGCCCATTTTCTGTTGTCTCAAGGATTTTGATAAGTTCCGGCTCCGGAATAGCATGCCAGTTACTTATGGCTCCCGGCAATGAGTGCTCCGGATTCAGATATTTTTTTAAACCCATTGGAATTGCAAAGATTATGTTTTTTACTCAGCCCGGCTGAGAAACATGGTAAAATCTATTGCAGATTAAATCAGAAGTCAGGCTCAAAACTGTCGTTTATGTTTTTTTCGTTATCTTTCTCATCAACTTCTGTCATAATGGCTTCAGTTAGCAAGAGAAGGCCTGCTACAGAAACTGCATTTTCCAGTGCTACCCGAACGACCTTGGTGGGATCTATAATCCCGTATTCAAACAGATCAACATAACGGTTTACAGATGCATCAAACCCGTGGTTGCCTTTGCCTGCCCTCATTTTTTCAACTACAACACCGGGATCCATACCCGAGTTTTCAGCAATTTGACGGGCAGGAGCTTCCAGAGCATATCGCAGCGTCATGATGCCTGTTCGTTCATCACCTTCAGCTTTATCGGCTTCCTTTTCAACTGCCGAAATGGCGCGAAGTAAAGCAAGACCCGCCCCGGGAACAATTCCTTCTTCAACAGCTGCTTTTGTAGCACTGATAGCATCATCGAACGCTTCTTTCAGGCTTTTTAATTCAGTTTCGGAGGGTGCGCCAACTTTTATAACGGCAACTCCACCTGAAAGGCGTGCCAGTCTTTCCTGAAGTTTCTCTTTGTCATAATCGGATGTGGTTTTCTGTAGAAGATTACGGATTTCATCGCATCGTTTTTGGATAATTGATTTTTCACCTAAACCTCCAATAATGGTTGTTTTTTCCTTATCAGATACAACTCGCCCTGCCCGGCCCAGCATTTTGAATGTAACAGTATCCAGTTTCAATCCTTTTTCCTCGGAAATTAATTCTGCACCGGTCAGAATTGCGATATCCTGGAGCATCTCTTTACGGCGGTCACCGAATCCGGGTGCTTTTACAGCCACACAGTTTAATACTCCGCGAAGTCTGTTTACAACCAGGCTTGTCAGGGCTTCACTGTCAACATCTTCAGCAATAATAACCAATGTTTTCTGCTGTTTTGCCACTTCTTCTAGTAATGGCAACAGATCTTTCAGAATACTAATTTTTTTATCGTAGAGAAGAATCACAGGATCATCGAGCACGGCCTCCATCCTCTGTGGGTCTGTAATGAAGTAGGCTGAAAGGTAACCTCGATCAAACTGCATACCTTCAACCATCTCAAGTGTGGTTTCCATTCCTTTTGCTTCTTCAACCGTAATTACACCTTCAGGCCCCACTTTTTCTACGGCATCGGCTACAAGATTGCCCACTTGTTCATTATTATGGGCAGAGATTGCGGCCACTTGAGCCATTTCGATCCGTCCTTTTACCGGACGGGATATACCCGTGAGATTTTGTATTGTCGTTTTCATTCCACGTTCTATTCCCTTTTTCAATTCTATAGCACTGGCTCTGGCAGCTATATTTCGAAGACCTTCCGCATAGATAGAATATGCCAGAATTGTAGAGGTGGATGTACCGTCACCTACCACATCGCCCGTGCGTTCGGCGGCTTCTTTTAACACCTGCAAACCAACGTTTTCATTCGGGTCTTTCAGATTCATTTCTTTGGCTATCGTAACGCCATCATTGCAAACCAGTGGTTTTCCCCATTTTTTATCGATCAGCACCGATTTTGATTTCGGACCGAGTGTAATCCTGATGGTATCGTATAGCACGGTAGCTCCCCTGAGGATTTTATCCCGTGCTTTTTCTCTGAATATGACTTGTTTGTAGTTCATTAGGTTGATCCTGATTATTTAATTTCAGACACTATAGATTTATGCCTTGATAAAATTTTTGGGCAACTTTCAAATCAAAACGGAGAGTGCTTCCGCTTCCGCCACTTTTTGCACCACCCCGACCACACTATCGGGTACAACGGAGATGGAATCTATACCACACTCCACCAGGAATTTTGCATAATCGGCATTATCGCTTGGGGCCTGCCCGCAGAAACCGACTTTAATTCCGGCTTTGTGGGCGCGATCAATAACATCCCGGATTGCGGTTTTTACGGCTGCATCATTTTCATCGAAGAGGTGGGCCATGGCCCCGGAATCGCGGTCAACCCCGAGAATGAGCTGTGTGAGATCATTGGAACCAATTGAGAAACCATCAAAGTATGCAGCGAATTTCTCGGCAAGGATATAGTTCGATGGAATCTCACACATCATGTAGATCTGAAGGCCATTTTCACCTCTTTTTAGTCCGTATTCCTCCATCACATTCAGCACTTTTTCGGCTTCACCAAGCGTACGGCAAAAAGGTATCATAACCACTACATTTTCGAGGCCGATCACTTCGCGTACTTTTTTCAGGGCACGGCATTCAAGTTCAAATCCCTCCCGATATCCATCGCTGTAATAGCGAGATGCTCCCCGCCAGCCCAGCATCGGGTTTTCTTCACGGGGTTCGAACTGTGCACCACCAATAAGTCCGGCGTACTCGTTTGTTTTGAAATCACTGGTTCGCACAATTACAGGGTTAGGATACTGTGAAGCTGCAATTTTGGAAATACCACTCGCCAGCCGGTCTACAAAGTACTCTTTGAGATCGGGATATCCTGTGGTCAGTTTTCTTATTTTGCGAACATCTTCTTCGTCAGTAATACGATCGGGATGCGCCAGTGCCATTGGATGAATCCTGATGTGGTTACTGATGATAAACTCCATCCGTGCAAGGCCAACTCCTTTGACCGGCAGCTTCCACCACTTAAAAGCCGATTCCGGAGTGGCAAGATTCAGCATAATTTCTGTTTTTGGTTCTGGGAGTGCTCCAAGATCAATTTCTTCAATTTTAAATTTTAATTTCCCCTCGTAGATTTTTCCGGCATCACCTTCGGCACTTGATATTGTAATTTCCTGACCGTCTTTTAAACGTTTTGTAGCATCTCCGGTGCCAACTACCGCAGGAATACCGAGCTCACGGCTCACAATTGCTGCATGGCAGGTGCGCCCTCCAAAATCGGTTACTATACCTGCTGCGTTTCGCAAAGCGGGGACCCAGTCGGGTTCTGTCATCTCCGTTACAAGGATGGTTTCAGAGTCGATGCCAGTCAGGTCGGTCGTGTCGTGAACAATTTTCACCTTGCCATTTACAATCGTGCTGCCAATGCTAAGGCCTGTCATTAATTCCGAGGGTGTTTTCTCTGCAAGAGTATAACTTTTTAAAATATTTCCTTCATTTTGTGAATGGACTGTTTCGGGCCGTGCCTGTACTATAAAAAGTTGTCCGGTAAGGTCATCTTTTACCCATTCGATATCCATTGCCAGTCCGTAGTGATTTTCAATTATTACACCCCATCGTGCAAGCTGAAGGATTTCATTATTATTCAGTACAAATGACCGTCTTTCAGCAAGTGAGGTGGTTACGTTCACAGTGCTGTTACCCTCATCTGAAGCGTAAATCATCTTAACCTCTTTTGAACCGAGCACTTTTTCAAGAATAGGTTGTTTGCCTGGATCGTTGAGATGAGGTTTAAAAACATAAAACTGATCGGGTGTTACAATTCCTTTTACTACATTTTCGCCCAAGCCCCATGAGCCATTGATAATTAAGGCATTCGTAAAACCTGTTTCTGTATCCACGGTGAACATCACACCGGAAGAGCTGCTATCTGCCCGAACCATTTTTTGAACCCCGATTGAGAGAGCCACCTTCATGTGGTCAAATCCCATCTTTTCGCGGTACACAATTGCCCGGTTTGTAAACAGCGATGCATAACACTTCTTACAGGCATCCATTAGACTTTCTACACCGTGTATATTCAGATATGTTTCTTGCTGGCCGGCAAAACTGGCGTGAGGGAGATCCTCGGCTGTAGCACTGCTCCGAACGGCCACATCAATCAAGGAACTACTATTTGTATCTATTTTTGCATTCTCAATAAATTGTTTGCTGAGTTCAATGTATGCGTTGCGGATATTTTCAGCCAGTGGAATTGGGAATATGCTGTTTATAAAAAGCTGTCGGATACCTCTTCCGGTTTGATCGAGTGTTAATTTATTGATGTGGTACTGATCCAGGAAATGGCGGATCTTATCCTCCAGTTTGTTCGATCTCAAAAAAAAGCGATAGGCATCCGATGTGGTAGCAAAGCCATCGGGTATGTTTACACCCATTGGTGTAAGGTGATGGAGCATTTCACCCAGAGATGCGTTTTTGCCACCTACTTTGGACACATCACCGATGTTCATATCGGAAAAAGGAATGATATAGGGGGACTGTGATGATTTCATGGTTGTCTGGTAATTTTAATTGTAAAATTTTTTCTATTCTTTAAACTGCGGTATACCCGCCATCCACGAGAAGAGTTTGACCGGTTATAAATGAAGCTTCGTCTGATGTGAGCCAGGTAATTGCATCGGCGACCTCGCGTGAATTTCCCAGCCGCCCAATCGGGTGGAGTTTTGTAACCAGCGTTTTCATAGCCGTATCTGTGGTGATCCCGGCTCTTTCCAGCATGGGTGTTTCGATGAATGCCGGTGCTATAGCATTTACCCGAATTCCTTTTGATGAATATTCAATAGCAGCGGTTTTGGTAAGTCCTATCAAGCCGTGTTTGGCTGCTACATAAGCTGGTGCATTTGCAAATCCCACCAAGCCCAGGATGGATGCCACATTAACAATTGAACCAGCACCCCTCTTCAGCATTTCAGGTATCTGGTATTTCATACATAACCACTGCCCTCTAAGGTTGATATTTATGACACGATCCCACTCTTTTACCGGATAATCGGCTGTTGACTGAAGTTCGCCGCTTACACCGGCGTTATTACATGCACCATCAAGGCTTCCAAATTCGCGTACAGTAATCTCAATGAGTTTTTTAACTTCCTGCTCGTACGATATATCTGCAGTTACAGAAAGTACTGCACCACCTTTTTTACGAATAAGTTCCTCTGTTTCTTTGAGTTTATCTGAGTCCACATCGCTAATGCAGACCGAGGCCTTTTTTTCGGCAAATGCAATTGCAGTTTCTCTTCCTATTCCAGACGCTGCACCCGTAATTAATATAATTTTGTTCTTAAACACTGCAGTATCCTCATTTGGTTTGTTATTGATTTTGAGCCGTGTTAGTAAATAGAACAGATAACGAGTGATATCAGGCTCACAAGATCACTTCAGTATTATTAAAAAAGCATTTACCAAGAAACTTTATAATTAGAAATATTAATACAATGTAACCTTCTGATATATAACACTTTAGATTTCAAAACTAGAGTTTTTAAATCCTGGAAAACTGTCGGGATTACTGAAGAAATTATTTTTTTTAGATATCCGGACGAATTGATTTTAAATCGATCGGCTATCATAATTGAAAATCGGCACATCGTCAGTTTCGAACGTGTTTAGCAGTTCGATTAAAAACTTACAACACCGGATCTGTCAGCGTTGAATAACAAAATTAATTCCCTTTGACGGTGATCCTGAAGCACCGGTAAAAGGCCCCAAGAGATAGGTGCCAGAAAAACAGTGGCATCAGGGTACGCTGTCAGGTCACTAAACAGATTCGCAGTTACATCTTCCGGTGCTGCCAATCTTTGGGTTCAATTCACTTTAATCATCTTTGGTTTGACGACTTCGGCTTTTGGAACTACAAGCTTCAGGACTCCATCTTTAAATGTAGCCTGAATATTGTCTTCCCGGAGTTTTTCCGGCAATGTAAATGACCGGTAGAAACTTCCGTGATATCTCTCCTGACGGATGAAATCCTTTTTCTCGTCTTTTTCTTCTGCTTTACGCTCTCCGGTAATAGTTATACGACCATCCTGAACATTTACTTTGATGTCATTTTTTTCCATTCCCGGAATATCCATTCGGATATGGTACTCATTTTCATCTTCTGTTATGTCGGAACTGGGTGACCAGGTACTTAAAGTTTTTCCGCCGTTATCACGGCTCCATGAGAATGGCACCAAATCATCGAAAAAATGGTCCATTTCTCGTCTAAGAGATTCAATTGCACTGGGTTCACTGGTTCTTTTGGTAAGTTTCATATTGTTTCCTCTCGTTTACTGTTTTCTTTATGATTTATTAATTGCGGGATCGTATCCCGATTGTATATAAAGAAACAAAGAAGCATGATTTCATGATGCAATCGCTATTGGATATCCGTTGTAGTAGAAGAGAGTGGACAGATATAAGGGTTTTCATTACATAGTATGGTAATCAGTGGCCTGCGAAACCTCAGATTCAGATTTGTCGCTTTTTGGTTAAATATGCAGGATTTTGTGGCCAGAAAGGATGATGGAGAAGGAGCGACCGGCGAATTCAGCTTCAGATATATTTTTCGCTTTCAATCCATTTAACGGCATGAACAACCAAAACCGTAGAATTTTTAAAATCCATTTTCTCTTTTATTCTTGACCTGTAAGTCTCTATGGTTTTTACAGCCAGGTGTAGTTGATCGGCAATTTCATTACTGCTTTTACCCCTGCCGATAAGTTCGAATACTTCAAGCTCTCTATCGCTCAGAATATCGACCGGCGAATTCATCAAGGGTTTATTCCCTGACATAGCATTCATCAATAATTTATCAGCAATTTCATCGCTAACATAAATTCCGCCGTTTAGTACCTTTCGAACAGCCTTTAGAAAAATTTCGCTCGATTCAAATTTCATCATGTATCCTTTTGCACCAGCACGTAATGATCTTTCCGCATAGATTGATTCTTCGTGTCTTGATATCACCAGCATTTTCTGTTTGGAATCCTGGAAAATCACATTTTTTATCAGTTCCAAACCACTCATACCGGGTAGAGATATATCTACAATTAGTAAATCGGGTTTGTCTTCGCTAATTGCCAGAATGGCATCTTCTGCCCGTTCGAACTGTGCAGTTACTTCGTACCCCTGTTCGGTCTCCAGCGTACTGACAAGTCCCTTTCTCATGATTGGATGATCATCAACAATAATAATCTTCTTTTTGAGTGGATTGGTCATTGTATTTTTGTTTGTAATTTACTTTCTCGATGTGTATAAATCTGCAAGGGTGAATTTTTATTTAAAATGTTCCAGGTTATTAGGAACCACACAGCGGATCCTGGTAAGACCCTCTTCAGTTCTTATAACTTCAAATATACCGTTCATAACACCAGCCCGGTGTTTCATAATCTGCAGTCCTGATCCCTGTCTCGATTGTTCTATTTTCTTTATATCAAATCCTTTTCCGTCATCATCTACGATCAGTGATGTGTGATGATCATTTGACGACAACCAAACGGTAATTTTTTTTGCATCACTGTGTTTTAATGCATTGTTAACCGATTCCTGTGCAATTCTATACAGTTGATGACCCATACTGTTAGATTTAATTTCCGTATTACCAACCTCCTTGAATTCAAGCCTGATTTCCGAAAGCCGAGAGACACGCCTGCACAAATTTTCAAGTGCAACGCTTAACCCGTTATTTTCCAGGTCTATTTGAACCATCTCTCTTGAAATAGTTCTGGTATATTCATCTGCTTTATTAACCAATGAAGCAATTTCGTTTACCTCGTTGGCACCGGGAAGAGCATTTGCCTTCAGTTTTCGTGCAAGGTTTTCCGACAGCATTCTGATCCCGGTAAGCATTTGTCCAAGTTCATCATGGAGTTCACGTCCAATCTGCTGTCGTTCTTCATCTCCAATTTCCAGGATTCGCCTTTCCAGTTTCCTGCGTTCGGTAAGGTCTTTAATGATTCCGGAAAATAACCGGTTGCCTGCCCATGTAACTTCACTTACGGAAAGGTCGACAGGAAAAATAGTTCCGTCTTTTTTTCTGCCCTGCACCTCTCTTCCGATGCCAATAATTTTTTTCTTACCGGTTTTAAGATAGTTAAGGATGTATTTGTCATGATTTTCGTTATGCGGAAAAGGCATTAATATTTTTACATTTTCCCCGATCAGTTCTTCTTCCTGATAACCAAACATTTGAATGGTAGAACGGTTTATCGTTTCAATAATGCCGATCTTATTAATGGTGATCATTGCATCAATACTTGTATCGAAAATGGCTTGGCTAATTGCCATATTCTTTTTAAGCTTACCCTCGGTATAATTCAAATTCCCGACATCACAAATTGTTATTACACAGATCATCGGTTTTTGATCGGTATCGTGAAAAATTTTTAATCTCACATCAAGCCAGACTTTTCTTCCGTTTTTATGGAGGGCATGCCACCTGCCATGCACCATTTTCCTTTCAGCACATTTTTTCAGAATATTTTTGAATGGAATATCTTCACCATCTGCATAGAGTGTGCTCACGGGCCTGCCTATAATCTCTTCTTTCTCGTACCCTAAAATTTCTTTATTGGCATTATTCCAGAAAGTAATATGGCCTCTTAAATCGGTTATAAGAACACCGTGAAACATATTCTCCAGAATCTGAAGCTGATCAAACAGATAGTTATTCATCATATTTAGGCTCTCCTATTGCAGATCAATGAATCTCTTGCTGATATCGATTAATAATGATGCCCCGGAAGTTTTAAAAACCCTCTTGTTATTATTATATAAGAGAATAGTGAGAATAACAATATGTATATTTGTAAAACCATTCTTATGGTTAACAACCTAAAGTAATTTTCTCATATTTTTTTTAAATTTTATCTAATCACCCGATAAAACTTTTTCTCCAGCGGTTAATATTCTTGTCTAATTCCCCACCGGCTATCACTAAAGAGCCTATTCCAATTATTATTAGCCAAATTTCAGTGCCAAGCGGTACGGTTTGAAAAACTGACTGTAAAAATCCATTATACAGAACTGCCAGGTGAGCCAAAATAGCTGCGGTTACACTTATAAACAGGAATTTGTTTGAAAAAAAATTGATTTTCAAAAGGCTTCGATCCAGAGATCGACAGTTGAATACATGAAAGAACTGGAAAACCACCATCTGTGTCATTGCGACCGTGCGTGCATATTCAAGGTCGCCGCTTTGATCCAAGACCCACCAAAACATACCAAGTGTGCCTGCAGCCAGTACCAGGCCAACCCCTCCAAGCCTTTGTAAAAGCCGGCCGGTTAAAATCCCTTCTTTAATTGGCCGTGGTTTTCGTTTAACAATTCCCGGTTCACCCGGTTCAAATGCCAGGGCCACATCCTGCAAACCGTTTGTAACCAGATTGATCCATAAAATCTGCACGGCAATAAACGGCAGCGGCCAATTCATCAGTACGGCAATCAGTATAACAATTACTTCACCAACAGCGGTAGACAATAAGAAAAAAGTAACCTTTCGGATATTGGAGAATACAATCCGTCCCTCTTCGATTGCTGCAGTAATAGTCGCAAAGTTGTCGTCTGCCAATACCATATCTGATGCTTCCCTGGCTACATCTGTCCCGGTTTTTCCCATTGCCACACCGATATGGGCTGCCCTGAGTGCAGGAGCGTCATTCACTCCATCACCTGTAACTGCTACTATATGGCCAATATGTTTAAGGCGATCCACTACCCTCAGTTTATGCCGGGGTGACACTCTTGCAAAAATATTGACTTTATCCAGTTTTTCGTCGAGTTCTTCGTTAGAAATATGATCGAGTTCGCTTCCTTCCAGTGACGATGTTTCATCGCTGTGATTCAGTCCCAATTTCCGCCCAATTGCAACTGCCGTGTCTACATGGTCACCTGTAATCATTATCACGCGGATCCCGGCTTTCTGTGAAATACGGATCGATTCAACGGCTTCCGGACGGACCGGATCTTCCATTCCCTGCAATCCAGTCAGTGTGAATCCGCCTTGAAGCTGTTCCATATGCAACTTTTCATCACCATTCCACTCCCGGTTAGCCATTGCTAATACCCGGAGCCCTTCTTCGGCCAGCGTAGTGGCCGCTGAACGAACTTGTTCCGGCGAGCATGTAATACGCTCACCGTTAACAAGAATATGTGTGCACTTTTCGAGCACAGCTTCCGGAGCCCCTTTCAGGTAAACGACGTTTCTATTCTTTACCCGGTTTAGCGTAGCCATAAATTTCCTTTCCGGCTCAAACGGCAACAGATCAATTTCTTCCATTTCAAGCCTGCTTTCTGAAAGCCGGATACCACCTTTCCATGCAGAAACATGCAGAGCTACTTCTGTGGGATCACCTTTGGGATCTCCCGATTCAACTGCTTCAATAATTGCCTCATTTGCCAGAGTACCGGCTAACAGGGTTTGATAGAGGCCGTTTTGTGTATTATTATCTATCTCATTTCCATTATTAATTATCTTTCCAAGCAAGGTGTATCCAGTTCCTGTAGTATTGTAAAATTTACCGTCAGCCCAAATTTTCCGAACTGTCATCTCATTTTTGGTGAGTGTACCTGTTTTATCAGAGCCGATTATTGTCGTGCTCCCAAGCGTTTCCACTGCTGGAAGTGATCTGATTATCGCCTGGCGCTTAGCCATTCGGCGTACACCGATTGCCAGTGTAATGGTAAATACCACGGGCAACCCTTCAGGAATGGCCGACACTGCAATCGCTACAACTGTGATAAATACTTCATAGGGATTCATTTTGTGAATAATGCCTATAACAGCAATTATTGCAGAAAACATGATGATGACAAGGCCAATGAGGTTTCCCATCCGTTCTACTTTTTCCTGCAGGGGCGTGTGGGTAATTCCTATCTCTTTTACAGAAGATGCAATTTTTCCTAATTCCGTGGATTTGCCGGTTTGGACCACGATGGCTTTTGCCCGACCCTGGGCTACAATGGTACCAGCAAACAGCATATTTACCTGATCACCCGGAACCGGGTTTACGGCATCTATCACTAAACTCTCTTTATGAACCACCAGAGATTCTCCCGTGAGAGACGATTCATTCACTTCCAGCCCTTTTTGCTGAATAATTCTCATATCCGCAGCAATGTGTCCGCCTGAAGTGAGAAGTACTATGTCACCCGGTACCAGATCTTTACCCGGAATTTCAATCTCATGGCTATCACGGATAACATGTGCTATTGGTGCTGTGAGCTGTGAAAGGGTAAGAATGGCATTCTGAGCCTTGATTTCCTGGAAGAACCCAATCACAGCGTTTATTAAAACCACGAGTGTGATCACAACTGAATCCACATAGTCTTGCAGAATCAGGGTTACAAAAGCAGCCAAAATAAGAATGTAGATGAGAGGATCTGTGAACTGATTTAGCAGAATTTTCCAGCGTGAAAGGCCTTTTTCGATTTCTATTTCGTTTGGACCATAACGTTCCAGTCTTATCTTTGCCTCAGCATTACTCAACCCGGTTTTCGCAGAACTACCCAGTAAACCGGATACTTCTTCGGCTGTAAGGTTATACCACCGTTCTGTTTTTAAATTTTCTTCCTGTTTTGCAGACTGAATGTTAACCATGCTTCACCAGTTTCGTTCTGATTCTTGAAATATCACTCTAATACAATAAAAAAAATGCTACAGGAGGCTGTCAGCTTTGAAGTAGTTACTCACTTTTTTTCTGTGAGAATAGTTTTACTTTTCAGCGTGTAAATTTTCCATTTTTTCGACTACCTTTTTCAGCTGGTCCCAGTCAGTATAGATGTAATCACGCGATGCATCGGAATCACCTCCCGAGCGATTACTGATCACACGCATCAAGAAGCGTTTTAAAAAATCGTATTTGGTGTAAAGCAGTGCTCCTGCGGTATGTTCAATCAACACCGGCTTCCAGCCGGTCATAATCAGGAAATCTTCTGTTTGCTTTTTCAGCTCATTCCACAATTCAGATTCATTTGCTGCAGCTGTGAGACTAACAGGGATAAAAATGGTTTTCATCTGGTTCAATGCTATATGATGATCGCGAACATAATGCTCGACAGAGGCTTGATATTTTCCGGCGTGAATGGAAGCGGCGATAATCACAACATCATACCCTTCAGGTGGCGGAGGGTTTAAAGTTGCATCAAACAAATCGACAATATGATTCAGTTTTTGTGCTTCATTGCTCAAAAATTCGGAGATCGTTCGGGTATGTCCCTCAGTGGTGGCGTATATAATGGATATTTTCATTTTGGATTAATGTTTATTTATAGGTTATTCTTGCAAGATTATATCCCGGGTTTTCGGATTTTTGATACGTTTCCTGTCACTCCATTTTTCCAACAGGTAGAGTAGTGAAGGCAGCAAGACCAGTGAGGCCAGGAGCATCAGCCCGATTCCGGCAACAGCCATCTCTCCGATAGATCTCATTCCCGGATGTGTTGAAAAAAGCAGGCCGGCAAACCCAAGCATTGTGGTAAGTGAACTAACGGTGATATGTTCGCCGGTGGAACGAAGTACTTTTCTGATAGATCCTTTTCCCTCTTCGATATAGCGATGCACCATATGGATGCCACTGTCGTCTCCGATACCGAGTATGGTTGGCAGTACAACGATGTTGTAAAAATTTAGTTTCCATCCAACAATATCCATCAAACCGAACAGCCAGAGAAAGCTGGCGGCGAGAGGTAAGAGTGCAAGCAGCATCCATTTAATGCTTCGGAAAATGAGAAGTTTGACGAAGATGATGAAGCTAAGCGTAAGGGCAACCATCCTTGGTGCTTCATGAATCATGAGCCGCAGCATATCGGAAGCAACAATGGACGTTGAAGCGGCGTGATATCGTTTGCCGTTGTCGATCAGGATGTCCGACAAATCATCGGCAAAGTTCATGGAATTACGGCCGTCGGAGAGCGGTACAGCCGGGTAAACAATTACGAGGTTGCCAACGGTACCATCTTTAGATGTAAATGGTTCTATAAGAAAATCCGGCACATCGTAAAGTGCAACAGGGGAGTTTGTGGATGCAGCTCTTTCCAGTATCTCAAGCTGTTCAGAATTACTGAGTTGAAGGAACGGGTCAGCAAGTTGATCCCGGATCTCACTGATACGGGCCAGTTTTTGCTGCTGTTCCCAATCGGTAAATGGGTAACGGTCCTGGAATATTTCGACTTCGAGAATAGTCGGTGACAGGGTGTCCTGTTCCATTTTTTTCAGTAAAATGTTCCGAATACTGACAGCATCGCCTGGTGTATCGGCGATAATATAAGCAGCATTTCGGGTTTTACGGTCACTGTAAACCTTTCGGGCTTCCTGTGAAACCCGTACATATTCTTCATAAACCGGCTCCAGCTTGCCAAATTCATATTCAAAATCGATGTTTCTGCTTAGCCATCCTGACCAAATAGTGGCTGCCAGGCATAAAATAACCACAAGTACGGTAATGGTCTTTTTATCCGGCCCCTGCCCGGAAGTCTTTTGTTTTCCATTATGAAGGAAGTGTTGAACCGGTAGATTGGTTTTTAAAAACCCTGTTTTTTCCAGTAAAACGATGAGAGCCGGGAGCAGAAAAATCATGGAGAGTATGGAAAACAGGATACCGATACCGGCAATGGCACCAAATTCACTAAACCCTTTGAAGTCTGCCAGCATCAGGATGAAGAAGGCCGCCGATGTTGTGATACCAACAGCGGCAATCGCTTGTCCGGTAGTCATGAACGTGGTTTCAATGGCATCATGTACGGGTGCACCTTCGCTGCGTTCTTCGGTATATCGGGCATAAAAGTGAATTCCAAAGTCAATACCCATTCCAAAAAGAAGCAAAATGAGGGTAGAGGTCATGATATTTAATGTTTTAAACAGGTACCAAGATAGCCCAAATGTCCAGCAGAGACTTATTCCAAGTGGGAGTGCCATGATCAGCCCTGTCAGAGGAAGCCGTGCCAATTCAGATAAAAAAATATTTAGTGATGTTTTGCCACCCGTTCTCATCGAATAATTTTTATAGAAAAAATAACCCATAACCAGCAGAAGCAACATAGCGGTTCCTGCGGCAAACGAATCGCGCACGTCTTTGTAAATAGAATCTATTTCGATCAGGGTTCGCAGAAGCCTTCCGGCCAAAACCCATGAAATTTCCGCACTGCCATAGTCGGCTGCCACCCCGGCAACTACCCGATCCAGGTCATTATACAGTTGCCGGATATACTGAACATCTGTTTGTGAACCAGAAGGATAAAAACGGATTGCCATTGTCAGCGAATCTGCAGAAATCGGATATTCCGATCCAATCAGCTCGTCGTAGGTTTGTTTTAGTTCGTTGCCGAGTGAGTCAGCGAATGCGGCATCTTCATCAAGTTCAAAGTAGAAGGGATTGGCTCGCAAGCGTGCGAGTGAGATTTCCTCACTCAGAAAATTTTTAATAAGATTCAGTTCTCCTTCGGTCGCAAACCAAAGTGCATTCCATTCAAGAAATTTGGTGTCTTTTCGGTATTCATAGCGGTTAAAGTAGGGTGATCCGTCAGTTCGGTTCTTCATGTTCATGACTTCGGGGATCAGCTTTTCGGCAAATTCTCTGTTCAGATCAAATGAAGGGCTTTGGATCACTACAGCCGCTTCATTTATGGTGCCCACCTGTTCGCGAAGTTTTTCCAGTGCCTGGACACTCGCATAACTTTCCGGTATCAGCTTTGAGAAGTCGTTATCGATACGAAGGTTTAAAGCCAGAATAACGCTGCCGGCAGCTAACAGAATACCTGTAAGCAGTACAACTGCCGGATGAGATATGCAATACCGGATTGCCGGCCTGATAGTATTAAAAAGTTTTTCAAGCATGGAAAATATCTGTTTACATTGCGAAATAAAGCATATTCCAACCAATAAACAGGAGTTGCAGCCTCAACTGTGTCTTTCTTGAATTATGAACTGTTATACAGGTATTTAACCAATCCGGAATCTGTTTACGTTATCTGTATGCAGTTTGGTCATTAAGTTTGATATCAGCCAATAAAAATTTTTTTTCATGGCAATTGGGTAACCTTAATTACGAACTTAAATCTCTTTGACCAATAATACACGGGAGACATTCTAGCATTGGGGTAATATAAACCCTTTATATTCTGTAGGATATAACTTACTTCCTTTTCTCTTTTTCCTATTATTAAAAGGTGCACAAGATCTCAGTAGATGGAGATACCTGTTACAATTGGTGTCTGTTACTTTTGATGATAGATATACAATTTTAATTATATATGTTAAGTATCTGATTCACATCACAAATTGATGTTAGAAGTGTTCTTCATGAACATATAACTGAAAATCGCATAGAGTTGTAATGTTGTTCCTTACATCTCCGGTAGCAGTTCGGCTACGTTTGCATCAGGCATTGATTGAGGGTTAGAAAAAGAATAAAAAACGATCTTTATTCAAGATACAGTGAAGAAGATAATTGAAGGTAATAATGAAAGGAGTCAGTTTTGGATTGATTGCAGGAGGTATTGCTATAATTACTTTGGGCGGGACGGTTCTTGCTGTGATTCGTTTTAAGAAAACACAGAAAAAATGACCAACGGAATCACATTTAAAAACAGGACAGATGCAGGAAGGCTGCTCGGAATGGAACTAAACAATTATCGCTTTAAAGGAAATTTAACGTAACAATGTAATTCATTTATAGAGGGAAAAATGGAAATTCTGAATGCAACTAATATTTACTGGTTTACTTCAGCAGGTTTATTAATTGGCTTCATTATGGGATTAATAATTGGAAATGAGGGTATGTCAGTTGGTGCCAATATTATTTGGGGAGTAGTTGGAGCAAATGTCATGGGCATGATAGGTATTTGGATGGGATTTGGTGACGGGCTTTGGTTTATGTTTATCGCACTTTGGCCGTTTCTTTTTCTCTTTAATGTTTTTCATCAGCACCATATCGAAGATCTGACAGGAGAAATGGAACATCCTGTAAAAGTTATGAGAAAATAGCATAATTCTGGTTTCTACTTCTGTTGAAAGCAAAAGCCTTTTCCAAATTTATATTTAAAAGTTGTGCCATTACAATCCTGGTCAAAAATTCCTTACAAAGACTGTGAGGTATAAGCTTTAATTTTTAAAGGTCAGGCAGGTATACAGTCGATAAAAATTAAGTTTGTTTCCACAGTATTATTACTGTTCTAATCCTAAAATGAGAGAGAAGCTTTCAAGCAGTTAAGTAAACCATAAGAGGACTGATAGTATGCCCGAAAACCAAGATGTATCTTTTAGTGTAAATTTTCTAAAAGAGAGTGCAAAAAACCTCGCAAAAAATCACAAAGACTGTGTTTCGGACAAACGGATACGTCTGATAAAGCCCATATTGGGTGATGTGACAGAGGTTTTGACACGGGCTTACCGTGTATTATCGGACCTTGCAAAAAACGAGCAAGAGCTATCTCCGGCGGCCGAATGGCTTATCGATAACTTCTATATTATCCAGGAGCAAATCGTTCAGATAGAAAACGATTTTCCAAAAGAGTTTCACAGAACGATTCCGTTAATCTCAAAGGGCGAACTTGAAGGGTTGCCCCGAGTGTATGAGCTGGTCCTGAATTATCTCACTCATACCGATAACATCTTCGATGATGAAGGCCTGACGCTCTACATACACAATTACCAGCAGGATGTAACGCTGGAATTGGGTGAAATTTGGGCAATTCCAATCATGATCAGGCTAATTCTTGTTCAGAAACTGGCTGAAAAGGCAACCCGGATCCTGAAAAGGAAAGAAGTTTTCATCAACGTTAGAAATATCCTGCAGAAAATTGAAGCGAGAGAGCTGAGGGAACCCGGAACGGTAGTTGCTTTTATTTCTGATTGGTTAAAATCTTCTGAAAAAAAGAATGGAGACGAACTTTACCTGATTGAACTCTATAATCAGCTTCAGTTATCCGGTAATTTATATGAAGAGGAAAAACGCTGGTTCAGCTATCGTTTCAGGCAGTTCGATATGCCGCTTGAAGAGGCCATGCGTATTGAAGCACAAAAACAATCTCACCTTCAAGTAAGCATTCAGAATGCAGTAATTTCATTACGGAAAAGTTCAGAAACAGACTGGTCCGATTTTGTTGAAGAGTGTTCTGTGGTTGAGAATATTCTGAGGCTCGATCCATCAGGGCACTATCCTGAAATGGATTTTAAGACACGTGACAGATATCGCAGTGCGGTTGAGCGGTTGAGCAGGGGTTCGGGCTATTCTGAACCGGAAGTCGCAGAAGAGGTCCTGTTGCTGGCAGAAGGACTTTCAGTAAATCAGCCTGAAGATATCGGAAACTTTCTTCATGACAAGGATGTAGTGAAGCAGCATGTGGGTTATTACCTGGCAGGAGAGGGTTATAAGGAGTTGGTAAAAAGGCTTGGGTATAGCCAGCCAACCAGGGAAAAATTTCAAAAGATTCTGGAAAAAAAACCTGAATGGTATCTCGCGGGCATTATTGTAAATACAATATTTTTGATGGTGATACTGTGGATCTTTACAGATTCGATGAGCAATTCGCTTGCATTAGGGCTGGCTGTGCTTCTAGTCTCATTTTTCCCGGCATTGGATCTTTCCGTATCGTCGATAAACCGTTTTTTTGCTTTCTTTCTTTCGCCAAGACTGCTTCCAAAAATGGCTTACAAAGAAGGTATCCCAAATGAGTCACGCACACTGGTTGTTGTTCCAACTATGTTTACATCCACACAGGATGTCCGCAGGCAGATCGAAAATCTGGAAATACGGGCACTTGCAAATCCTGACCCGGTATTACAGTTTGTATTGCTTTCAGATTATACAGATGCCGATGAACAAAAAACGAAAAAAGATAAAGCCATAATAAAGGTTGCAATAAAGGCTATTAACGAATTGAATAGTAAATACAGTTCGTATTATGGTAATAAATTTTTCATTCTGCATCGCGACAGGAAATGGAATTATCTGGAGGGTGTATGGATGGGCTGGGAAAGGAAAAGAGGTAAACTGGAGGAGCTGAATCGGATGCTTTGTGATCCGGATGCCAATACCGGTTTTACAACAATCGTTGGTAACTTTAGAGAATCTGTAAAAATGGCGAAAGTTCGTTTTGTCATTACACTCGATTCTGACACCAGGCTTCCTCCCGATAGTGCCAGAAACCTGGTACGTACCATTGCCCATCCATTGAATCGTGCAAGATATGACCCTCAGATGAAGCGGATAACAAAAGGGTATGGTATCATTCAGCCGAGGATTTCAATTCCACCGGAGTCTTCTGAGAAAACATGGTTTGCACGTATTTTCTCGGGAAATGTAGGGCTGGATCCATATTCTACTTCCGTTTCCGATATTTACCAGGACCTTTCCGGCGAGGCTGTTTTTACAGGAAAAGGAATTTATGATGTTCAGGCATTTCACGAAGTGCTCGATTGCCGTTTTCCTGAAAACAGAATACTCTCTCACGACCTGATTGAAAGCACCTACCTAAGAGCAGGACTTGCCACAGATGTTGAACTCTTTGACAACTATCCATCAACGTATGTAAGTTTTAGTAAACGAAATCACCGATGGACCCGTGGCGATTGGCAGATTGCGGCCTGGCTGTTTGGTAATGTACCCTCTCTGAACGGAAAAGAAAAAAATACGATCAATTTTTTGTCGAAATGGAAGATTTTTGACAATCTGCGCCGTTCGCTAAATCCCTTTTTTTTAACGGTTTTTTTCGTGGCAGGCTGGTTTCTTCTTCCCGGTTCCGGATGGATCTGGACTGCGGCGGCTTTTGGCATCCTCGCTTTTCCAATCTATATAAGTTTATCGAGTGATATTTTGAACCGCCCTGCAAGGGTTCGATGGAAACTCTATCTGGATAAAATTCGCTCAAACCTCAAAATAAATTCATTGCAGGCAGTTTTTACTGTCATGATTCTTCCGCACCAGGCCTATATACATCTCGATGCAATTTTCAGAACAATCTACAGGTTGCGGATATCACGAAAATGGCTGCTCGAATGGACCACCGCATCCCAAATAGAATCTGCCAGCTCAAATTCACTGCCTACCTATATAAAAGTAAAAGCAGTTACAATTATATTTGCTGCCGGTATCCTTTTAGCAGCTGTATATACTGCTCCACATTACATGTGGATCGTCGTGCCGTTCTTTTTTCTCTGGGCCGGATCACCTTATTTTTTGTGGTATATCAGCCAGCCGACAAAAAAAGAGTATCACACGCTTAATGACGGTGAAGTTCAGAAGCTCAGGGTCTGGGCACGTAAAACCTGGTTCTATTTTGAGCGGTTTGTGAATGAAGAGCATTTCTGGCTGCCTCCTGATAATTATCAGGAAGCTCCACCAATTCCTGTAGCTGAACGAACGTCCCCAACAAATATCGGACTGGCTTTGGTGTCAACACAGGTGGCTTACAACAGAGGATACATCACCTATGGAGAACTGCTGGAGCGATTGCTTAATACACTACGCTCTATGGATAAGCTGGAACGGTTTAACGGGCATTTTTACAATTGGTATGAAACTCGCCTGGGTGAAGCATTAAACCCGAAATATGTATCTACGGTAGACTCCGGTAATCTTGCTGCCGGCCTTATAGTTCTAAAGCAAGCCGTACTCAAAGAGATGAACGCCAAAGGAGTGAACAGAAATATCCGCCAAGGGATTGAAGATACAATCCTCACTCTGAAAGATATTTTCAAACCGTTTAAGTATGATAAATATCTGCCGGCTGTTTGCTACAACCGCATTATGCTCTATTCTGATCGCATTTTAGAAAAACTGAAAAATGCAGATTCGGAAAAACCATTACAGGATCTTGAATTGCTAAAATCGCTGAAAAAAGATGCTGCCTCAATCTGTTCAACCGATCTGCTTCCGCTTGGCAGTGTGCTTGATGATTCAATGATGCAGGATCTGCTCTTCTGGATTGACAGTCCGCTCAGAATATTAGAGAAAGCAATAGACGAGATCAAAACACTTAACGGCTCAAAGATTGAAAGTATTTCAAAGTATACCCACATTGAACTGCTTAATTTTTATAGTAATGACGAACAGGAAAGCAGCACTTTTCGGCTGCTGAATAAATGGAAGACGCAAGCTGATGAAATCATGTATTTTTGTGATGAGTTCATGAATGAAATGGACTTTTCATTTCTCTATCTGAAGAAGAGAGGTTTGTTCAGCATTGGGTATAATGTTGAGAAAGCTAATCTGGATGAGGGTACATATGATCTGATTGCCAGTGAAGCCCGTATTGCCTCTTATATTGCCATAGCCAAGGCAGATGTACCGGTTGAACATTGGTTTCGCCTGAGCAGGCGACTTACCAGCCTGAACCACAACGTTATATTGCTGTCTTGGGGAGGCACAATGTTTGAGTATCTAATGCCGATGCTCTTTATGCGCACATACGGTGAAACATTACTGAGCCATACCGGACGGAATGTAGTAGAGTGGCAAAAAGAGTATGGTAATAAGAGAAACAAACCCTGGGGATTTTCGGAAAGTGCATACGGGTTTTTAAATATTGATATGCATTACCAATACCGGGCATTCGGGGCTCCGGGCCTGGGATTAAAGAGGGGACTCGCTGAAGAGTACGTAGTTGCACCGTATGCCTCGATGCTGTCACTTATGGTGGAGCCACGCCAATCGTTCGAAAATCTTGTTAAACTTGAAAAAGAAGGAGGGGTCGGCCTTCATGGTTTTTATGATGCTATCGATTACACTCCGGGTCGCCTGAACCAGGGAGAAAAACATCGTGTTATCAAAACATATATGGTACATCACCACGGAATGAGTTTACTTGCCATAGAAAACCTGCTTAATGATTGGTGGGTACAAAACTGCTTCCACTCTGATCCGCGAATCAAAGGAGCTGAACTGATATTACAGGAACGAATTCCAAGAGGGGTACCCATTAAAGAGCCGCATCCAATTGATGTAGAACTTGAGCCAGGAGAACAAAAGTCAATTCGGAATGTGGTAGAACATGCCGGGATAGATGCATTGGATGACTCGCCGCCAAGATTACATCTTCTTGGCAATGGAAGCTATTCTCTTTTTCTTACACACGCTGGAACGGGTGCTTCCTCGCACAAAGGAATAACCCTGAATGGCTGGGGGGCAGACACAACTTGCGATCCCCTCGGTTTCTTTTTCTATATTAAAGATACGGAATCGGGGAAATTCTGGTCTTCCACACATCAGCCCGTAAGAAAAAAACCCGACCGATATGATACCTGGTTTCACAACGACAAGGTAGTTACCTCTCGGGTAGATGAATGGATTGAAACAACCACTGCCGTTTCGGTTTCACCGGACTATCCGGTGGAGATCCGCAAACTCACACTTACCAACTATTCACAGGAGAGTCGAACTCTGGAGATTACGAGTTACGCCGAAGTGGTTTTAAACAGGTGGAAAGACCATATATCACATCCGACATTCTCTAAATTGTTTATCCAGAGTGATTATCTGGATGAATACCATTCAATTCTGATGAAACGCAGGCCACGTTCAGAACATGAAAAACCGGTATGGCTGGTACACACTTTCGCCGGAGAAGAGCATCACAGCCTTACTGAGCCGCTTCAATTTGAAACAGAACGTTCCAATTTCATCGGCCGGGGAAGAAATCTGAGTCATCCGGCTGCGATGGATATCGGTTCACGGCTGAACGGTAAACCCGGTAATGTTTCTGACCCGATCGTTAGCCTTCGGAAAAAAATTACGCTTGCACCGGGCGAAAAGGCAGAGTTCATGTTCGGACTTGGCATTGCCGGATCACACGAAGAAGCCGAAAATCTTGCCGATATCTACGACAATCGGCAGGCCGCCAATCGAGTGTTTGATCTTTCATCTGTCTATAGCTCTGTGGAACTGAATCATATGGGTATTACATCTAAACAGTCACACTATTTCCAGAAATTGGCCTCATGGATTCTCTACTCCGGCCCGGCGTTCAGAGCGGATGAGAAAAGATTACGCGGAAATCGGAAAAAACAACAGGACCTCTGGTCTTATGGAATTTCCGGCGATATGCCCTTGATCGTATTCAGAATCAGCAGTACCAACGAGCTCAAACAGGTTAAAACACTTCTGAAAGCCCATAATTTCTGGCGCACAAAGGGGATTGAGACAGAACTCCTATTTCTGAATGACCATGCACCTGGATATGTGGATGAAGTGAATGAGGCGATTTTGCAGGCCATTGAAGGATCGATGGAACGTGATATCATGAATAAAAACGGTGGGGTATTTTTACAGAGAACCGATAAGATGACAGTTGATGACCTGAATCTCATACTGACAGTTGCACATATAGTTTTTAAAAGTTCTCTGCCAGACCTTTCTGAATGGAATAAAAACCGTCCGGAAGTGGCTTCATGGAGAGAAGATATAGTGGAAGATGAAACACATGGTGAAAATCATAACGTCGAAAGTGCGGTTCCAGAAAACTATAAAGAAAAGCTTAAATTTTTTAACGGGTACGGTGGGTTTTCGGAAACCGGTGAAGAGTACCACATTCTTATTGAACTCGATCCGGAAACCGGGACTTTGATAGTACCACCTGCACCCTGGATTAATGTTATCGCAAATCCATCATTCGGGTTTATAGCAACCGAAAGAGGTGCAGGCTATACATGGAGCGAAAACAGCAGAGAAAATAAACTCACTGACTGGTCGAACGATCCTGTTACTGACCCGCATTCAGAGGCATTCTTTATCAGAAATGAAGGGTCGGGGAAGTATTGGTCGCCTGCACCAGGACCTGCTCCGGGGCGGGGTTGGTACAGGGTGATTCACGGGTTTGGCTACACCCGGTTTGAACACACTTCCGGTAACTTTGAGCAGGAGCTGCTTCAATTTGTACCTGAAGTCGAACCGGTCAAAATTTCTGTGTTGAAAATCAAAAACCTGAACAAAAAACCACAAACTGTTTCGGTATACAGATTTCTTGACAGGGTAATGGGTATCCAGCGGCCAGTAGCATCACGTTATGTGATACAGAGTTCAGGTCATGGCGACAGCACACTGTATGCACAAAATCATTACAACAATGAATTTGCAGGACGTGTGGCCTTTGCTTCTCTGATCCATGCTCCAGACGGTGCGGAAACCACATTCACCACCGACCGGGAGAAATTTATTGGCCGAAACCGATCACTTGGCCGTGCTGCTGCCCCCGGGAACGGAGGTCCACTGGATAACAAAATTGTTACAGGCTGTGATCCTTGTGCAGTTTTCCGTACTCAGGTCTTTATTAAACCAGGTGAAACAGTTGAGTTCTATTTTATGGAGGGTGAATGCCCTTCGCGAGCATCGGCTGATGAACTGATTGAAAGGTTCAGAAAGCGAGATTTGTTGGAAGATCTGTATAAGACTGTCGTTTCAGGTTGGAAATCAAGGCTGAAACGCATACAGGTTGTAACTCCCGAACCTTCCATGGATGTGCTGCTGAATGGCTGGCTGATGTACCAGAACCTGGGCTGCCGGATGTGGGCGAGAACAGCGTTCTACCAGGCGGGAGGTGCTTACGGTTTTCGGGATCAGTTGCAGGATGCTATGGCGGTACTCTATTCGGAACCTGAACTGGCAAGGAAACAGATTCAGCTTCATGCTCAAAACCAGTTCAAAGAGGGTGATGTACTTCATTGGTGGCATCCTCCAACCGGTCGTGGTATACGTTCGAAAATTTCTGACGACCGGCTCTGGCTGCCGTATGTAACGGATTTTTATGTCTCCGCGACAGGAGATGAATCCATAATGGATGAAATGGCTGCCTATATTGATGCCAGGGACCTTGAAGAACACGAGCATGAGGTTTACCTGCTTCCTGAAATACTTACTGAGAAGGAAACTATATATGAGCATTGCTGCAGAGCGATCG
The DNA here is from genome assembly GCA_020832285.1 of Balneolaceae bacterium. Classification (GTDB taxonomy): domain Bacteria; phylum Bacteroidota; class Rhodothermia; order Balneolales; family Balneolaceae; genus Rhodohalobacter. The sequence goes on from JAFIFB010000105.1 coordinate 29,409, forward strand.
ATATTTCACTTCAATTTGGTGAACACGGCCTGCCCTTAATTGGTGCCGGCGACTGGAATGATGGAATGAACCGGGTAGGGGAAGGGGGAAAGGGTGAAAGTGTATGGCTCGGTTTTTTTATATATGATATTCTTAGACGGTTTGAAAAAATCTGTAGTAAACGCGGGGACTCGGAACGTGCAAGGCGATATCGCAAACATGCAGCAGATCTTAAAAAACACCTGAACAACGAAGGGTGGGACGGGGAGTGGTTCCTCAGGGCATTTTATGATGATGGTACGCCGATTGGCTCATCATCCAATCGGGAGTGCCGAATCGACGCCATATCACAGGCCTGGTCGGTGTTGTCTGGCGCTGCTGAAGATGAGCTTGGTAAAAAAGCGTTGAATGCCGCTGAAAAACATCTCATTTCGGAGCAGGAAAAGATCATTAGATTGCTTCATCCACCTTTCGATCAAACCGAAAAAAATCCCGGCTACATTAAAGGATATATTCCCGGTGTGAGGGAAAACGGTGGACAGTACACGCATGGAGCCCTTTGGCTCATTAAAGCCTTTGCAAAATCCGGTATGGGTAATAAAGCCGTACACTACTTCAATATGATTAATCCGGTGAACCATACCTTAGATAAAGAGAAGGTCCGGCGATATAAAGCGGAACCTTATGTTGCTGCCGCTGATGTATATGGGGAGCCACCGCTGAATGGGATGGGTGGCTGGAGCTGGTATACCGGGTCGGGTGGCTGGATGTACAGGGTTGCACTTGAGACTGTTCTTGGGTTTAGCCTCTCAAAAAATTCGTTTGAACTAAACCCATCCATTTCTAAGAGCTGGCCGGAATATGAAATTCGATTCCGGGCCGATGATAAGGGTACAGAATATCATATCAGAATTGAAAACCCGGAGGGTCTTGAAACCGGAAAACTTTGTGGTAATCTGGACGGAAATGAATTACATACTCATGAGAATGGTCTCAAAGTCAGGATCAAAAACGACGGAAAGATTCATAACCTGAATCTGAAAATGATATCTAAACAGGAAGTGAACAGCCATTGATGCGAATCTGTTCGAGGAACTGATAAATAATACATCATAATCCAAACTTGGGGTCGTTAATTAAAACACCCAGCTTTTCTGCGAAATTTTCCACTCTGATGCGTTGGGCCTAAAACAGCCTGGACAACGTCCAAAAGCATGTACTCCCGGCCGCCTGGGATTGCCTGTAAACAAATTTCTTGATGAGAAGTGCGGGATAGGGAAATTCACTACAAAGATAAATAAGTATGGATTACCTGATGATTAGCAACTGAAGTACATGAATACAGTTTCGATCCATTAACTTATAAAAAATAATCAGATCGTTCTCAGATTCAGAATTCATGGTTGGTCAGAAAAATTCACAAAATGTTAGAGTTTTAATTATTGAGTCACTGGCTTTGATGCGTCATATTATGGTAAAGATGATGCGCGAAGCCGAAGGAGTTACTCTCTCCGGCGCGGCAGGTTTTACGGATGAAAAGAGTGCCATCAATGCTATTAAAAAACAGAATCCGGATCTGTTACTACTGGGTGTGGATGAAATGGAATCAGGTGAAATTAAACTGTTTGAAAGATTACGTAAAGTTTTTCCGAAACTTCCTGTCGTTCTGATTACTCCTCTCAGCGAAAAAGGAGCAGAAATTGCCATTTTCGGTTTAAGGAATGGTGCCATTGACTTCATAACCAAACCTGACCAAAGAAATGGTTTGATTTTTGCCAGCAATCATTTTCAAAAAAGAGTATTACCGATAGTTAAAGCAATTACCAGGCTGAATCTTGAAAGAGTAGCTGAATACAATTTGCCAAAAAATGAAAAAGGCCAACAGCCGATAACCAGTTTACCCAATGGACCGGAAAGGATTACCAACTATAAAATTGGGCTTCTTTCTATTAACGGCTGCCTGGGTGCTATACCCAGCCTCTTTAATCTTGTGTCTGAACTTCCTGCCAACTTGCCTGTGCCGGTTGTAATTGTTCAGCATATGCCAAAAAAATATACCGATGAACTGGCGAGACAGCTGGATGGGGTGACTCCTCTGCATGTACGTGAGGCAAAGAATAGTAGCCTTTTACTTCCCGGACAGGTCTATCTGGCACCGGGAGGGTATCATTCGGTGGTTCGTAATGAGGGGCCCCGCAGGATTCTCAGTTTACACCGTGGCCCGAGGGAACATAAATACAGGCCATCTATTGATGTTTTTCTGCGGTCGGCAGTCAATGTTTACAACGGAAAAGTATTGGGAGTTTTTTTGTCGGGAGGCGGTAACGACGGAATAGATGGTGCTATGGAAGTTTTAAATGCCGGGGGAGTTGTTATGCTTGAAAACAATGAAAGTGCTTTGTTGTGGGATATGCCTTCCAAAATATTGAAGCTCAAAACCGGTCTGAATCAATATCCTGCCGAACAGATTTCTGTAGAAATCAGAAAAAACCTTATTCCGGAAAAAGAGAAAAAGATTACAGAACCACTTCACGCGAAAAAAAGTCAGAAATTTACATTTGATATAATAAAAACAACTAATTAAGGGTCATCATTTAATTGTAAATATCATGATCAAACGAATTTTGATTGCTCTCGATCCCGATGAAGATACTCCGGTTGCAACGCGATATGCCATTCGTCTGGCAAGACGATTTGACGCAAGCCTCACCGGACTTGCTATGGTTGATACTTCAAATATAGAGACAGTCATTGGTGTTGGCGGATATGGGACCGAAATATATGGTCGCCAGATTTGGACAGAGATGACTGCAGAAAGCCGAAAAGTAGCCGAAAAACTATTGCAATCGTTTCAGCGATCTGTTCAAAAAGAAGGGGTGCGGTATCGCGAGATCAAAAAACAGGGAGCTTCTTATGACCTCATCATTGAAGAGATGAAATATCACGATATGTTGGTTTTAGGTCGCGACTCTCACTTTTTTTATAATCAGCCCGAAAAAGACACAGGTACTCTTGCAAAGGTTGTAAAAGGGGGAGTGGCTCCAACTCTTGTCGTTACCGAAGAATATAGGGATGTTGAGCAGATTATGATTGCATTTGACGGAAGTGCACCTGCCGCCCGGACTCTGAAAAGCTTTGTACATCTGCTCCCTTACGGGAAAGATTTAGATATTGAGTTGGTGGCTGTCACCGAAGGTTCATCAGAACATCATAAAAACAGCTCAGAAACACTGCTTAAACAGGCCGAATACTATTTGAAAGAACATCACTTCAGTTATATTACCAGAACGTTACTTGAAAAGGGAAATCCGGGTCAACGAATTTTAGATCAACAATTAAAGAAAAACCCTGATCTTTTATTACTTGGAGCCCATTCCGTTTCAGCAATCCGAAGAGCTGCATTTGGATCAACAACTCATTTTATGATTACACACACCCAAGGGCCACTGTTTCTTAGCCCATAACCAATTCACCCGGTTCAGCTTGAAACGGAAATGGTTTTTTTGGGAGTTAAGTCTTCTAAAAAGTATAGTACTAATTCGAATTCATTTTTCTTTAGATAGAAAAAATTTATTCCAGAAACTCTTCAGATTATATAGTGTTATGTCAACGATAAAAAGTCGGGTAAGTCATCAGACGAGCTTTTAAAAAAAACCAATGACGATAATTGGGATGATCCCGGATTGACTCCTCTGATGACTCTCTCACACTTTTACAGTTGAAACGATAATAGGTATTGTTATAAAAGAAACAAATCTAATTATCTTGAGGAGATGAATTTTATTCAATTATGAGCTTTTCAAAATTATTGTATCATCGCTCACTCCACTCCGGTGTTGGAAATCTTGGTTCGCCAGTTGAAAGGTCATCGGGCCATACTACCACTTTTTCACCATCCTGCCACTGAATAAATAGTCCCCGGTTGGCGATTTGATATCCTCTTTCATCCACGGCATAGTCGCTGAGGATGGTTTGCATCTCCAGGTTTAAAAGCTCTTCACGCAGCAAGTCGGAATCAAGAGATTGAGTGCGCCGTACTGCCTCTACAAAAATCTGGCAGCTTGCATACGCACCTGCAGCATGAAAGCTGGGTTCCATGTTGAACCTCTGCCGGTAGGAATCAACAAATTCATCGATGCCGGGATTAGGCAGGCTCGGTTCCCAGGCCGAGAGGCCGTAGGCATATTCTGCATCTTCGCCCAATGCATCGCGGAACTGAGTCACAGCACCCGAGGTTCCGAACATTTTAACGTTTATGTCATGTTCCTTCATCTGCTGCACTACGGTGATGAAATTATCCAGCGCAGAGGCGGCCATTCCAACCACTTCCACATCAGCTTCCCGGATTGCCTCCAGGTAATCCGAAAAGTCATCCGTTCCGCTGGGGTAAGTTTCGTGGAGTACTACATTCAACTCTCTTTCTTCGGCCAGTTCGGCAGCACCGTCACCGGCTGCCCTGGGGAAAAGCTGATCTTCCTGGAGAATGGCCACCCGCTCAAGGCCGTTTTCGTCCGCCATATCAATCAACCCCGCCAGGAACAGCTCGGCAGGAGGGAGCACCATAAAGAGATATTCACGTCCCTGCTCCCAAATGGAAGCGGTGGCGGCCAGCGGGGAGATATGAACCATCCTGTGCTCTTCTGTTACAGGGGCAACAGCCTCGGTGAGTGTGGAGCCATAAGGTCCCATAATTGCATCCACTGAATCACCTGTGATGAGCTGTTCATAAAGTTCAATGGCTCTGTCGGAATCGGATTCATCATCATAGATCAGAAATTCTATATCCCGGCCAAGGATACCGCCCTGTTCATTGGTGTGATCCTGGCAGAGCAGGTAACCGTTCCGGGCGGCAATGCCCTGTGTGCTGTATGCCCCGGTTTCCGACATAGTAGCCCCGATCACTACCGGTGGGTCAGTTTGCATCATGTTGTACATCATAAAAAGAAGGAAAGCGATAAAGAAGATCAGTACGAGTATCAGGGGTTTTTTCATGAGAAAATTTTCTTCGGGTAAAACCAATTAAGTTATAAGTATGAGTAAATAATTTACCAATATTCCCGAAGACAAAAAGATTGTTATGGTTAATTATCATAGAGTATCCCGCAAATCATGCCTATCACAGTTATAACTGTGATTTTTGTGATTGAGATGATAGACTGTGATGATATTTAGAGAATGAATGTCAAGATTTGTATATCAAAGTATATTCTAAAAATCATAGCAATAATTATCAAGGGACACGATTATTCTCACACACCTTAGCTCGACATTTTACTGATAATTTTCAATTGACATAACATTAGTTGGTAGCCATATAATGAGATAAATGAATCAAACATCCAGCAGGACATACTTCTTGTACCTGTCTCTCGAAAGTTTACCTGATTTTTTATAAAGCGAGTGATAAAAGTAGAGAACAGCTTTTTCCTGAAGGGCTCGTTTCAACAGAATGGTTTTTGCTTTTTTTGATTCAAGGGGATCCGTATCCACATGTTTCATCGAATAATGGTTCAGGTGATACTCTGTCGGTATCAGGTCACCCAAAAAATAGGCAATTTTATCCCGGCTTGTCAGCTTGAGAACTAAATGACCGGGTGTGTGCCCCCCGCTTTTAATCAGGGTGATTCCTCTTGAGGGTGTATGAACATCATCTTCAATAAATTCAATTCGTTTTTGGGCGACCAGTTTATATAACTCATCGAGGTCGTATTTTGCACCGGGCAGGATTGAAGGTTTGTTTATCCTGGTTAGCGCAAAATCCCACTCATCTTTGTGAACGATATATTTCGCATTTGGAAACGTAGCTTCCGTTTCGAATTCGCTGTTTATAAATGAACAGCCTGCTACATGATCATAATGCAGATGGGTCAGAATAACCAGGTCGATATCTTCCCGTTTGAGGCCGAATATATCAAGGTTGGTCGCCACATTCGATGTATTGCGGTAGGAACTTTTATGGTCCAGCCCCCAGCCAAGACCGGGGTCTACCACAATGTTTTTTCCGTAATGACAGATTAAAAGCGGGTCAATGCCCAGGGCAGAGGTAAACTTTCCAATATTGGGATCGTCTCCGGCGGAGTCCAGGCGTGAGGGGTCCATTTTTTGGAATGAACCGTCCTCAAACAGTTCAAAAAACCCTTCGCTGAGCTGCTCAATAAAAAAATCATCTGTTCTCATACATAAAGGTTAATAAATACCATTTCAAAAGAGAGAGCCGGAAAAGGTTTTTTGCTGACAAAACAGTTGATGTTTAGCCCGGAAAATCTCTTGGTGAGAAATCACGGTTAGTTTACATCGATTCGAATAGGAAGAAGTTTCCAGTTTTGCCCTGCGGGATGCTCCAGCATGGTCTGAAATGTTGCGGCATCCTCCAGCACATCCATTGGCATCCAGCTTCTGAGAGCCGAATAAAATCTGTCACTCGATGAACTCATCAGCCGTTCAAAAAAATCAACCCGGCGGGGATATACATCAACCGTGTACTCCTCAATATCGGCCATTTCAGCGGCTACGTTTAGTGCATCATGGATATCTCCGATCATATCAATCAGGCCAAGCTCTTTCGCCCGCTGACCGGTATAAACACGCCCTTGGGCAATTTCATGGACCTCTTCACGTGTCATGTTCCGTGATTCTGCTACAGACATCAGGAAGTTTTCGTAGCCATTTTCAGCGATTTGTTGCAGTACCTGCCGTTCTGAGGGCGTCATTGGGCGGCTGATATCGAGCCAGTCGGCATACTCATGCGTTTTCATGGTTTCATATTTGATGCCAATGTTTTCGGTTAAAAGCTCCTGGGCGTTAAACATAAGGTTAAAAACCCCGATGGAACCGGTGATAGTATTCTCCTGTGCAAGAATGGTATCTGCTGCAGAAGCCATCTGGTAACCTGCCGAGGCCGCAACACCACCCATAGAGGCTACAATCGGTTTTTTCTTTGATGCATCGTTAATATAATGCCAGATCAGATCAGATGAATTGGAAGCACCTCCGGGGCTGTTTATGTGAATCACAATTGATTTCACATCGTCATCTTCGAGAATGCTGTCTAACTGTCTTTTAATGCCACGCGGTGTTATCCCTGATGAACTGGAAAAGGGTGACTCAGCCATTGCTGGTAATATAGCACCTGAAGCATAGATAATGGCAATTTTGTTATCGGTGTCGGGAGTATCAAGCCCTGCACGATCTGCAGAAACCCTTGAGTAGCGGGCATATGAAACTGTTCTCAGATCAGAATCTTCATCAACATCAAGGCGTTTCTTAATCATTTGCTCTACCTCATCGGAATAGGCAAGGGCATCAAACAAGCCATGTTCATACGCAAATTGTACACGGTCAACAGGAGGTGTGTCCATCAGATCGTTGATTTCATCATGAGTTTTCCCAGTTCGTTTGGCGACAGCTGCTACGAATGTGTCGGAAACCGTATCTAAGATTTCCCGGGTTTGTTCACGGCTTTCCGGTGAGCTGGATTCATTCAGAAATGGTTCCACAGCCGATTTGTACCGGCCAACTCGTGTGATTTCCGGCTCAATTCCTATCTTTTCGAGCATCGGCCTGTAAAAAGAGAACTGGGCTACAAATCCGTCAAATTCAAAACTGGTATTGGGAGGTGAAAAAACACTGTCAGCTACAGAAGCCAGAAAATATGCTTTCTCATTCATTCCGATATCATCTGTACTGAAATAGAGAGGTTTGCCACTCTCCTTAAATTCTTCAAAGTATCGATATGCGGTTTCAAGATTGGCCCACGATGCAACTACCTGGTTAGTTCGCACCCAAACAGCGGATATATTGTCGTCTGCTGCGGCTTTCCTGAGGTTACTACGCAAGCCCTGCAGCGAAACAGGACGCGCTTCAGGATTGAAAAGCTCCTCGAACGGATCTTCTATTGGCCGATGAGGAATATCAGGTGAAAGATTAATTGTCAGTACGGTATTTGCCCTGATATATGGTTCGGATTCTGTGGAACTGCTTATCAGAATCCCGGCAAAAATCAAAATGATTAAAAAAATTCCCAGTATGGTACCCAGCAGGGATGCTAAAACTGTTTTCAAAAATTGCATAAAAAAATTTCAGTTATTGAATTCCTTGTGAATAAGTTTGGTTGAACGGTTGTTACTCTATGCCGGAAATATTCTTTATAATTATTGATTCGACAATACCGTAATTTTACAACTTACTAAAAGATAGAATTCATTCCATAATATTTGGTGAAATTAAATCTGATTTCTCATCTATAGAGGTTTCAAATATTATTTCCTGGTATATGAATTAAAGCTCTCAAACTTTCTACGTTAAATGAATAATTTTGATGCAATTATTATTGGATCGGGACACAATGGACTGATAACCGGCTGTTATCTTGCCAGAGCAGGTATGAAAGTGGGTGTACTTGAACGGCGAGATACGATCGGGGGGGCTGTTTGTACCGAAACGATGTTTCAATCGGAAGAAAATCCCAGCGGTTTTCGGATGGATGTGGGTTCATCGGTTCATATTATGATCCACCAAACCGGGATTATCGAAGAGTTGGGGCTGACTGATTACGGCCTGGAATATATAGAGATGGACCCGTTCATGAGCTATCCGCTGCCCGGGCGAAAGGGAGTGATCCATTTTCACAAAGACCTGGAGCAGACATTGGAATCGATTTCAAAAGTATCTCCCGAAGATGTGGCAAATTACCGGGAATTTGTAGATTTCTGGGGGCGAATCAATAAAGGGGTTCTGAAAGCATTTATGGTGCCGCCAAGCGGGAAAAATATTTTTATGGAGATGGCAAAAGGACAGATTCGTGACGGTTCCATGTTTAAAAGGGGAGAGCAGATGGACGGGCTGCAGAAAATTCTTGGCAGTTACGGAAGTGTGGTGAAAAATGCATTCAAAAGCCCCGATTTGCATGCTGCAATGACCTGGTTTGCCGCTCAGTCGGGGCCGCTGCCGGATCAGAGTGCCACGGGCGATTTTGCCGGGTGGCAGGCGATGCTCCATCAAAGCGGGGCCAAACACCCGAGAGGAGGGAGCGGACAACTTACACAGGCGATGAAACGGTTCATCGAATCACACGGGGGTGAGGTGATCTCAAACAGTCCCGTCAAAAAAATAGATATTGCCGATGGGAAAGCCGCCGGTGTAATCACCGAAAAAGATGAATATTACAAAGCCGGCCTGATTGTATCGAATGCTCATGTGCAGACCACGATGCTTAAACTTGTTGGCCGGGAAAACCTGGATGCATCGATGTTCAAAAAAGTGGAAAATATCCAGGTGGGCAACGGATTCGGCATGGTGATCCGCTGTGCAGTAGAGGAATTGCCGCAGTACGAATCGGCTCCGGACGATCCGCTGATTCATAACGGAATGCAGCTATTAGCGCCTTCTTTGGAGTATATGAACCGTGCAATCAGTGATTACATGAGAGGAAATCCGCCCGAAGAGCCTGCCGTTTTAGCGATGACGTTTTCCAAAATTGATCCCGATGTGGCGAAAGACGGAAAACATACACTGTTTGCCTGGGCACAATGGCACCCGTACGAGCTGGCGAATGGCGCACACTGGGATGACATCCGCGAACATGAGGCCGATAAAATTTATGGTGTGGTAGAAAAATATGCTCCCAATATGAAGGGGAAACTGATTGATCGCTACATTCAGTCTCCACTGGATATTGAGCGAAAACACGGCCTTCTGCGGGGCAATGTGATGCATGTTGAGATGAATTTTGACCAGATGTTTATGTTCCGCCCCACCCCGGAACTAAGTAACTATGAAACACCCATCGGGAATCTGTATCTTTCCAGCGCTTCCTGCCATCCGGGCGGGGGCGTGTTTGGTGCTGCGGGCTATAACGCCGCGCAGGTGATCCTTAAAAAACGAAAGAAGAAATTTTTTAGAACCTGATTTTGAAGAACAATTTTCCCAATTCTATCGCAGAAATCAATCTGGCTGCGGCATCCAGAAATCTATCCGCTATCAAAGAAAAAACCGCAACCGAAAAGGTGCTCGCCGTGGTAAAATGCAACGCTTACAGCCACGGAGCGGTCCACCTTTCCAAACATATCGAAGAGGAGGCAGACTGGCTGGCTGTGGCCAATGTGGATGAAGGTATTGAACTAAGGATGGGCGGTATCACAAAACCGATTCTCGTATTTGGCGTACCAACCTACGATACAGCCGCGGTATACCTGACTCACAATCTTACAGCAACTGTAAGCCACACCACACACTTTTCCATTTTAATGGATGGCACCTCCTATCATCTTAATTTTGATACCGGGATGGGGCGGCTCGGATTTCTTCCGGAACAAGCTGGTGAGGTCAGGCAGCTTGCCGTGGCCAACCAGCGGCTTATTTGCAGCGGAATTTATTCGCATTATGCCACAGCTGACGATCCCGGTTCAGATTTTGTGATCACTCAGAACAAGCGGTTTAAACAGATTCTGTCTCATTTTTCTGAAGTACCCCTGGTACACATGAGCAACACCGGGGCGGCCACAAATTATGGCCAGATTGACCATTTCGGGATGATTCGCACCGGGCTGGGAATGCTGGGTTATAATTCGGGCGAGACACGCCACAACTGGCTTCAGCCCGTAATGACCTGGCGAACAAACCTTGCACAAATTCGTGCCATCAAAAAGGGGACGGCCGTGAGTTATTCTTCTACCTGGAAATGCCCTGAAGATGGACTCATTGGCACACTTCCGGTGGGATATGGTGACGGCATTCCTCGTTCGCTCAGTAACAAACTGAAGGTACTTATCAACGGGAAGCTGTATCCGCAGGCGGGCAATGTAACGATGGATATGATGATGGTCTATCTTGGAAAAGAGAAACTGCCCACGGGCAGTGACGTAATTTTGCTGGGCAGCGAGGGATGGAACGCTCATGACTGGGCCGAGCACGCGAAAACCAATGTGCACGAGATTCTTACCAACCTTACCACCCGTGTGGATAATCGTTATCGTTCAAGTTGAAAAAATTTGTATATTTTATCTATGGACCGATTGTTGAAACCCTTATGTCATAAATCAGTGTACTTTCTCTATAAGCTGCGTTCGGACTTCCGGACGGCACATTTCCATATCCTTTTTCGGGAGAAACGATTACAGATCGTTTTTCTCCCTCTTTCATTCCTAAAAGGCCTATTCTCAATCCAGGAGTGTATGCAAACTGGATGACATCTTGTCGAAATGTATTTTGGTAATTACCAGAATTTCTCATTAGTACAGGAACTGGGTTTTCGAAGCCATTGGCAAAAGTGCTGTAAATGATTTCCCCTTCATTAGTACGGAGTGTCAAGAATAACATTACTTCATCTCTACTAGTTAGGTAGAAGGGCCCGGTGCCTTCTTCAAGGATATAAACTTCTACTCCTTCTTCAGGAGATACAGGCTCCACACCCCCTGTGTTGTACGGTTCCGGAACTGTAGAAAAATCCGGAGGCCCGAAAAAATCATCTTCGGTTCCGCAGGAGACGAAAACCAGAAAAAGAACGGAGATAACGACGACAGCACTGAATAGTGATTTATGCATGTAATGCGGTACAAATGGTTTATTCTGTTTTTGAATCAAGTCTTAAAGGTAAAGCTATTTTTGGAATGTTTAAAACAGCTCTTCTTTTCAGTCTTTCTTTTCCTCCCCGGTAAACGCGCGTTCCATCTCTTTCTTGCGTCGTTTCATCGCAATTCGACTCAGGAAGATTGAAAACTGATAGAGTACAATGATCGGGATAGCGATCATAATCTGTGAAACGGGATCGGGAGGGGTGAGTACAGCTGCGAGCATAAGAGCTGCAATGATAGCGTGACGCCTGAATTTTTTCATGGTATCAGGGTCGAGCAGGCCCACTTTGGAGAGAAACCAGCTTATTACCGGCAACTGGAAAATAATCCCGCAGGCCAGTGTCCAGACTGCCACAGATGTAAAATATTCATTGACGTCGAACTCGTTGCGTATCATATCGTCAATAATAAACTGCGTGAAGAACTGTACTGCAAATGGAACAAGAATGAAATAACCGAAAGAGATACCCAGCAGAAAGAACGTTGTGATGAACATAGCGTTCAGAAATGTTTGAATCTTCTCACCGCTTTCAAGGGCAGGTTCAATAAAGGCCCACATTTGGAAAATCATATAGGGCGAACCGATAATCAATCCAACTATTATGAGTGTTCCCCAATAGGTAAAAAACTGTCCGGGAAGCCTTCGGGAAATCATATCCAGATCCACTGCATTGATTGGCATGATCTGATACATGAAAAAGTCAGCTCTTGCGGGACCCAGGATGAAATCTTTTATGAAAAAATCTGAAAAGAAAAAAGCTATAATGATTCCACCGACAATTCCAGCAAGACCTTTAATAAGTCTCCACCGGAGTTCTTCGAGATGGTCCAGAAAAGACATTGCGGAAGTGGGATCCGTTTTAGGGGCTTTTGCAGCAGGGAGGATCGATCCCATGATGCTTCGTTTTGAACTATCTGTAGATTCGCTCATTTAACAGCAAATTCCGGCAAATTTTTCCGGATGATTTTAAGATTCAAATTATATAAAAAGTTCTGTTTCATAGCGTCAATAATATTCTCATCAACGCGGTACAACAATGTAAAGTACTCATCTTTGAGAATTGTATAAACAATCAGGCAGTTATAAAGTCGTATAGCGGAAATTTTTTACACATCGCCTGAACATCACCTTTTACGGATGTGATTACCGATTCATCTCCGGGATTTTGCAGAACAAGGTCGATCAATCGAACCACTTCTGAGAATTCATCTTCTTCAAAACCCCTGGTGGTTAGTGCGGGTGTACCGATACGTATTCCTGAGGTTACAAACGGGCTTTCCGTATCGAAAGGTACCATATTTTTATTTACCGTGATACCCGCTTTATCAAGAGACTCCTCAGCGATTTTGCCGGTGAGCCCTTTGTTGCGCAGGTCCACAAGAATAAGGTGATTGTCGGTGCCGTCGCTTACCAGTTTGTAGCCGCGGTTCATGAACTCTTCGGCCATTTTTTTGGCATTGGCTTTCACCTGTTTTTGATACGTTTTGAATTCTGGCTGAAGAGCTTCGCCAAACGCAACCGCTTTAGCGGCAATTACGTGCATAAGCGGGCCACCCTGCGAACCGGGGAAAACGGCCGAATCGAGTACTTCACTTACATTTTTCACACGGCCTGATTTGTTTGCTACTACACCAAGTTTGTTTTCACCATCATTACCTACCAGGATCATGCCTCCGCGGGGTCCTCTCAGTGTTTTATGCGTGGTGGTAGAGATCACATCAGACCAGGGCAGCGGGTCGTTCAGTTTGCCCGTGGCGATAAGCCCGGCAGTGTGAGCCATGTCCATCCAGAGAAACGCGCCCACTTCATCGGCAATCTCGCGGAATGCCTTATAGTCAAAATCGCGCGGATAAGCGCTCGCACCGATGGAAATCATTTTGGGTTTTACTTTTTTTGCTTTCTCAAGCACTTTATCCAGGTTGATGCGTCCGGTCTCTTTTTCTACACCATAAAATTCAGCATTGTAGGTGATACCGGAAAAGTTGACTGGTGAGCCGTGAGTGAGGTGTCCACCATGGGCAAGGTCAAGGCCCAGAAGCGTTTCTCCCGGTTTCATAAAAGCAAGATATACAGCTGCATTGGCAGATGCCCCCGAGTGAGGCTGAACATTCACCCAATCGGCATTAAACAGTTTCTTTGCACGATTTCGGGCTAAATCTTCCACTTTGTCCACATGTTCACAGCCTCCGTAATACCGCTTGCCCGGATATCCTTCGGCATATTTGTTGGTTAGAACAGAACCCATTGCCTCTATAGTAGCCCTGGAAGCAAAATTTTCGGAAGCAATCAGCTCAAAATTTAGATTTTGCCGCTCAGTTTCCTGTTCCAGATAACCGTATAGCTCGGGATCATGGGTTTTCAGTGAATCCATATAAAATTATTTATCAGTTAATGAGTGAATTTTTTGAACGCGCCTTTCATGCCTGCCGCCCTCAAAACCAGCATCAAACCAGCTTTTCAGGATTAGTCTGATCTGTTCTTCATTCAGTTCGCGGCCGGGCAAACAGATAACATTTGCATTGTTGTGTTGTCTGGAGAGCTCTGCAACGTTTGGAGAATAAACCAAAGCTGCACGCACATTGGGAAATTTATTGGCTGTCATACACATTCCCTGTCCGCTTCCGCAGATCAGAACACCAAATTCGTGTTCTCCGCCATCTACTTTTTTTGCAACTTGAACGGCAAACTCGGGATAATCGACCGAATCAGAGGAGTGTGTGCCGAAATCCACGGTCAAATAACCCAGTTCCTCGAGAATTTTTTTTGCAATCTCTTTGGATTCGTATCCGGCGTGATCGCTTGCAATCGGGATAATCATAATAAATTCATGTGTGTTGTCAGACTGACCAAATATCTCGAAAAAAACAGTTACGAAAAAACGAATTGATGGTTTATTTCCGGGATTGTTAAAGAATTATTTTAAGAACGGATCAACAGAGGAAAAATAAAAAATCAAGCTGTTTGCTGAAGATATGTTTTGTGATTGAGAAGAAAATTGAGAGAAATTTGGTTGAATTCGTCAGGCTTGTCAACATTTACTACATGCCCGCTGCCTTTTACCACTTCGAGATAGGAGTGGTTAAAATCTTCTACCATTTTTTTTACAGGAGGCAAAAACATGTGATCCTCTTCACCCATCACATAAAGAGTTGGCGGGTCCATCTCTTTCTCTTTGAAATAGCGAAGCAGCGGATTTACTTCATAGGTGAGCCGGAACCATTTTAAAAATTCTTTGCGCGCCAAATTTTTAGCTTCACTCACAAAAAGCAGTCGAGATTCCTGATGATTTTTTTTTGGCATAATAATCCAGGCAAAGAGCTTGTAAAGCCACATAAAAGGAACAATTTTTTTAAAGGTGTGGCCCATCCAGACTAATATTCGGGAGCGAACATCCAGCCGGGTAATGGCCCCGCACATAACAGCCGACATTACCCGCTCAGGCTCCATCTCTGCAATTATTCGTATAATAATAGTGCCAAGTGATACCCCAACAAAATGCGCCTGTTTGATATCATTTTCTTTCAATACTTCAAGTACATCCCGCCCGATGGTTTTGAAAGTGTACTTCTCCTTGTAATATTTCTTCATTGTGCTCATCTCCTTCGATTTGCCATGTCCGCGCAGATCTACCAGCAGCACATTAAACTCCTCGCTGTAGGCCTTTATCTGCCGAAACCAAATTGAAGAAGAGCCTCCGGCACCGTGAACAAATACCACCCAGTCTTTTTCAGGCGAATTTAAATAAGCTTTGCTGTAAAGCATGTTGCGAATGAACGGTTGAAGGGTTGATCAGGACGCAATGGAATAACCACGGAAAATAAGAATAAGATTCCCAATTTTCGTATTCATATTGCTAAATTAAGAAAAACGATTTAATCCGGATAATTCAAAGTAAATATGTTATACGTAATGTAACTTTCTTATTAATTAGATTATCAGAGCCAGAGTTGGAGCTTTTGAATCCCGGTCGTTCGCGACTATTTTTCTGCGACATATATCATACGCAGCTTTTACCGAAGGCATGCCTTGCCTGCGCAGAAGGCTACGGAGAGAAAGCAGGCTAAGTTTTTCGCTTGTCCTGCGAAGCTTTTCTGACCCTGGAAATTTCAGCAGGGTATTGTTGAGCAGAAAATTTTTTTGATGATATATTTAGTTTATTCACTGATAACAAACTCACTCCGAGCCGGTTAACTTTTACCCATGATGAAATTATTTGCACTGCTGAAAATTATCAGTCTGATTATCTGCACATTTCTTGCCTACTCTATTTATGCTGTGGGACTTTTGTTTATAAAAATGAGCGGCAAGCATTATGAACACTGGAAAAACCAGATTATGAGGTTTTGGGGTAAAGCAAGTGCCCGGATACTATCCATGAAAGTAGAAGTGGAAGGAACTCCGCCCTCTCCACCATTTTTCCTGGTCAGTAACCATCTTAGTTATATTGATATTCCAATGTACGCATCGGTATTAGATACTACATTTATCTCAAAAGCTGAAGTTAAAGACTGGCCGGTTATGGGGTTTATGGCCAGAACACTGGGTATAATTTTTATTGACCGAAGCAGGAAACGGGATGTAACACGTGTAAATAAAGAGATTTCAGAACAGCTTAATGAAAGGCAAGGTGTTGTGCTTTTCCCGGAGGGTATGACCTCGCCGGGCAACGGTGTTCTTAGATTCCGTCCGCCGCTTCTTGAACATCCCGCCAGAGAAGAGATTGAAGTTTGTTATTCAGCTATCCGGTATGAAACATCAACAAGAGATGTTCCTGCTCATCATTCAGTGTGCTGGTGGGGAGGGACACCGATGCATACCCACATGTTCAGGTTGGCATCGAACCGAAACATTACTGTTCAGATAAAGTTCGGGGAAGAACGA
The DNA here is from genome assembly GCA_020832285.1 of Balneolaceae bacterium. GTDB lineage: Bacteria > Bacteroidota > Rhodothermia > Balneolales > Balneolaceae > Rhodohalobacter. The sequence goes on from JAFIFB010000105.1 coordinate 45,840, forward strand.
ATTAATTTGAATGACAGAAAGTTATTGGCAGAGAAGTTACATGATCGGGTTAAAAGCATTTTTATTCCCGTTGTGAACAAGGAACAGAAAGAATTTGAACCTCTAAAATTTTAGAAGTAAACAGAGTTGAAAGCAGATCTGATTCCTTTATTTAAAGGTGTTCTTGTTATTTATCTGTCATCCATGATGATTTCATGGCTTGTTCAGATTTTCTGGCCGCCGGCAGAAATAGCAAACAAATATCAACATTCTATGGTTGTAACATCTGCGGATGGTGATATAGATGTAGACGCTCAATATTTCCATCTGCATCAGCCTGATAATGTCCAAACACTGGTAATACTTCCGGACGAATTTATGAGTGCGGAAGATTTGATACCGCTCGCGGAAAAACTGAAAGATCATCTGAATGTGATCATACCTCTGTATGCCACTCACGATCTGTCAGGTAGCCGGATTTCCCACAGTGTGGAGAAAAGGGCGGCTTTGATATATGAACTTTTACAGAAAATTAACCCAGAAAATGCACACCTGATGGGGTACGGTTACGGCGGGCTGATTGCCTTTAACCTGCTTGTGGAACTGGATTCAAACATCCAAAAATATCAGAGTCTGCTACTTCTTTCATCGTACGGGCCGGTTGAGATGCACTTTATGGGTAACCGTTCATTTAATCGGCCTCTTTATGCATTGCTCTATCCCGTGGTGGCCGTTGGAATATATGCTGTTCCCCACATGGGGTGGTTCCATCAGCAGCCGCTGCAATTTTCAACCATAAGGACAATCAGAAGTATGGATCAGCGCACGGTGAGGCCTCACACCGCACTGCTGGAGTTGCCAGTTCTTATTATGCACCCTTCTGAAGATCATTATATCTCGCCACTGGTTTCTGAAGAGCTTCACAGATTGATACCTCAAAGTTTTTTGGAAATGCCTTATGCCAGTCACAGGGATATCAGCGGAAAACCGAAGCTTTGGAAAGATTTGATTGTTGATTTTACCTCAAAGGCCGCGGCAGACGAACTTCCAAGGAGAGATGATGCCAACCAAGAACGAATTCGTCTTTCCGAAAAACCTTATGTCCCGGATGAAATGCGTTCAATATCCGGCTGGTCACTTGTATTGATACTTTCACTGTTTGCCATTTTTACCATTTTTGGAGAAGATTTTGCAAGTATCAGCGGCGGGCTCATTGTTGCAAGTGGATTATTGGGTTACTGGCATGTTGTATTGGCATGTTTTATCGGGATTTTGATTTCCGATGTAAGTATTTACCTGATCGGACGGTGGATTGGCAAGCCTGTGCTGGACTGGGCTCCGTTTAAATGGTTTATTAAAAAAGAAGATGTGGAAAGTGCAGAAAATATGTTCAGGATGAAAGGGATGCAGATCATTTTTGCAGCCCGGTTTGTTCCCGGATCTCGGTTTCCAACCTATTTGGTGGCCGGAATTCTCAAAACCCGGATGCACACATTTTTAATATATTTTGTGATGGCTGTTGCTCTTTGGGCACCGTTCATTGTGGGAATAGCTTCCATAGTGGGTGCTCCCCTGCTAAACTTTATAGAGGTGTATCAGGATTATGCCCTGCTCATATTTATTGTGATTGTCCTGCTTATATACTTGCTTTACAAACTGTTTCTGCCACTAACAACACCAACGGGCAGGCGCAGACTGATTGTAAAATGGGAGAGATTTAAAGAGAGGCAGTTTTAATGAGGGCAGTATTTTGAAGAATACTGCTTGTTTAGAGGCAGGTAAAAAAAAGCAACAGGTACTATTCAGGGTTCCTGCTGCTTGTTTTTCTTAATAATTTTCCGGGAATGATATTCGGGGCTTATTCAACAACCCAGGTTTCCGGGCCTCTCAGCAGTTCATCCAGATCCCCGACACCTTTTCGTTCCAGTACTTCTTCAACCTGTGAATTGACCCCTTCATCGTAACAGGGGCGGTCAACAGCATAGAGAACACCAAAAGGCCTCGGCATGCGAAACTCATCAGCAGGATTGTGCTGGTCGAAAAAGCGGGAAAGCAGATGCGCTTTAGTGCCATCTTTCTCATCGTGAATCCAAAGATCATCTTTGCTGTAGGTTCCATCCGTTAGTGAAACTACTTTTGGCTGAAGGCCATCAAGGCGAATTCCTTTATCTTTATTTTTCCCGAAAATCAACGGTTTTCCATCTTCAAGATAGATCGCTTCACGCGGCCTGGATTTTTTATCCGTAAAGAGCTCAAAGGCACCATCGTTAAAAACGATGCAGTTCTGATAAATTTCCAGCATAGAGGTTCCCTTATGCTGGTTTGTTCTGAGTAACATTTGCTGAAGATGCCGCGGATCACGGTCCATGGCTCGTGCAATAAATGTTCCATCAGCTCCCAGGCTTAGTGCAAGCGGGTTGAATGGGTGGTCAATAGAACCATAGGGGGTTGATTTTGAAACCGAGCCTTCTGGTGCAGTCGGGGAATACTGTCCTTTTGTGAGTCCGTAAATCTGGTTGTTAAACAGCAGCAGGTTTACATTCACATTTCGCCTGAGAAGCTGTACAAAATGGTTGGCGCCGATAGAGAGAGAATCTCCGTCACCGGTAATTATCCAGACACTCAGTTCGGGCCGGCTCACTTTAAGTCCCGTTGCAATAGCTGGTGCTCTGCCATGGATGGAGTGCATGCCGAAAGTGTCCATATAATAAGGGAAACGTGCAGCACAGCCTATACCGGAAATAAAAACAATATCTTTTTTATCGACTCCGATGTCGGGCATCGTGTTTTGCACCTGCTTCAGGATGGTGTAATCACCGCACCCGGGACACCAGCGTACATCCTGGTCGGATGAAAAATCTTTACCTGTGTATTTAACCGGTTCATCGTTTCCGTTTTTGGTGTGCAGATCGATTAGTGTTTCGAGAGACATCGTTCAGGTTTCTTTAGGAATTGGACGCCAGTGCGTCTTTAATTTGTCGTTTAAGCTCATCTACAAAAAACGGACGGCCTTTTACTTTATTGATACCTACAGCATCCACGAAATATTTATCACGGATCATTTTCACGAGTTGACCGCTGTTCATTTCAGGAACCAGAATGTGGTTAAAGTTTTCAATCAGTTCACCAAGATTTTTAGGGAACGGATTCAGATATTTGATGTGAGCATGCGAAATATCTATTCCTTCCTCCCGGAGTTCGCGCGCGGCAGTCCGGATACTTCCGTATGTGGAGCCCCACCCGAGAACAAGCACATCGCCTTTTTCATTACCACTATCAACCGATTGAAGCGGTATAAAGTCGGCAATTTTATCAACTTTAGCCTGGCGCAGGTTGGTCATCTTCTGATGATTTTCAGGATTATACGATACATTGCCCGAATTTTCCTCTTTCTCCAGGCCGCCCAAACGGTGTTCAATACCTTCCGTTCCGGGAATAGCCCAGGATCGAACCAGCCGTTCGTCGCGAAGATAGGGTAAAAATTGATCACCGTTACTCTCGCCAAATCGGGGCGGTTCAAATTTTACATTTACTTTTTTTAGATCTTTTGCTTTCGGAAACTTCCATGGTTCAGAACCATTTGCCAAATAACCATCTGACAAGAAAAACACCGGCACCATGTGTTCAAGTGAAATTCTGCATGCTTCAAAAGCTGCGTCAAAACAGTCAGCTGGTGTAGCAGGGGCCACTATTACCATAGGGCTTTCTCCATTTCTGCCATACATCGCCTGAAGCAGGTCCGACTGTTCGGTTTTTGTAGGCATTCCTGTGGAGGGGCCTGCACGCTGGATATTCAGTACCACAAGCGGCAGTTCAAGCATCACAGCCAGCCCGATTGCTTCACCTTTCAGAGCTATTCCGGGGCCGGATGAACTGGTAATACCCAGGCTGCCACCGAAAGAAGCTCCAATCGCTGATGAAACCGCTGCGATTTCATCTTCCGCCTGAAATGTATACACCCCGTAATTTTTCAGTCGCGACAATTCATGCAGAATGTCAGAAGCCGGTGTGATGGGGTAGGAGCCAAAAAACAGAGGCAGGTTGCTCTGGCGGGTTGCAGCAACCAGGCCGAGAACTGTGGCTTTATTTCCGGTAATACTCCGGTATTCACCCGGGCCGATTACCGCTTTTTTAACGGTGTATTTTTCTGAAAAAATTTCTGCAGTTTCTCCGAAATGATAGCCATCCTTCAATACTTTTATGTTGGCTGCGGCAATCTCCGGTTTTTTCCCAAACTTTTTTTCGAGGAATTTTATAGTGCTTTCCAGCGGGCGATTGTACATCCAGTAAAGAAGACCCAAAACGAACATGTTTTTAGCCCTCTCCACATCTTTATAACCAAGTCCGGAATCAGACAAACTCTCCTTGGTGAGTTTACTGACATCCACTTCGAGCAGAGTATATTTGCTCAGGCTACCGTCGTCGAGGGGGTTTTTTCCTTCTCCGTATTTGGCCAGGTTCAGGTTTCGTTTATCAAAACCCGATGTATTTGCAATTATCACGCCGCCGGGCTTTAGCATAGATAGATTGGCTTTGAGTGCGGCCGAGTTCATCACAACGAGAACATCGCATGCATCGCCGGGTGTCATAATTTCTATACTGCCGAAATTAAGCTGAAAGGAGGAAACACCCGGAACGGTTCCTGCCGGTGCACGAATTTCAGCGGGGAATTCTGGCAGGGTTCTGAGGTCGTTGCCCTCCAGGGCAGTGGTGTTGGTGAAGAGTGAACCGGTGAGCTGCATTCCGTCACCAGAGTCGCCCGCAAAGCGAATGGTTACTTCATCGCGGACAAGATCTTTAACATCCATAAAAGTTTAATAGGTTTGGGGGGATTTTTCAATTCTTTAAAGATGCCCTTTTTTTGAATTAAATTCATACAGAATTTTTCACTTAAAAGCATCTGAAATGTTATGGCTTATGAAACGTCCCGTTATTATGATTCAAAAATATGAAGTGAAAGAAAATTTAAAAAACCACATAAAGGTTTTTTGATCAAACAATTGACAGGGTTAATCATCTTTTACACAACGAACAGAGCGGCCAAATGCTTTACCACCTCCAAAGGTTCCGCTGCTTTCGCCGATTCCCAAAGCTTCACCCTGCCGACTGTTGAACTGATCTCTTGCCCAGTAATGACCAGCATTTCCGCGATCACGAAGGTCGCCTGAAAAAGAGTGAAGAAAACCCGGGGAGTGCAGCCGGAGTGTGGAGTTAAATGCTGCTGTTCTATTACCTTCTCCCATTCCACCCCTGTTTACAGGTGCTTCGCGGAAAGCCCGCAACATCTCGACAGTGGGAATACGCCAGGGTTCACCCAGCAGAATATGGCAGGGGTCGTTTTCAAGTTCCCACTCTGTGTCTTCATCAATGGAAGTTACCCGCCAATTAGGTGTAACCAATTGTCCGTTATGATGATATCCCTGACTTCTGTTAAACTGGAACAGCCATCCTGCTCTGCCTGCCCGATTGTCTATTGAAGACTCCGGAAAATCTGTTGCTCCTAGATTCATGGCAAGCCAGACTTTGTCTCCGCCCGGACCCGGCCAATCGGCCTCTACGGTTGGATACGTGCGATTATTATAAAGACTTGCATTTGCAGGAGTCACTCCATCCACATATCCATGAGCTGCTTCCAGGGGCCCATCGTAAGAGCTTAGAAAATAATGACAGGAAAAGAGGAATAAAGGCAGAGTGAAAATGAGTACTGCCGCAAGGGGCCTTTTCATAAATAGTCAGATGATTACAGGTAAATTCATATTTTGCAAAGATAGGGAGATGATTTCTGAAATAACAGAACTTTCAATCATTGGAATAATTTAATTGATCCGGCAGTGCAAAAGCAACGTAGGTGTCGCCGGGTTTGGTGCCCATTTTGCCGCCGCCTGCTGCAATTACCACATATTGGCGGCCATTCACTTCATAAACTGCAGGTGTGGCATAACCGCCAGCGGGCAGATCGGTTTCCCATAGCAGCTCGCCGTTACTTTTATGATATGCACGAAACTTTTCATCTTTGGTGGCGCCAATGAAGAGTAGACCACCTGCCGTTACCACAGGTCCGCCGTAATTTTCGGTACCAGTCTGAGGAATTCCGCGCTCGGTAAGCTCCTCAAATTCACCGAGCGGAATATTCCATATATGCTCCCCGGTATTCAGATCAATTGCATTTAGTGTGCCCCAGGGTGGCTTGATGGCAGGATACCCCTCAGGATCAAACCAGCGGTTGTAGCCGGTATGAGTGTAGAGTACATCAGGGGCGCGGCTCATATCTATTTCAGCAGCGTCAACTTCAGGTGCGTCGGGATCTTTCAGAAATTCTATGAGTAACTCAATCTCATCATCAGTGAGATAGTTGAAGGTTGGCATCACTCCCCGTCCGTTATAAATCACATCAAAAAGTTCATTAAAATCCATGCGGTCTCCGATATCTACCAGAGAAGGATTGGCACCATGCTGTGCTCCGGTTCTGTTGGAGCCGTGGCAAGCTGCACAATTGAGTGAGTAGATCCGTTCGGCACGGGAGAGGCCATCGGCCACTGCATCGGTTTCAACCATTTCAAGAATCCATGGCATTTCGTTGGAGTTGACGTAGAGAATACCGGTTTCGGGATCAAAGGCCGCTCCGCCCCATTCACCACCACCATCAAAGCCAGGAAAGATCAGGGTGCCTTCTTTGCTTGGCGGATCCCAGCGGTTTTCCGTACGGATTTCACGATAACGTTCAAGTACAGCTTGGTGAGATTGGTCCGAAATGTTGGTTATGTCCTCTTCGCGGAACTCCTGCCTGGCAAAAGGCTCCGGTTTAACAGGGACTGGCTGCGTGGGCCAGACTTCTTCCCCCCGAAGGTCAGAGGGTGGTACTTCTTCCTCCGTCATCGGGAAAAGAGGTTCGCCGGTGTCGCGGTTGAACACAAATACGTGACCCGTTTTTGTGATTTGGGCTACTGCATCTACCATCTGGCCATTTCGCTTGATGGTGACAAGATTCGGGGCAGCGGGTGGATCGTAGTCCCAGATGTCGTGTCTCACAAACTGATAGTACCAAACGAGTTCACCTGATGAGGCATCCAGAGTTACAAGAGAGCTGCCAAACAGGTTTTTTCCAAGACGGTCGCCGCCGTAAAAATCGTGCCCGGGCGATGCGACCGGTATGAATACCATGCCACGTTCTTCATCCAGGCTCATACCGGGCCAGCTATTGGTATTGCCTACGCGTGTCCAGGCATCAGGAGGCCAGGTTTCATAGCCGAAATCACCGGGGTAGGGGATGGTGCGAAAAATCCATTCAATCTCTCCCGTTCTTACATTAAAAGCACGGATATGGCCGGGAGCCAGGTTATAGACCCTGGAGCCGTGAATCAACAGATCCTTGTACACAATACCGGGGCTGGTGGCAGTTACGCGAATATCACGGGCATCGCGGTCGAGACCAGTGGAAAAGTCGAGTGAACCGTTTTCACCAAAATCTTCGACCGGTTCACCTGTAGAGGCGTCGATGGCCCAGAGACGGTGCCCGGCTACATAAAAGAGCCGTCGGTTGCCTTCATCATCACTCCAGGTTGCAAATCCGCGATTTACGCCTCTGGAACGGGGTTCTTCTCCTTCAAAAGGATCAAACATCCATATTTTCTCTCCGGTCGCTGCATCCAGGGCAAACGCTTTTTTAAGTGGAGAGGTACTATACAAAACTCCGTCAATGATGAGTGGGTTGGCCTGAATTTCAGTTCGCTCGCCGTCCAGGAGATCTCCCGTGGAAAAGGTCCAGGCCACCTCAAGTTCGTGAACATTTTCGGTGTTGATCTGTGTGAGGGATGAGTATTGTGTTGCGGCCTTATCACCCAGAAAAGAGTGCCAGGTGCGATACTCTTCACGATCCAGATCGATGACAGGCTGCTCATCACCAGTTGCACAAGCAGAAATCAGCAATATAATGATGGAAAGAGGGGATAGGATTTTGGGGTTCATTTATTGTTATGGAGAAATAGATTAAAGATCCTTGTGAGTTATTAAACCCTGGAGCTGAGCTTGTGTTTAATTTACATTTCTTGTTTCTGTTTTAAAACCACAATCCAGTGTCCTTCAGACGGAGAATTCAGGTGTGTTTCCGGTGACACATTAATAGTTTCAGGTTCGCTCCATTCCGCTTCATCGAGGTTCAGCCAGCGATACTCAAATTGATCCTGACTACTTTCCATGTACAGTATGACTGATCCACCGTTCGGATAGTAGAGGGCGTACATTTTGCCCGGTTCAGCGAGAAGATAGGCCTCGTTTTCATTACGGTTCGAAAGCAGGTCGTTTCGCGGCTCGGTTCGTTCAACTGCCAGTTCGTTCACAGTCATACGAAGCGATTGGATGATGTTTTGAGCACGCGGACTCAAGCCCATTCCGAAATCACTTTTTGCTTCCATATAATCCGGGTCTTCGTATGGATGAGGCCGGTGAAACCGTGCACTGGCACTTCCGGCAAAAAGAATTCGAGCCATTCGGGCAACGGATTCCTCCTCTCCATGCCGGGCCGCCCCGTAATTTTTATTATTATTGATGGGCCGGGGATGGTCTGAAAGCCGGTCGCGTACGTAGAGGATACTTTCATAGTGAGCTTCTCCCAGGCCATTCCATGCATTATTTTGTGAGATGTCAACAAACGTGTAACGTTCGGGTTGATCAAAAATGTGCAGGTGATCGTCACTGCGGATATCTTCATTTCGGCGCATATCGGTAATTTCAATTTCCACACCTGTTTCATTTGCACTTTCTCGGACGTAATCGGCCCAGAAATCTCCCCATTCGTTCGGTTCACCGGTTTCGTTGTTCATACAGTAGAGAATGTGCGGATAGTTCAGCGAATAGGAGAGAAGTTTATCAACGTATGCCTTTTGATAGTTCAGCAACAATTCATTATCGCTAAGCAGAGGTACACTATACCAGAATGGGTGATCAGTAGGATTTGTTTGAGGGTCAAAATCGATATCTGTGGGGAGGCCGGACTCTTCAGGCGTCCAGGTGATATTATTGGCAGGATTGAATGGGTGAAACGACCAGCCACCGAATGACTGATGGTCGGCGTGTTTATCCCATGGATCCCATATTTCGATCTGCACGATAATATCTCGTTCGTAGGTCATGTCCAGGAAGTTTTCGAACCGTTCCCAGTATTCATCGTTAAAGTGATCGAGATCAAACAATCCATCCTCATTTTGTTCATAGGCGAAAACATTTCCCACATTGCGGTGGCTCATCACATTTCGGGCATAATTACCGCCAACAGAAACCAGCAGATCCAGATGTCCGGCCAGACCATCCGGATGATTGAACAGATTATCCTGCCACGAACCACCCACCAGCCACACCGGTTCGCCTTTGTACTGCCAGTAGAATGGGTTTTCAGAATAGGGCTGGATTCTGTCTGCCGCATTGTATTGAATTGAAGAACCGTTTTCAGGTGCATCACAACCGGAAAACGAGATTGAGGTGAAGACAACCAAAATGCCTGCAAGTAAAAAATGAAAGTTTTTCATGGAAATACTCAGTTAAAAGTTTGGATATTCAAAAGCCAGGTCATGGAGCATCCACCAGTTCAGGATTTTTCATCGTATGGAAAAAGTCGTTCATGATTCCGTAAATATCAAACCATTCCCAAAGTATAAGTTTTCTCTCATTTTCAGGCCGGTCCACCCACACATCGTTTTCGATGTCCATTATCGGAGCGGGAATCTCATGTCTTTCTGCCCAGTCCGGGTTTTTCAGGATAGCTACTGCTGCCATATCAAAAAGTGCCCGGGAAGGCGGGTCACCGTACATGTTGTACATTTCAAATAAGTTGGCTGAGTAATCACCCCAATTGGTATATTCGCCGCCATGCCTGCCGGTAACCGGTTCACTAATTTCAGGGCCGAGGCCGGGCATGCGATGTAATATCTGAGCTTGTGTCACTTTAACTGCATCTGTTCCGGAGGGATCACCATAGCGCACTGTCACAAATTCAAACGGTACATCCATCTCAAGAATGTAATTCATAGATTCATTGTCCCAAACCTTGTTGTGCTCACCGGTTTCGGGATAGTTGGAGCCAAGCCAGACAATACGGACATTTTCGGCGATAGCAGGCTCTTTTTTCAGTGCAAGAGCGATGTTAGTCAGTTTTCCAACAGGCAGAAGAACCAGTTTTCCATCTCTTTCCTTCATTGCCTGTTCGATGATAAAGTTGACCGCTTCGTGACCATCAAACTCTTCTTCATAAACAAATTCGCGAATTTCTTTAAAGGAATCCTGTGCACCTGTTAAGAGTGGAATTTTGCCGTATAATTCACCGCAGAGCTGCATTACACGGCGGGCTTCATCGTAGTGGTCCTCAACGGGTGACGGAATGTCGAAACCACCGGGATCGCTCGTGGCATTAACGGTTACACCTTCCACGTTAAAATAGTCGCCGCTGAACAGCAAATAGGCGAGTGCGTGCTGATCGTCCACTTCGTTATTGGTATCGGTATCGAAAATAACATCAATTTTTTGTGAGGAATCATCCGGATTTCCAGTTTTCGTATTGCATGAAGAGATGAATAAAAGTGTTAAGATGGTAATGAATGGAATAAAGTATTTCATTGTCAGGTTTGATTTGTCTTTGAGATATCTACTTCCGATAAATAGGGGAGAGAGTTTTGTGCACCGGGACGCATGACAGAAAGTGACGCGGCTTTGACAGCAAACCGAACCGCATCAGAAAGGTTTTCTCCGCGTGCGAGAGCTGCAGAAAGTGCTCCGTTTAAACAGTCACCGGCCGCGGTGGTATCCACAGGTTGCACTTCGGGTGCCGGGATTATCTGCGCCGATCTGCTGGTATAGAGTAAAGCTCCTTTTTCCCCCATTGTGATGAGTATGTTCTTTCCACCTTTTTTCCGTAGAATCTTTGCGGATTTTAAAGCAGAGAGCCTGTCATTGACAGTTTCCCCGCTTAGCTGACCCGCTTCATGTACATTCGGGGTGATTAGAGTCAGATTCGGAAAAAGTTCAGCAGGCAGCTCGGCAGCGGGAGCTGGGTTGAGTATAACAATTTTGCCCGATTTAAACCCTTTTTTGGCGGCATGAAACACGGTTTTAAGTGGGATTTCAAGCTGAATAAGTAAAATTGAGGCTTCCTCAATAATGTCTGATGCGCGGTCAAGATCATCAGGCTGAAGATTCATATTGGCCCCAGGAGCCACAACAATTGTGTTCTCACCCTGTTCATTCACAGTAATCTGTGCAATTCCGGAAGGAGTATCACTGTCTGTGGTGAGGCCTGCCAGTTCTATTCCTTCTTTGGCGAGGTTTTTACGGGTTTCCCGCCCGAAATAGTCATTACCAGTTTTTCCGATAAAAGCTACACGGCCACCCAGTCGTGCAGCAGCAACAGCCTGATTGGCTCCTTTGCCGCCGGGATTCATCAGAAATTGTCTGCCCAGAATGGTTTCCCCTGGAGCTGGAAAGTGAGGCGTATTGACTACCAAGTCAGTATTTGAACTTCCGATTACTGCGATTTTACCGTTTTTGGCCATGATTGTGCCGGAGATGTTTTAATGATGAAAAACTGACAAAGCTATGGGATCATCTGCCTGATTATAGAAAAATCCTGCAATTCTCTGTAACAATTTTTTTAGTAATAAATCAATCATCCGGTTTCAAGGTAAAATCAAACTGATCACCTAAACGAATTATACCACCATCCTGAGAAAGGAGTGAGGCGTTTTGCCCAAAATAAGCACCGCGCAATCCGGGCACGGTATTCATCAGAGTTAATGTTCGCAACGGTTCACGGGTTTCATGAATAATACCGGTATTCTGATCTACAGTTGTGACTTTACACCTTTTGCACGGTTTACGAAGTCCAAGCCTGTAGCCGCCTTGTTCTGAGTAAATTTCTTCAATCCTGTTTTCCAGGAATGCTTCAAGGCCCGTTACGACGATATTGGGTCGAAAACGGCTCATCGGAACCGGTTCACTTCCGCTTTCGATCAGCCTTTCATTCAGTCGGTTCAATGAGTAATCTGATGTTATCAGATAAGGAAATCCATCCGCAAAAGCAGTATGAGAGTCTTCTCCTTTCAAATATGAGGAATCAACAATCCGGCGAAACCTGTTGTCAAAGTTCAACAGCCTGAGTTTTTTTCCTTTGAATCCTCCGGTCTTTTCTGTCAGCCACTTAGCTGCATCATCCCCTTCATCGAAAGCTCTGCACTGATCACCCCAAACTTCAACAGCAACCTCTTTACGGTTGGCTGACTGCAGAGAAATATGAAAAGCATCACCCTGTGAGTGCTTAAGTTTCAATTCATCGGATGATAAATTGGCGTTGATCGCAGCAAGGGAGGGAAGGTCTCTCTGGGTAATAAATAATCCGCTATCATCTGTAACCATCCAGTTTCGGTCATATTTTAAGCCAGGCGGGGTCAGCTCTGCTTCACGAACAGAAATCCCGTGCATTGATTTAACCGGATAGATGACAAGTTGGGTAACGACCGGCATAAGAAGCTGAAATGATCATTTAAACGTTGAGAATAATATTAATTTATCCACGATTTCAATTATGAATCGTATCCCCGTGGATTTTTTGATTGCCAGTTCCAGGCATCGCGGCACATGGTTTCGAGATCACGTTCTGCTTTCCAGCCAAGTTCTTTTTCAGCTTTCGCGGGATCGGCATAGGTGACAGCTGCATCACCGGGTCGGCGGGGTGCTATTTTATATGGAATCTTGACATTACTGGCTTTTTCAAAAGCATGAATCACTTCCAGAACAGTTGCACCTTTTCCAGTTCCCAGATTATAGGTTGTGATACCGGGTTTTTCAGCGAGTTTTTCAAGGGCTTTCAGATGGCCATTTGCAAGATCACAAACATGGATATAATCTCGAATTCCGGTTCCGTCCCGGGTAGGGTAATCGTTGCCGAAAACCTTTAATTCGTTCAGTTTGCCAACAGCAACCTGGGTCACAAACGGCATCAGATTATTGGGAATGCCATTTGGGTCTTCACCAATGTCTCCGCTTTTGTGTGCACCTACAGGATTAAAATAACGGAGAAGGGCAGTATTCCACTGTGGGTCTGATCTGTGAAGGTCTCTTAACATTTCCTCGATAATCAGTTTTGTTCGTCCGTATGGATTCACTGCACCTAACCGGTGATCTTCGGGTATCGGAGATCGTTCTGGGTTTCCATAAACGGTTGCAGATGAACTGAAAACTATGTTATACACTCCGGCATCCTTCATCACCTCGCACAAATTTATCGTTCCGTATACATTGTTTGAATAGTACAGAAGAGGTTTTTCCATCGATTCTCCGACAGCTTTCAGTCCTGCGAAATGTACAACAGCCTCAAACCGGTTCTGATTAAAAAGGCTTTTCAGCTTTTCTTTATCACGCAGATCAATCTGATGGAAGTCAGTCTTTTTACCAGCCAGTTTCTGTACTCTTTTCAGTGCTTCATAACTGCTGTTATAAAGGTTATCAATAACACAAACATCAAAACCAGCCTGCAGAAGTGCAAGAACAGTATGGCTTCCAATGAATCCGCAGCCTCCGGTTACGAGAATACTTTTCATAAAAAGTGTTTTTTTGTCGGTTTCAACTATTTGGTTAAGATAGCATCTATTCGAAACAAGAAAAAAAGAAGGAGTATAAAAGACCGGAGGGCAAGAGGGTAAATACGCAATGAATCCTGATACTATTTCATCTTATGGAGATCAGTAACGAGTTTTTCACAGTAGGTATTCATTTTCTTTATCAATTCCTCAATTTCGGAATCAGATGCTTCTTCTTCTAACAGTTCTTTTGATTTTTCATACATCTCTATAATCGGATCGAGATGGAGCATCTGTGCAATTGGTTTGATTTTATGGCCGGCATTACGGAGAGCCTGATCATCTCTTGATCCAAGATTTTTTTCAAAGTTATTTTTGAACTCAGTGAATGATTCAACCGAAGCCTCTAAAAATTCATAAACATATTCTTCATCACCATAAAGGAGGTCAACAATAATTTTTTTGTCAATTAAAGGTTTATTCGGAGCCATAAATTATTCGTTAGCCGGCTTAATAACACCGTGTGGTTTTGGTTTCCCGTCTTTATCAAGATGTACAAATACGATCTTATCGATTCTTATGATAGGTTTTAGTGTAAATTTGTGACGCACTTCACATTTAACGGTAATTGAAGTGGTGCCAAAAGAGACCGTTTCCATTCCAATTTCGATAATATCTCCAAGTTCTGCCGAGCTTACAAAATCAATTTCAGACATAAACTTGGTGGCAATATTACTTTTTCCCAATTGACAAATCACGTAAATAGCTGCTTCTTCATCAATCCAGGCCAGTACTGAGCCTCCAAACAGTGTTCCGTGTGAGTTTAAATCTTCAGGTTTTATCAATTTTCGGCTGAAAAATCTCATCCCACGATAAATTTCGGGCATATTGGAATATGCTAATTCAAGGAGTTATATAAAAAGATAACGCAAGACTCATCTTTATATGAATATTAAGAAAAAATAATAAATCTGCCTTAACCTTTCATTTTTATTTAATAGAAAGTATCGAAAGTTACCAGTTATCCAAACAAAGTATCAGGAGTTTTCTTAGTCTCAAATTTCTTGGTGAATAATGCAAATAAGATAAACTATTTTTTAACATAGGGTTAATATACAGATAATTCCGAATGATTAAATTGAAAGTAGAAACTCCAAAGCGTACTATCGACAATCAAATAACGGTAAAAAAGCTCTCTTGATTGAGGGCTTTTTTTATTTCCTATCCTTTCTTCCACTCATTATCGATACCTTTCATAGCTGATATGCCAAATGATGTTTTATTTTTTTTTACCTTAATCTTGAAATAATTCTTTTGGGGTCTTTCAAAACAAAAACTACACACAGTATGCCAAACACTTTTTGAATACCTCATTACTTATTTTTTATCAGAAGGGTGTTGTATTATAAGTTTTCAAGGTGCCGAAAAATGATTTTATATTTAAATAATCCACTTGAAAATTATTTTCGTTTAATAATGCCGCAAATTCGGGGGAAATTTTCAGAAATCTTGAAGATTTATTTTTTTCTTTAACAAATCAGTATGAAATGCATTAATTTCGTTCCTTTTAGAATTCAGAAAGAAAAAGATCAAATAAATATTTAAATCTTTGTTACTTCCATTGATGGTGATTTTTGCAGTCGTTGCTGCTGGGGTAAATTACTTTACTACAGGTTGGTATTTGAGGTATGCCAAAGAAAATCATATAACAGATATTCCCACAAAAAGAAGTTCACATGATGTCCCTAAGCCAAGGGGTGGAGGTATCGGATTTGTGATTGTTACAATATTGGGATCGTTTGCCTATCTCTTATATGAAATGCATTTGTTTTCTTTCGGAATTATTACTTTTCTGATTGCTTTGATTATTGTAGCAATTTTCGGTTGGTTTGATGACAAAAACAGCCTTTCCATTCCGGTTCGTTTTACTGTTCAGGTGATAGCAGCTCTCACAATTTTGATATTTCTGTCAGATTTTGATGCTTTTTATGTTCCTGGAGTTTATAAAATCCCTTTGGGAATTTTTGGTTTTTTGGTTGGAATTATCTGGCTTACCGGTGCCACGAACATTTACAACTTCATGGATGGTGTAGATGGTATTGCTTCTGTTCAGGCTATTTTTGCTGGAATTGGCTGGATTTTTTGGGGTTGGTATCTGGAGATTCCTTTCATTATTGTAATGAATCTGATTCTCGTTTGTTCGGTAGGTTCATTTCTGATTTATAATTGGCAACCTGCTAAAATTTTCATGGGTGATGTGGGGAGTGTTTTTCTTGGATTTTATTTTGCCTCTCTTCCCTTTTTAGCGGTATACCTGTCAGACTCTTTAAACATTGGATTTACTATCTGGATTTCGGCTTTATTGTTATGGCCATTTCTTTATGATGGAAGTTTTACACTGATTCGAAGGGCTGTTAAGAAAAAAAATGTTTTCAAACCTCACAGAACTCACCTCTATCAGCGATTGAACAGAATGGGGTGGTCTCACAAAAAAGTAACTTACCTTTACTCGGCTTTTTGTCTAATCAGTTTTATCGCCTCTATAATTTTTGTGACTAACTCTGGTATTATTAAAATTTTTACAATATCAGTTATACTGCTTCTTTCATTCTGGTATAGTCACGTGGTTTACAAACACAGAAGGATTTAAAGGCAAGCCGAAGAAAATTAATTTAATTCTGAAGAGTTTATTTTTTTTCTTTTTCCCTTTATGTTGACGGCGTATATTTAAAATTGCAAAATTTTAAATTAAACATTTATGTAATAGATGGAAATTGACGCTTTACTTGAACGCATAAACAAAAGAGAGTACAAAGTCGGAATTATAGGTTTGGGTTATGTAGGATTGCCACTCATGTGGACATTCCACGAAAAAAATATGCCCGTTATAGGATTCGATATTGATGAAAAGAAGGTACACTGTATTAATGATGGTATTCCCTATATAAAGCATCTGGGAGAAGATAAAATGCAGTTACTGTCAAAATCTGCTATCTGTGAAGCCACCGCTGACTTTACACGTTTACCTGAGGCAGACGCACTTTTATTATGTGTTCCCACGCCGTTGAATACCTACAGAGAGCCCGAAATGAAGTTTGTTGAACAAACTACACGTGTTGTATCAAAACATCTGAGAAAAGGTCAGCTTGTTATTCTTGAATCCACGACATGGCCGGGTACCACAGAAGAATTGATGATACCAATACTGGAAAAAGAGAGCGGTTTGAAATCTGGCAAGGACTTTTTTGTTGCTTACAGTCCCGAACGGGAAGATCCCGGCAACGCTGATTTTAATACTGCAAAAATCCCAAAAGTAGTAGGTGCGCATGGTGAAAAGGCATTAAAACTGGCTTGCGAACTCTATAATACCGCAATTATTCAAACGGTGCCTGTAAGTAACACCAAGACGGCTGAAGCCGTAAAACTGACAGAAAATATTTTCAGATCTGTGAATATTGCCCTTGTAAATGAACTGAAAGTAGTCTACAGCAAAATGGGTATTGATGTACATGAGGTACTGGATGCAGCAGAAACCAAACCTTTTGGATTCATGAAGTTTACACCAGGGCCCGGATTGGGTGGCCATTGTATACCCATCGATCCGTTTTATCTAACCTGGAAAGCAAGAGAGTTTGAGCAAAATACCCGTTTCATTGAACTTGCTGGTGAAATAAACACATCAATGCCAAGATATGTCGTACAGCGAACCTTAGAGGCATTGAATTCACAAAGTAAATCTATTCGCGGAAGCCGCATCCTCATTATTGGCCTTGCCTACAAGCCAGATGTAGATGATGACAGAGAATCACCCACTTATAAATTAATGGACTATTTTGATGAAATGGGTGCAGAGGTGGAATATTATGATCCTTATGTTCCTGTGATTAAGGGTGCGCGTGAATATCCGCATTGGGCAGGAAAAAAATCTGTTACCTGGGATAAAAGTACTATTGAAAAATTTGACGTGATAGTAATTTCCACAAATCATTCAGAGATAGATTATACAAAACTTTCAGATTGGCATAACTTAATTGTCGATACGAGAAATTCCATGAAACATATTGACTCAAAAAACGGTCACATTTGGAAAGCTTAATTTTGACTTGTGAAATCATACATAAAAAATTAATAAAAGAGGCTCATTAAAAAGCTTTAATAAACGCGTTAATAACTAATTTGTATATTTTTACATGAAAATATTTATCACGGGAACGGCTGGATTTATAGGTTTCCATCTGGCACAAAGGTTGCTTGCCGAAGGCCATAAGGTTGTCGGCCTCGATAACATCAACGACTATTATGATGTAAATCTGAAGCTTGATCGCCTGAGAGAGGCTGGTATTACGGAAGTTATAGAGAATGATTTTGTAGTAAGTCGCAGAGATTCGGCGTATCGGTTTATGAAAGCCGATCTCCAAAACAGGAAAGTTATTGGCAATCTGTTTGAGAAGGAAAAATTTGATGTTGTGATTAATCTTGCTGCACAGGCTGGAGTGCGTTACAGTTTGAAAAATCCATACTCATATATTGACAGCAATATCAATGGATTTTTGAATGTACTGGAGGGATGCCGGAACTCCGGCGTAAAGCATCTGATTTATGCATCATCCAGTTCGGTTTATGGGGCAAATACCAAAATGCCGTTTCACACAGATGACAGGGTAGACCATCCCGTAAGCCTTTATGCTGCAAGTAAGAAATCTAATGAATTGATGGCCTACACCTATTCTCATTTGTACAGCTTACCTACTACCGGCTTACGATTCTTCACAGTTTACGGCCCATGGGGTAGGCCCGATATGGCCCTTTACATTTTTACCAAGGCGATAACAGAGGGTAAAACTATCGATATTTATAACTATGGGGATATGGAAAGAGACTTTACATATGTAGATGATATTGTAGAGGGAGTTGTAAGGTTATTAGATAAAGCTCCCGGAAATGTGGAGGCGGAAGATCAAAGCAAAAATCAAAATGAGTCCACTGCTCCTCACTCTCAATTATTCAATATTGGCCATGGAAGCCCGGTTAAATTAATGGATTTTATAGAAGAGATTGAAAAAAACCTTGGAGTCAATGCCTCTAAAAATCTAATGGAAATCCAGCCCGGTGATGTACCGAAAACGTGGGCTGATGTAGAAAACCTGTACGAGTTAACTGACTTCAGGCCAAAAGTATCTGTTAAAGAAGGAGTGAAAAAGTTTGTGGATTGGTATCAGCAATATCATGATACCAAAAGAAATACTTGATAAAGATATTATTTTAAGTAATATGATCTATTCTATTTCTATAGAACTATTAACATTAAATTTACTCAAAACTATTTAATCGGGAAGATAATTTAGTTGTAAGCTGGTATAGCCTGTACCGATATATTCGACCCAAGTTTGATTTTTATACAGAGAAAAAAGCTACAATGATGCTGCAAAAAGTAATTGATTATAAAGATATCTGGAAGTTTATTGCGGAAGTTTCTATTTGGTCGTCAATTACAATATTCGCATTTCTTTTAAGGCTTGATGGAAATATTAACGGACACGCAGCCACAATTGCTCAGGTTACATTAATTCTTTTCATTTTTAAATCTTTTGCGGTTTATTGGTTTGGAACCTTCCGCCAATCCTGGCGAAATACAGGCTTCAGGGACCTTTATTCCATTTTTAAAGCTGTAGTGTTGGTTTTTTTGGTTTTTTTAGGGATTGTATTTGCTTTCAGGTCAACACTTCATGTACCACTATCGGTGCCTTTTATCGAACTGGCATTATCTCTGTTGATTTTGTGTGGGCTGAGGGTAGCAATTCGTTTTTATTTCGTTTACTGGAATCCCCGTAAAGGAGATATTAAGAGTACCTGCCGTGTTTTAATAGTTGGTGCAGGTGAAAGCGGAAATATGGCCGCAAGAGAGATGTTTCGCCATCCCGAAGCAGGCATGAAGCCAGTAGTATTTCTGGATGACGATAAATCAAAGCAAGGTCAAAAGTTTTTAGGTATCCCCGTAGCAGGTCATATTGAAGATATGAAGGATGCTGTTAAATTTTATAAGATTGATGAAATTTTAATTGCCATGCCTTCGGAAACTGGTGAAGTGATTCGCCGGGTAGTCAATGAAGCCAGTAAAACCGGGGTCAAATATAGAACGATTCCAAGTATCTATGATCTGATCAGCGGAAAAGTATCTATCAATCAGATCAGAAATGTTGATGTGGAAGATCTTCTGCGGCGTAAACCAGTTCAACTCGAAACTGGAATTATTCATAAATATATAAAAGGCCAAACGGTGCTTGTAACCGGTGCAGGAGGTTCTATCGGATCTGAAATAGTTCGGCAGCTTTCCCGGTTCGAACCTGCAAAAGTAATTCTATTGGGTAGAGGTGAGAATAGTATTCATCAGTTACTCAGTGAAATCGAAGTAAAATTTTCCAATCTTAAATATCAGGTGAGAATCGGGAATATTCGTGATTATTATTCGATGGAACGAATATTTTCCACAGAAAAGCCAGATGTAGTTTTTCATGCAGCAGCCCACAAGCACGTGCCTCTTATGGAAGCAAATCCCGAACAAGCCGTTTTAAATAACGTAGAGGGAACATTTAATCTGGTTCGGCTCTCTATAAAATACGACATTCAATATTTTGTGAATATCTCAACAGATAAAGCTGTTAATCCAACATCGGTCATGGGAGCAACCAAACGGATTTCAGAACAGATTGTGAAATGGGGTGCTTCGCAATCAAAAAATGGAGAGGTATTTGTTTCTGTAAGATTTGGGAATGTGCTAGGCAGCAGGGGAAGTGTAATTCCAAAGTTTAAAGATCAGATAAAAAGAGGAGGGCCCATCTCAGTAACCCATCCCGATATGATACGTTACTTTATGACCATACCGGAAGCATCGCAGCTTGTTTTACAGGCAGGTGCTCTCAATATGAATGGGTCTGTATTCGTATTGGATATGGGAGAGCCTGTCAATATTGAACAGATGGCACGAGACCTCATTCGGCTCTCTGGCCTCGAGCCAGATAAAGATATTAAAATTAAATATATGGGCGTTCGCCCCGGTGAAAAACTATACGAAGAATTGTTGACAGCAGAAGAAGGCACTATCATGACCCGTCATGAAAAAATATATGTTGCAAAATCGGCAGACCCTATTGAACACCTTGAACGCAGGCTAACCGAGCTTTTTCTCATTGCAAATAACGAATCAAAAGAGAAAGTTAAAATGGCAATAAAAGCTTTGGTTCCTACATACAAATATGCAGGAAAAGAAACAGTTAACTTTTAAGTATGGATTAGGAATTCATTATCTTTTATTCTCGTCATGTTGTTCCATAATTGCTGTTTTGGTTGAAAATTTGACAGTACTGTGTTTATTTATAAATCTATAATAGGCAAAAATTACAATCGTTAAATTAAATTGATACCTGACAAGCAGATATTTTGAAGCGACCGGACTTTTATGCTTCATAGTGCCCATTGAAGCTATCACGAAAATAACTTTTCAAAATTATGGGTGGATTTACCTTACTGATACAAAACGTTTAAAAAGAAGAAGTGTCTGATTCAAATAAAAATAACCCGCAAGGTTCAAATTTTCCTGAAAAACAGGGTAATGGGAAAAAACAGCTTCAGAAAAAAGAACTGATTGAAGAATACCGCCTTGTGCCCGTCGATGAGTATCATTTTCATGATGACGAAGAATTCATCGATATTATCGGAGTCCTTAAAGATTTATGGATAAACCGCAGAACTATCTATTTGGTGGCTGGAATTGTACTGACGATAGGAGTTGTTGTCTACCTGGGAAGTGAGAAAATTTATTATTCAGAAACCAAGCTGATGCCCGAAACATCATCGGGTCAAACCCAGCTCGGACAGTTTGTACAACAGTATGAAAACATTTTAGGTATTCAGCAGCGCAGAATGGAAGATGAAGACATACGTGTTTCAATGTATCCTCATATCGTTGAGAGTCTTCCTTTTCAAATAGAATTGATGCAGCATGAGGTTTATTTTAGTGATATAGGCAGAAGAGTTACAATCTTTGAGTATTTTTCGGAGCATTATAAACGCAGCTTTGTGGATAATGCCTCGGTAATGTTATGGGATTATACAATTGGATTGCCGGTTACTATTTGGAATTTTGTCACATCTTTACAAAAACAGGAAGAAGTTGAAAGGCCCCCCATTAACTTTTCTGATTTCAGGGATTTTGATGAACCTAAAATGCTCGATCCTCAGATCAGAAGAGTAGCCAGTACAGTAAGCGGCTATATTACGATTGAAAGAGAGCCTCAAACGAATTTTGTTCGAATTGGCGTTTCTTTATCTGATGCGTATGCCTCAACAGAGATGGTTATGTTGGTAAAAAACTTACTTCAGGAATATGTGATTGAATACAGAACGGAAAAATCATTAAAAAACCTTGAGTTTATAAGGGAAAGATACGAAGAGGCAAGGCAAAAATGGATAGCCACGCAGGATTCACTTGCCATATATCAGGACAGGAATATAAATCCTGCAAGACAATCTATTGCAGTGAGAGAACAGCGTTTACAATCTGAGTATGATCTTTCCTACAGCCTTTATAATACACTCGCCCGCCGCCTTCAGGAGTCTGAGATCCAGGTGCAGGAAGAAACTCCCGTTTTCAGAGTTCATGAACCTGCTACAGTTCCTACCCGCCCGGCAGCACCCAGTGCGGCAAGAATTATTGGCGGTGCTGCTTTTGCAGGTTTGTTTTTAGGGATTGCATTTATTTATCTAAGAAGGGCATTTATTAAGTTTCGGGAAGAATTTCGAAGAAAAGATCCAAAACCTTATCTAACCTGAGTTTGAAAATTTTTCAAAGTATTACTTATTACCTGGGGGTTTACAGAGAGTTTATAGGCAAAAGGCTCTACATCGTTTTTGGCCTAACTGCTGCGGCTGCTTTAACCGAAGGCTTTGGCATAACTCTGATTCTGCCACTCATTGAAGCCGCTGATGCAGGTGATGGGGGACTTGACGGAGGAAGCACGGCCGTACGTTTTATCTACAGCATACTTGGTGTACTTGGTATTGAGGAATCGGTTGTCGGAATACTGATATTTATCGGAGCGGTATTTATTGGTAAAGGGGTTCTTAAATTTGTAGAGGGTAGTTATGCAAGCTATCTAAGAGCTCAATTGCTGCGTGAAATCAAAGGCAAAATGTTTAATGCCTATCGCGTTATGGATTACGGCTACTATGCGCATAATAATACCGGACACTTTATAAACGTGATAAACGGGCAGATAAATAATTTTATCCGCTCTTTTGATACCTTTACACGTTTTTTAACGATGATCATCATCACTGTATCCTATCTCTCTATCGCATTTTTATTAGCATGGAACTTTGCACTTATGGCAGTTGGAATAGGTTTTGTTCTGTTGTTTCTGTTTAAATTTCTCAATGCGTATGTTCAAGAATTATCCAGGAAAACGGCATCTGAAGAGAGTGTTCTTAACAAGTTTTTGGTTCAAACGATACAGTCATTCAAATATCTCACTTCCACAAATCAGATGCAGCATCTGAAAGGTGGGGTGATGGCAAGTATCGACAAGCTTGCGAATTATATGTATCGTCAGGGTGCTGCAAGTGCTTTCACACAGGCTATCAGAGAGCCTGTTTCTGTTATATTTCTGCTCTTTGTTATTATTATTCAGGTAGCTGTTTTCGATTCACCCATCGCCCCGATATTCGTAGCATTACTACTGTTTCACCGCGGCATGCAGCATATGATAGGCATTCAGGACGACTGGCAGAAAACAATGGAAAAAATAGGCTCTCTTGAAATGGTTGTTGAGGAATTTGAAACACTGAAAAAAAACACCGAACAGACCGGGGAGAAAAAATTAGGGCCACTGTCTGAGGGAATCACACTGGAGAATATTTACTTTAAATACAACAACAACGATGATCATGTGCTGAAAGATCTCTCTATCCATATACCCGTAAACAAAATGGTGGCATTTGTGGGTGAATCGGGTGCCGGTAAATCAACTCTTATCGATATGCTCACACTTCTGCTGCGTCCTCAACTGGGCTCTGTGCATATTGACAATATTAATTCTGAAGAGGTTGAACTCGCAAGCTGGCGGTCACAGATAGGGTATGTTTCCCAGGAAACTGTTGTTTTTGATGATACCATTGCCAATAATATTTGTCTCTGGAAAGGAGACTATAAAAAGGATGAAGAAGTAAGAGAACGCATTCATAAAGCTGCAAAGCGTGCTTATGTCGATGAGTATATTGAAAACCTGAATGATGGATACGATACCGTGGTTGGCGATAGGGGAGTACGATTATCCGGCGGCCAGCGACAAAGGCTTTTTATTGCAAGAGAACTTTATAAAAATCCCAATCTTCTCATTCTTGATGAAGCCACAAGTTCGCTCGACACTGAATCGGAACGTTATATCCAGAAAAGTATCGATTCTTTAAAAGGTTCTTTGACAGTTGTAATAATAGCTCACAGGCTTTCTACAATTAAAAATGCCGATTTAATCTATGTGGTTGAAAAAGGGCGGGTTATTGAACAGGGAACTTATGAAGAACTCTCATTAAATCGGAAATCACGCTTTTCCAGAATGGTTCAGATTCAAAGCCTTTAATATCATGATGCTAACTGTTCATTTTATTTTTAACAATCTCGGTAGAGTTTGCAAATCGTAAATGGCTCATATAACTTTCGCTCTGAAGAAAAATTGAACTATGAGTTATGACCTGGCGATTGTTGTACCCGCCTACAAACCAGACTTTTTAAAAGAAGCTCTTGAAAGCCTTTATAATCAAACAGACAGGCGCTTTTCTCTCTATATTTTTGATGATGCAAGTCCACATGACCTTAGAAAGATCTCAGATAGCGTAAAACTCTCTGATAATACCCGCTTTCACAAATTCGAAGAAAATGTCGGCGGAATATCGCTTGTGAAACACTGGAACCGCTGTATCAGGTTAACCAATAATGAACCATGGATTTGGCTGTTTTCAGATGATGATCTTGCAGATCCGGAATGTGTAAAATCATTCTATGAAACACGGAAAAAATATCCAGATCATTCTGCATACCGTTTTAATACAAGAAAAATTTCAGCGAATGGGGAAACCATAAAAGAAAACGTATTTCCCGAAACTTTTGATGCAGCAGATTTCTTAAACCTGAAACTCTCTTATTCTCAGGAGAGTTATGTAGTAGAAACCATTTTTTCGAGAGAAATTTATCATCAGATTGGAGGAATTCCGGATTTACCACTTGCCTGGGCTGCTGATGATCTTTTTAACATACAGATTGCCTTTTTTCAGAAAATAAGAACCATCAATGGGCCCCGTGTTTCCTGGAGATACAGTGACAAAAATATTTCGGGAAAAAACTCTCGTGAATCCGCTATTACAAAGCTGGAAGCATCCAGAACATTTGTCAATTACATTATTTCAAATAAAAAAATTGCTCAGAAACTAGAACCCGAAGATCTGCCATTAAGATGGTATATTCGCCAGATTAAGGGGATGCTTCCAGAATTAAGTTTGAAGGATCAGTTTCTTGCCGTGTGGAAAATGGGTCGAAAGGACCGACGAGTTTGGAAGCATTTTGTAACTATGAAAAAAGAAAAAAGCAGGTCGTATCAATGGCTGAAAAGGTTCTTGTCATAAGTCCGGTACTACTTTTCCCATCCCATTCAGGTAACAGAACAAGAATTCTCAGTATCTGTACCGAATTACAGAATCAGGGTTATACGCTTGATTTTTTTTATACAGGATTTCAACATAAGATAAGTTCGGAGCACGAAATATTTTTTAATGGGACCGTTTTAAATCACAATATTGAGGAGAAAGAAATATCGCCCGGCAGATATCTGCTACTTAGAACCCTGGAAATTATTAACGGGCTGAAGATAAGGGCACAACGAAAGATCAGAATGCAAAAATATGGGCTTGATTCAGCCCGATTTAATAAAAGCCTGTATGATTTTAAAAACATCAGGAAATTGAAACTTTTGCAAAAACAGTTACCTATATCAGAAGAAAATTACAAAGCTGTTGTTCTGAACTATGCTGTTTACTCATTTTACCTGGACCTGTTTGATGAGGGCACAACTAAAATCATCGATACTCATGACCGTCTATCTGACCGCTATAAACTTTATCTCGAAGGTGGGGAAGAACCGGTTATCTGGAAAAGTATCACTCCGGATGATGAACGTAAAGCCATTCGAAAAGCCGATATCATTTGGGCGATTACACAAAAAGAAGCCGATTATTTCAAAAATCTAACCGATGGTGATAAACCAAAAGTTCTTACGGTTCCTCACGTTGTGGAATTTAAAGATATAAGAGTAGATTCGGATTCCTCCCAAAAAACTATACTGGCTGTTGCAGGAAAAGGGAAAATAAATATTACGGGATTGAATTGGTTCTTTAGTGAGGTTTGGAAAGAAGTAACTGCACAAAATCCCGAATTAAAACTGATTGTAGCCGGTTCCATTTGTGATATTAAGGAGCAGCTTCATTCTGTTAAAAATGTGACATTCTACGGACGATATGACGAATCGGAGGATGTGTATGGCCTAACCACTTTTTGTATCAATCCGATACAGTTTGGTACCGGTTTAAAGATCAAAACCCTTGAAGCGCTCTCATTCGGGAAAGAGGTACTAACAACCAAAACCGGTGCAGACGGACTTGAACAGTTTGCTGGAAAAGGTTTGATAGTGAGAAATAATCCCAAAGACTGGATTAATGTAATATTAACCCGTTTTGGTGGAGCTGTTTCTGAAGATTCTTTCAGATCAGAGTTGCTTCGCCGTCAAATCGATGCCATGTATAAAAAGACGTTGAATCAAATTGTTGCATCGGTTGAAGAAAAAGAAAATACAGCTCACAGTTAAATTTCACTTTGCATATAAAAAAAGAATGCAGTGTCGGAATCATTAAATTTCGGTGCACTTTGTGTGATAATACGTTGAGTAAAAATATTAATATTTGATTGAAGTATCTTGAGGTATTGTAAAATTAATCCCAATATTTTTCTTTCAACTCCATAAATTTTAATGATACAGCCACTTCAGATTTCAGTGATTATTCCCGTTTATAACCGGGCGGATGTGATTGGCAGAGCGGTGGAATCTGCACTAAATCAAACAGTGAAACCGATAGAGATCATTGTTGTGGATGACGGGTCAACCGATGATCCCGAAAAAGTACTGAACAAATATGGTGATGAGGTTCGGCTTATTAAACAGTCAAATACCGGGCCATCGGCTGCCAGAAACCACGGAATTTCAGCAGCTGAAGGAGAGTATATTGCCTTTTTAGACTCCGATGACGCCTGGCTGCCCGATAAATTGGAACGTCAGGTCTTTATGATCGATTCGGAACAAGTTCCTTTTGTAATTACAGACTCCTATGGATTTCCCGGCAGTTCTCAAAAATCAACTACATTTCAGAAAAGTATTTTTGCCGATTTACTACAGCAGAAATATCCATTTGTTAAAGACTGTTTTGAGATGCTTGTAGAGCAGAACTTTATTCATCTTTCTACCGTGCTTATTGAGAAAAAAAGGTTGGTAGATGCGGGTGGTTATGATGAAAAAATGAATGTTGCAGAGGATACAGACCTTTGGCTACGACTTTCACTTCACCATCAGATTGGAATAATACCTGAAGTTCTGGCAATGCGGGATTTTCGAGAGGATAAACTATCTGGAGATAAAGAAAAAGAGTTTGTTGGCAGAATCCGCATATTTGAAAAGCTGCTGAAATCAACCGAACTTAATGATCATCAAAAAAACATTGTGCGCAATCGGAAAGAGTGGGTATTTGGTCGTCTTCTTGGCTTATATTGGCACCATTCAAAAATGAAGAAAATTTCAGGAATTTTATTCAAAAGAAAACCGGAATGGCTTTTTTCAAGACTATTTTACAGAGGTTTCAGGGGAGAGTACATGGAACAAAAACAGGTTCAAAATGGATCAAATAACCCATGAAGCGTGAAGAGGATGAATATAATGCAGGCGAAGAGTTGCCAACGGTTTCAATCATAATTCCATTTTTTAATAACACTGAAGAAGTTGACGCAATTGTTGATCAAATAACCGGGCAAAATTATCCTGGGGAGCAAATAGAAATTATCTGCATTGATAATGGCTCTTCCTTACCTGTTGAGCTTAAGAAAAGCACTCTTTCCAAAATAAATCTGATTGAAGAGAAAAATCATCCAAACAGTCCATATTCGGCCCGTAACCGGGGAATTGAAGCTTCAACAGGAGAAATCATCGTATTTATAGATGCCAATTCTTGGCCGGATAAAAACTGGCTTCGGTATGGTGTTAATTATTTGCTCAAAAATGAAGCTGATATTGTCGCAGGCCGGGTTGATTTTGATTTTGAGCCGAAAGCCACTGCTGCAAAACTTGCAGATGCACTTACATCTCTGAATATGAAAATGGCTGTTGAAGACCGTGGCGCTGCCTATACTGCAAATATTTTTGTAAAAAAAGAGGTATTTGAGAAAACAGGTTTTTTTGAGGAAAACGTAAGATCCGGCGGGGATGTGCGCTGGACACTGAGAGCCAAAGAAATAGGATTTAAGATAATGTACTGCGGCAGTGCTGTTGTATATAAAAAAGCACGAGATACCAAAGCGTTATACCGCAAAAAAATCCGAACCGGCCGAGGTTATTTTTATTCCTGGCGGCTGGAGGAAGAGAGAACCCTGTGGTTTTATAATTTTTTCCGATCTTTGAAACCACCTGATCTGAAGAAAAAAATGGCTGAAAAACCATTTTTGCCTCTATCATTATTTTCCGGAAAAAAACCAGGAGTTTGGTTTCATCTCTACCTTTCCGGTATTGTAGAACAGGTTGCTTTTATAATGGAATTTTTAAAATATAACCTTGGAAGCCAGCGCGATATAGATCGCCGAAAAAAGATGATGAATAAGAGCGAGCAAAAATAGTTACGTATTTCTAAGATAAAAAGAGGGGTAAGGCACAGAACGATTTTTTTTAAAAAAAAATCTATTAAGATCAATGGGATGATCCGGGATCAACTCAACCGGTAATTCTGTCACACATTTCACAGGTGGTATACAAATAGAGTTTCTCATCATTTGATGTGTACCATTTTTCTCAATTGCCGCTGGTTGCCGGCAGTCACTGAATAAAAATAAACCCCTGTAGAAAGGCCTGATGCATTTATTTCTAAACTGTAGGTTCCCGGCGCATGTGGTTCACGCCGTAGAGTACGTATTTTTCTTCCGGAGGCGTCATAAAGTGTAATCTCAACATCAAGATACTCTTCAATAGAGTAAAAAATACGAGTAGAATTGTTAAATGGATTTGGGAAATTCTGTTCGAGATAAAAAGTATGGTTAGCGGCAATTTGTGGGAATGGTTGATGTGTGATTTCTTTGTAACGAATAATTGCTTCGAGAAAATAATAATCAGCGTAAGATGTTCCAACATTTCCCAGGCCGCGATGAAGAGTGCTTTGCCGCAAAACAGAACTTTCTTTAGAATGAATGCTCAGATAATTTTCAGAAGAGAGAGCGTTTAATATGTTAACAGCACTATTGAAATACTCAGATTTGGAAGTGTGCGAGTATAACTCAAAAAGCGCAGATGCTGTTATGGCAGCTGCAGAGGCATCTTTAGTGCGGACACTTCTCACCGGTTCCAAAAAATCATAATAAGGCACGAAATCTTCCGGCAGATTACCTGTAAAATAGTTAGCCGCAGCTTCTGCCGCCTCTAAAAATCGTTGGTCACGTGTAAACCGGTAGGCCATTGTAAATCCGTACACAGCCCATGCCTGCCCACGTGCCC
The DNA here is from genome assembly GCA_020832285.1 of Balneolaceae bacterium. Lineage (GTDB taxonomy): Bacteria > Bacteroidota > Rhodothermia > Balneolales > Balneolaceae > Rhodohalobacter. Next base: position 75,223 of record JAFIFB010000105.1, read on the forward strand.
AGACAGAATTTGGGCCATACCCCTGTCGTGTAAACTTGGAGTTAACCTCTCCATATTCATTAAAATCAACAATGTGGTAAGTGCTGCCGTCGGGACGCATGTGATGTTCCAGAGATGTTTCAGCGTGGCGAACGGCAATATCATAGAGATGGTCATTATTTAGTTCCCGTGCTGTATAAAAAAGCAGTTCAAGATTCATCAGATTATCGATGATTACCGGGTAGGTGGCGTCAAGTCCGTGCCAGGGATCCCAGGACTTTATAGCGCCCACAGCTGGTGAAAAACGAGTAGAAAGAGTTTGGGCCCCTGTGATTAAAACACGAAAGTAGGGGCGTTTGCTGGTAATCAGGTACCCAACTCCATAACTGTTCATTACCCTGAAACCGGTATCATGATCAAAGTTAAATTTAGCTGCAGACTCAAGATCTTCGGTCCAGTCAGTGGCAAGCTCTCTCCAGAATTCCTCTCCTGTTATCCTGTACATATTCCAAAGTGTGCCCGCAAAAAAACCACTGGTCCATTCCGAGCGTCTCATATAGGCTTCCTCCCACATACCGCTTTCCCGGTTTGTGTGCGACGGGTGCATTGAGCTGTTATATCTGATTTCATCCAGGGTTTGATGAAGTTTTTTTTGAGTATGCTCTATTACATCATCAAAAAAGAGAAACTGGCTTTTCCCTTGGGGTACATTCTGTGAGAAAAGCGAGCAGGGTAGAACCACTAACAAGCTGAATAGAAAGGCTTTATACAGAATTTTCATCAGATCAGGTCAGTTGGGCAACCATATTGAAAAATGGCTTTGGTTAATGTGGATTAGATTAACTCCCGAGCAGATATAGTGCAGGATAAGTTAAACTGATATTTGAGTTTCGGCACCCTCTGTTGAATAGCTTTTGCGCGGCTTCATCATAAATTTCTGCATTGAATATAACAGCGGCAGGCTTGAAGATTTCGAGGTATCGGCAACTGTCAAAATTCGGATTTGTATCGAAAAACTGTGATGGTGAACTTCCATCCACATAATCAACCAATTGATCTAAAGCAGGTTTTAAGCCACCATAATCATCAGAGTTTAAGAATGGCCAGTCCCTGTCATTGCCTGTTCTGTTTTTTCGAATGTTGGCAAGATTCATAAACCCCCTCAAATTAAAGTAAACATAGTGCTGTGAACGTGGGCGACCGCTTTCGTAGGCTTGAATACCTATTGGGGATATTTGATGTTGAATTCGTTCTGAAACCGGTGGGACATGGAAATTAGAATTTAACCGGTCTTCTTGTTCGGTAAAAAGAAGGTAAACAGAGCGCTGGACATCCATCCAGGTAGAAACATTTGTTGTCGAATATGCATCGGCATTATAATTTCTCTGAATCCATTCTGAAAAATGGTAAAACCATTCTTTAAGGTTTTTATGATTTTCATTATTCCAGTGATAGCTGTCATAAAGAAGACTTACAGCTTCAATTACCAATATAAAATCGTTTGCATCGATGATCCCCTGGGAACCGCCTCCGCCCGTTCCGGGCTGGCCCAGTCGCACCTGGGAATAATCCAGGTTCGGATTCATACGGGTTTCAGTTTCAAAGAACCAATTTTTGATGAATTGTGATGCTTTCTCCGCATATTTTTCATCATTGCTGTAAAAATATGCTAATGACAACGTGTAAACCGCTGAAGAAAAACGTGCCAGCCGAACACGGTCATACTCTTCAACAAGTGGATTGCTTTTTGACTCATCATGGTATGGATTGCCCTGGGAATCGATGTGTGAGTATCTGTGGATACTCATGTAATCATTTTTTGAACCGCCATCGGGAGCTTCTTTCTTATCGGTTACATATTCGAATGTGGCTGTGAGCAGGCTGTCTGCTCCCTGTATGAGTTTAATATAGCTCTCTTGCAGTATTGGATCGTGCTCTAAAGTATCCCTTATCAATTCGAGATGTTCCGCATTTAAGATATAGGGTCCGGTATTAGAGCTGGTAAAATTGGGTGTACTATCGGAGCTGCCACATGCAGTAATTCCTATGCTGAATGTGAGAAATATCGTCAAAAAATAGATAATATTATGTTTAGCCCGCAGGTTCAATTGAAGCCCAAATAAAGTTTTGATGTTGTTTTCCCCGTTCGGCAGAACAACGGTTCATTGAGAGAATTTACACAAGTTTAAAAAATATAATGGAAAATTAATTCCATTTGTGATCCGCCAAATAACCCGTTGTATTATTAAAATTTCAGAGCATTACTGTCCAAAACGTTTTAGAGTCCATTAGAAATCTTCGTTTCTGTTCATTTATAATAGATTAAATTGTAGTCCGATAATGGATCCCCCCTACTTTTTCTCGCAGAGGTACGCAGATGTTTTCGCTGAGTCTCGCTGATCTTCTGCGT
>JAFIFB010000103.1 GCA_020832285.1 Balneolaceae bacterium
TGATTGCTGATTGCTGATTGCTGATTGCTGATTGCTGATTGCTGATTGCTGATTGCTGGTAAAAGTTGTTCAAATTATAGAACTGCAGCAAATTTTTCCCTGAAATCGTATTAAACTATTCGGTTGGGATTGCTGTAATCGGGTACAGGGCCGCGGTAGCCGAATATTCTTTTGATCCATTTGACCATCGTTTCACTCTGATTTTTGATGTACCATTGGTCGGCAGCTCTTCTTGCTCCAAGCCCGTATGTCGGATAGGGATGGATGGTATCCGCGAAATTGCGAAGTGTGATTCCGTTTTTCATCGCCAGGGCATATTGTGAAATCATTTCTCCTGCATGAGAACCCAGAACAGAGGCACCATATATTTTTCCGTCCAGTTTTCTCGCATAGACTTTAATCAGGCCGGTCGTAGCTCCGTCAGTAATCGCACGATCAATCTTGCTGAAGGGAAAGCGATATATTTCGTATGAAATGCCTTTATCCTGAAGTTCTTTTTCTGTAGCACCTACATGACCCAATTCAGGATCCGTATAGGTAACCCAGGGTACATGTTTGCGGTCAATTTTCATCGGTATTTTAAGTAAGGCGCTAGTGGCAGCCACCTTTGCCATATGTTCACTCATGTGCGTAAACTGATAACGGCCTGTAACGTCACCTACGGCGTAGATATGCTTTTTATTAGTGCGGCACCTGTTATTCACTTTTATTCCGGTTTTTTCTGTTTCCACACCAGCCGCTTTGAGATTAAGAGAAGCAAAATTTGCTTTTCGGCCTGTTGCCAAAAGTATGTCATCGGCCCGAACAGATACAGGTCCATATTCTTTTTCGAAATGGATGATGGTTTGGCCATCAACAGATTCAATACGCTTTACCTTTGTATTCAGATGAAACCGCACTCCTTCTTTTTCAAGTTCATTCTTTAAAATATCGCTCAGCTCAGGATCATCCTTCATCAAAATTTGCGGTGCCAAATCCAGAACATCTACTTCACTTCCAAGACGGCAAAAACTTTGCGCCATCTCTATGCCAATCGGCCCGGCACCAATAACCACAAGGCGGCCCGGAAGTTCATCCACTTCAAAGAGAGAATCATTCGTTAAATATTTAATTTGGTCAAGACCCGGAATCGGAGGCACAAATGCACTGGAACCGGTACAGATAAAAATATATCTGCCGGTAATGGCTCTTATTGTATCATTAGAATCTGTGATTTCAATCGTATTGGGACTTGTAAAGCGAGCTTCACCATTTACAACCTCTATTCCCATCTCTTCGAAAATCTCAGGCCGGTCGGCGTCTTTATATACTTCGCGGCGTACATCATCTATGTGTTTCATCAGATCTGATGTATCGATTTTATCATGGTTGATTGAGACCCCGTATTTTTTCCCATTCTTCATTTGATGGACAACAGAAGCCGCTTTGATAAGTGTTTTACTGGGAATGCATCCCGTCCATGTACAATCTCCCCCGAGCTTTTCTTTTTCGATCATGGTAGTTTTTGCACCGAAATTTGCGGCTATACCCGCTGTTGTAAGCCCTGCTGCTCCTCCACCAATAACAATAGTGTCATAATCAAATTTCATTTGGAACCTTGCTTACTTGTTTTTTTACTTTTTTGATGGTTGACCAGCCTCCATAAAGCAACATTGTGATAAGAAATCCATAAACCCACCAGGGAACATTTTCTCCTGCAATTATCAAATATAGATAGGCCGAAACAAAACAGATTGAAGCACTCATAACCGGCATAACAATCGATTTTTTTTGGCGATAATTTTTCATAAGCCATGCTACTGAAATTGTAAAAAGGGGGATGGCTCCAACATAAATGACTCCAAAAATAATGGGGTCAACACCATATTGATCTCCGAGGCTTAAAAACCAGTTGTAGGTAGTTTCAATTAATTCCATAATTGACTTTTAATTTTATCAATAAATGGTCCCTAATGTTCTAAATTTCAATTATTTACATTACATGTACTATGAGATTTCCAGTTTAGAAATCTGTTTTCGCTTCATAGTAAGCAAAATATATCAGCTCTGTAATCACAATCTTATTACAATCTGACATCTAACGATAATCAATACCCATTTAGTAGATAAGTTCTTGCTTTTCTCTGAAAGCATTCATTCCTTCAAAATATTATTTTCGGAACCCGATATTTCTTGCTACTATCTGAAACATTGCAAGCCTCTGCTCAGACAAAAATTGAATAAACTGTTTCTATTCCCATGAAAAATCTTTCGGCTTTTCTGTTCATCTTTTTAATGATTTCCTTCAACTTCAATGACACACAATCCATGCAGGCTAATGCTCAATCACCGGAATCACTTACCATCAAAAAAACCTCTGAATTTGAAATTACTGGAGAAGGAACCGCCTCTGAATGGAATCAAACCGAGTGGATAGAACTTACACAGCGATCCAATTTGGATAGAGTGGATGGATGGTCTGCAAAACTTAAAATTTTGTACTCCGAAACCGGGCTATACTTTCTTTTTCATAACGATGATGAGATCCTGAACGCAACATTTGATTCGCATTTTGAAGAACTCTGGCGGGAAGATGTAGTTGAGGTATTCCTCTGGCCTGATGAGAGTCAGCCGGTCTATTTTGAATATGAGCTTTCTCCTCTCAACTTCGAACTGCCCCTCCTTGTCACCAATACGGATGGGGAACTCTCACACTGGATACCGTTTGATAACAGCTACAGAGATGACCGGAAAACGCGACATAAAACGTCTGTACAGGGCGGACCAAAAGAGAGCGGCGCGGAGATTTCAGCATGGCGGGCAGAGTTTTTTATCCCATTCGAACTGCTTCGGCCACTGAAAAATATTTTCCCCGAATCAGGCACAAAATGGCGTGCCAATTTCTACCGGATTGATTATGACCATGGCCCCACCCACTGGACCTGGCAGCCATACGAAAGAAACTTCCATGACTATAAAAATTTTGGGACCATTATATTTGAATAGATGTAACTTCCCAAATCTCTGTACGCCGTATAGATTGATACCATCAATGTCTATATTCAGGCTATGGAAACTGGCTTATGGATAACAATCATTGGTTACATACATCTGATTGCGGGGTTGCAAGGGTTATTTTTAGTTGTTCTCCTTAACGGCTATCCGACAGAAAACCAAGTGCCCAACCAGGCGCTATCTTTTCTGATATTTGGCTTCAGTGTGATCATTCTCGGAGCCGGGCTTGGTGCTACCGGACTATACCAAACCTTGCCACACCTCATTCGTATCGGTGTACCTTTTGTTTTAATCCTCGGTCCGGCAATGCTTTTCTATGTCACAGCAATGCGGCTTGGTAAAGTACCCACCGTGCAATGGCTCCATCTACTGCCTTTTTGTATTTATATCATCTTTTTAATCCCTTTTTATCTCTCTCCTGCCGGGGTAAAAATTGAATGGGTGGAGGTTGCCATAGCCTCTTCAGGTTTTAACAGCCTGCTGAACCTTGCGAAAGTACTGCATGTTTTCGGTTACTTTGCATGGGTTTACCGTCTGTTGATTCTTCATCCCGAACAAGTAAAAGGCCTTGCCCCTGACTTTCAGGAAACCGAACTTTTCTGGCTTCGTCGTCTGACCGCAATGCTTCTGATTACCGGTGCTCTTTCTGTATTTGTTTTTTCACTCTCTGCTGCCGGGCTGTTCGATACTATTCTTGCCAATTTCATGATGGGCATTGTAATTGCAGCACTCATTTATATCCTCGGCTATACTGCTCTCACCCGACCCAAGATTTTCGGAGACAGGGACTATATCGCCTGGAAAGCTGACTCAAAAATGGATCTTTTCTGGGGAAATATTCGCTTCAGTAAAGAGAAAAAAAACCATAATGAATATCTGAAGAAAGAACAGCAGTTACTCCATCAGCTTAATGATATCATGAAGAGTGAAAAAGTTTACCGCGATAGTGACCTCTCTCTCGCCGGCTTGTCAGAAATTTCCGGAATTCCTCAATATCTGATCTCCCGGATAATCAACGAGCACCTTGATAAGAATTTTTTCGATTATGTAAACGAGTATCGTGTAAAGCAGGTTTGTAAAAACCTCGCCGATCCTGCCTGGGCAAATTACACCATACTTGCCATTGCAATGGATGCCGGATTCAATTCAAAAAGTTCTTTTAATACCGCCTTCCGAAAATTTACAGGACTTACTCCGTCCGACTACAGAAGCCGTCAGCTACGGGTTTAAAGTTCGGAGATCATCAATAGGTACGACTTCACCGAATCAGCACCTTATGTTGGTAAAGTCGAACGCTTCTCAATTCCTATTCCCATAACATCGGATTGTAACAGATCGCATAGCAGCGATACACTTTCAATTCAAAAACAATTTAATTCTTATGAAACGATCCAATTTCTTCTTCGTCATTTTTCTTCTATTCTTTACCGGAACCAGTAAATGCCTGTCCCAAACCATCGACATAGAAGTTGACCCGATCGCTTATATATTCAATGGTTTTTCTGTTCACGGGGGTTTTAACACTAATCATATTCGATATGATATTGGGCTTTTTGGTATTGAAGTACCGGAATCTTTCCATGGCAATGATGGATTCAACCAATATATATGGGGAGCCGGGGTAAAAGCTGATTACTTCTTTTCAGGCACCCAACAAGGGTTCTATACCGGTGTTGGAGCCGATCTTACCTCTTCCAGGTTCAGGTTCGATGAAACAGGTGGGAATTCCAGCGTTATGCAATTCGGGGCAGGATTGAATGTTGGGTACAAGTTTTCATTAACCCCAAATCTTTTTATAAAACCATGGGTTGGCCTCAGTTATCTCTTCAATTCCGATGACATTGAGATTGACGGTATGATTTTTGAGCAGTCTTCCATCCGCCATTCCCGACCGTTCATATCGGCTGGACATTTTAAAAAACCCTTAGATTAAACAGAGATGAAAAAAATAGCTGATAATGATCACCTTGCTTCCGAAGGAAAAATCAATCCAAATGCTTCTGTAAAAGCCTCTTGTAAAATGGAAACTGATGCAAAGGCAGAATATGTTTGGGAGCTTCTTTCAGATATTAACCGGTGGCCGATGTGGATGAACCAGGTTTCTGAAGTACAACTCGATGGCCCCATAAAAAAAGGAGCATCTTTTGACTGGAAAAACAACGGAGTAAAAATCAGGTCAGTAATCAGGCAGGTAGAACCGGGTAAAAAGCTCGCATGGACCGGATCGGTCTTATGGGTTAAGGCCATTCACACCTGGCAGATTGATACCACAGATAATGGCAAAACCAGGGTCAGCACTGCCGAATCGATGGAAGGTTTTTTCTGCCGTTTTATTTTCCCTTCACACAAATTGAAAAAAACACTTGAATCATGGCTGCACGATCTGAAACGGGCTGCTGAAAGTTAATCAGAAATTAAAATAGCCCGGTATAGGCCGGGCTATCTAACCTGAATCATTCAGAAATGATTATTATCAAATAACATTTAAGAAAAAATTCTTTGTGAATAATTCAGGCTACTTGCAGACTTTCATTAATGTCCAAGAGGTTAATTGGATATGTTGACTCTGACACCAAGACCAAACACCCATTGTTCATCGCGATCGCTGCCTATCACATATTTGGCTTCCCCGAAGCCCCGGCCAAAACCCAGATCAAGTTCACCTCCGGCCCCGAGATTAATTCCGGTATCGGTATCCGATTCCGTTACATCCCCGATAGAAAATCGTGTGTGAACTACATTAAGGCCGGTAATCGTGTAAAGGCTTATCAGGTCTGTATCAACTGCCATAAAATGAACGTTTAGATTACCATCAAACTCGTTCACATTGTCATCTGGCTTGGCATACCCCACATCACCGCCAACTCGTAACGGCAGAGTAGGTAATCGATAGTAAGCATTTACTGAAAAGTTCAGATTTTCAGATTTACTTCCATACCCAACTCCTCCTCCTGCTGATATACGCTGTGCTTCTGCCGAGTCTGTGGCAAATATAAAAGCTCCAATGGATAGAATCAGTGCATACTTTAATTTTCTCATAGTTATTTTATTGATATGTGATTAGTTTGATTAAAAGAAATGGAATTCAAGTAATATGGAAATCAATTTCTACAGATTCAAAAAAAAATTGATCAGGTCGTTTAATAAAGTCCTAAAATATATTGTTTCTATTTTAAAAACGTTTGAAAAAATTCCTTAAAAATAGAGAATAAGAATTGATTTGAGGCTGTTTTTTCTGTATTCATAGAGTTAAACGAAACATCTGCATTTTTTCCCGATATTATGATAAGATCTGCTATTATGACGCTCATTATTACACTTTCACTATTTTTCTCTGCCTTTTCTGCCTCACCAGATTTAAATCTTCAAAAAAGTAACAAAACAAATGCCGAGGCGGGTTTTTTTGATGACCCTCAGCGTCTGGTAGAACTTGTACAATATTTCGAACGCCGTAATCTTAATTTGGAAACCCTTCTTGAAGATTCTCGCTTTGAAATTTATGATGGTATTGGTGACCGGTTCAGAAATTCAGCCGAACGGCGCACACCCACTTTGGAAGAATATCAGGAACTTCTGAATTTCGAGGACAAAAAAGCCCGGATTCCAGGTTTTATCGACACCTATTCTGAAGAACTTCAGGCAGCACAGGAGACCTACGGCATCTCTAAATATGTTATCGCATCCATTGTTGGACTTGAATCAGATTTTGGACGAAATATCGGCAGGTTCAACCCTTTAAATGTGTATGTTTCGATGTACACTGAAAACTACCGTGCTGAATTTGCCCGCGCTCAACTTGAAGAACTTCTGAAGTTTATCGAAAGACACGAAATTGATGTGTTTGAACTCAAATCAAGCTATGCCGGGGCAATGTCTTTTGCCCAATTCATCCCCTATTCACTGAACAGATGGTTTGTAGGAGACGATATTTTTGATATGAACAACAACATCCAATCGATAGGTAACTACCTGGCACACTTTAAAAATATTACAGGTACTATTGAAGGGGCTGTTCTGCGATATAACCCAAGCAGTTTATACCGTGATGCCGTTCTTGCATTAGCCCGGGAGGCCGAAATCTTATATTCAGAAGCGCGATAGATCAAAACATTCTAACAGAATGGATCACAGGCAACGAAGAAAATGGCAGCCGCTGATTTCGCTGGGTTTGGCGATTATTGCCTTTTTTCTGCTTTTTTTTGCCGTAATGGGCACCTGGAAGTGGACAATGCCTGCATCAAGCCAAAACATGGAAATTCCTGAGTTAACATCGCAAGAGGCCGGCCTGGCCGCTAAACTGGAAAGTAATGTAAAAATACTTTCCGGTGAGATTGGAGAGCGAAATCTCTTCAGAACCGGAAGCATGGGGTTAAGTGTAAGCTGGATCAAGGATCAACTCAAAGAAATTGGATACAGTCCACAAATACAGAGTTATAAACTGAAAGGCCGCCAGAGGTTTTATGATGACGGAAAATCGGAAAACATTATCGCAGAAGTTACGGGAACCGATCATCCTCAAAATATTGTAGTAATCGGCGCTCATTACGACTCTGTAAACCGTTCACCCGGTGCCAATGACAACGCATCAGGAGTAGCCGTTCTGCTCTCTCTGGCAGAATATTTTTATAGCGAACCTCAGAAAAAAACGATACGGTTTGTTGCCTTTGCCAATGAGGAACCCCCATTTTTTAAGACCAAAGACATGGGCAGTTATGCATACGCCGATCGCTCGCGCAATATGGGAGAGCAAATCACTGCTATGATTGCACTTGACGGACTGGGATATTTCAGTGATGAACCGGGAAGCCAGTCCTATCCATTTCCAGGAATTGGACTTTTTTATCCTAAAACGGCTAATTTCATTGCATTTGTCACACGTTTTGGTGATCTGCCTCTTCTCAGAGAAGTTACAGATGCCTTTCGGCAAGAAGCTACCATTCCTTCAGAGGCAGCTGCTCTGCCCGGCTTTATTCCTGGTGTTTCATGGTCAGATCACTGGTCCTTCTGGCAGCACGATTACAGTGCAATTCTTGTTACAGATACTCTTCCCTTCAGAGATGGGCAGTATCACAGCCCGAATGATACGGCTGAACGACTCGATTATGGGCGAATGGCACGGGTTACGATAGGTTTAAGGAGTGTGGTGAAAAAACTGGCAAACTGACCGAGGATCATCCTTTTATTACGCCAAGCGGATGCAGTTCAGTTACAATATCCACGAGGTCTTTTTGTCGGTCCATCACCTCCCGGATGTCTTTATAAGAACCAGGGGCTTCATCAAGATCAGATTTACCTCTCACCGAGTGTAAAATTCCTTTCTTATCGAGTTCCTGTTTAACATTTTGAAGGTTGAGTGTTTTGCGCGCCTGATTCCGGCTCATGACCCGTCCGGCCCCATGCGAGCAGGATTCAAATGATTCGGGATTTCCCTTTCCCCGCACAATGTATGAAGGGCTTCCCTGTGATCCCGGGATCATTCCCAACTCTCCCTTTCTTGCTCTTGTAGCCCCTTTCCGGTGTACCATTAACTGTTCCCCGAAATGAACCTCTTCTGCAGCGAAATTATGTGGTTTGTTAATAAACCCGGAAAATTCAACATCTGGGTAAATGTCGGTAACACTCTCTTTCAATCGCTCCATCATCAGTTTTCTGTTTGAAAATGCAAAATCAATACAATAATCCATCTCGGCTTTATATTGATGGTATTCTTCGGAATCGAATGGAAACCAGGCGAGATCTTTTGTAGATTCGGAAAACCAGATTTCATTCATTTTTTTGGCTTTTTCATTATAAAATCTTGCAACGGTATATCCGATATTTCTGGAACCGGAGTGGATCATCAGCCAGATGTATCCATCCGAACCTTTCTGAATTTCTATGAAATGGTTCCCCCCGCCCAGTGTACCCACCTGATACATCGCACTCTCATATTCGCTTTCTACAACAGGAAGTTGTCCATCCGGTTCGGGCATCCATTCCTGCGGCTGCCTTTCCTTATGATGCTTAAATCCAACAGGAATTCGTTTTCTCACATTCGATAGAATTTTTTTCAGTTCGGGTGTGTCAATATCAGTTAAACTGGTACGAAGAGAACACATACCGCACCCAATATCCACTCCTACAGCATTGGGAACAATTGCACTATCTGCGGCTAATACACCTCCAATCGGCATTCCGTAACCCTGGTGTGAATCCGGCATTATGGCAACATGATGATAGGCAAATGGCAGATTTGCTATATTTTTTGCCTGTTCCAGAGCTCCTTCTTCAAGTTCTGAAAGCCATAGTTTAATTGGAATTTTTTCTGTTAAAATAACTTCTTCCATAGCTGACATTTCTTAACTGTTTTTTTTGCAAAACATATAATTATTCATTTCTCTCAATATAGCTAACGGACTTTATTCACTTACATTTCGGCCTTTCCTCTTTGTGAAAAAAACTCAACCTGATTTTCTCAAATGATTTTTATTTAATTCTTTGAAATTATTGCACCCCAGTAAAGTGAGTATGATACGCAGTTCTTGTTCCCACTGATCATAAATCCGATTTAGTTCGTCATTACCTCCTGAAAAAATTGCCTTGATGATTGGCTGTGCTGCAGCCGCAAAATCAGCACCCAGGGCCATCGCTTTAACAATATCAAAAGATGTTCTGATTCCACCTGATGCGATCATTTCAAAAACATATTTTTCACGTAGAGAGTTTACTTCTACTATGCAATCAGCTGTTGGAATCCCCCAATCATCAAAACTGTGAAGTGTTTCATTTTTTTTCTTTCTCAGATTTTCCACCCTGGACCAGCTTGTTCCGCCGGCTCCAGACACATCGATCACTTTTGCACCTACTTTCAGGAGTTCTTCAGCAACCCCGGCTGAAATACCTGCGCCTGTCTCCTTTACGATCACCGGCAGACCACAATATTCGATAAACCATGCAATACCATCTCTTATTCCTTTAAAATTTGTATCACCTTCGGGCTGCATCAATTCCTGAAGCGGGTTTAAATGGACAATAACTGCATCAGCCTGAATTGTTTCGGTCAAAAGACGAATTTTACTTTTTTGAATACCACCAATTAGTTGTGCACCCCCGATATTTGCAGCGATAAAAGCTGAAGGCGCATGTTTTCGCACAATTGAAAAGGATTCGGCCTGCGTGGTATCTTCTAGCATGGCTCGCTGGCTGCCAACTCCAAAAGGCAGGTTTCGTTCTTCACAAAACGAAGCAATCGTAGCATTTACAGCTCCAGCGTCACTATATCCACCGGTCATGGAAGAAATAAAAAGAGGTAGTGAGAATGTTCTTCCCAGAAACTTTGCTGTTAGACTTACCTGTTTCAGATCCGTCTCCGGCAGAGAATTATGGTTGAAATCGTATACTTCAAAACCTGTGCTTTTTTTGTAAAACACATCTTCATTCACTGTTAATTCAACGTGATCTTTTTTTCGGCTTTGGATAGACATAATTTATTGATGAAGATTACTCTGAATTTGCATGAATCCGGTGATTTAACTGCCTTTGTTAATATATGAATGTAAACATCCTTACATTTCAGCCGTTCAATTCATTCATTTGGTATTATAATTTTTTCTGATGCAGTCCAAAAACTGTCTTTATCTGATTCCAACACCCATTGGTCATCAAAAAGAAAACCGTGTGTTACCCGAATATAGCCTCCAGGTTCTTAAAAGCCTGAAATGCTTTATTGTTGAAAAGCCTCAGACCACAATCCGTTTTCTACAATGGATAAACCATCCGGTTCCCACTCACGAAATTACGTTTCGGGTTTTAAATAAAAAAACCCCGGACCACGAAGTTTTTAGCTATCTGAAATTATTAAAAGAACAAAGTTTGGGTTTGATGTCTGAAGCAGGAGCACCCGGTGTTGCTGATCCCGGAGCCCGCCTCGTTTCACTGGCACATGAAAATGAAATTTCTGTTATTCCGCTGGTAGGCCCTTCATCTATTTTAATGGCCTTGATGGCATCTGGCATGAACGGACAAAAGTTTGCTTTTCACGGCTATCTGAACATCCGGGAGAATCAAAGAAAAACAGAAATCCACAAGCTGGAACAGGAATCTCATAGAAATAATCAAACTCAGATTTTTATGGAAACCCCGCATCGCAATAATATGCTGTTTGAGCTTCTTCTTGAAACGCTTGGCCCCTCAACTAAACTTTGTATTGCTTGCAATATCACTCAGCATGATGAATTGATTCAAACAAAACGGATAGAGCAATGGAGATCCACAACAAAACCGGATTTACAAAAACGCCCGGCACTTTTCTTGATTTACTCTGCTTGATGATGTTTCTTTTTTAATCAATTGTGGCATTTTGAACGCATTCCCTCAGCGCATCTATTACTCTTGATTTTTTTGTTCGAAAATTGCCATGACTCATTTTTAATTTTCGAGCAGAATCCTTATCCCTTTCGTTGATATGTTCGAGAACAAATTTAAAAAATTTCCTTTTACCCTCTTTTAGCTTCTCGATGCAGTATTCTAAAAGCTTTTCTTTTTCCTCAGAGTACAAAGAGTTTATTACATCATCACTGGAAGTTCCTTCTATCCTTGTAAAGTAAGAATGTTCACTGGGCACCTCAAATTTATCTCTTCTAAGAAACATGAGGTACTCATTTCGTGCAGAACGAATTAAATAACCGAAAAGGTCATCAATATTATCGATCGAATGGGTTGTAATTTTGCCATAAACTTTTTCGAAAGCCTGTTGTGCACAATCTTTGGCAATTTCTATATCTGCACCCATAACCGATTGCAAATAGAGACCCATTCTGCTTATTAGAACTTCTGATATTCGGTTTAATCTCGATTGGTTGCCCGAAGTGGCCAGTTCAAAAAATTCTTTGCTGGTTATTTTTTTTTGATCCAAAAAATAGGGTCCGTCTAATTTTTTTGAGCGTTTCCATTTCTATTAAGCTACGTTAAGAAACTAATATTTAATAAAAATATGTACATGAATATATCCAATATTTTTTACTCTTCTTTAAGAATTGTACTTCTTAAGTACTAATCAAAAGTATACATTACTTTTTATTTATTATTGTAACAAAACCCATGCTGACGCATCCTTACTTTAATAAGAATGCTACGTAATAACGGTTTTTCTCACGAAAGAATCATTTCATTATAACAAACAAAATAGAATCACACCATGAAAACTCTGCTTAAACTTCGATCTTTATTTGCTTTAACTATCATCTCCCTGCTTGTCGGTTGTGCCGGAATCACCGAAGCCAATCTGTCCGAAACCGACCAAGCTTTTGATCAGGCAAACGAATCACCGGTAATCCATCAGGAACTTCCAGGGTTCTTTAACGGCGGCGATCAGGAAGACATTATCGATGTGCGGCCAAGGGACCGTTATGAAGGCCGGGAATAACCCGCAAATACTACTCAAGCTTTTTAATACAAATTTAAAATTAATCTTATCACAACATGAAAACATTACTTAAACTTCGGTCCTTAATTGCTGTAACCATCATCGCCCTGATTGCCGGTTGTGCCGGAATCACCTAAGCCAATCTGTCGGCAACCGACAAAGATATTGATCAGGCAAACCAATCACCGCTAATCCATCAGGAACTTCCAGGGTACTTTAACTGGGGCTATCACGAAGAC
>JAFIFB010000115.1 GCA_020832285.1 Balneolaceae bacterium
GGCTGTTGGATCGTTCTCCGAATTGGAAAAAAGCGAGTTCGTCCTGTTTGCCGGTTCTCAGGTTATATTGATGCACAGATGAGGCAAGCGTAGTGATATAATAGAACCGCTTATCATCCGCGCTCCATAAGGTTTGGCTCAAATAAGAATAGGGCGTGTAAAAGGTAAACTCAGGGGTTTCAAATTTCTGTCTTTCGTGTCCGGGCAATTCTAAAAGATGTTTGACAGGGGTAAAATCCTCGTCCAGCGAATAGAGTACATACCGGTTTTCCGGTGTCATAAATCCTTCTGATTCACCATAAATTCCATAGATGCCAAATTTCGTTACATATACTGCAGTCAAAAAATGGTTGGACGGGTTTTTATAAGAAAAGGCAGCTGTCAAATGGAGCATATCCTCCGTGATATCAAAAACAGAGATACGAAATTGCAGACCATCGATCACATAGAGCCGCCCGTCAGCCCCGATGTGTGCCTGCATCATGCTCTCAAACTCGCCCGGTCCGTGCCCTTCGCCGCCTGTTTTGAACAGGAGGTCTCCATTCCGGCCGGTCAGGACAATTTCCATGGTTGCATAATCGAGAATCACCAGCAGAGGTTCATCACATACTCCCGCAGCTAATACCTGCCGGGGTTCGTAGACGGTAAATGAGACAGGAAGCGGAGTCGCCTCTGTTTCGACTTCCTGAAATGAGTTTATGATCTCTTCGGTAAAAGGATCACCCGTACGAACATTCGAAGACGTATCACTGCTGCACGAAGGAGACGAAAATAATATTAGAATAAAAAATATATGTTTATAAAAAAGTTTCAATTTTAATAGCCTGACAAAATTTGCCAAAAAAATGGTTGATAAAATCATCTATTCATTTTTCACGTTTAACTTAATATCGTCTCTGTGTCTGTGCTATCCTGGATATCGCTTCGCGTGCAAAAAATGAGCTCACAAAGGTTTAAACAAAAATAATAGATGTAATTGATATATATTTATTTGCAATCCGTTTTTGTGTTCTGAAAAATTACAGGGTGTATTTGCGGCACTGCGGGCGTAAGCTGGTGCTTTTCCGATCCCAATCTTTGGGGCGATTCCCGCGGAGCACAGCGGAGTGAAATTTGTCCCTCAGTTTCGTTTGCTTATGGCATACCTATGGCAGAAGCTAAAATGACTCTGATTCGCATGAAGTTTCGCAGAGTAAACGTGTTCTTTACCTGCTCTGCATAGCACAACTACTTATAAAAATCGTAGTTTAAACTTTAGCGGAGTAGAGCCTTGTTGAGAAAAAATTTCTTGGTTAGGTATCCGGCTATGTCAGGGTTCGTATATTCCAGTAGAACCAAGTTAATTAATGCTTAACATCCATGTCCCCTACATTGAGCATAACAGCAATTAAGTTGCCGAGTACAGGTAAGCATTTGACCGGGGAAATATGGTGCATCAAAACATTCACGTGCAATATCTTCACAGGCATTTTTACAATCATCACTCCCACTTCCCGCCATAATCTTCTTCATCTCGGAACGGCCCAAGACCTGTCCTGCGTTTAATACATTTAGTTTATTACTCATGAGTTTCACCCATTTGTTTTATTACTTATTTGATTTTTTTATGACATCAGGCTGTTTTGCCTTCACTTAAATAAACAAAAATGAGCTAAACCGCTCCCCTATTATTTTGGGGGTAGTGCAGGGTTGAATTGAAAATTAATTTTTTATAACCCATTCAGTTGTTCTGTTTTTGAAGAGGTTGAAATCGCTATTGTCTATACTTGTACATTTTCTGAATCATGTAATGAAAAGAGCTCCCATTCCGGAGAGCATTTGGAAAGGAGGGGGAGGGGCTACTTTGATGTTGCGCAATTCACGAGAAGAACTTGTTTTGGGCTCCGCTGGCAGAAACGTCTCCCTCCTCACGTAGATGTGGTTTATTTCGGAGCTTATATTTTACACTTCTTCCGTCACAATCCGGTATCGCACCACTTGCTGCAGGCCGGTTTTATCATCGGTTTGGCGGGTGTACATATAGCCATTCTTAATAACCTCAATCGGTTCATCACGCGGCCATTCGAACCGGGTAACCAATTCTCCGGTCTCTTCAAGCACCCACCATTCGTAAATATCAAAATCTTCCACAATAGTGGAGACCCACAGGCGGTTTTCATCGTCAATCAGCAGGTCGTTCAGGGCGGGCCAGGTTTCGGGGAGGTTGTCAGCATTTCTGACCATCTGCTCACATATACCATCTGCAAAATATTCATCACATATTTGAATTCTCTCAGTCAGATCACTTTGTGTCAGTGGCTGATTCTGATAGGGAGGACGAATAGAATGAAGTTTCTTTCCGTCTGGCTGATAGGCCTCAATCTGAAAGTCTTCACTCCATGCAGCATACATGTAGCCGTCACCATTTATGACAAACAATGGTTTACCCAAAAAAGGAAATGAATTGGCTAAATAGTTCCCTTCGGTAATATGGTATAAAAAAATACGGTCGTATTGCTCAAGAATCGGCCCTTTTTTGATTTTTCCGCTCTCACTCTGAATATAATATTTAACAAAATTTGAATCTCTCTGGTAAAATTTTCGCGACTGGATGAAGGTGTAGGGTACAAGAAAATTCCCATCCTTCAGCGGGTAAATTCCACCTCTGGGATAGTAATATTTAAGATCTTTATCAAACTGTTCTTTATTCCCGGCTCTCAAATCAATGGTATGGGAAAAAGATAAATTATCTAAGGAAAAAACATGCACTCTGTGCAAATACCTTCCGTCTCCGTCTGGAACGTATAACCGTCCGGAGTGAAATTCCATGAATGTACTTCGGGAGATATTCTGAAATTCTCCGGGCCCTTGACCTTGTCTGCCAATGGACTGCAGATAGCTGCCGTTGGAATGAAATACATGAATTTCTACCTTATCCCGGTCTGATAGAAATACACGGCCTTGTTTGTCCACAGCAATTTGCTGTATTCTGCCGAGAATGATATCATCGGTGTCTCCATAAGTTGTTATTGGGATAAAGCGGATTTCAATAATAGATTTGTTGTTATCCGATAAAGTTTCAGTGGTGTCCTGATTTTGAATAATACCTGAATCATAGAGTGACTCTGACTGATTGCTATCTTGTTGTGTACAGGCAACCTGGAAAATAAATAATAGCAGACCATACCTCAAACAGACTGCATAAAAACCCCGTTCTTTCATATAAGACTAACATTAATAAAGAATCACAATTACCTTTATTTTCGAACGACTTAACAATTCGCTTACATTACGTTTTTTACACATGCTTTCATCTGATTTATTTATTGTACATTACAATCATAGGGTTGAT
Organism: Balneolaceae bacterium; assembly: GCA_020832285.1. GTDB lineage: Bacteria > Bacteroidota > Rhodothermia > Balneolales > Balneolaceae > Rhodohalobacter. The sequence continues at coordinate 3,332 of JAFIFB010000115.1, forward strand.
TTTTGTTGTAAATATATTGTGAGAATATAATTCAACAATGAGCTCATTTAAACAACTTATATCAATAGGGAATGGATGGAATTGTGTTACTTTAAAAGACATTATTAAAATAGTAACACTTGAATAATAGTTAGCTAAATTAGAAAACGAATTCAAGGTGAGATAAACCGATGTTTTAGTCGGACAGGATTCGGAATCAAATGATTAAAACTTTCGGGACTTCCAATAACCTGGTTTTTGATATTGACTCTTAACTGCAACAATACGTATGGTTGCCTTGTTTACCTCGTATATGTAAACAATTGAATATGGAAATCGGTTGGTTAAACACCTCCGATGGCCGGAATTGATTTTTTGCCAGGCAGAAGGATTTTTCATAATCCGGAATATGGCTGCTAAGATTTCCTCAAAAAAATCTTCTCCGAGTCCCGGTTGAATATCTTCATAGTAATCAATCTGACGATTGAGCTCTTCCTCAGCTTCCTCATGAAATATAAACTTCATTTGGCAAGACGTTCTCGAATAGCGCTAATTACTTTCTCTCCGGGAATAAGTGTTGCTTTTCCTTCCTGGTATTTTTTTTCTCGACGTTCGATCTCTTCCAGCCAGGCTTCTTCCACCTCCGGATCTGGACGGTTGAGTGTTTCTAAAACATATTCAGCTATTTCTATACGCTGATCTATCGGTAAATAGGATATGGCGTCTTTTAGCTCTTTGGTTTTCATGAGGATTACTTGGAATGCGATTTATTGTAAAGTAACGAAAACCGTCAACAATTAATATTATCGCTGTATAAGGAACTACTTAATAAGAATAGTAATTCTAAAATGAATGACCTTTTTCGAACATGTTTAAAGAAATTACCAATCAACAGAAATATATATTTGTGATTAAATCTATCCATATTGATTGATCTCCTACGTTTTTGTTTCCATTCCTTTTTCACCATAAACCGGAATCTGTTTACTGAATACAGTAACCGGGTACCTCGGCAGAAGAGTAATTACGAAAATCAGTCCACATATTTTAAACTTCCTCAAACTCAATCCGGTACCGCACCACCTGCTGCAGCCCGGTTTCTTCATCCGTCTCACGCGTGTACATATAGCCGTTCTTAATAACCTCGATCGGTTCATCACGCGGCCATTCGAACCGGGTAATCAATTCTCCGGTCTCTTCAAGCACCCACCATTCGTAGATGTCAAAATCCTCTACAATGGTGGAGATCCACAGGCGGTTTTCATCGTCAATCAGCATCTCTTCAAGAGCAGGCCAGGTTTCGGGAAACTCCATATGCGGCAAAAGCTGATAAAATGCACCGGATGGTGATAAACCGTCTGCAAAAGCATTCTGGTCAAAAAGAGTATTTGAAAAAGGATGATAAAAAGACCGGATGTTGATTCCCTGTGGATTATATATCTTAATGAGCATTTCCCCCGTGAAGGCCGAAAAAATATAATTTTCATCCGAAACTGCCATTAGAGTTTTTTTGCTGAATGGCAAGATCCCACCGGCACCGGAGGAACCGTTTGCTGATCTGTATTGTAAAATAAACTCTCCTCTTTTTCTAAAAAGCTTTTCCGGGTGTAGTTCGCCATCTTGATTCATTAAAAAATAGTAGTTATAACGAGGGTCTGTAATTGGGGTTAACTCTCCGAACGATATTAAATAGCTGCCATCTGTTTTTACAATTAACTTCTGTAATGTACCACCGGCCAATTCTTCCAGCTCTCGAATCTGATTAGAAGGGAGATTAAATGCCGATAAAAATGAAAATGTATCCAGGGAAAATTTGCTGATCCGCTGTTGAAGATTGTCATATATGTAAAGCCATTCGTCTGAGATCTGCAGATGAGTCGGGGTTCGGAATTCTCCCGGGCCATCTCCTTCCTGTCCGATTGAACCCAAATAACTTCCGTCTGGGTTAAAACCGTGTATGGTTCGGTGTCCCATAGCTAACTCTAATATAAAGACCCTTCCGGTGTTGTCAACGGCTGTCTCGTACATAAACTGGAATAAAACATCTTCCGTATCTCCAAATGTTTGTTCACGTTCAGGGTTCAGCCGGTATGATTTCTGTATATCTTCACCGTAAACAGTCAGATTGTCAAGTTCCTGCAGATGTTCTGGAATTTCAATTTCCGATGATTCCAAACAACCGGAAAGTAAAAATACTGTAAGTAATAAGAGGCTTCGTAAGTGTTTCATAGTTGAATGATAATACTGTTAAGTCAAATATGAACCGTCGGTTAAAACCTGTCAGCGTCCGCGGCGTTCCAACCCCTCGGGGGAACTGACAGCATTGGATTATGTGCGAAAACGCCTTACATCTGCTTTTTCCTAAGTTGCCGACGGTGACAGAGGCTGTCCAAAAAGACAAAATTATCTAAAACCTGCCTAAACTATTTAGGAATTCAAGTTCCGATCTTTTCTGACCCACCCCCGTCCCCTCCCTTCGGCGAAAAACCCCGAAGTGTCGGGACCAAAAAAGCATTGGCACGCCGCAAGTTAGTGTTTTTCTAATCCCGACCTTTCGGGGGAGGGGTGCTCCTTTTCAATACCTTGACAAACTTAAAAATTTTAGGTTTTAAGATCTTGAAACTCACTTCTTGGACAGCCTCCGGAAAAGTACCGGGAATGCTGTCAGGTCTGAGCCATCACTATATGATTCACTTAACAATTGTGTATCTGACAAATGTATCCGCTCAACAATTACGAATTAAATAGTTTTTTTTATAAAATCAAAAAATATTTAACACTTTAGTTATTGATATTACTATACTCGTGAATCCTGATGTGAAAGCGTCTCTACATGTTGGCGCTTTAAAAGCGGCTGTTGAATAGGTGGGCAGATCACAAGACCTCAGGGCTGGAGGTCATATTTTGGAACTTCAAAAACTTTCCTGCCTCTTGACGTTTAAAGATATTTTTCTAAATTGGTTTTCCCTGATAACTGAGAGGATACATTTTGTTGTATCCGCAAAAACGGTATTAAGGTTATCGAATTCCCAATATTTTTATACGTTTAGTCCTGCGCCCATGAACAGACGCGAAATGCTCAAATACACTGCCTTGTTAACCGGCGGTGCAGTATCCGCATCATTTGCCACGGTTTTTTTATCTGGTTGCTCGACACCGGCAGATGAAATATCTGTACTACACTTTTTTGATACCGATCAGTTTGAACTGGTTTCCCTTCTATCCGATACAATTCTGCCCCGGACTGACAGCCCCTCGGCTACGGATGTGAATGTGCATCATACTATCGACACGATGATCGGACTGGTGTTTGATGTTGATTTTAAAACCAATTTCAGAAATCAGTGGGAAGAACTTGAAAGCTACCTGACTGAACAGAATTTCAGGCAACTTGAACAAATGGAACGTGTTGATCTTCTGAAAAAACTGGAGCTGAACCCTGAGGCAGGTACCGATAGTGCCCGTCTGGCATACATGGAAGTGAAACAACAGGTAATTGCGTACTACCTGACAACAGAAGTAGTAGGCAGAGAGCATCTCAACTATTTGCCAATACCGGGAGATTATGAGCCGTGCATCACCGTAGATGATGTGAATAACAGAGCGTGGGCGATATAAAATGAGCAGATCAGACAGTACAGAATTTGACGCCATTGTCATTGGATCGGGAATCAGCGGCGGTTATGCAGCCATGGAGCTATGCAAGAAAGGATATAAAACCATTGTGCTTGAACGCGGCAGGATGGTCAATCATGGAGAGTATCCCACAGCAAACGATGATATCTGGGAACTGCCCTATCAAAACAGGGTTCCCCGTGAAGAGATTGAGAAACATTATAAAAAACAGGACCGGCTCACCTGGTGGGTGCGTCAGGATAACAAACACTGGGTAAACAAAGATGATGAATACCCTTACGATGAAGATGTCCGTTTCGACTGGATTCGCGGGCATCATACTGGCGGGCGGTCGCTGATGTGGGGGCGGCACTGTTACCGTTTCAGCGATCTCGATTTTGAAGCCAATAAAAAGGAAGGTATCGCCATCGACTGGCCCATTCGCTATGCAGATATCGAACCCTGGTACGATTATGTGGAGACGTTTGTGGGCATCAGCGGACAGGCAGAAGGCCTCAGTCAGGTGCCTGACGGGAAGTTTTTAAAACCATTTCCATTGAATTGTGCTGAGCAGCATTTGAGGGAATCTGTTGCGAAAGTTTACCCGGATCGAGTGGTTACACCGGGACGAGTGGCCAATCTAACTGAGTATGACCCAGAGGTGCACAAAGGCCGTCGCGGGAGATGTGTTTCGCGCAATCGGTGCTGGCGTGGCTGTCCCTTCGGTGCTTATTTCAGTAGCCAGTCGGCAACCCTCCCTGTGGCTGAGGATACAGGCAACCTTACGATTCGTCCTCACAGTATTGTAAAAGAGATTCTTTATGATGAAGGGTCCGGTAAAGCCACCGGTATACGCCTGATTGATGCTGAAACCAAACAGGCGATGGAGATATCGGCACGCATTATTTTCTGTAATGCAAGCACGGTTGGCTCCACGGCCATTTTGCTGAACAGCCGGTCGGAAGCTTTTCCAAACGGGCTGGGAAATAGAAGCGGTGAACTGGGCCATAACATGATGGATCATCACTATGGGATGGGTGCATCGGGAATCCTTCCAAAACTGGAAAATTCCTATTACTCTGGCCGCAAGCCGGTTGGTTTTTATATCCCGCGGTTTACCAACATTGATGAAGAGTCGAAAAGAAGTGACTACTTGCGTGGTTTTGGCTACCAGGGGTCAGCACAGCGTATCAATAATATCCCGGAAGGTGTTATTGGCCGGGATTTAAAAGATGTTGTTTTTCAGCCGGGTGCCTGGCAGATCGGGATGACCTGTTTCGGCGAACTGCTTCCCTATCATGATAATCGCATGTACCTCAATTTTAATAAATCCGATCAGTACGGCATCCCCATCATAACGTTTGATGCAAAACTTCGCGAGAATGAAGAAAAGCTTCGCGAACATGGAGTTCAGTGCGCAGTAGAGATGCTGGAAGCTGCGGGGTGCGTCAACATCAGATCAAGCAACAATGCTACAGCTGTTGGGGCCTGTATTCATGAAATGGGCACTGCCCGAATGGGGCACGATCCGAATACCAGCGTGCTGAACCGATGGAACCAGATGCATGAGGTACCCAATGTATTTGTAACTGACGGCTCCTGTATGACCAGTGCCGGTACTCAAAATCCCAGTATCACCTACATGGCACTAACCGCAAGAGCGGTGGATTTTGCTCACAGCCAAGTGGTGGATGGACAGTTGTAAAACCGAAACTCCAAACTTTATTTCACATTTGAAGCGAAATTCCCAAATCAATTAGCCTGTAAACTGAAATAACATCAATGTGAAAAAAGTTATTCTCTATTCTTTAGCCGTATTGTTTCTCGTATCTGGGATATGGGGCTGCAAACTAATCTGGGGCAAGCACTTTAACATCGACCACTTTTTTGATCGTTATCTGATAGGAGCTGCCCTTTCAGAGCCTGAAATACTGACCATTATCGGTGTGGTTGATAACACCGTAATGGATTTTCACAGCCACAAACTTACGGATGCTTCACCTGTACATGATTATAAAATGCTGGAGAGGGATAAACAGTACCTGGAGACGCTTCAATCATATAACAGGGAGCGGTTGTCCGGCCAGAAAGCGATTACTTACGATATGGTTGAATGGCTGCTGGAAACCAATATTGAAGGTGAATCCTGGCTCTTTCACGACTACCCTTTGAATCAGACCTTCGGTATTCAGAGCGGCCTGCCTGAATTCATGACCACCAACCATCAGATCGTCGATAAAAAGAGTGCTGAAAACTATATCAAAAGGCTGCGGGCTTTTGAAACCAAATTTGAACAGGTTCGGGAGTCGGTGCTTTACCGGGCAGAGCGGGGTGTTATTCCCCCGCAATTTGTGATAGATCACGTGCTCAGGGAAATGAATGAGTTTATATCTCAGCCTGCTGAAAAAAACCCGCTTTATGACAATCTTGAAACCAACCTTACCGAACTGAACAGCATTAATGAAGGTGAAAAAAACAGGCTTCTCGCCGATGCATTATCAGCGATTGAGAATGAAGTGACCACGGGATACGGCTACCTGATCGAAACTTTTCAAAAGCTTCACCCTAAAGCCGGAGCTGATGCAGGTATATGGGCACTACCGGATGGAGAGGAGTATTATCGTTATGTTACCCGATTACATACGACGCTGTCTTTATCACCTGAAGAACTTCATCAAACCGGACTTGAAGAAGTGGAGCGCATCAAAATAGAAATGTTTGAACTTTTTGATCAGATAGGAATAACAGGGGAGACGGTTGCCGATCGGTTTGCGATCCTGGATGAAAATCCCGGTATGTTTTACCCCGACACAGTGGATGTTCGTGAGCAGATTATCGCCGATTATTCCAAAAAAATTCAATTTCTGTACGAGAAAACAGCTCCACTGTTTAAGCGAACGCCCAAAGCGAATATCGAAGTAAGGCGGGTTCCGGAATATTTACAGGATACTGCACCATTCGCCCGATATAACATTCCGGCTATGGACGGAAGCCGTCCGGGTATCTTTTTTATTAACCTCAGAAATATTGAGGAAGTCACCAGGTACGGCATGATGACACTCAGTGCCCATGAAGCTGTTCCGGGCCATCATTTTCAGTTAGCTCTCGCACAGGAAATCGAGGGTGTTCCGCTTATTCGACAAATTTATCCGTTTACGGCTTATGCCGAAGGTTGGGCGCTCTACACAGAGTGGCTGCTGGATGAAATCGGGGTTTATGAAAATGATCCCTATGGAAATCTTGGTCGGCTGCAGGCAGAAATGTTACGGGCCGTTCGGCTTGTTGTTGATACCGGCATTCACATCAAGCGATGGACACGGGAGGAAGCTATCGACTATATGTACAACAATACCGGATGGTCTAAGGACGATGTGGTATCTGAGATTGAAAGGTACATCGTAATGCCGGGCCAGGCACTTTCTTATCAAGTAGGGATGATGCACATCCGGGATCTGCGTTCAAAAGCTGAATCCGGACTTGGTGATGTATTTGATCTGGCTGAATTTCACGATGTTGTACTGATGAATGGTGCGCTTCCACTGGAAATCTTAAGCGGTGTGGTTGAAAGCTGGGTCAATGGAAAGCTTAACTGACACAGATCCAGTGTTATGTCAATGATAAAACATCGGATAAAAACCTGTCAGCACCTACTGGATCTGACAGCGTTGATTTTGTGCGTAAGCCTTTACCCAAAGTTACCATCGCTGACATCCCGACTGCTCAAAGAATTTATCGGGGTAGATAATCTTACATTTATTTAAATCGGAAGTCCAGTTTAAAATTATATAGCCAGGGGATGCGTGGGTCTACGCCTTCGGCTTGCAGAATTTTGGGCAGGTTTTTGTAGCGTTCGGGATCGA
>JAFIFB010000119.1 GCA_020832285.1 Balneolaceae bacterium
AAAAAGAACGAACCACTGAGAACACCACTGACACGAAGGATTGAGTGAAGGGATAAATTTTAATAAAGACTAAAATAATAAACCCTTAGTGTACTTTGTGTCCTTTGTGGTTAAAAAGAACGAACCACGGAGAACACCAAGGACACGAAGGATTGAGTGAAGGGATAAATTTTAATAAAGACTAAAATAATAAACCCTTAGTGTACTTTGTGTCCTTTGTGGTTAAAAAGAACGAACCACGGAGAACCCCAAGGACACGAAGGATTGAGTGAAGGGATAAATTTTAATAAAGACTAAAATAATAAACCCTTAGTGATCTTTGCGTCCTTTGTGGTTAACAATACGAACCACGGAGAACACTAAGGACACGAAGAATTGAGTGAAGGAATAGATATAAATAAAAGCAACAACCATAACCCTTAGTGCTCTTAGTGCCCTTTGTGGTTAAACAATACGAACCACGAAGAACACCAAGGACACGAAGGATTGAGTGAAGGAATAAATTCTAATTAAGGCTTACAATAAAAACCCTTAGTGCTCTTAGTGTCCTTTGTGGTTAAACAATACGAACCACGGAGAACACTAAGGTCACAAAGAATTGAGTGAAGGAATAGATATAAATAAAAGCAACAACCATAACCCTTAGTGCTCTTTGTGTCCTTTGTGGTTAACCCTCTTGGTGGTTACACCTTTTTATGATGAAACGTATTTTTGATTTTTTGGCCTCATTGATTGGAATCATCTTGATTTCTCCCTTTTTGCTGATTCTGGCCCTGCTGGTCCGTATCAAAATGGGCAGCCCGGTGCTGTTCAAGCAGAAGCGGACCGGCAAAGGCGGACAGATCTTTGAACTATGGAAATTCCGTTCTATGACAAATGAAACAGACGAAAACGGAAACCTGCTGCCCAACGAACAGCGGATGACACCCTTCGGCACCTTCCTGAGGCACTACAGCCTGGATGAGTTCCCCGGCCTGTTCAACGTGCTGAAAGGAGAAATGAGCCTGGTAGGGCCTCGTCCCTTGCTGCCGGAGTATATGGAATACTACACAGAAGAACAGAGCCGGAGGCATGAGGTGAAACCTGGCATCACGGGATGGACTCAGATCAACGGACGCAACGCCCTCACCTGGGATGAGAAGTTTGAACTGGATCTTTGGTACGTGGAGAACCAGTCGTTCTGGCTGGATCTGAAAATCCTTTTTAAAACAGTTTTTAAAGTGATTAAAAAAGAAGATATCACCCACGAAGGCAGCGTGGCCATGCCCCGTTTTGATGAATGGGGAAAAGGGAAAAGTGAGAAGGGAAAAGTGAAAAGTGAGAAGGGAAAAAGCTCATAGCTCAGAATTTATATTTCGGGTGTTGAAAACGGTTGTCTTTATTGACAGGTAGAGGAAGATCAGCGGTAATGATTACAATTCAATGGATGATTGCCAGCATAGGTTCATTACATTATATTGTACTTATGAAAACCATTTATGTTGATACTTCCGTTTTTGGTGGGACGTTTGATGAAGAGTTTGGATACTGGACTCAAAGATTTTTTGAACAGGTAATCGCAAGCAATATTAAACTTCTGAAATCAGATGTTGTGGATGATGAACTAACAGGAGCTCCTGAATTTGTTCTTGATTTTGTGGATTCACTGCCGGATAAAATAATTCAACATATTGACTTATCGGAAGATGCTATTTTCTTAGGTGAATAGTATATCAAAGAAGAAGTTGTTGGAAAAGCCAGCAGAGCCGATTGTTTTCATATTGCGATTGCAACACTTCAAAAAGCAGATTTACTTGTAAGCTGGAACTTTAAACATATTGTAAATATAGAGCGGATTCATGGATACAATGCTGTGAATCTTAAAAACGGATTTCAAACGTTAGAAATAAGAAACCCGAGAGAAGCTTTTGATTATGAAGACAACAACTAAAAAAAAGTTTGACTGTGTAAAATCAGTCCGTAAAAAACGAGACAGAATAGCGTCTGACACAGAAGGTATGTCTGCAAGTGAAGTATTGGACTATTTTCGAAACCGCAAAAAGAAAATCCAATCTTCAAATAAACACGATAGATTTTCAGGTTGACAATTAGTGTTGTGTAAGTGTAAAGTACCACTAAGAAAGCCTTCATTTGATGGTTGACACAACATTTGACGGAAGATCGAATGTCGATTTTTTTGACGGGGGACTGAGGACCGGGGACGGGGGCGACACACCACAACCAGACACCAACTCAAAACTCATAACTAAAAACTAAAAACAGCCCTGAAAAGGCACATCAGCCTTGCGGGTAATGACACCCCTTCGGGGCTTACGACCCCGGGGCACTTGGTAAACCATCGGGCTTCCACCCGATGATGACGGATCTGTCCCCTCAGGGCCGGAATCCTGAAGCAGGCCACAAAACCACCAGCCCTGAAGTGAAAGAGTGCAATAAAAATAAAACTGACTTATGGGTCAATCACTTGTCAAAAACTACATCAACATCATATTCAGTACAAAACACCGTCAGCTATTCATACACCCCCGCTGGAAGAAAAACTCCATGCATACCTGGGATGAAAATGAAAGTGCCGAGGAATTGATTGACACGATCAAAGGATCCAGAACATTCAACCGAACCATTGAAGAGTTTTGAATCAGTACTTGCTTGATACAAATATTTGCATTTATTACATCAAGGGATTGCACGATCTGAAATCGAGATTTGAAGAGGTCGGACCGGAAAACTGCTTTATCTCTGAAATTATCCCGTTGTTTCGGGACCGAACTAAAGTTTTGAGTTGCTAAAAGTCAGGCCAAATTGAAGAATCAACAAGCCTTGGAAAACTTCTTATCCGGCATCCAAATATTGCCAATTTTTCCCGCTCTTGATATCTATGCTTCAGAAAAAGCTCGTCTATAAAAATCCGGAAAAGTTATTAACGATTTTGACCTTCTGATTGGAGCTACGGCTGTTTCATACTTCACTTAACACTGGCAGTTTGCGGGAATAGTTTTTTATATTGGCAGGTGGATTTGACCTAAGTCCTGCCTTTTTAAACACATTTGATTGATCTTATTACGAATATTACACAGATGAAAAAACCCCTTTACATCATCGGTGCCGGAAGTGTTGGCGGGCATATTGCCTGTAACCTGTCCGGATATAATCTTTTCGGTTATACAATTTCTGGTTTTTTTGATGATACTCAAGCGAAACATGGAACAGATTTCTTTGGGTATCCGGTGCTCGGGAGCGTTGAGAAAGCTCTTGACCTGGAGGGAGCAGCGATTGTTCTTGGAATTGCTTTCCCGTCTGTAAAGACCGCAATTGCAGAAAGGTTGTCAGCCAATAAAAACCTGGAATACCCGGTATTGATTCATGAAAAAGCCTGGATATCCGGGGAGGTAACGATTGGCAAAGGCAGTATTGTCTATCCCGGCACAACGGTCAATTATGGAAGTAAACTCGGCAGCTTTGTGCTTCTTAATATGAACTGTGCACTCGGCCATCACACCACGGTAAAAGATTACTCCACTCTTGCTCCGGGCGTCAACACCGGCGGCCATACAATCATTGAGGAAGGTGTGGATATAGGAATCGGGTCATCCACGCTTCAGAATGTGGTGATCGGGAAGCATTCTGTAATCGGCGGACAGGCGATGGTTACAAGATCCATTCCGGGCAGAAGTGTGGCTGTGGGTGTGCCTGCTAAGGTGATTAAGAGGAAGGGGGAATAGTAGTGAGTATTGACAGGGCACAAATCACAAATCACAAATTTCAAACTTTTTTAGCTATCAGCAGTCAGCTCTCAGCCATCAGCAATCAGCTATTAGCTCCCCGCAACCAGCAACCCGCAACCCGCAACCCGCAACCCAAAACGCAAGATCATTGAAAAAGTTCAGACGACGACTTGCCCGTCACGCTAAAAATTACAAAGGGTTCAAAACGGACAGAAAGATCATCGTGATCGAATCAGACGATTGGGGAGCGATTCGAATGCCATCGCTGTCGGTGTTCAGCGATTTGTTAAAAAAAGGGATTACAACAGAACACGATCCGTACAGCCTTAACGACTGCCTGGCGTCAGAAACCGATCTGTCTCATCTGTTTGAACTGCTTTCCTCTTTCCGGGACATCAGCGGAAGGTATCCCGTTATCACCGCCAATTGTGTGACGGCAAATCCTGATTTCGATGCAATCAGGGAGAGTCGGTACGCAGAGTATTTTCACGAACCGGTACCCGAAACTCTGAAAAGATATCCCGAACATGCCGGTTCATTTGCACTCTGGAAAGAAGGGCTGGAGAAGCAGCTATTTGTGCCCCAGTTTCATGGCCGGGAGCATGTGAATGTAGAGAACTGGCTGAGAGAGTTAAAGCAGGGAAATCCGAAACTGGAAACCTCGTTCAGTCACCAGTGCTGGATTTACGATCCTAAAATCAATGAAAAAATCAACATCCAGGCATCCCTGGATACGGAATCTGTTGATTCGGTAGAGCAACACAAAGAGATTTTGAAAGAAGGGCTGAAGTTATTTGAACAGCTCTTCGGATATCCTTCTGAAAGCTATATTGCCAATAATTTTGTCTATCACAACAGCCTTAACCAAACCCTGAAGGAGTGTGGTGTGAATTATATCCAGGGGATGAAATATCACATGCAGCCCGTTTTAGGCAATCAAAAAAAAGAGATGATTCGCCGGTACACCGGGCAGAAAAATGAGTGTGAGCAATATCATTTGGTCCGCAACTGTGTGTTTGAACCTTCACAACAGCCGCAGAATTTCGACAATGTTGGAGAGTGCCTGAAGGATATTTCCAACGCTTTTTTCTGGAAAAAACCCGCCATCATTACGGCGCACCGCTTAAATTTTATCGGCTTCCTGCGTCCCGAAAACCGCGACAAAAACCTCGCGTTCTTTAAAGAGCTTCTCACTAAAATACTCCACACCTGGCCCAACACCGAATTCATGACCAGCCCGGAACTGGGTGATTTGATTGCCGGTAGTGACGAGAGTTGATGATTTATTCACGGTCGTCTTGGGGAAGAGAACCGGGTCTTAATAGTTGACAAGGGGCGGTGGGCAGTTGGCAGAGTATCAGGTATCGAGTATTGATATTTTGGTTGTGGTAATTGAAAATTAATTTGGATTAACAAAAAAAGAAACAAAACTTTACCCGCAACCCGCAACCCGCAACCCGCAACCCGCAACCCGCACTCAGCACTCAGCACTCAGCCTTCAGCAATCAGCTTTAAGCTCCCCGCATCCCGCATCCAGTATCCCGCAACCCGCATCCAGTTAACAAGGCATCGAACCGTAATACTTGCTCTTAAATTTTAGAAAACCGGTTCATAATGATTGAACGAATTAACGATATTCGATTGATCGATATTCGATTTTTTGGCAAGATCTAATTCATTGCACATGGTTTGGTGTTTACCCCTGAACCAGCCCCAAAGCGGGCGGCATATCAATAGCCCCGGGTGGAGCGCTTTTGCGGAACCCGGGGATAAAAGAGATCCCAAATTCCAAAACTTCCGGATGGGTTTTTGAAAAGTATCGGTTGGTATCGGAGGTTTGATGGACAAATTTATGTGAGGGCAGGGGTCGGGTCTCTGATATTACTCTTGTAATAATATCATTTTAAACAAAATATGTTGTTGCTCAAAGATTTAAGACGTTAAGTAAATATGTTGTTCATTTTGGCTTGATCCAAAACGAACCAAAAGATCAAGGCGGTGAATCAATTTGCGGCGGGTGCTGCTGAGTGACGGAAAAATCTCAAGGCCGATTTAGTTTAAATCCCTTCATAACATTTGTTTACGGCTGATGAAATTTTTCAATACGTCACCCATCAGTCACCCTGTTCCCGCCAATTGATTCAAGGCCGGGTAAAACTCAATCACAAACTTTAAATATGACAAAAGTTATATGAGTAATGTCAGGGACGGGGGTGGGTGCTGAGTGATGGCGAGTCCATTCATAATGATAGAACGATTTTTGATTGAGCGATACTCGATATTCGATTTTTTTGGTAAGATCCAATTCATTGAACATGGTTTGGTGCTTAGCCCTGAAAGAGCCCCAAAGCGGGCGGCATATCAGTAGCCCCGGGTGGAGCGTTTTTGCGGAACCCGGGGATAAGAGTAAGCCCATAGAGTAACCCCGAGGCGGGATTGTTTTAAAAGCAGTGGGTTTTTAGAGGGGATGGACATGAATCACCGATACGATAAATGCTGAACCCTGCGGGTATAAACTTTTTGTACATAATTTCGTTATCATTATATGAAACTTTGAATAAAGTACAGACAAATGAAAACATTGAGGATCAACCGGAAAATTGAGTCAACCAACCTTCATATTGAAGAATTAAACAAATGGCTTGGAAAAGAGGTTGATATCATTATTAAAGAGAAACATCCATCTGCATCTGATTCGTCTGACATGTCTTTATTTCCTGCTGCTGGAATCTTAACAGGATATAAGAATAATGATTTAATAGACAGAGAAAAGAGCGGGTGGATAAAGGCTATAAAAGAAAAACATGGAAATTCTTGATGCGAATTTCATACTTCGATACTTATTAAAAGATCACAAAATATTTTATACAGAGTCAAAAGAGATCATAGAGAAGCAAAAACTATTTGTGCCTACTGAGGTTGTTGCGGAAATCGTATATGTTTTAGATAAAGTATACAATGTACCTGCGGCCGAAATCACGAGTGCGCTGAAGGCGTTATTCAACTATTCAATAATTGTTGAATCATCTGGAAGAGAGCTTTTTCTTTCAAATTGATTTCTATTTGTATTACATCGATTAGAATCGGAGGATTGATGATCAAATCTAAGTGTTGGGCGGGTACTTTTGTGGTTCTTGCCGGAAGGGTAGCTCGGAATAAAAATCAGAGGCAGGTTATGGCTCCGTGAAAAGGGTAACCGCAAAGGTCGCGAAGAGCGCGGAGGACCTGGGGTTGTTTACGTTAGTCCCCATCGCAGGGAGATCTCTCCACGCGTTCACTCCGCTCACTTGGTCGAGATGACAAGGCTGCTTTATCATGATAGGCGGCGTATAAGTATCCCAATTATGCATCATCCTGATTAACACCGCTGCAAATTATGTGGCTCAGGATGAAAAAGATTTTGGACGTGTGGATTAAATTGAAAAATTTATAATTACACAGCATCCAGTAAAACCTACAACGTTCAATAAATATATAAATATAGTTGAATGTTGAACGTTTTGTCGTACTGAAAACTATACCCTTGACACTGCGGTTTCTGTTTGTTCGTTCTTATATTGTGATATTATATTTACAATCAGTTTAAAACCATCAGAAATGATATGACTAAAAAAGATAAACTTTTAAAAGAAGCACTTGTATTGTCTATACAGGAAAAATCGGATCTGATTGAAGAGCTTATTAAAAGCCTTGATAAACCAGATCCAGAGATAGATGAACTCTGGAAAAAAGAATCGGAAAGCCGTATTGATGCCTATGAGGAGGGAAAGATCTCTTCAGTGTCGGTTCATGAAGCAGTATCAAAATATAAAAAATAAAAACTTGTGGAGATACGTCTTCAGATCCGCTGAACCGGTTACAGAGTTTGAAGATGAGTATGGCATTTGGTATTTGAAGTTGAATTTGCCGATGAGAAAGGTGTATCAAAAACGATCATACCGGTTTCAGAAAAAGATTTAAAAAGGAGTCACCCCTCCTTGCGGTGTGCTTTTCGCCGGAGGGAGGGGACGGGGGTGGGTGCTGAGTGATGGCAAGTCCATTCATAATGATTGAACGAATTAACGATATTCGATTGATCGATATTCGATTTTTTGCAAGATCTAACCCATTACACATGGTTTAGTGCAAGCCGATGGATTAGCCCCAAAGCGGGCGGTCATCAAATAGCCCCGGGTGAAGTGCTTTTGCGGAACCCGGGGATAAGAGAAAACCCTAAACTGAAACCTCCGGATGGATTTGTGAAAAATATCGGTTGGAATCGGAGGTTTGATTGTAGAATTTATGTGAGGGGCGGGTACTTTTGTGGTTCTTTCCGGAAGGGTAGCTCGGAATAAAAAACAGATGCAGGTAAAGGCTCCTACAGAGGCTAACCGCAAAGGGCGCGAAGAACGCAGAGGATGATTTATTTCAGTTCTTGGGTTGATTCAGGGAGATCTCTCCATTAACTCACTCCGTTCGTTCCGTCGAGATGACAGTGAAGGGGTTGAAAATTAGCAGCCGCATTCTTCTAAAATACCTTAAATATCTTTTATTCGTTATCATATAACGTATCAATTTTATACATTATAAATACGTTTAAAGAAAAAGATAACCATTATGGCCACTGCACGAATTGAATTAGACCAGGATATCCAGCCACTTTCTGAATTCAGAAAACATGCAGCTGATTTCATTGACCGAATCAAGAAACAGAAAAGATCTATTGTTTTAACACAGCACGGGAAAAGTGCTGCGGTTTTAATGGATGTGTCTGAATATCAGCGAATGATTGACAAAATAGATTTAATGGAAGAGCTGATCGAAGCCGAACGACAAATTGCAAGAGGTGAAGTCGTATCTCACGAGGAAGCAAAAAAAAGAATTAAAGAGAACCTGAACAAGTGGAAATAGTCTGGACCAATCAGGCATTACACAAGCTCAACAAGTTTGTTGATTATATCGCGCAAGATGATGTTGCCACTGCTGAAAAGTGGGCATTGAAACTTATTGAGAAGACCGATCAGCTTATTGAGCAACCGGAATCAGGCCGTATTGTACCTGAGTATAATGAGCCGAAATTGCGTGAACTTATATTTGGCAATTATCGGGTAATTTACCGGATACGTAAAGAAGAGAACACGATCTATATCCAAACTGTGTGGCATGTCCGACAAAATCCTCCAAAATCGAGTGCTGGACTGTGATAATTAGTGTATCGAGTATTGAGTATCAAGTATTGAGATGTTTGTTGATAGCTTCAGCTCTCAGCAATCAGACTTCAGCAATCAGATTTCAGCTTTTAGCTCCCCGCAACCAGCACCCAGCAACTTTAGTCTTCGAAGCCTTGGCGAAGGAGACCCGCATCCAAAAAGTGTTCAGTTTTGAGTGTTTAGTTTTTAGTTTCTGCAGCTGAAAACTATTCTGGAACAAAATCACAAATTCCAAATAACTAAAAACTCAACACTAAGAACTCAGCACTCATCCAAATCACAAACCCGCATCCCGCATCCAGAATCACGGCAACCCGCAACCCGCATCCAGTTGACAAGGCTTCGACCAGTAATACTTGCGCTTAAATTTTAGTAAACCCATTTCTAATGATTGAACAAATTAACGATATTCGATTTTTTTGGCAAGATCCAACCCATCGCATATTGTTTGGT
>JAFIFB010000002.1 GCA_020832285.1 Balneolaceae bacterium
AAGAACTCAGCACTCATCCAAATCACAAACCCGCATCCCGCATCCAGAATCACGGCAACCCGCAACCCGCATCCAGTTGACAAGGCTTCGAACCGTAATACTTGCTCTTAAATTTTAGAAAACCCATTTCTAATGATTGAACAAATTAACGATATTCGATTTTTTTGGCAAGATCCAACCCATCGCATATTGTTTGGTTCTTACCCCTGAACCAGCCCCACAGCGGGCGGCATATCAATAGCCCCGGGTGGAGCGCTTTTGCGGAACCCGGGGATAAGTGGTAGTCCAAATATTGAAACCTCCGGATCGATTTGTGAAAAATATCGGTTGGTATCGGAGGTTTGATGGACAATTCTATGTGAGGGGCGGGTTTTTTTGTGGTTCTTGCCGTAAAGAGTAGCTCGAAATAAAAATCAGAGGCAGGCCATCGTTTCGGGGAGGGGGTAACCGCAAAGGGCGCAAAGAGCGCGAAGGATTTGGGGTTATTTGCGTTAGTCCCCATTGCAGGGAGATCTCTCAGTTCATTCACTCCGTTCGCTCCGCTCACTTGGATGACAAGGCTGCTTTATCATGATAGGCGGCGTTTCAGTATCCCAAGCATGCATTATCCTGATTTACGCCGCTGCATAATTATGTGGCTCGGTAAGGAAATGATTTTGGATTTCTGGATTATATTGAAAAATTTATGATAACCCGCAACTTTAGTCTTCGAAGCCTTCCTGACCCTCGAAGTTTCAACGTAGTGGGTGGCGAAGGAGATACGCATCCCGCACTGAAGGGCTGAAAAAAAACTATGAAACTCAAAACCAGTTATTATGGTTATATAAGTAAATCAAATAGCTAACAAAACAGGATGACAGAATTATGAATCTCAGAGAAAAATCAAAGAAAGAGCTTGAAGAGAAAATTGACCGTCTTGAAAGGCTGATCGCTACAAAGGGTGTGGGCTCTGACTATTTATCAAGGATTGAAAGAGTGCAGCGAGATGTTAATATTGCACTTATGCTGGGCGGTGCAACGTTGCTGCTGGGCGCAACTGCATGGACGATATACAAGATGAGAGGAGAGTAGAATAAACTCTGCCTGTAGTTCGGACATATTTTTTACATATCCGGAATTTTAGTAGTTTCCGGCATGAAAAAGTTCGTTCTATCCAAAGAAGACAGTTCCCCGGCTCAGTATTCCATTCCGTATGAGGATCTGCTGAACAGTGCCCAGCTCCGGGCGGTGATGTTTAGTCAGGGGCCTGCGCTTCTTGTGGCAGGAGCAGGAACCGGTAAGACCCGGACCCTGGTTTACCGGGTGGCAAGACTGGTGGAGAGCGGGGTGGATCCGTCGCAGATTCTTCTGCTGACATTTACACGGAGGGCCGCTCATGAAATGCTCCGGCGGGCCAGCCAGATCCTGGATGAACGATGCCGGCGCGTGGAAGGTGGGACATTTCATCACTACTGCAGCAAACTGCTTCACCGGCACGCCTCTCACATCGGCTATCCCGAAAATTTTACCATCATCGATGCCTCCGATGCGATGGACACCATCAACCTGCTTCGCGGCAGGATGGATGTGGGGAAAAACAGGAAACGATTTCCAAAAAAATCGACGCTCTTTTCCATCTTCAGCAGTTCGGTGAACAAACAGAAATCAGTGCGCGATGTTGTGGAAGAGGAGTACGCCCAGTTTACATCCCACATCGGCCCGGTTGAACAGCTTTTTGAGCAGTACTGCGACTATAAAGAGGTGAACTATGTGATGGATTTTGATGATCTGCTGGTGAAAACACGTGATCTGCTCAGGGATCATGAAGAGGTGAGGGAGAAAGTTGCATCGCGGCACCTGCATGTGATGGTGGATGAATATCAGGACACAAACGCGCTGCAGGCTGAATTGGCCGCACTCTTCAGCAGCACACACAACAATGTGATGGCCGTGGGTGATGATGCCCAAAGTATCTATTCATTTCGCGGGGCCGATCATAAAAATATGATCCGTTTTCCCGATCGGTTTGAAGGGGCGGAGGTGATAAAGCTGGAAGAAAACTACCGGTCCACCCAGCGGATTCTTGATGTAGCCAACCAGGTGCTGGAACAGGCGAAGGAAAAGTTCGACAAAAAGCTGTTCACGAATAATGAAGTGGGGGATCTGCCCGGCCTGGTGAAATCGGCCAATATGAATGATCAGAGCCGGTTCATTACACAGATGATCCTGAACCTGCGGGAACAGGGTTATGAACTGAATGAGACGGCCGTTCTTTTCCGGAACGGACGCGATTCGTTTGACCTGGAGGTGATGCTGAACCGAAAAAATATCCCTTACATTAAATATGGCGGACAGAAATTTACCGAGGCGGCCCATGTTAAAGATGTGCTGGCGCATCTCCGGGTGCTCATCAACCCGAAAGACCTGATCTCCTGGAACCGCGTGCTGATGCTGATTGACGGCATCGGCCCGAAAACAGCGGAGGACCTGTTCGCGTGGGCGCATCAGAGCGGAGACCCTTTTCGTCCGGCTGATGCTCCCGGTGCCAGTGATAAATACCTGGCCCAGCTCAAAGCACTGGGTCAGCTTTTTGCACAGCTCAAAAAATTGTCAGGGTCTGTTACTGAACAGCTCCAGGCCGTGGTGGATTACTACGCTATATTCTGCAAAAAACGGTTTGATGATCATCCCAAACGGATGAAAGACCTCGAAACATTTGTGGATATTTCGGGCACGTATCGTTCACTCGAAGCGATGATTGAAGAGATTGCCCTCGATCCGATTGAGGCAACGGCCATCGACACGGAGACGTCTCAGAAAGATGAGGCACCGCTTATTCTAAGCACCATTCACTCGGCAAAAGGGCTGGAGTGGCGCACGGTGTTTCTGATACAGTGTCTTGACGGAATCTTGCCATCAGGTTACGCTATTGACGATGAAGAGCAGATGGATGAGGAAATTCGCCTGTTGTACGTTGCTGTTACCCGTGCCAAAGAGCAGCTTTTTATCACCTATCCTGCGCTGTTTCAGAGCCGGCACGGCGACTATTTCACCAATCCGTCCCGTTTTATCGAAGATATCCCGAAAGATTTCCTTGAGCCGTGGCTCCTCGTGGAGGAATCATCAAAAGAACTGGAAGAGGGGACCAGTCAGGGGTTGATCGATGAGTGAACACTCTTTAGTGTCTCGATACTGGGCGCTGGATTTATCCAACACCAAGTCCTTTGCGTCACCTTTGCGCTCTTAGCGCCATTGCGGTTATCCCCTGCCCGAAACAATGGACTATCTCTGATTTTGATTTCGAAAAACCCACCTGCCAAAACCACAAAAGTACTCGCCCCTCAAATAAATTCTGCAATCAAACCTCCGATTCCAATCGA
The DNA here is from genome assembly GCA_020832285.1 of Balneolaceae bacterium. GTDB lineage: Bacteria > Bacteroidota > Rhodothermia > Balneolales > Balneolaceae > Rhodohalobacter. The sequence goes on from JAFIFB010000002.1 coordinate 3,360, forward strand.
TGTTTTTCATAAATCCATCCGGAGGTTTTTGGTTTTATGGTTCCTTCTTACCCCCGGGTTCCGCAAAAGCGTTCCACCCGGGGCTATTTGATGACCGCCCGCTTTGGGGCTCATTCTGGGGTAAGCACCAAACCATATGCAATGTGTTGGATATTACCATAAAATCGAACTCAGATTTTTAGATAATTGAGGTTGATTTTAAGACTTTCGGAAGTTGAGATAAAAATGAAGTCCTGTCTGTCTCAGGCTTACAGCCTGCCATGGATTGGGTGAATCTGAAGAATTGGGGCGGTTTGCCCCAAGCTGTGTTGTTTAAGGCTTTCAGCGTTTTTTTAAACTGGAAGTGATGTCTTATCCAGTCCCTCATTTTACCCAAAAAACAGTGACTACACACCGAACTCTGAATTAATCCCTAAACTCAATTCCGACACCAGTTGGTAAATGATCTGAATGGAATGACGGGTGAAATGCCAGATCACCACTGGTGAGTGCCGTCCCTGCCGGGACTCAGGAATTTAATGTTCCCTTTTCACCCCGAGCTAAAGCACGGGGCTATGTTCGTTCGTCCCTACCGGGACTTTTATTCAGAAACCTACTGTCACCGGAAGCCTCTAATCTTGCCCAAAAAGCCTGCTCAACGAAGTTTTAACGTACTGGGCAGTGTAATAGATAAGGTAGTGTTATGTCAAAGATAAAACGTCGGGTTAAGTCATCTGACGAGTTTTTCAAAAAACATACCAATGTAGATGATTGGGATGATCCCGGATTGACTCGTCTGATGACTCTCTCACACTTTTACAGTTAACACGACAGTAGTGGGTAATGTAGTAATGCGGGCAATACTGTTTAATAGGTGAGAGGATATGAGCTTTTAACGGTAAGCATCTGAATGTATCCAGTTCTGATGATATTCTGGTTTCAATCCGCCATTGCAAAATAATCGAGATCTCCTTACTTTACCACATTCAGTCTCGTAGAGACGACCGAATATAGCCCCACAGTTCACTGTGGGGTTTCAGTTGAGCATGAACCATGAAAGTCCCGTTAGAGGACGACACAACGAACTCTGAATTAATCCCTAAACTCAATTCCGACACCAGATGGAAAATGATCTGAACGGAATGACGGGTGAAATACCAGATCACCACTGGCGAGTGCCGTCCCTGCCGGGACTCAGGAATTTAATGTTCCCTTTTCACACCGAGCTAAAGCACGGGGCTATGTTCGTTCGTCCCATCCGGGACTTTTATTCAGAAACCTACTGTCAACGGTAGCCCCTCATCTTGCCCAAAAGCAGGGCAACAATATTTCAGAAGTGACAGAACACACTTTCTACCAAGAGTTATAATTCCGATCGGTTTGGACCCACCCTAAATCCCTCCCTCCGGCGAAAGGCACGCCGCAAGTTGAGTGCTTTTCGAAATACCGACCGCTCGTGGAGAGGGGCTTTTACCTATTTCGTAGGCAACCACTCAACAAAAGAGTCACCCCTCCCTTGTGCCGTTCATTTGCGGCATAGGAGCCTGTCCGGCTACCGACGGAAAGGGGCCGGGGGATGGGTCCGAGTGGATAGGGCCAACTCTCAACGACAAAAACCAAACTGTCACCGGAAGACAAATCAACAAAAACATTCATTCAATTCAGAATTAAAAAATGTGCGGAACGCCCACAAGATAAACGGCTGCGATACCGAGCAGGCCGACCATGGTCAGGTAGTATAGGGTGGGGATGATGGTCAGGCGCAGGACTTCGCCTTCTTTGTCCAGCATGCCAACGGTTGCTGAGGCTGCCACGACATTGTGAATGGCAACCATGTTTCCGGCGGCAGCACCCACTGCACCCAGTGATACCAGAATGGCGGTGGGGATATCCAAATTTTCGGCCACCCCGTACTGAAAGAGGCTGAACATCAGATTGCTAACCGTATTGCTTCCGGCAATAAACGCACCCAGTCCGCCGATGGAAGCTGCGAATAACGGGTATACCTGGCCCACATTGGCAGCCACCCACTGAGCCATAATAATAGGCATGCTTTCCAGGTCAGCCGGATTGATCCCGGAATTGATGTAGATCCGCACCATCGGGATGGTAAAAATAAGTACAAAACCGGCGCCAAGGAGCATTCTGGCACTGTCGGAGAGTGAGCGGCGGACTTCGTCACCATTCATCCGGTGAAGCAGGATAGTGAAAATGCCTGTCAGCAGCAGCATTGTTCCGGGCAGATAAAGCGGTGTGCTGCTTGCTGAAACAGCGCTGCCCAGAATATTAGCCCAGCCAATTTCAATTCCCGTAAAGAGCTCCCGGAAAGGAAGCTGGTGGAGCCTGCTGAGAACCAGGATCACTGAGAGAAACAGGTAGGGAACCCACGCTTTCACCAGAGTGATACCGGGTTTGTGGATCTCATCATCCGGGTTTATCGAAATGGTGCCCATCCATGTCAGAGGCCATTCATCCTGCGGTGCAAAATTCCAGGTGTCTTTCGGCAGTAAAAATCCCCGTTTTGCTGCAAAAACAACCACCGGCAGGCCTGCGAGTGCCCCGATCAGTGAAGGAAACTCCGGCCCCAGGAAGATTCCTGTCAGAGTGTAAGGGATCGTGAAAGCGAGTCCGCCGAAGAGTGCAAACGGAAGAATGGAAAGCCCCTCTTTCCACGACTTGTTTGTCCCGAAAAAGCGGGTCATCATCACCACCATCAGCGAAGGCATGATGGTACCGGCAATCGCGTGAAGAATAACCACCTGGGATGTTACTGCCATCAGGTAATCCATCATGGAAAGGTCGGCAAGTGCGAGAGCTTCATTTATCTCAGGCCCTGCGAGTCCGGCCTGCACACCGATCAGAATAGGCGTCCCCACAGCACCAAATGTAACCGCTGTGCTTTGAACCATCAGGCCGAGCATGACCGCTGCGAGTGCGGGAAATCCCAATGCGAGCAGAAGAGGTGCCACGATTGCGGCAGGTGTTCCGAAACCGGCCGCACCTTCGAGAAAGGAGCCGAACAGCCAGGCGATAATGACAACCTGAACCCTTCGGTCGGGGCTGATATCTTCGAAGCTTTGACGGATTACCCCGATTCCGCCCGAATACTTCAGAAGGTTGAGAAGCAAAATAGCACCGAAGATGATGTAGAGAATATCAAACGTAATAAACAGCCCCTGGATGGTGGATGCGATGATGTTTAGAAACGAAAATTCCCAGAATAAATGTGAGATAACAACGGTGACCAGGAAAACAGCAGGCATTGCAATTTTTGCTGATATTCTGAAGCCAACAAGTAAAATTCCCGCAAGAAGAATCGGGAAAAATGAGAGAAATGCCAGGCCGGTAACGCCCATTATTGCAGAGTTGAAAGCAGGTTATGGTTTTTAGTGATTTTCTAAAATCTATAAGTTCACCTCATTTTGCAAATGGAATTATATTACAGTTCAAAACCCTCCAGGGGTTCGAAACCCTTGGAGGGTTTTCTATAGGTTCAAAAAATGAAATAACCCCCCTTAAAAGTACCCTTGAATTTAACCGGATAATTCTGTTCTATAACGTTGCTGACAAGAATACACAAGAAGCAACATCCAGCTGCTGCTACAAACTGAAAGCGCTACCATGATTCTACATAAACTTCCTCCGGTAAATCTGATTATTTTGGTTTTTTTGTGCATTTCTATCTCATGTGCCACTCAACAACCCGTCGAAAATCAAACACAAACTGAAACTGCAGTACAAACTGAACAGGCCTCATCGGATCAGGAACATCGGGATAAACTCCACGTGCAATTCCTGGGTGATGACGGACACCATCAGCCATTGAACCGGCTGAAACAGGTGATTGAATATTTTACATCGAGGGGAATCTACATCCACTACACAGAGCAGCAGGATGAAATCAAATTCAGCAACCTGAAACATTTTGATGTGCTGATGCTCTACGGCAATCGCTCCGGCCTTTCCAAAGACCAGGAAACGGCCTTGCTGCGATATGTGAATGATGGCGGGGGACTGGTTGCCATCCATTCAGCATCTTCCATGTTTAATGATTCCGATGCGTTTGTGAACCTTGTCGGCGGCGCATTTAAGGCTCATGGAGAGGGGACCTTCAGAGTCCGCCATATCCAGCCCGGTCATCCCGTGAAACAGGGGGTGCCAGAATTTGAAAGCCGGGATGAGACCTATGTACACATGAAGTTGCATCCCGGAAATGAGATATTGTCTGTTCGTGAGGAAGATGGCCATGAAGAACCCTGGACGTGGGTGCGAGACCAGGGTGATGGACGGGTCTTCTACACCGCCTGGGGCCATGATGAAAGAACCTGGGGTGAGGAGGGATTTGCAAAACTATTGGAAAACGGAATTCGCTGGTCGGCCGGTGACCGGTTTGCCGACAGGGAACTCAGCCCGCCCGTTTTTACCTATTCTGAAGGGGAGATGCCTTACTATCCGGAGGGTGAATCGTGGGGGACCCTGGGGGAGCCGATCATCGATGTGCAGGACCCGCTTACTCCGGAAGAGTCGATGGAACATATTGTGGCCCGCCCGGAGTTTGAGGTGAAACTTTTTGCATCTGAGCCGGATATTGTGAACCCGATTGATATGGCCTGGGATGAACGGGGACGCCTCTGGATTACCGAAACCGTGGACTACCCGAACCGCTTTGAAGAGGATCGCGAGGGGAATGACCGTATCCTGATTCTGGAAGATACCACAGGAGATGGCAAAGCCGATACCTTTTCAGTTTTTGCAGACGGGCTGAATATTGCTACCGGACTGGTTCCCTACCGGGGCGGTGTGATTGTGGCCCAGGCTCCCGACTTCTTTTTTCTGAAAGATACCACGGGCGATGGAAAGGCTGATCACAAAGAAGTTCTTTTCACCGGATGGGGTACGTTCGATACTCACGCCGGCCCGAGCAATCTGATGTACGGATTTGATAACCAGATCTGGGGATCTGTCGGTTACTCCGCTTTTGACGGCACTGTTGGAGGGGAAGCGCTCAGTTTCAGCAGCGGTTTCTACCGGTTCAAACCGGATGGCTCCCGTCTTGAATATATGGCAGGCACCACCAATAACACGTGGGGGCTGGGATTCAGTGAAGATGGAATCGTGTTCGGGTCCACCGCAAACCGGGATGTTCCTGTGCATACTGCCGTGCCGAACCGCTACTACAACATGGTGAGAGGATTCAGCGCACCAAGGGTTCCTGCCATTTACGATACAAACATAATTTTTCCGGTCCGTGAATTTATCCGCCAGGTTGATCAGCATGGACGGTACACGGCAGGTTCAGGGTTTGAAATTTATACCGCCCGGAACTTTCCCGAATCCTTCTGGAACCGGCGTGCCTTTGTCAGTGAGCCTACCGGCCACCTGCTGGGGCAGTTTCGAATGGAACCATCGGGCAGTTCTTTCACCGCATACAACGAACTGAATATGCTGGCAAGCCTCGACGACTGGTTTTCACCTATCCAGGCAAAAGTGGGTCCGGATGGGGCCTTGTGGGTGATTGACTGGTACAACCTGATCATTCAGCACAATCCCACTCCGGAAAATTTTGAACAGGGCGAGGGGAATGCGTATGTCACCGATCTGCGCGATAAAGATCACGGGCGCATCTACCGGGTGGTGTACAAAGGGGATGAGAATAATTCTGACATTCCCAATCTGGCCGATGCCTCACCGGAAGACCTGGTTCAGGCGCTACGCCATGATAACATGTTCTGGAGACTGACCGCCCAGCGGCTGATTGTGGAAAGGGGAGAGGCCGACGTCGTTCCTCAGCTCGCCGAACTGATCAGGGATCAATCTGTCGATCAGATCGGATTGAACCCGGGGGCATTTCATGCAATCTGGACACTGCACGGGCTGGGAGTTTTGGACGAAGAAAATGGTTCGGATGAAGCCGTTCAAGCAGCATTTGGAGCTTTGCATCATCCGGTAACCACCGTCAGAAGAGCCGCACTGATGACCCTTCCCCGAACGCAGGAACTGCTGGATCAAATCCTCTCGGCAGATTTTCTTCCAACCCCTGAAACTCCGGGTGATATGACCTACACCATGCCGGTGAACAACATGATGGCTGCCGATCCTCAATTGCGACTGGCCGCCTTGCTGGCCCTTGCCGATCTTCCATCTGATCCGAGATCGGGTCGTGCCATTACAGAGATGATTCTCCTCGAAGAAAATGCGAACGACCGATGGATTCGGGATGCGGCAACCGCAGCAGCTTCAAAAAATCACGACTCTTTTTTACCGCGGATTTTAGAAAAAACACTCCCTGAAAATGCGGATAGTACGTTTAAGGCCAATGCAGCAACGGTTGTGGAACGAGTAACGAGGCACGTTGTACTTGGCGATGATCCCGGGCAGGCAGCGGAATTATTACCGGATTTGAAAGATGCTGATCCGGCCTTTCAGTCAGGCTTTTTGAATGCTTTGGCAGAATACTGGCCGGAAAATCATATTCCGGAATTTACTGATCAGCAGAGAGAGATTATGCGAAATCTCCGAAGCGAAACAGCCGAAGGATTGCACGAATTGCTCGACAGAATTTCCGGGCACTGGGACAAACCCGATCTTTTCGGGCCGAGATGATAATGTAGTGTCGTGTCAAGTCTTAAGTTTCGTAAGCACCGAGCGCAGCGATTCCCGTGAAACGAAACCCGCAAAGTTTTTTTTTAAATCTATCAATTTTGAAGATAGTGATAAATACAGAAAGGAAACTTGGCCCCATGGTATGCCATTGGCACGGGTTTTACCCGATGTTTTATTATTGACACGACAGTAGTGCTGCAAGAATTATGATGGCTGAATATAAAAAGTGTCAGTACAATCTGATTACTGCAAAAATCACAATTTATTGAAATCATTGTATAACAAATTATGGCGATTGAATAGGCCGGATAGAGTGCTGTAAGCACGGCCAATATAGTAGCCCGGTGATTTATCGCCGGGTAGAGGCAAAGCCCAATATGAAAAAGTGCCATAGGTACGACCGTACCCGGGAAGGTTGCCAATTCCGGATGATTCTGCAAAGTCAGCATGATTGTGAGAAAAAAGTGGCGTTGATGAGGTTTTTTGCAGCAACCATCGGATTCTGTGCAGCTACTTTCGCAAGAATGATCCCGATGGTTACTTTTTCTTATAGTGCAAATGAGGCTGTCCAAAAAGTGAGTTTCAAGATCTTAGAACCTAAATTTTTTAGTTTGTCAAGGTATTGAAAAGTAGCACCCCTCCCCCGAATGGTCGGGATTAGAAAAACACTAACTTGTGGCGTGCCAATGCTTTTTTGGTCCCGACACTTCGGGGTTTTTCGCCGGAGGGAGGGGACGGGGGTGGGTCAGAAAAGATCGGAACTTGTTAAATCCTAAATAATTTAGGCAGGTTTTAGATAATTTTGTCTTTTTGGACAGCCTCTTACAACATGCCTCGTGGCGGAGGGCACTTTTTTTTAGTTTTTTTTTCACACGCCATCATTTAGATGACAAGTTTCATTATAAAATGGGCTTCATTCAACAAAACAATCGAAATCTTTTATTTTGTGTAAGATCAATTGTCCTTGAAAATTTTTTGACCTCTCGGGGAGGGAATTCCAATTATCTCAAAAAACTACCCACCAGCTATTTCTGCTGGACCGAATAGTCAGACTTCTGTCCAAAAGTTTTCCAGTTTAATCAAAAATATTTATCATGTTGAAGAGTTCATCAGGACATGACTTTTGAAGCACATGAATGGCGGTATATAATCGAACTCAGGTTCAGGAGTCATTATCAATAATAATTGCACATGAAAACATACAGGTATCTGCTTTGGTTAAGTGCCATCGCAATTTTTTCGACCTTCTCCCTGGCCTCTTACTGGATTAAGAGTGGCGTGGGCAGTCATGATGGTCACCCGTCACATACGGCAGATTCTACTTCAGATATAACGGAGGGGCGCACTGTAACGGTCTCCCCGGGAGATACGCTTGACATCAAATCGTTCGGGGCCGATTTCAGCTACGATATCACCCGGATCAATGCAAAGGCGGGATCGGAGCTGACACTACGCTACATCAACTCCAGTGATATGCCTCATAATATTATCCTGGTGGGGTCTGAGGCTGATATCCAGATCGTGGGAATTGCAGCACTTCAGGCCTCACAAAACGATTACATTCCCATGAACGAAGAGAGCCGAATGCTTGCCTGGACCGAACTGGCAAGGCCGGGTGAGACTGTAAAAGTGACTTTTACCGTACCGGAGCCCGGAGTATATCCCTACATCTGCACCTACCCGGGACATTTCACTATGATGCAGGGGCGTTTGCATTCAACGGAGTGATTTTCGGGTTCAGTGCCACTGCTATTGTCGTGTCAAGCCTCTAATCTTGCCCAAATGCGGGCAACACCATTTCAGATTTGACAGGATATGAGCTTTTAACGGTAAGCATGTGAGTGTATCAAGTGTTAGTGATATTCTGGTTACAATCCACCATTGCAAAATAATCGAGATCTCCTTACTTCACCACACTCAGTCTCGTAGAGACGGCCGAATGTAGCCCCACAGTTCACTGTGGGGTTTTTTGTCGTGCATAAACCCATGCAAGTCCCGTTACGGGACGATACAACGAACTCAGAAATTAGCCAATCTCTTAATTTCTACATCCTTATTCTGCCCTGGCACCAGTTGGAAAATGATCTGAATGGAATGACGGGTGAAATGCCCGGAGAACGCTGGTATGTGCCGTCCCTGCCGGGACTCAGGAATGTAACATTCCCTTTTTTACCCCACGCTAAAGCATGGAGCTACATTCGGTCATCCCTGACGGGATTTATATTAATAATCTTTCTGTCTCCGGTTGCCAGAAGTTTCGTAAGCTCCGAGTACAGTGATTACCCGATACTTTATCATTGCCATGATATTATCTTGAAAACGGTTATTCCATACCTGAAAACGTCCCGCCAATAAAGTTGTTAAAGGCCTGCACAGTACCTGGTTCTGATTCCGTAGTCAGTTCCGATTTGAAGACATTTTTTGTGATCAAACAGGAATCTGCGGCATCCACCCGGCACGTCTCCGTATTGTTGGTGCTGATGATGTGAGAGCCGGTGCCGTAACGTTTTTCAGGGGTATTGATGCGGATATCCTTTTCTGAGGTATCCCTTTTTCCGTTTCCGAAAGCCGAATTTTCAATGATGGAGATGTTATCACTGTAATAGCTGAGGATTCCGGAGAGATCACACTCTTTCACCGTATTGCCCTGTACAACTGCATGGTCGCAAAAATCGATTCGGATGCCATGATTTTCCACACCCGACAGGTAATTTCCCCGAACCTGTATGTGCCTGATCTGTGAACCGTTTTCTTCCGAAAGAATTCGAATTCCCTCACCCGGTTCCGGGTAGTCGGTTTTCACCATTCTGTTATTGATGATGGAAATATCTTCACAATCGGTTTCACTTTTGGCTTCCATCAAAATTCCCTGGTTGCAGTTTTTTAAGAAGTTATTTTCAATGTGAACGTGCTGCCAGTTTTGTCCGACAATCCCCTCCCGTTCAAGGTTGATAAATTCACAGTTCGAAATAGTGATATACTCGTGCAGGGCATCTTTCCGGGTTGAATGTGTGCCGATACCGGCGGTGTTCCCATTTTTGAATGTGCAGCGGTCAATGAGCACATTACGGCAGGTGGTGTTGTCGAACTCACCAAACCAGGGGAACATTCCTTCTGTGCCCATCAGGTCGATCTGAATCATTTCGGTGAAAGCCCTGGTAAGAATCATTCCTTCAAAAAAGCAGCCACGTATGGTGGCGCCGTCAATCGCATTGATTTCCAGGTGGTGCCAGTTATAGACATCAAGTACCGTCAGATTTTGCACGGTGATATTTCGGGCATGGCCAAATCCCAGCGGAGTAACATTTGATGGAAATTCACGGGAATTCCCATCCCAGGTGCCGCCTTCCACAGTGATGTTGCTCTGCCCGTCGTAACCGGGCACATTTTCGGTTCCGTTAATCAGCATCGCATTGATGTCGGCTTTACGGATGATCACTGCATTCCGGTCCAGATGTAACGTTGTATTCTCGTAGATAATGAGGATATCGCTGATATGATAGATGCCTTCGGGCACGTAAACGATTTCGAGATTTCTCTCTCTGGATGTATCCAAAGCCGCCTGGATGGCCTCGGAATCATCTGTTTCGCCCATTCCCCCGGCGCCAAACTCTTTCACATTCAGTACAGGTTTAAAGCCGGTTTCAGCAGAAGTTGACCTTCCGGTTGCAGTATTATTTTTATCACCAAAAGCCAGCGGAACCCCCATAGCTGTACCGGCCCCGAGTGCCATAGATTTTATGAATGATTTGCGTGAGGAGCTCATAATTATGTTTTTTGATTTGACCTTTCAGGCGCTGTCATGAAATGATTTATTTCGTATGGAGAGAAGGTATAAATATTTTTGAGAGTTTTTCAGGAAACTGTAAAAGTGTGAGAGAGTCATCAGACAAATCAATCCGGGATCATCCCAATTATTTTCATTGGTTTATTTTTGAAAAACTCATCTGATGACTTACCCGTCGATTCACTTTTTACACGAAAGCAGCGATAAAACCAATCAACTATTATTTGTGAATAATATAGGCTAAATTTAACTTTTGCGGCTACTTACATTACTCTTCAATAAATAGAGCAGTTTGAAATAAACGGGATGTTATTTTTACCGGGTTGCGTATGTATAAAATATCTAATAATTCACTCTACTGCTCAGCCACGACGAAAAAACTGCTCGAAACTGAACAAGATTATACTCCTGATCCCGATTCAATTCTGGAGTTTTGTAAGGATGATGAAAGTGTTGTTTGGCTCCGTGATATAGTAAGTGTGATAAAGAAAAATGGCCACCCCTCGATTTTACGGGGTGTGATGTTAGAAATCACCGATCAGAAAAAAATGCGGCAAATGATCAAATCTCTGCTGAACTATTCCCGGGTAGGCAGAGATAAGATGGAATTGCAGGAGATTTCAACAGAGAAGATTGTAAAAGATGTTTTAAAACTGAATCGTGAAGCCATTGAGAATCAGTGTGCTGAAATCAGTTATAAAAATCTTCCAAAAGTTAGGGCAAGTTATTTTTCAATATTTCAGCTATTTTATAATCTTAATTATAATGCTATAAAATATCACAAAGAAGATGAAAAGCCAGTAGTGACAATCATCGGGCTTGAGACCGATTCACACTGGGAATTTCGTGTCACAGATAATGGTATTGGCATTGATCCGTGTTTTCACGACTCCGTTTTTGATGTGTTAGACAGACTTCACTCCAGAGACGAGTTTGACGGTACCGGAATTGGCCTGGCAGTTTGCAAGAAAGTGGTGGATTTGCATGGCGGGACTATTCGTATAGAATCGGCAAAAGGCATGGGGACAACGATACATTTTTCAATTTCCAAAACAACCGGTACCGAATATGAAACAGATTGAAATTTTGCTTGTAGAGGATAATGAGGGCGATATTATGCTGATTACTGAAGCTCTGGAAGAAGGAAAAGTTGTTAATTCACTTAACGTTACAAGGGATGGAGAAAAGGCCATCGATTATCTTGAAAAAAGAGGCATTTATGAAAATGCCCCGACACCGGATTTAATTATCCTTGATGTAAATCTGCCTCGGAAAAACGGACATGAAGTGCTCGAATATGTAAAGGAAAGTGAGCATCTTAAGCAAATTCCTGTCATTATGCTTACGACATCCTCCTCCGAGAAAGATATCATCAAATCTTATAAGAACCATGCAAACTGTTATATTACCAAACCAATAGAATCTATCGATTTTATACATGCAGTTACCAGCATAGAGCAGTTTTGGATCAGTCTTGTTCAACTCCCAAAAACATAAAATTTCATGAAGAGACGAGATAATCGTGAGCTGCATCTGCTGGTTGTTGAAGACAACATCGGAGATTTTGTATTGGTTGAAGAGTTTCTGCTTGAAGAGTTTGAGCAAATCAGGCTCAGTCATGTTACTACATTTCAGAAAGCAAAAACCCAAATTGAAAGTAACACCAAATACGATCTGATTTTACTGGATCTTTCCCTGCCAGATAACAATGGCGAAGAGCTTATTGATGATGTGATGACAATAAATCACAGCACACCGGTTGTGATACTTACCGGCTATACTGATCTCGCATTTAGTGCAAAATCGCTGGCAAAGGGTGTATCCGATTATCTTCTGAAGGATGAGCTCTCACCAACACTTCTTTACAAAAGCATTATTTATAGCCTGGAAAGAAATACTTTTTCTGCAAAAATTAAAGAGTCTGAAAAAAATTACAGAGAGCTGTTTGAACTGAGTCCCGAACCGATGATGCTGTTTGATCTGGATACGTACGAATTCTTAAACGTAAACCAGGCTGCTATTGTAAACTATGGTTATAGTAAGAAAGAGTTCCTGTCAATGACACTGCTCGACATAAAACCTGAAGATGAGGTTGAAAGTACAAAAGATCTTATACAAGAGACTCGGCAAGTAAAAAATATTACCCTGCATGGCGAGCGCAGGCATGTAAAGAAAAATGGAGAGACCATTTTTGTGGAAATAACCGACACTACCCTGGAGTACAAAGGAAGAAATGTGAAAATTGCACTTGCCCGGGATGTAACAGAAAAACGCCGGGAAGAAGAAAGGTTAAAGCTTCTGGAATCCGTGATTACACACTCAACCGAAGCGGTTGTCATACTTGATGCGGAACCAGATAAAAAAGAGGGGCGGAGGATTCTGTATGTTAACCAGGCATTTACCAGTATGACTGGTTACACTTCTGATGAAGTTACAGGCAAGACTCTTCATTTTTTGAACGGGCCAGAAACCGACCAGGATCAGTTGAATAAATTGAGGCAGTCAATGAGTAAGTGGGAAATCTGCGAAGTGGAATTCATCAACTACAAAAAAGACGGCACGAGTTTCTGGATCAATACTTCAATGGTACCAGTGGCAAAAGGTGACGGCGGGTATTCCCACTGGGTGGCTATTGGGCGGAATATCACCGAACAGAAAACGTATGAGCAAGAGCTTCAGGCATCTATCCAGGAGAAAGAGGTGCTGCTTTCGGAAATCCACCACAGGGTGAAAAATAATCTTGCAGTGATTTCGGGAATGATGCAGCTGCAGGCCTTCGATGAAAAAAACAGAGAAGTGCAGTTGCGGTTATATGACAGTATTTTCCGTATCCAGACAATGGCCACCATTCACGAGTTGTTGTATCAGTCGGAAAGTTTTTCACAACTAATGTTTTCTGATATTATTGAGAAGCTTGTGATTGGTGTAAGTGATACGCTGGATGGCGGCAAAGATATCGATCTTGTAATTGAAAAAGAAGAGATTGAGCTTAATATCAACCAGGCAATTCCCTGTTCATTAATTATTAACGAGGTTATAACTAACATCTACAAGCACGCATTCACCGGAAGAGACCGTGGTAGTATAAACGTTAAAATTTTGGAAAAACACGGAGAGATTATTCTGAAAATTGCTGATGATGGTGTCGGGCTGCCGGACAATTTCAATATAGATGATTCCGGGTCACTTGGGATGCATATCATCAAAATCCTTGTAAGACAGCTTGAAGGTACATCCAGTTTCGAAAGTGATGAAAATGGGACGGAATTTAATTTTGTCTTTAAGAAAGTAAAGAAAAAGGGAATTGGCAGTGCCAAAATGGATACTTTGCACTAATCTGAATAATTCAGTCTATAATTAATATATAAGTACATGACTCAGGAAAAGAAGAAAAAAATCATTCACATTCATTTAGAGAAAGATAATTATAAAACGGTGATGACAGCCGGTAATCACGAACTTATCTCTGACGAACCTGAAGAAGCGGGTGGCGGGGATACCGGGCCGGATCCCTACGATTACCTGCTGATGGCTCTTGGATCATGCAGTGTTATAACGATGAAAATGTATGCTGATCGCAAAGAATGGCCTGTTGAAGATATCTATATTGAGCTGAGGCATCATAAAGATCATGCAGCAGATTGCGATGATTGTGACGATCCGAAGACCAAAATCGATAAAATTGAAAAAGAAGTGATTATTAAGGGGGATCTGACAGATGAGCAGCGCGATAAACTCCTGGAAATTTCAAAAAAATGTCCTGTACATAAAACACTCCTTGGTACAACAAAGATCGAAACTGTTTTAGGATAAGCTTTTTACAGGGTCAAAAAAAACCAGGGCCTGAATATAATCATTTTCAAAAGCCCGCTGGTTATTTTCAAGGAAGGAGTCAATCACAATTTCAGGCTTATCAGAAAGATTAACGCAGCAATCTATTGCAATTGCTTCTTTCAGGTAACCGAGGTTCAGCCACGAAAAAGGGTTGTCAAATTTTGAGACTAATGCATAACACTCCCGTCCCTCAATTAATTCTTGATATTGATCAGTAAGATTCTCTTTTTCAGCTAAATGAATTAGTTCAAATTGATATTCTTTAGATATAGACTTTAATTTGGAAATAATATCGTCAACATTTTCTGCGGACTGAATATCAGGAAAGGTCTGCCGGTGTTTGTTTTTAGGGTCCATTCGAATGGAAGCAATAATTTCGGGATTTTCGAGATTAGGAAAACTTTGAATATGAAACTGGCAGTTCGACTCTTCGATTTTTCTCGAAAGTGCCTTTAAAACTCTGCCAATGGTAATTACCGCGTTTCGAAAGACTTCTTTTTCGAAAATGGAGGCGCGCGGCACAGAAAATTCTATGGCATTTCCCGAAACCTGATATTTCCACTTCTCCCCAACTGAATAATCATTTTTCAGGCGTAATTCCCGAATCCATTCATCAAGCATATTAATTTTCATTAGATCGTTATATCCTCATTAAATCGTAAGCTGTATTGGTATTGAAGGAGAAACAGTATTTGCAATTAAAAAACCTTATAGAAATATCCGAAAAATCAACACAGCATAAGAAGGGTATATTTCTGATTTTACAGTAAGGATATTCCCTATCTGATTCGCTCTGGTGTCCAATGCTTTTATGAGCACCATGATATATCCGGACAGATCAATGAGTCGATGTGAAGGTTCATCCAGAGATTTTGACATTCACCGGTTTGTTATGATAATGCTTAAGCCATCGGACGATTTTTTCGAAATAAGAACCCATTAAGATGCTTGGGATATTCCAGGATCGACTGTCGGGGCTACTCGGGAAGATTTCTGTATTGCTCAAGCATTTCTGTGCAAAGTTCGCACATGCCTTCCCGTTCAGTGGCTATCAGATCGAAGTTTACGGTGAGCTCTTCATCAGCCCTTATCATACCCATCAGCGCAGTGGGTGGTTCTACGTTAAAGTCTGTCATCCGGATAGTGGTGTTGCCAACAGCGCGTACTTGTGTATCATTCAGATAGTGGGCGTTTGTTAAAAAACGGATCTCCCTGGTTTCACCGGCAACCGTTAACTGGCCAATCACTTCAATTTCGAGACTTCCTTCATCATCTTCAGAAATCCCGAGAAGTTCCGCACGTTCAAACATAAAAGTTATTTCGGGGAACTGGTCGGATTTAAGAGCCTCTCGAAGATCACGATTCATCCGGCTTCGTCCGCAGTCAAAACTGTCTACATTGATTTGTACTTTCAGAAAAATCTGGTTATCACCACCGTCAATCAATTCAACGGGTTCCTGCTGGTTAAAGATAGTAGCTTCACCTATATAGCGGTTAGCCTGGCATTCAAACTCGTTAACATTCGAACGGCCCTCAATCCATAGCTGACTCATCGATTCCGGCGAGTAAGTAATCTGAGAAAAAGATTCCTCTCCCGATATGCCTACAGTAAATAAGGCAAGCAAAAGAATCAAAATTGTACGGGAGAAGATCTTCATGGTATTCTCAAATGTTTAACTGATATTATTCAGATCAGGTTATCGGCTGAAAGTTACGTCAAATAAAATTGTAATTTCATCACGGGCACGTACGGTTCCCATAACGGCTGTTGGTGGATCAATATTGAAATCGGTCATCAAAAGATCCTGAGCACCAGAAAAGGTGATTGATCCATTGCTGTTCACGGTAGCTTCTACATTCATGGTAATCTCTTTATCTACACCGGCAGCATTAACAGTTCCCTTGGCCGTGATGTCCGCTTTTCCGCTGTTTTGATTCACAGAGGATATTTCAGTCAGACGAAAAGTTATTTCAGGGTGATCATCTTTCTTGAGATAATCATGCAGATTATTGGTCAGCCTTCTGGAATCTGAGTCAATTCCCGATACGGGAATGGTAATTGTAAGGGATGAAAAGGAGTCTGCGGTTAAATCGCTGATGGAAAAATTATTGACACCGGTGAGTTCAAGAGTGCCGGTTGCATCGGTAACGTCTGCATCCCAGTCGCGGACGTTGGCTTCTCCATCAATCTTAAACTGGTTAATTCCAGTTAATGAGAACGACACCTCTTGTGCAGTTGCGCTTGAAAAAATAAAAGCAAGTGCTAAGAAGGAGTGAAGGATTATTTTGTAATACATAGTCATTGGATTTATGAGGCAGGGCTGCTGAAAACAGCCCTGCGAATTGTATGATCGTTAATTTTTCTATTTAGAAACTGATTACAGCTTCAAGCATAATTCCGCTGAATTTTCCGTTTTCCCGGAGATCACCTGCGGGATAGCCATCGTAAGTTTGGTTTACATACTCGATTTTAGCAAGTACATTGTTCGTTAAGAACCAGCCGCCACCGATGTTAAAACGCTCTACTTCAATATCATTCCCGGCTCTTTGCTCACCTTTAACCAGGTTGTAACGTCCGCCAAGGTAGATGTTTTCATTGGCACCGAATCTGTAAAGAAGCTCTGCGCCATATTGGTTGTATGTTCTGCTGGGTTCACCATTCAGTGCATTACCGGAAGCGTTCTCGAACACGCCGAAGAACTCAAGGCCCTGGTATTTTATGAATGGGTTGATCATAAAGGCTGTCATTTCACCGCCTACACCCTGGATGCTGAAATCAGGACCTACACGGCCACTCATTCGGTTGTCTTCAAAAATGTCGTAGTAACGAGCACCTGCCCGGTCACCTGTATAAAGATTCAGCCCGGCAGCCTGTCCGGTTGTGTATAAAGACCCGGTTAATCGGAACCTTAAATCAGGATTGATCTGTCTGTCGAACCCAAGTTTTCCAATAAAGGAAGCTCTTGTATTCACTGCGGCTTCTTTTGTGCTTTGATTTAATTTACCGTTAGTAAGGCCCACCATTGCCAGGAACCCATTGTGCTGAAAGTAAACTTCACCAGCAACTTCAGTTGTGAAAGAATCCATAATATAGTTGCCTACAAAAGGATTGAAAATTGCCTGACCGTTGTCTGATCGGCGGAAATGTGTATCTCCATAGTTCACCTGCATGTGGCCTACCCGGATGGTAACTTTGTCCATTAATTCCTCAAGAAATCCTTCCTGAATGAAGTCGAGCCGGTCAACCTGCATATAACCACCTTTTACCCAGGCTTCAGCATGGTGGCGTGAAGAGAGGTAAGTTCGAAGGTGCATGCGAAGGCCATTGTGAAGCTGAACATCAAAATCCAGGTTGGAAGTGGCCAGGTTAAAGTTTGGAATGAGCTCATGAAGCTCGGCAAAATCACCGCTTTGTGTAAGCGCCTGGAATTGCAGTGTATTTGATCCGCCGATACGTACATTTAATCCATCAAATACTACATTAGTATCTTTTGAAGTTTCAAAAACGTTGAGCCCGGTTTTATCAGGAGCGCGGAAGTATTGCAGATCTCGTGAACTCTGTGCGTTTGCTGTGCTCTCCATCAGGGTAACAGACAAGAGCAGGACTGTAAGTAGTGATAGTATAGTTTTCATGTTATTTGATCTGTTTTTTTTGAGTTGATTCTAAATTTCTTTGTTATGGCATTTGCCATCTGTGATGGTTGTTGTTTTTTCAACACAAGAAATATCAGAAGAACCGTAAAAGAGAGTAAGGGGTATTAATCTGATCGAGCAGTAAGGGCTGCCCTGATGCCGGTAGGGGTTTCCCCTATCAGTTCTTTACAGACGAGTAAGGATCTCAGTATGATTTGTAAATTAAGTAATTGTTTATAATTTTCTTAATGTTTTCCTTTGGGGCAGTTTGAAGATGATAAGCATTAATTTAATGCTGGTGACTGTACCTGTATTAAGATATACAGGGCTTAATCTTCATGAAGAAAACACACAGAAAGCAGAACTTGGCCTTTATGAAGGTTCAGATAATCCCATCTGTTATTTACAGGCGTTTTCCATATCTTTGGGCTTATCAAAATTTTACCGAATCGCAGTACAAAAATGATCGACAAACCCCACGATTATTGTGGCATATTTGGAGTTTACAATCATCCTGAAGCCGCACTTCTCACCTATTACGGCCTGCACGCGCTGCAACATCGCGGCCAGGAATCAGCAGGAATTGTTACAACTTATTATGATGACAGAAAAGGGCGTTACATTATGCCAATGCACAAAGATTTTGGTTTGGTGCTCTCGGTATTTGATGACCCCAAAATTATAAGCAGAGATCTCAGAGGGCGTTCTGCAATCGGCCATAACCGGTACTCTACTTCTGGTGCAGCCAAAAACCCGGCCAACATTCAGCCATTTCGCGTTCATTACAGAAATGGCAACCTGTCGATCGGGCATAACGGAAACCTCTCAAATGCAAGAGTGCTCAGGGAGCGATTTCGCGATGAAGGAGTACTGTTTCAAAGCACTTCCGATACCGAGCTGATTCTGCACCTGATTTCCCACAGCCGTAAAGAAAATCAGATTGGGCAGGTTCTGGAGGCACTTGAGCAGATAGAGGGAGCTTACTGCCTGGTAATTCTGACTGATGATACACTCATTGCCGTACGGGATCCCAACGGATTTCGTCCGCTCGCCCTGGGTATGATCGACGGAGCGTTTACCGTTGCCAGTGAAACCTGCGCGTTCGATATCATCGGGGCTAAATTTATTCGGGATGTGGAACCGGGTGAAGTACTGGTGATTGACCGGCACGCCACTAAAACCGAGGATCTGCAATCTTATTATCTGGAGCGGCAGCCTGGTACCGAAACGAGCCAGTGTATTTTTGAATATGTCTACTTTTCCCGACCGGACAGTAAAATTTTCGGGGAAAACGTAGATAAAATCCGACGTAATCTTGGTAAGCAGCTTGCCAAAGAGTACCCCATTAATGAGGTTATTAAACGGCAGGAAGGTGACAAAAAACCAATTGTAATATCTGTGCCCGATTCGAGTAACACAGCCGCAATTGGTTATGCACATGAAAATCAGAAGCTCGGTTTCGATTGCAAGTATGATATTGGCCTGATTCGGAACCATTATGTTGGGCGGACATTCATTTCACCGGGACAGAAATCGCGAGAGCAAAAGGTCCGTACCAAATTCAATACTGTGCGCGGTGTTATTGAAGGGAGATCGGTAATAATTGTGGATGACAGCATTGTTCGGGGAACTACATCGCGCCATCTGGTTGAGATGATCCGGGAAGCCCGTCCGAAAGAGATTCATTTTCTTGTTAGCTCTCCGCCCATTACTCACCCCTGTTTTTACGGGATGGATTTTCCAAGTCCCGACGAATTGATTGCCAACAAATTTAACAGTGATATTGCCGCCATTGCCCGTGAAATCGGGGTGGACAGCGTGAGCTACCTCTCTTCAACGGGGCTTGTAGAAGCTGTAAAAGAGGCCAACGTATCTAAACATTCCTACTGTACGGCTTGCTTTACAGGGGATTATCCTGTACCGGTAAATTTCGGTGTAGAAAAGGAAGAAAACGAAATTGTATAATGGCGTTTCAGCAGGCAACATTTATTACTTCCGCACCGGCACTTGACGATTGCCCCGATGAAACCCTGCCCGAATTTTGCTTTGCGGGACGTTCTAATGTGGGTAAATCATCACTCATAAACCGTGTCGCCGGTAAAAAACGGCTGGCTCGTACAAGCAACACTCCGGGGAAAACCCAGCAGATGAACTATTACCGGATTGATGACTCTTTCTATTTTGTTGACCTGCCTGGATTTGGTTTTGCTAAAGTGCCGCAAAAAGAGCGCGACCGCTGGGGACGTGACATTCAGCACTATCTGCTCAAACGTAATACTCTGAAATTGATACTCCACCTTGTGGATTCCCGCCACAATCCCACAAAACTCGATGAAGATTTTTTTTACTGGATGGCTTCCAATATGAAGCCGTTTGCTGTGGCTTTAACCAAATCGGATAAACTCTCTTCTAACAAGTTGAGGACATCCGTTCGAAACGTGGAGAAGGTTTTGGCCGAAATGAATATTGAAGTTCCCATCATACCCTGTTCTGCCCAAAGCGGAGCCGGTATTGACGAACTTCAGACCCTTATTTTAGATTTTGTAAACGATAAATAAACAAACCATAAATCAAACCGAAGATGTCTTTTAAAGTATTGCTGCTGGATAATGTAGATCCAATATGTGCCGATGAATTTAAAAAACGGGGGATTGAAGCAGATCAGCCCGCTAAACTTTCTCTCGATGAATTGAAAAAAATCATCGGGAATTATAACGCCATTGTTGTAAGAAGTGCCACCACAGTGGATGCCGATCTGCTAAAACACACTAACGGACTGCGTATTATTGGGCGTGCCGGAGTCGGGGTGGATAACATCGATATCCCCTCTGCCACGTCAAAAGGGGTGCTGGTTATGAATACACCCGATGGTAACACCATCTCTACAGCAGAACATACCTGCGGGTTGATTATCGCCCTTGCACGTAATATTCCTCAGTCGGTAGAACGCGTAAAAAGCGGTGGATGGGACCGGAAGAAATTTATGGGAACCGAAGTTCATAGTAAAAAACTGGGGATTGTGGGGCTTGGTAAAATCGGTTCCGAAGTGGCCCTCAGAATGAAAGAGTTTGGAATGGATCTTTACGCTTATGATCCGTTTACCACACAGGAGCATGCCAGTAATCTTGGAGTGAAACTGGTTGAACTGGATGAACTTCTCGGCCTGTCCGATTTTCTTACGGTTCACACTCCGCTCACCGAAAAAACCAAAGATCTGATCTCACTGGCAAATGCCGATAAAATCAAACCCGGTATTCGTTTGGTGAATTGTGCACGTGGCGGCATATACAAAGAAGAAGATCTGGTACCGCTTATTGAAAAAGGTATTGTAGATGGTGCAGCACTTGATGTGTACACAACTGAACCACCTACTGAAGAGTTGTACGAAGTGCTGAAGCACCCGGCCATTATCTGTACGCCCCACCTGGGAGCATCTACCGAAGAAGCACAGGAAAAAGTGGCTGTGCAGATTGCCAATCAGATTGCCGATGCTCTTGAAAATAAAAACTACAAAGGCAGCTTGAACAGTAAATCTATATCACTCCTTACAAACAAAGAGGTGCAGCCTTATGTGGAACTGGCTGAGAAGCTGGGGCGTGTATCCGGACAAATCATGCCGAAAAACGCCAATAATTTTTCTTTTGAGTATACAGGCTTATGTACAAAATATGCTGATGTACTGACCGATGCCGTGCTGAAAGGCATGCTCTCACAGTATGTTGATGAGTCTGTGAACCTGATTAATGCCCGTCATTATGCTACTGAGCGCGGTTTCAAACTGAGTGAAACCACAAAGAGTGAAGACAAGAATTACAATGATCTGATCACAATTCGACTAGGTGACAGCTCGGAATACAAGCAGATTTCTGCAGCAGTTTTCGGGCCCGGTGATTACCGCATCGTTGAAATCGATGGCTTTGGAATTGAATTGAGACTGGAAGGTGACATTCTGATGTACCAGAATATCGACAAACCTGGGATGCTTGCTTCTGTGGCCAGTACTCTTGCCGGCCAGAATATCAATATTGGAGCGCTGAGCCTGGGCCGTGAAGGAAAGGGGTCAAACGCCATTACCGCCGTTATTGTGGATAAAAAGCTCAATAACGAAGAGCTGCAAAGCATTTATGATCTCGATGGCGTGCACAACGTGAAGTACATTTCTCTGAGTTAATTTCCGACAATCATATCTCCGGGGACTCCATCCAATACCCCGGAGGTTTTATTTTCAAACCGGCTCATCAGATGCCATCCGGTGCGCAACTGTATGCCAGATCAATCCAACTCCGATCAGCACAAGCCCGGAAATCCATATTTTTGGTTCAATCCAGAATGCGAGAAAAAGACAGCCAAATAGTCCCAGTATCGGAATAATTCTCGGGTAAATTCGCAGCTCTGCCGGCATCATCAATGCAGAAAGGTTGGTGATGGAGTAATATATGAGCACTGTAAATGCACTGAATGACCAGGTAAAAACCACGTCGCCGCTCAGAACGAGCAGGCCAATGATCACTGAAGTTACAAGCACGGCAGGTACCGGGCTTTGTGTCTTTGGATTGATGCGAGATAATATTCCGGGCACATCCCTGCGGCGGGCCATGCCCAGCAGCACCCTGGAAAGTCCCAAAATCAGGTTCAGCAATACACCCATCATGGCCGTTATAGCCGCAATGGTTATGACCGGCCCGATAACCGGAACCGACAGCGCCTGTGCAACCATCATCAACGGCGCCGCTTCTCCTTCCACAGTTTGGCCAAACGCATCGGCCCCCATCACAGAAAGAGCCGTTAATGATACCAGTAAATAGAGAATCACAATGATAGTCATTGCCATGATGATCGCTTTGGGGATCGTTTTTTGGGGTTCTGCAACTTCCTCCCCGAGCGTGGCAATTCGCCCGTAACCGGTGTAGGCCACAAACATCAGGGCGGCACCGTAGAGAACAGAACCGCCGGTTGTATCGGTGAATGCATCCCGGATGGGTTCAACGGGTAAGCCGTTTATAAAAAAGGCGGTCACAACCAGGGCCAAAAGCCCCAGCAGAGTAATTGTTACGATCACCTTGTTGACTGTATTACTGCGGCTGATACCACCTGATACCAGAATCGTCATCAGTGCCAGAATACCAAGTCCCGACAGAACCAGTATTCCGGAGCCCGATTCGATATTGAATGCATAAAAAAGATAACCCACACAGCCCAGAACCGCTGTTGCTGCCGAGGCTGATTTAGCTGTCATAAACATCCATCCGGCCGTAAATCCAAAGTAGGGCCCCAGAAACCGGTAACCGTACTCATACGTTCCGCCGCTAACGGGGTGAGCCGCTGCACACTGTGCACTGCTCAGTCCGTTAAAAACGGCCAGAATCGCTGCTATTACGATCGCAATAATCACACCATTGCCAGAAATCTGTGTGGCAATGGCAATACTTACAAAAATTCCGGTACCGATGATCGATCCCAGGCCCATGAGAATGGCACCAGGGGTTTTAATACTTCGCTTGAGTTCGTTTTTCAAAATATTTGATTTAGCCTGCTAAACTCGTTCGCTGACATTTATCTTTCACTTGCGTAGTGCCGTGTCAATTGTAATAATGTGAGAGAGTCATCAGACGAGTCGATCCGGGATCTTCACAATCTTTTCCATTGGAGTATATTTTAAAAAACTCGTCAGATGACTTACCCGACATTTTATGTTTGACATAACAGTAGTATAAATGTCACAGATTAAAAGGGTGTTTTTTTTAAGTCCCCTAAATTTTATTATAAGATGTTATATATCAATAAATTATAATTCGTCTGGTGTATTTTCTTTGAACAACGGGTGAAGCGATTTCCGTGAAATGATATTCGGGTCAGGATTCATCTTGTTTTTGTGATTCATACCATTTCAGGTCAAAAGACCAGTATCCTCCGCCCTTAATAAATAGAAAGATACTTCCAGTAAGCATAGCAAGGTCATTTCTTGATTCGTGCATCATGCTGAGAAAACCGTAATGGTCAAGCTCGCGAAGAGAAAAGCCAAGATACCCCTGCCCGAGAAGTATCGGGATCTTGGTGGTAAAAATTGCTGTCATCATAATGATGATGAGGGGAATTACGGCCGGGCGCGTGAGGATTCCGCCAAGAACCATCAGTCCGCAAATAATTTCAAAGCCGCCTGTTAAGACTGCCGAAAATTCCGGAAATGGAATACCGATACCTTCAAACCGCCCCGCTCCCCGGAGATCGGCATAAAGAAATTTTTGAATGCCTTCGAAAAGAAAGACCAAACCAACAAGAAGCCGGATCAGAATGGTTGTCTTATCAGTGTCAGTTTTTAGGATTTCTGTCGTTAAGATTTTATTCATTCTGCTAATTGGTTGAAAGGTAAGGGATACTTTTAAGCCTGTAAATTAATGAATTGTTAACATTTCACTTATTTCTGTGAAATTCAATTGCAATCATCATAATAAATTGAGAATCTTGTTTGTAATAAATTAATATAAGTTTTTGACTCAAAAAATTAATCTATGGACATTGAAAGCAAGTGGTATATTAAATATACCTACATCCTGGCCGGTCTGATTCTCACAGTCTACGCCATGATTATGGCAAAAACCATTTTGCTTCCGCTACTGTTTGCACTCTTTTTTTCTATTCTTTTATCTCCGTTTTGCAGCTGGCTTGAGAAGTATAAAGTGCCTCGTTTCCTCTCTTCGTTTGCAGCCATTATTGTCGGATTGCTGATGTTGTTTGCCGTCGGATTTTTCTTCTACAACCAAATTGAAGCTTTTGCACGCGATGCAGATATGTTTGCTGAACGGCTTGAGGAACTGCTTGAACGCTTTGACAGCTTCCTGGCCACCTGGTTTGTAATCGAAGGGGAAATCAATCTCGACAGGGTGGTATCGGGTGCTTTCGATTACGTAAGAGAAAACATTATGACGTTAACCCGCGGCATTACCGGTGCAGCCTCAACCGTTACTGCTGTTTTCCTGGTTCCTGTTTACATGTACCTGATGCTTCTGTTTCGGGATATGCTGAAAACATTTTTGCTGAAAGCATTCGGGGAAGGAAGTCATGTAAAAGAGGAAAAAGTTCAGAACATAATTATTCGGATAAAAACTCTTGTTCAAAAATATATCACCGGTTTGCTGATGGTGATTGCCATTCTTGCAGTCCTCAACTCGATCATGCTGGCCGTAATCGGAGTGGACCATGCCATCTTCTTTGGGGTGTTTGCTGCCATGCTGAATGTGATTCCGTTTATCGGGCCAATTATGGGATCGATTCTGCCGATTTTGTATGCCCTTATTACGATGGATTCTCTTTTTTATCCGATTATTATCCTGCTCAGTTTTTATATCATCCAGCTTTTTGAAAGTAACCTCTTTACACCGATGATTGTCGGAAGCCAGGTTAGCATGAATGCGCTTGTTACTCTCTTGCTGATCTTCATAGGCGCTCAGATCTGGGGACTTGCAGGTATGATTTTATTCATTCCTATTGGTGCTATATTGAAAGTTATTTGCGATGAAGTGGAATCCCTTAACCATTTCGGATACCTGCTGGGACGCGAAACAGGTGATAAGAGTGAGCAGCGCAGTGCACTTGCACAAAAAGTGAAAGAACTTGGAAAAAAGGCAAAGAAAAAAGCCAAAAGAGGTTGATGGTCCGGAGCGATTTTAATAAATGGAATTTATGAACTTACCTGCCCAAGTGGTTTTGCCATTAACTTTGGGCAGTGCCCAAGAACTTGTTTAGCGCCTTATGAATTTATCACTAAATCATATCAATCCAACCATCAAACACGCTAAACAGTTACCATGATTTATCACGGGGATTTGAATGGGATTTTAAAAACGAAAAGTCCCGGTAGGGACGAAACCAACCGATTCTGTTTGATGCAATTGATATTGTAAAAAGGATACAACCCTTAGTGCCGTCCGCAAAGCGGACTCTCTTGTGATGTTGCGATGTATGTTACCCCGAGTTAAAACACGGGGCTATGTTCGGTCGTCCCTGCCGGGACTTTTTTGAAGGAGATACCTTCGAATTGGTTTTCCAAAATTTATGAATAAAGATGAAATTTTTTATATCTGCCCCATCACTCGGTCCCAGCGGGACCCGCGAACATAGCCCCGTGATTCATCACGGAGATTTGAATGGGATTTTAAAAACGAAAAGTCCCGGATGGGACGAAACCATCCGATCCCGTTTGATACAATTGATATTGTAAAAAAGCTACGATCCTTAGTGCCGTCCGCAAAACGGACTCTCCTGTGATGTCGCGATGCATGTTACCCCGAGCTAAAGC
>JAFIFB010000003.1 GCA_020832285.1 Balneolaceae bacterium
CCGAACAAGTGAACTCTAAAATTCAGCAGTTAAAATCTATTTCGAAAGGCTACCGAAACTTTGATAATTTCCGAAATGCCATACTGTTCTATTTTGGAAAATTAGACCTCTACCCACAAGGTTTCCCGTAGAACCAAAAAATGTTATAGCGCAAGCGTTCCGCTTGCACCATTTTTGTCTCGATACTCACATAGATTTGACCATTAAACCTCCGATTCCAATCGATGTTTTTCACAAATCCATCAGGAGGTTTTGGACTCTCACTTGTCCCCGGGTTCCGCAAAAAAAGCTGGATTTCTATACCCAAATGAATTAATAGGTACAAGATTTTACGATTCGAAGCCTTGTCAATTGCCAACTGTCCACTGGATACTGGCTGCGGGCTTGTTATTTGTGATTTTGTCAAATACAGTCGTTTATTTAAGGGAATCCCATTTCAATTAATTTTTATCGCACAGGATTTTATTTTAAAGAACTCCATTTAACTAATCTGTTTTCTGTTTCATGAATAAAGAGACCTCGTTGAAATGGTCTGTGCCATTTCTTTTGTGTATCGTGGCTGTTACACAAATTTTACTTTCGCATACAAAACATCTAACTCCCTGGAAAGGCGGCGGTTTTGGAATGTTTGCTTCCATCGACCGGATGGAACGCAGAGTACTACACATTACAGCTGAAACAGAGTTGGGGAAATATGTTATTGACCCGGAAATCATCATCAGTAACAGAAGGGAATTTTCACGAATTCAGGCAATGCCTTCCGAAAAAAAAATAAAATCAATCCACGATAAGGTTCGGAATTCAGATTGGGCTGTGGATTCAACCGCTGCACCCCCATCTGTTTATCATGAAAATTTAAAGGAGATGGACTACAGTATCTATCCGCTGAAATTGGTTTCGGGTGATGGAGATGAAGAGATTCGTGAAATCAGGAAAGTGCATGTTGTAATGAAAAGAATGGTTTTTAATAAAGGAAGTAATGTGATACAACTCACAGATTTAATCAGCTTTGAGGAATAGATGATCCGCAAGGTTACAGATAGATTATCGGAGTTCAACAAAACCTGCCTGAATGACAGATTTTTGGAGCTGATTTTACTGATGACATCCGTAATGCTTCTTCTTTTTATGAGGCATACATTTATACTTTCAACTACACTTCTACTATTTATACCAGCCGCTCTTTTATTCAGAAATCTTTTGGACTCGAAAGTTTTCTGGATACTGCTTTCAGTGCTCATGATTACCGGTTTTATCCGGATCTGGTATTCGGCCGACAATCACACCTATCTTACAATTTACTGGGTGCTTGCGATCACACTCTGCACATTTTCAGCAAACCGTTTACAGGCAATTTCTTTCAATGCACGGATCTTGATTGGCCTTTGCTTCTTTTTTGCCACTCTCTGGAAGTTTCTATCCCCGGAATTTACAGACGGAACTTTTTTCTATTTTACATTTCTGACCGATACCCGCTTTTTTGAATTTGCCGAGCTGACCGCAGGGGTGGATGCGGGGATGAGATCTCATAACCTATTGGTTTACAACGTACTGAATGATCCGATGGGACGTTCGGTTGCCGGCGGATTTGAAAGCACACCGTTTTTATCGGCAATTTCGGTTTATATGGTCTGGTGGACCATTTTTCTAGAGGGATGGATTGCATTGGCTTTTCTGGCTCCACTCAAATCCAAAATTTCTAAATGGCGGGACATTCCTCTGATTATCTTCATGATCACCACTTACCCTATCGCCACTGTGAGCGGGTTTGCATCGTTACTGGCCGTAATGGGTTTTGCACAGTGCAGGGAAAGTAATAGCTGGATGAGGCCAGTGTATCTTACAATTTTTATCGCAGTGCCGCTTTTTAATCTTCCGTATCTCAAAGTTCTGCTGGATCTTTTGTAAACAAAAATAGCCTCTCTCATTTCTGAAAGAGGCTATTTTCTGGCTGTCAACCGAAAGGGTTACATATTTTTTACGATCTCTTCGCCGAATTCAGAGCATTTCAGGAGGGTAGCACCTTCCATCAGTCGCTCAAAATCGTATGTTACACGCTTGCTGCTGATCGCGGTTTCAAGTCCTTTTTCTACCAGGTCGGCGGCTTCACCCCAGCCGAGGTAGCGGAGCATCATCACTGCGGAGAGAATCAGAGAGCCTGGATTCACTTTATCCTGACCGGTGTATTTCGGCGCAGTTCCGTGAGTAGCTTCAAATACGGCAATTCCGCTGTCGTAGTTGATGTTAGCACCTGGAGCAATACCGATACCGCCCACACAGGCAGCCAGAGCATCGGAAATGTAATCGCCGTTCAGGTTCATCGTGGCAATCACATCATACTCGGCAGGGCGCGTTAGAATTTGCTGCAGGAAAGCGTCAGCAATTACATCTTTCACCACAATGCCATTTGGCAGTTTACACCACGGGCCGCCGTCAATTTCTTTAGCACCGAACTCTTCTTTGGCCAGTTCATAGCCCCAATTCTTGAAGCTTCCCTCAGTAAACTTCATGATATTGCCCTTATGAACCAGTGTCACACTATCGCGCTTCTGGTCAATGGCATAATTGATCGCCGCACGAACCAGGCGCTTGGTACCTTCAATCGAAATAGGTTTGATACCCAGTGAAGATGTATCAGGGAAACGGATATTTGTGGTGCCCTGTTCATTCATCAGGAAATCCTTCAATTTCTGATTCTCAGGTGTTCCGGTCTGATACTCAATTCCCGCATAAATATCTTCGGTATTTTCGCGGAAGATCACCATGTCGGTCAGCTCGGGCTGACGCACCGGGCTTGGAGTTCCCTGGTAATATTTGACAGGGCGTACACACGCAAAAAGATCCAGTTTTTGTCGAATTGCCACATTCAGCGAACGAATACCGCCACCAACAGGAGTCGTAAGAGGTCCCTTAATACCTACCAGGTACTCCTGAAATGCTGTGAGTGTATCTTGAGGGAGCCAATCGTCATTGCCGTAAACTTCAAGGGCTTTTTCACCAGCATATACTTCAAACCAATTTATTTTTTTCTCACCGTTGTACGCTTTTTTCACAGCACTGTCCACCACATGCTTCATGGCCGGTGTAATATCAATTCCAATACCATCACCTTCAATAAACGGGATTATAGGATCATTCCCCACGTTTAGCGAACCATCATCATTTTTCTTGACAATGGAACCTTCAGAAGGTCTTTTCAATTTTTCAAAACTCATTCCAATTCAAATTTTTGGTTAGCATTTATTTTATCCGTTAAAAATAGTGAAAATCAAACGAATTTGTTTAACCGAAATAATTTTTGGGTGTAAACAAAGCAAATGACTTGTATTTGCTCTTTCAGATTAAGATTGGGATTTAGTGCCACAAGTGTCGTTTAAAAGGTAAAACCACGGATAAGTCATCGGTCGGTTTTTCGAATAATGGGATAATTAATATGATTGAGCTAATCCCGAATTAACCCGAAAGAGTAATCTACCACACTATTACAGATAACAGGATACCACACTGCATTATTCAGTAACAGATTAATTTGATGTAATTTATTTATAAACAGTTGGTTAAAGGCAATTAATTTTTTAAATATGCAGGCAAAAAGAGAAACGGGGAGATTGTAAATTCTTTGAAAAGTTATTGGGATTGGTGCCGGACACGGATCCAGGAGAGTTTGATAAACGATTAACCGGGTTAGTGATCTGGTAAAAAAACATTCATTATTTTATGTGAATTTGTATTCTTTTTAGCATTTTGAGAATGTAATCATTCAACTAAACAGGTAAGACAATGGCGCAAAACATTTCTCGTAAAGATTTTTTGGTCAAGGCAGGATCGGCACTGGCGGTTTCATCAATTGGTTTTCCATCCATCATTATCCCCCGAAGAAATGAGAAACTGGGAGTTGCACTGGTGGGGCTTGGAAATTACAGCACGAATCTACTGGCACCCGGCTTGCAGGAAACCGAGCATTGTGAACTCCGCGGGATCGTTACCGGTTCACCCGAAAAAATTCCGGTTTGGCAGGAGAGTTATGGCATAAAAGACCGCAACGTTTATAATTATGAGAATATGTACCAGCTCGCCAATAATGACGAGATCGACATTGTCTACATCGTGCTTCCCAATAACATGCATGCCGAATACTCAATTCTCGGGGCCGAAGCGGGAAAACATGTTTGGTGTGAAAAGCCAATGGCTATGAATGCTGAAGAATGCCGTGAGATGATACGTGTGGCCGATAGCAACAGAGTGCAGCTGACTATTGGTTACAGAATGCAGCATGAACCCAACACCCAAACCATTATTGGCTATGGACAGGACGAAACATATGGCAAGATCACGGAGATACGGA
The DNA here is from genome assembly GCA_020832285.1 of Balneolaceae bacterium. Taxonomy (GTDB): domain Bacteria; phylum Bacteroidota; class Rhodothermia; order Balneolales; family Balneolaceae; genus Rhodohalobacter. The sequence continues at coordinate 4,346 of JAFIFB010000003.1, forward strand.
CAGGCGGAGCATTTAATGGAAATTTCCAGGAGGGGGTCTGGCGTACGGTTGCCAAAATGGGTGGTGGCGCTATGTACGATATGGGCGTCTATCCTCTGAATGCAGCCCGTTATTCATCCGGATTGGAACCTGTGGCAGTAAGGGCTACGCAATGGACAGACAGAACAGAGATGTTCCCCGATGTGGATGAACACACCGACTTTGATCTTGAATTTCCGGGCGGAATTATTGCTACATGTAAAACCAGCTTTGGGAAATCCATGAATTATCTTGAGATCGATTGTACAGATGGCTGGTACCGTCTGGAACCTTTTTTATCCTATACTGGTGTTCAGGGAGAAACCAGCAGCGGGACCCAGCTGCCTGAAGACCCAAATCATCAGCAGGCACGCCAGATGGATAACGATGCACTTGCTATTAAAAATAACACCCAGCCCATTGTGCCGGGAGAGGAAGGGCTGGCCGATATGGTAGTTGTGGATGCTGTTTTTGAATCTGCAGCTAATGGCGGTGATTGGATTCGGTTGTAGCTCTTGTTCAAAAAAAGAAAGATAGCTGGCTTAAATTGGTGAGAATAATCACTGTGCCCGTCCAATCGGCATAGGAAATTAATCATTTGTCTATTGATGATGATGCTCTCAAATTCACAGACTCAGTGACTTTCCGGGTAAGCTCAATCTGAAAGGTAGAGTACACATATCTTCATTGTGGCTACATTATCTACCATGAAATATGGTCGCGGGGTAAGATGTATCAAAAATGGTGATGTACGTAGCGATAAACCAATCTCTTGTTATTTGTGTATAGCAGAGGCTAAACAAAAGCCGGAACGAACTCTTTCACTGATAAGTTTAGATATCCGTTATTTAACGGGAATATTTTTAATAACCCACCTCACATTTGCCCACTCTTTATGGATCAAAAAAAAATGAAGAAAAAAGTAGTAGTTGCTGGTGCCACTGGAAATTTGGGCGGGAAAATTGTGAAGGCTTTATTAGCGAGAGGAGCAGAGGTTACGGCAATCACTCGCCTGGAAACTGAAAAACAGAAAATCCTTGATTTAAGGGAAAAAGGTGTTGCTGTGTTTCAGGTTGATACAGACAATCAATCTGAAGTAGCAAAATATTGTAAAGGGGCCGATTGTGTGGTTTCTGCACTGGCCGGTTTGCGTGAGACGATAATGGTCACTCAAAAAGTTCTTCTTGATGCTGCCATTGAGGCAAAAGTTCCCGCTTTTATACCGAGTGATTATTCTATTGATTTCACGAATTTGGTGGAAGGTGATAATAGAAATCTGGATTTAAGACGAGAATTCCATCACTATCTTGATGAGGCACCTATTCAGGCCACAACCATCTTTAATGGTGCATTTATGGAATTGCTGACAACAGATATGCCCCTGATACTGAATAAGCAAAAACGAATTCTCTGCTGGGGTGATCCGAATCAATTTTTAGAATTTACAACAACCCATAACATTGCTGAATTTACTGCCGAAGCAGCAATGGATGAAAACACTCCAAGATATTTGCGAATTGCGGGAGACAGATTGTCGTGTAATGATTTCGTGAATTTACTCACAGAACTTTCAGGGAAAAAGTACAAACTGCTCAAGCCGGGAGGGATTAAATTATTTAACATTTTGATAAAAATGACCAGGTTTTTCTCACCTTCGGAAAAAGAACTTTATCCGGCCTGGCAGGGTATGCAATATATGAGAGACATGATGGAGGGCAGAATTAAATTTCAGGAATATGCCAACGACAGGTACTCAGCGATTAAATGGACCTCGGTAAAAGAGTTTCTAACTGATGAAGAAGCAGATCTGTAATTAAGTCAATAACTTTTGATAATGCATAAGATAATCATGGGTAAGGCACAGAATCGTTCTTCTTACTATATTCCATTCCCTTTTTTACCTTTTGCTATCTTATATTGCTCGTGGCAATCAACAAGTGCATAAAAAGTATATTTAAACATAAGCTTCGTGCTTATGAAATCGTTATAGCAAAATAATATGTCCGTGTAGTCGAAAACGGAAGGTTTACTTTGATTTGATTGTCTGCCAGAACTCAATTTGCAGAAGTTGTTAAAAAAATAAATTGCGATTTAACTTTTACTGTTCAAATATGATGCTTCACTATAGAAAGTCTGCCGCAACGCTGATTACAGCACTTCTATTTCTTTTTCATTCACCGGCACTTTTTTCCCAGGCTTTACAGGAGTATCAAAGTTTACAGCATGCACTGTTTTCGGCAGGACAGCTGGTAGGGGAACAGGGCCCGCAAAATGTAACGTGGATCGAGGGCGGAGAACGGTTCTCCTATATGCAGCAGAATTTTTCGGAACAGAGCCGCGAAATCAGAGCTTATAATCCGGCCAGTGGCAGCGATGAACTGATTTTCAGAACTACTGATTATACATTTCCGGGAACCGATGATCCGTTTGATTTTCGTTCATTTCAATGGTCCCAGGATTTTCGGTTTCTGGTTTTTCAAACCAACTTTACACCGATTTACCGCTATTCAGGAAACGCCGATTATTACTACTACTCTCTCGAAGAGAGTACACTCGATCTGATCGCTTCAGATGCTTTCACCGCTGAGCTTTCACCTGACGGGCAGCAGGTGGCCTATCACAGAGATGGTGAAATGTTTGTTTTTGATCTCAACACCGCCGAAGAGACGCAGCTTACGTTCGATGCGGAAGAAAACTTCTATAACGGGCGTTTTGGGTGGGTTTACGAGGAGGAATTTGGCCAGGTTCAGGCCTGGAAATGGTCACACGATGGTAACTATATCGCTTACTGGCAAAGTGATGAGCGCCATGTTCAGCGGTTTGTTTCTACAGATTTTGAAGGCAGTTATCCCGAATATACCGACATTCCCTATCCTAAAGTGGGTGAAGAGAATCCCTACGTCCGTATCGGTGTGATTAAGGTTGAATCCGGAGAAAAAAGGTGGATGGATATTGACCTCAACGACGGACTCATTCCCAGAATTTACTGGACAAGTAACCCGGGAGAATTGGCTGTGGTAAAAATGAACCGTCAGCAAAACCATCTTGATCTTTATTTTTACGATGCAGAAACCGGCCGGGGCACTCATATCATGGAAGAGAACTCATCAGATGGCTGGATTGATGTTTACGATTTTTTTGCCGGAATAGACGACTATTTCTTTTTCCCTGAAGACAGAGACGAATTCTTCTGGATATCCGATCGGGATGGATTCAAACATATCTATCGTTACGGTTACGACGGTGAGCTTGTCAATCAGGTAACCAGCGGTAACTGGGAAGTCACCAACGTTCACGCCGTGAACTCCGGCCAGAACAGAATCTATTACGAATCAACAGAAGTGAGTCCGCTCGAAAGACATCTCTACTCTATAGGTTTTGATGGAACAAGCAAGAGACAGTACAGCGATGAACCGGGCAGACATTCTTTTGATATGGGGCCGGATGGACGTTTTTATCTCGATTCCTGGTCAAATACCGATACACCAACTCAAGTGGAACTGTGGACAACAGAAAACGGAGGCGAAAAACTCGAAAAACTCGTGGATAATCAATCGGTGAAAGATTACATCAGAAGATATGTCTATTCGCCCAGAGAACTGTTTTCTTTTACTGCGACCGACGGGCAGGAACTGGATGGTTACATTATCAAACCGATTGATTTTGATCCGGATGTAACCTACCCGCTTATTTTAATGGTCTACGGAGGACCCAGTGCGCAGGGTGTGTATAACGAGTTTGATTCAAACCCATGGATTCAGTTTTTGGCTCAGCAGGGGTATGCCATCGCCAATGTAAACAACCGGGGAAGTGGGGGGTATGGGCGCGATTTTGAAAAATCGGTATATCTGCGTCTTGGTAAAAAAGAGGCGTTCGATTTTGCAGAAACTGCCAGGTACCTGGGTTCATACGACTGGATTGATGAAAAACGAATTGGTATCAGGGGTCACAGTTACGGTGGCTATATGGCAGCTTTGACGATGGTGCTTTATCCAAGCGTCTTTAAAGCAGGAATTGTAGGTGCACCCGTAACCGATTGGCGGTTATATGATACAATTTATACTGAACGATATATGGGCCTTCTCGAAGATAATAAAGAAAATTATATCGAAACATCCGTTATAGCACATGCAAGCAGGCTTCAGGGGAATCTCTTTGTTGCACACTCCTCAATGGATGAGAATGTTCATATCCAGAATACGATGCAGATGCTGACCGCATTTACCAATGCCGGTAAAGATGTGGATCTCAGAATCTATCCGCCCGGCGCACATGGTGTTGCCTATAATCAGCAGAGTTATATATTGCTTCATCAGGCTTATACCAACTTTTTGAAACGCCATTTACGTCCCTGATAGTTTTCACCGAAACCATTATAAACTGACAAAACCAGAATAAGTATCTTGAGTATGGAATGATTCCGAATGGACTCGTCAGATGACTTACCCTTTTTTTTCACGACAGTAGCTGCTTTTGATGGTGAATAGAATATTATTGGGGAATTCAGTTCTGCCAGTGGCAACTATCAACCCGAACATTTCTTGTAATGATTAATCCCGCCGAACAGAATATGCGGGCAGCTATTGAGGCTGCTGAAGAGTTACAAACACCATTCGGTGCTGCGTTGGCAATGGGAGAAGAACTGTTTGCCACAGCGGCATGTCGTATCAATGATTTAGCGAACCCCGAAAAACATGCAGCTTTCATGGGGATTCGTGAATTGAATGAAAGGCTTCGTAAAAAAAATTTGTCTGGTTTTATCCTCTATACAACCTGCGAACCTTCCCGGGAGAGTATCAAGGAAGCCGAGGGTGCCAATATATCTACAATATTTTTTGGATGCTCTCATTCAGAAGTATCCAGATATGTCTCTGCAGAATATTACAAACCGGAAGATCTGAATTTTGATGATTCTACTGTTGAGATGATTGGCGGAATATTGAACCTGGAGTGCATTCAGCTATTAGATCGTTTCACCGATGAGGATTCATAGTAGCACAAGATGCGGACGAAATTAACTTTTCTCATTTTCATATTTTTTTGTGAACAAAGCCTCTCCTTCAGAAGAACCGATCAGGATAATGTCTTGATTTAGTTTTAGTTTTCGCTGCGGCTGAGGGCTTACAATCATTCCCTTATCCTGGCATTTGATTGCAACAATCGTGCAACCTGTTTCCTGACGGATGTTTGACTCAACCAGATTTTTGCCGGCCAGTTTATGATTTACTTTATGATTAAAAATGTTGAGCCCCTCGGCCAGTATCAGTACATCCTGGCCTTCTATAATATTAAATATGGAGTTAGCACCCATTGAAGCGTAGGACATCACGAAATCAGCTCCTGCACGATGCATGGTCTTAATATTTTTTTCGAAGTTGGTGCGGCTGATGATCTGCATATTGGGGCTGAGCTGGCGGCAGTATATGGTAAGGTAAATATTTACATCATCATCATGTGTGGTAATCAAAACAGAATGAGCGTCCTCGAGTCCGGCTCTTTTCAGAACGGAATGATCAGCGGCATCTCCAAGAATAAATTTTTCCTTATCAAAAATTCTGGAGGGGTCTTTGTCAATAATGCGAAAATCAATGTGCCTTTCACTAAGTGATTTTGATGCAGCAAGCCCAACGCGTCCTGCACCAATAATAATGATAGGATTATCTGAAACGTGATAGATACTTACCAGTTCATCGTAATTTCTGAGCTGATCTACCGATCCTGCCAGTACCAGCACCGTTTTTTCTGTGATAACCGACTCGGGGTGTGCCTGTTTAAATTCTCCTCGTTCCCAAAACCCTACAACAGTAGCCCCAGTGGTTTCACGAAGGTTGCTTTCTCGCAGAGTTTTACCAATCAGAGGGGTTTCCTGGGCAGTGGCCTCTCCGAATACCAGGTCGTCAATATGGCCAATCACATGCACCCGGGCATTTCCCCCGAGGGTTCTGCGGGCTAACGAACGACCAAGAATATCTCCGAGCTGAAGTACATGGTTGGCTCCGGCGAGTTCAAGAATATCCACAGAATCTGCCGAAGCCGCCGTGGCTACAATTTTTACGTTTGTATTATATTCTCGTACAGTAAATGTTACATTGGTGTTGACCGTATCCGTTCCAGAGGCTACCACCATTTTTGCTTTTTTAATATTTAGTTTTTCATAGGTGTCAAAATCAGTGGGATCGAGATTGACTACCTTATAACCCGAGTCAGAAATTTCGAGCGCATTGTGCAGGTCATCTTCGAGAATTACATAATCAATTTTATAGGATTCAAGCTTTTTGATGAGTGTTTCCGTAACCGAATTAAGATTGGTTATGATAACATGATCTTTAACATGGTCAGCAATCTTCTTGGGTGCTCTTGATTCGTTCTGAGCTTTCATCCACGGTGCGTAAAAAAATTCGATAAACGTAAAGGGCAGCATTACAAGCAAGAAAAGAACCCCTGAAAAGAGTACAATCATCGAGTAAATACGCCCTATATCTGTAGAGAAAACAATATCTCCGAAGCCAAGTGTAGACATGGTAACCAGTGTCCAGTAAAATCCGCTGACAATGGAGTGCTCGCCTTCGGCACCTTCATAAATCATTACGGCTTGAAACAAAAGAGAATAAAAGACATACATAAAAACCAGCAACGACAAAAACTTTAGGAGTTTTCGGATGTTGGTTCTTGTTCGCCTGTTGGCAAAAAAGTATGAAAGTTGGGAACTGGAATAATTCACGGTCAATTTTTTATTTGAATCTGGTCAAAATATGATCTCTGTATCAAGATATCCATTTTATGTATTGAAAAATGAAACTCATGGTTGTTTCATTAGCCCGGATTTCTCACACTAAATATGTTAAACGAAGTATAAAATATTGATGTAAATTACTTTATGATCCAAATTTGGTGTCTATGAAAGAAACACCCTGTTTTTCTGCGATATTTTCCCCTCAGCTTCGTTGAATCTAAAATAGCGTGCTCAACGTACTCAGGTACGTATCCGCTGCCATTTTATCTTCGCCTTGCTGAGGAAAAAATCTCTTGGTGAGAAAACCGGGTTAGCAATTCATACCCCGAAATCGTTACATTTCGGGATTCAATTTAAACCGGAAAGTGTCACGTAATTATCTGTGTATCGGTACATTTTTACTGTATTAATCATTTTATCGGGACTGGGAACAGCGCTGGGACAAAGCTCAGAAAGCCTTAAACCTATACCCAACGTTTATTTGGACTGTGGTGCGTGCGATGTAACGTATATCCGTTCAAATATTGCATTTGTGAATTATGTAAGGGATCAGGATGATGCCGATATCTACCTCCATATTATTCATCAGAGGACCGGAGGGGGTGGGCTTGAATACACAATGATTTTCCGGGGTATGCGTGACTTTGCCCAACAGACCGATACCCTCCGATATGTTTCATCCAGCACCGATTCAGGCGATGAGCGTCGATCAGCTCTGAACCGGTACATCAAAATAGGGCTGGTACCATTTGTATCACAGACAGTTGCCATCCGCCACCTGGATGTTTTTTTTCAGCGTCCGGTTGACACAGTTGATGATGACGATGAACCACTGTACGATCCCTGGCGTGGCTGGGTGTTTGATGCAGATGTGAGATCGTCGCTGAACGGCGTCTCAACAGAAAGGAATTTTGGATTATATTCCGGCTTTTTTGCGGAGTGGATTACACAGGAATGGAAAATTCGTGCCAGAGTACGGGGTGAAATAAATCGAAGACGGGTAGAACTTTCTGATGGTATCCGCCGCAGTAAACGCGACTGGGGTGAATACTGGGGGCTCTATGCTTACGGTATAAACGATCATCTCTCGCTTGGGCTCTATACGCAGGCAAATTTTGCAAGAAACAGCAATCTCAAATCCAATGTCGAGGCGTCTCCGGCCATTGAGTATAATTTCTTTCCTTACGGTGAATACCAGGAACGGCGCTTTTTTATCCGTTATCGCATTACTCCGAGTTACCGGGTTTATTATGAAAGAACCGTTCTTGGTCAGGATGAAGAATTCCTGATTCACCAGAACCTGTTTGTAAACCTGCGGTACGACAGGCCGTGGGGTCGGGTAAATGTGAACATGTCGGGTTCAAATTATTTTCACGATCTTTCATTAAACCGATTTGAAATCAGCCCCTCCATGAATGTAAGGATTGTGAGAGGTTTTTCAGTTAGTTTGTCTGGCCGATACCGAATTATTAACGATCAGATATCACTGCCGGGTGCCGCTCAGGGAGATGAATGTTTCGCCCTCGGCAACTGCCAAAGGCCAACGTCTTTTGATTATAGTGTTTCGTTTGGACTTTCCTACACTTTCGGTTCCATCTACAACAATGTGGTAAACCCGCGCTTCTGATTACTCTGCAAAAAGAGCCGGATTATTGATTGCCGAGGATTGTTCATATCTTTAAATATGGAACATCAAATCAACAAAGCCGAACAGAAAAAAGATTTCAAGTCACTGACTAAAAGCGAACTGGCATCCCTGCTGGAAGAGTTCGGACTGGCATCCTACCGGTCTGATCAGGTTTTTCAATGGCTTTACCAAAAAGGAGCGGATTCATTTCAGGAGATGACCAATCTTTCCAAAGAACTCAGGAGTGAACTGGATGAAGCTGCGGTGATCAGAAAGGCTACAGTTTTTAAACGCCAGGAATCGAAAGACGGCACCATCAAATTTCTGTTTCAGCTCGATGATCCCAACGAATATAAAGTAGAGGCTGTGCTCATTCCCGATTTTTATGATGACGGCACAGCGAACAGGCTGACAGTCTGCGTGTCATCACAGGTGGGCTGTATGTTCGGATGCACTTTTTGCGCTACAGGTAAGATGGGCTATTTCCGCAACCTTACACATGGTGAAATTGTGGACCAGGTACAGGCCATTAATGAAGTGACTGAAGAGAGGTTTGGTAAAAAAATCACCAATATCGTCTATATGGGCATGGGAGAACCTTTTCACAACTACAAAGCGGTGATGGAATCGGCACGAATTATTTCCGATCCACTCGGAATCGATCTCTCGCCACGGCGAATTACTATCTCAACTGTGGGCCTTACCAAACAGATTAAACAACTGGCCAGGGAGAGTCTCGGAGTGAACCTGGCTATTTCCCTCCACGCTGCCGATGACGAGAAGCGAAATCAGATCATGCCAATCAACGAATCGCTGAACCTCGAAAAGCTTGAAGATGCGGTGAAATTCTATTTCGATCAGACTCAAAAACCGGTCACGTACGAATATCTGCTTTTTGATGGATTCAACGATTCTATTGACGATGCTAAAAAACTGGTGCAAATTGCCCGATGGGCTCCATCCAAGGTAAACATCATCATGTATAACAACGTTGCCGGAGTGGAGCTGAAAAGAGCCAAAGAAGGTCGCCTGAACCATTTCATGAAAGCCTTATCAGATGCAAGTGTTACAGCCACCGTGCGCCGCAGCAGGGGAGATGATATTGATGCAGGCTGCGGCCAGCTTGCCATTCGTGAGGATGGGATAAGAGGGAAGAGTTTGGTGAAAGAGGCAGAGTAGTCAGTATTGAGACTGCTATTAATAATTTTTTTCTATTTACCCGTATTTCGTTTCACTCGGTACTTACAGAAAAAATTAATGAATAAACCTAACAATTTGATTATTTACGCCTTGCCCACAACCAAATTTCTTGTTGAGAAACGCGGGTTAGCAATTGCGAGACAATTGCTTTCCTGAAAATCAATCAATCTGTTTTACTTAATGACATGATCACTCAAGAAGCTCTCCTTCTTTACGGGCCTGTTGAATTACGTTGCCGGAAGTTAATGAGTAGGTTGGTGTAATGGGAAAGCCGGTTTGGCGAAGGGCACGTGCGGTCCAGGTATTGGATGTTTTGGGGAGATAGTAACGGCCGTTTGCCTCATAAAAAGAGCTGTTGGAGTAAAGTCCGTCAGCCGCGTAGATCACTTCACCATCGCTGTCTCTTCGGAACCGGTCGGCGACAAATTCGCCCAGTTTTTCGGCACCTTGCTCACTAACCTTTACCCTCACAATTCTGCTGGCGTAGAAATATCTCTCAACCGGCATGTCGATTCCCACCACATGAATCACACTCCGCGTAGGAAGTACAGCCGCACGCATCATCAGCCAGAAACCGGCTTCGCTGTCGGTGTAGTAGCGGCCATCGCCCCAGCCGAATTTCAGGAATGTAGATTGAGGGATGTCTGGATGTTCTGGCAACAGGTGTTCAATGTAGATTTTTTCTATCGCAATTCCCACATGCCAGCCGTGACCTACAAGATAAACCGGAACCGGTCTCTTCTCAGGATCTTCGGGGTACAGATCTTTTACAGGGCCAAGGCAGCCGCATATAAAAATCAAAGATATCGGAATCAACAAACGAATCATAGATCGAATAAAATAAGGCAGAAAATAGAGTTTATAGAACAATGAGTGAAGAATAGGAGTTTCAGAAAGATTTTAAGAGGCCCTTTACTAAATTATCGTCAGATTTTATTGAATTATTTTTCCACCGTACAACGGGCAGCTTGCCCGTTCCTCAGATCTGTGTGCAAAATGAAACTTTCTATGAAATCGTGTTTTGTTGATCTAAATTTCACCCTCGGGCTTATTTCAGGTTCAGGAGTGTCGGACAAGCTGTCCGGCGTACAAATTTTTTTAATCTCAATCCATTTCGCAAATCGATGAAAAAAATAGTACTCTTTTTTATCACAATAATAATCTTTTCAGTAATTATGGAAACCGCACATTCTCAGGACCGTCAGCGCGTCCGTGATCTTGGAATCAAAACGGGTATACTTGAAACCGGCCATTGGAATGCTATCACTGATGTGGACGGCGTGAGAGTGGGACACGAAACAATCATCGAAGGGGATGAAATCCGCACCGGAGTCACCACGATTATTCCTCATTCCGGGAATATGTTCCGCGACCGTGTTCCGGCGGCAGTTTATGTGGGTAACGGCTTCGGCAAGGCGCTTGGATTTACCCAGGTTCAGGAACTGGGCGAGCTGGAAACACCGCTGGCTCTTACCAATACGATGAGTATTTTCACGGTAGCAAACGGTGTGGCCGATTATATGCTGAACCTCCCCGGCAATGAAAATGTGTTTTCTGTAAACCCGGTGGTGGGTGAAACCAACGATGGATGGTTGAATGATATCCGGGCAAGAGTTGTGGAAATCGATCATGTATATAAAGCGATTGAAGCCGCCGAAAGCGGACGGGTGGCCGAAGGTAATGTAGGTGCAGGAACCGGAGTGCGTTCACTCGGATTTAAATCGGGTATCGGAACTGCATCACGCCAGCTTCCAAAAGACCGGGGAGGATACACAGTTGGTGTGCTGGTGCAGTCGAACTTTGGTGGCATTCTGACCATCAACGGAGCACCAGTGGGAGAGGAACTGGAAAATCATTATATGGCGGCGAGTATGCACGAAAGCGATCCGCGACAGGCGGATATTTCGTACGAAAATATTGCCGCTCTTGAAAATTATTCTCCGAGTAATCAAAGTGTCCGGTCTGATCCCAACGAAGATGTGGACGGCTCCATCATGATCGTTGTAGCGACCGATGCACCCATCACCTCACGGAATCTGGAACGGCTTGCCAAACGTGCGTTCCTGGGGATTGCACGAGTGGGCGGATTTGCCTCCAATGGAAGCGGCGATTATGTGATCGCTTTTTCCACACACCCCGATGTGAGAAACAACCTGGATAATACCGGCCTCACCCAAACCAATATCGAACTGAAAAATGATGCGATGACACCGTTCTTTCTTGCAGCCGTTGAAGCCACTGAGGAAGCGATTCTTAACTCTGTTTTCATGGCTGAAACCATGACGGGAACACAGGGTCGAACAATTGAGTCTATACCGGTGGACGAAGTAATGGAAATATTAAAAAAATACCGGGCTGTGGAGCCTTGATTTATCATCATGGGCTGTAAAGTAGAAGCGGAACGCTCGTGAGGATGTCCAAGAAGTGCGTTTCAAAATCTTAAAACCAAATTTCTTGGTGGGAAATACGGGCTAAATAATTTAGGCAGGTTTTAGATAATTTTGTCTTTTTAGACAGCCTCGGTCGTCGGGAACGGCAACGGTATCAGCATTATACATCACAAAAAAGAGTTCCACAATTTACAGCCCAACTTTGTATCATCTGCTTTTTAATCATACAAATACATGGAAAAGAAAACCCTGTTAGTTGCATTTGGCGGAGCATCGCCTGAACATGAAGTTTCAGTTATTACTGCACACCAGGCGATTGCAGCACTGCAAGAAGCCGGTCAATTTCAGATCAAACCACTTTACATCACCAAATCCGGGCGATGGCTGACCGGCAGTGCACTCCTGAACCTGAAGAATTTTGAGGATCTGAAAAAACTGGAATCGGAACTAACCCCTTGTCATTTTGCTCAAAATGAATTCGGACTTTCGTTTTTGAGAGAGGAAAAGACAGGTTTTTTCTCTAAAGCTGCTGAGACTTCGGTTTATGCTGTACTGCTCGGGTTTCACGGTTCAAAAGGAGAGAACGGGTCGTTCCAGGGCGTTTGTGAGATGTACAATCTGCCCTATACCTGCTGTGGTGTATTAGGGTCAGCCGTGGGCATGGACAAGGTAACGGCAAAGTCGATCTGCCGGAGCAATAAAATTCCTGTAACCGAAGACGTGAATTTTCTGGAAGAGGATTGGGTCGGGAATCGGGAGGAAATCATCGGCAGGGTTGACGAGCTTGGTTATCCACTTATTGTGAAACCAGTAAACCTGGGCAGCAGTATTGGTGTAAAAATCGTAAAAAACCGGGATGAAATGTCTGAAGCTGTGGAGACGGCCTTCCGGTACGACCGCCATATACTTGTGGAAAAAGTGATTTCTCCGCTGATGGAAATCAACTGCTCGGTACTGGGTTCAGGCAAAGATTTACGTACAAGTGTATGTGAACGCCCTCTCGGAAAGGAAGAACTTCTTTCGTTTCAGGATAAATATTTAAGTGACGACGCAGCAAAAGGAATGGCATCGGCCGACAGGGTGATTCCAGCCGATATACCAGAAGAGTTTTCGGCCGAAATCCGGGAAATTTCCAAGAAAATATTCAGGATACTTTCGTGCAGCGGGGTTGCACGGCTCGACTTTCTGGTAAACGCAAAAACTCATGAGTTCTACTTCAATGAAATAAACACCATTCCGGGATCATTTTCGTTTTACCTGTGGAAAGAGTCCGGACTGGAATTTGATGACCTGCTTCTCGAATTAATAGAACTGGCTGTTCAGGAGCATCAGAAAAAAAGCAGACGGATTCAAAGCTACGAAACAAACTTATTGAGCAAAAAAGCCGTTAAAGGCATAAAAGGACTTAAAGGTACCAAATAGATGACTCTAACAACCAGAACATTTTTATACTTCCTGCTCCCTTTCGCTTTCATTCTGCACTCCTGCGGAACCACTACAGACACCGTTGAAGTGGTAGATACCACACCCAGGGCAGAACGGGCTGAAGAAGAAGTTGATGAAGAAGACGAATTTTATGAACTGCATATCGGTGTTATCGATCCGGTTACCAATTTCGATCCACTCTATGCCCGCAATCTTAGCACACAGCGGGTATTAATGCTGCTCTACGATGGTCTGATGAAACTGGACAGCAACGGGGACCCTCAGCCTGCTTTGGCGCGGGAAGTGGATGTTTCAGATGACGGCCATGTATATACATTTACGATCAACCGGGATATTTTTTACCGGGACAGCCGGGTGTTTACTGCCGGAGTGGGACGAAGAATTCATGCAAGTGATGTGAAATGGGCTTTCGAAAGAGCTGCCCGTGCAGCCCACCCACCGTTAGCCGCAGAACTGCTGATGGACATTCGCGGCTACGAAAACTATTATCTCGAACAGCGTAATATTTATGATCCGGAACGCCGCGTATTACAGGAGGTGAGCGGAATACGGGTAGTTGATGAACAAACGGTGCGGATTGAGCTAAATAATCCAGATCCGGACTTTCTGGCAAAACTTGCTTCTCCAAACCTGTTAATTTATCCCCGTGAAGCCGTTCGCAACAGCGAAGACGGTCTTGCCAAACGCCCTGTAGGAACCGGACACTATGAGCTGAACAGAATGGAAGAAAACCGGGTGATTCTGGTAAAAAATCAAAGTGAAAACAGCCTCGACAGGGAAAACCGGCCCGTGATAAACCGGCTTGAGTTCAGATATTTTAATAATGAAGAAGAACTTTACCAGGCATTCACCGATGGCGACCTCGACTGGATTCCGGAACTGGGACCTCTGGCCTCCAGCCGGTTAACAAACGAAAGTTACGAACTCAGGCCGGATTACCGCGATTCTTACTCACTGTCTCCGCAAAATAGCGAACGGATTACCGCATTTTACCTGAACCGGCGTGCAGTGGTGAATCACGACTGGCTCAGAACAAGAATTGGATATTTGACGAGGGAAGATCTTTCCATCCGCGGGGAAATAAACCTGAATAATGAAAGATTTATGTTAGTTGATGATGCCGAGCCAGAAGCTGAATACTTTATTGCCTATACGGAAAATTTTGTAGCAGAAAATATTTTAACTCAGCTTCAAAATCTGATATTCCAGCCTGATTCCGAATTGGTTTTCTTTGATATAAGAGTAGTTACACGCAGAACTTCAATCTATACTGAATTGACAGACAGTATGCGACAGAAATGGTATCCAATCAGCGGGGATTACTGGTTGCGGGTTGATACAAAAATCCTGAGCTTATATAAGCCACATGTAACCGGTATACAAACATCCGCTGTTCCCTGGAATCTGTATCTGCCTGAGATCAGGGTGCGAAACGGAGAAACTGTTTCCATTCAATGAAATTCTGCATTATTGCAAACCCCGAAAAGTATTCCATTCAGGATCCCCTCGCGCGAGTGTTGCAATGGTGTGGTAATAATGGTCATATACTCCACCTTTCAGCTGAACTTGAAAGACATTTCCCAAAAGTTACCCTGAATAGTGCTGCGTCCGTCGTTCAGAATGAGCAGAAGGCAATCGGTCTTTCTGATGTGATTATCGCAATGGGCGGAGATGGTACTATGCTCCATACAGCCCATCTTGTAAAAGATAAAGAGATTCCGATCCTGGGAATCAACACGGGGAAGCTTGGATTTATGGCAAATATCCAGCCCGCACAAATCGAAGAGGCAATGGAGTGTGTGGTGAATAATAAGTATCGTATTGATGAACGCTCTATGCTGGAGGCCAAAACAGCTGAAGGGAATTACTACTTTGCATTGAATGAATTTCTTTTTTCAAAAAAAGATACCTCATCCCTCATATCTGTTGAGGTGGAATACGACGGATTATTGATCAATAATTACTGGACGGACGGGCTGATCATCTCCACACCATCCGGGTCAACTGCCTACAATCTTTCTGCCGGCGGACCGATCGTGGTACCCAATACTCCGGTTATGGTTTTGACCCCAATCAATCCCCACACTCTTACAACCCGACCGCTTGTGCTACCGTCTGATCGCCCGCTTACAGTCAGACCCGGTAATTCCACAAGCGAGGAGCATATTCTGTTCTCATGTGACGGAATAAACCTGCCGCAAAACAGTAAACTTGACATAAATATAAAACAGAGCGATTTTTCAGTGAGCCTGATACAGCTTCCCGGACAGAATTATTTCGAAACACTCAGAAATAAGCTGATGTGGGGATTTGATAAACGAGAGGCTCAAAACTGAATACTTTATGAAATGAACCTGAATCGAGCGGATTCATATCCGCTTTATGATGTTTGGTTATATTTCAGGTTGGGACAGCAGAGATGATTGTGGATGTTTACCAACGGCAGGCCGGGAAAATTGGTCTGACCCGGCCGCACTCTTCATCGAACAGATTTAAAACACTTAACTAATCACTTAAAAGAAAAAATCATGAAAGTAACTGTAGTAGGAGCAGGTGGAAATGTAGGGGCAACCGTAGCATTTACACTTGCCGAAAGAGATTTTGCTAAAGAAGTTGTAATGGTTGACATCGAAAGAAAAGAGGGCGATAAAACATTTTATCCTTCAAAAGGGCGCGCACTGGATCAGTGGCAAACCGCACCGATCTCAGGTTTTGATACCCGCCTGACCGGCACCGTTGATTATAAAGACACCAAAAATTCCGATGTATGTGTGATAACAGCTGGTGTGCCGCGTCGGCCAGGTATGAGCCGTGATGACCTTCTGGAAATTAATGGTAACATCGTAAAAACCGTAACTGAGCAACTGGTAAAATATTCACCCGATACAATCATCATCGTGGTTTCCAACCCTCTGGATGTGATGACATACGTTGCCCACGCTGCCAGCAACCTCAATCCAAAAAAAGTGATGGGAATGGCCGGTATTTTAGATACGGCCCGATACCGCGCATTTCTGGCTGAAGAGCTGAATGTGTCTCCCAAAGATATACAGGCACTGCTGATGGGCGGCCACGGTGACACAATGGTGCCGCTGCCAAGATACACCACAGTTTCCGGAATCCCCGTAACTCAGTTAATCGATGAAGATAAACTGAATACAATTGTTGAAAGAACCAAAGGCGGAGGCGGTGAAATTGTAGGCCTGATGGGAACTTCGGCCTGGTATGCTCCCGGTGCAGCCGCTGCGCAGATGGTTGAGGCAATAATGCTCGATCAAAATCGTATTTTCCCATGTGCAGCCTATTGTGATGGCGAGTTTGGCATCAAAGACCTCTTTATCGGTGTGCCTGTAAAACTGGGGCACGGCGGCATTAAAGAGATTATTGAGGTGGATCTTGACGAAGGTGAAAAAGAACTTTTAAGAGCATCAGAAAACGCAGTCCGTTCCACTTTGGAGGACTTCAAAAAGCTGATGGATAAATAAACCGCAAAAAAACGAAGACATAGGCTCTTCACTACTTGCATTTTGCCCCAATCCGGGATTCCGGGTTGGGGCTTTTTTTTTGCTTGGATCTGTTTAAAGTCAGGAATAATAAAGCACTTCAAATCATATGGTTACATTACGTTTATCATATTTACTGTGAGATATCCGGGTTGGTCGATTTAAAGTGATAATGAGCTGAAAAAGAAATGATGCTTTAATGTAAAACAATGTGAAGAAATGCAGGAAAATGAAATCGTAATGAATGATTTCGTTTATTTATTTGTGGTAAAATTAAAAATCAGCTTACAAATAATGTTTTCTTTTAAAAAAATCTTTCTTCTGTCTGTTTTTCTTTTAGCTTCACAAATTGTTTGGGGACAGGATACCGACGCTGCAATTATTGAGGGGATTGTAGAAGATGAAAGTGGCAATTCGATTCCCGGTGCCACTGTTTCTATAATGATTGGTGATGAGCCTGTGAGCGGCATCGCCACCGACCAGGAGGGATATTTTGAACTGGAAGTTGAACCAGGTACCTATCTGTTCCGTGCCAGTTATGTTTCTTACTCCACGTTTGAAAAAGAAGTGGAACTCACAGCCGGTGAACGACACACTGTTGAAACTATTCAGCTGGGTGAAGAAACTCACCAATTAGGTGAAGTCGTGGTGGAATCGCAGACAGCCGATGTGGAAATGCGCTTTGACCGCAGAATTTATCGTGCTGATTCAGATATTGAAGCGATGGGAGGATCAGCCCTTGACCTGATCGATAACATCCCTTCCATTGAAAGTGATATCGAAGGAAATTTAAGTCTTCGGGGCAGTGAAAATGTAACAGTACTGATCAACGGGCGCTCTTCGTCTCTATTAAGTGGAGGAACAGAAGCACTTGCTGCACTGCCCGCAGAAAGTATTGAACGCGTAGAGGTGATACCAAATCCATCGGCACGCTACCAGGCTGAAGGAGATGCCGGTGTGATCAATATTATTCTGAAGAGAAACCGGATTGCAGGGATCAACGGCTCGGTATTGGGACGAACCGGTATACCCGGAGATCATCGGTTATCTACCAATCTGAATTTTATGACCAACAATGTGAACTGGTTTACAAATATTGGAGTGAGACATCGCGACCGTCCTTCCGAAGCGTTCCGTTTCCAGCAGTTTGAATCACCCGACACCTCTTACATGTATAACCAGACACAGGACAGAATGCGCAGTGAACTGAGAGGAAACATACGTGCAGGGGCTGAAATCTTTCTGGGCGAGCGCAGTACACTCACACCATCTGTTTTCTTTAGAGTGAGAGACCGGACTAATCAGACCGACACATTTTACAGCGATATGGACCTTCTGGCGAATCCCATCCGTGAAGTGATGCGAGAAGAGGATTTGGATGAAGACCGCATGGATATGGAGTTCGATCTTGCTTTTGAAAGGAGGTTCGATGACGAAAACCGACTACTGAGAGTGGATGCCCGAATCGACCACCGTCCGGAATGGGAATCAGGTAATCTTTTTGAAGAGAATGTTATGACAGGGCAAATGCTCGGCTATCAAAGAACCGACATCCGGGAAAACCGGACAAGAATACAGTTTAATGCAGATTACATTCATCCCCTTGGCGACCGCGCAGAACTGGAGCTTGGCGGGCGTTCGTCCATGCGTTGGGTTGATAATCGCTACGATGTGGAAGAACAGGCAGGTGGTGAGTGGATACCCGTGGAGGATTTTAGTTCAGATTTTAATTACGATCAGAGTGTGCATGCTCTTTATGGGATTTTTTCCACACAAATCGGTGATTTTTCAATCCAGACCGGTTTGCGGGCTGAACAAACAACCATCGATACGGAAGTAACAGGTACCGGTGAACAGGCCACGCAAAACTATTTTGATATCTTTCCAAGTGCCTTCCTGGGATATGAGATTAATGATGAGAATACGGTGCAGCTGAGCTACAGCCGACGTTTTTCCCGGCCGAGAATTCGGTCGATTTTGCCATTTTCCAATTTCAGGGATTCAAGAAATATTTTCACCGGTAATCCGGAGCTTGAGCCTGTCTATTCCGATTCTTATGAAATCAGCTATCTTCGTTTCTGGGAGTCTGGCTCAGTAACCACATCGTTATACCACCGTTACCGGACCGGTGTAATTGAAACGATTACCGACGTAGAAGAGGGTGGGGCCACCCGGCGGATGCCGTTTAATCTATCCACCCAATCGAACTGGGGAGGCGAGGTTGCCATTAGCCAAAACCTCGGAAGTTCTGTCCGGTTACGCGGGAGCGTCAATCATTTTCAGTCTGAAACAGACGGATTTTTACATGGCCAGGAATTTTACCGCTCATCCGATGTAACATTTGGAAGAATGCGGTTACAGTGGAGAATTCTTGAAGGATTCAACTTCCAGGCCACTTACCGATACAGCGGACCAAGAAGCACCACACAGGGCAGTCGCGACGGAACGTATCATGTGAATTCAGCGATCTCTAAAGAGTTATTCGATGGGGATGCCACAATTACCATCAGTGGTTTCGATATTTTCAATACACGCGGCACAACCAACATTATCGATCAGCCTGGTTTCTACTCGGAAAATGAAAACCGTTGGCGAACCCGTTCCCTTCGCCTCAATTTCGTGTACCGCTTCAGTCAGTTTGATTCCTGATGTAAAGTCTCACAGCTTCTCATAAAAGAACAGGATGGGCAGGCTTGAAATACGGTGAGCTTTTCGAATCGATGAAAAATACCGGCTTTGAAGGCATGTTACAGCGAAAAAAAATCTCTTGGTGAGGTAACCGTGATAGTTGCTCGACTGAATCTATTCGTCTCGTCACGGTGCTCTGCTCCGTGACGGCAAAGGCAGCTCTGCTGCCGGAAAAGGGTAGTGGATTTGATATTGGATGAAGCGTAGCTGCGGGGAGGGTGTTACACAGCAGAGTAGTGTAACGAGGATAAAGGCCAGAACCGCTGATAACCCGATAAAATCCATTACAATTGCCTGCCATATTCCATAGCTTAACGGAATGGCAAAAATGTATGTAGATATCGCATTTCCCACGGCTGTGAGACGGCTGTTTACCTATCATACACGAGAATCGGAAAAGATAGTGCCGGGAATGCGCGTGTGGGTTCCGCTTCGCAATGAATTCGCAATTGGTATGGCTGTACAGGTTCATGACCGCAAACCGAAATTCGAGACCAAACCGGTTCAGAAAATCCTGGATGAAGAGCCGATTATGAGCCAAACCATGATTCAGCTCACCGAGTGGATTCACCGTTTCTATTACTGCAGCTGGGGTGAGGCGATTCAGGCTTCGCTGCCAGTTGGATTGAATTTTGCATCAGAGAAAAAACTGCGCGTAAAGCCAGGTTTTAAAGAGGATCTGAACGATGAAGATCAGGAGCAGTTACGTGATATTGAAGAAGGAGATTATACGCTGAAACAGGCCCAGAAACGATGGCGTGAAGGCTCCGGAAAACGATTTCTGAACAAGGCACTGAAAAACGGCTGGGTGCAGGCCTGGGAATATCCCCGCCAGAAGGTGGATTACAAAAAAGTAAAACACTGGAAACTGGCTGGATCGGTTAAACCGGAGAGTGTCCTTGAGGAGCTGTCGGATGCCGAACGGTCGTATAAATGGGTGGAAGCGTTTGAAAAACTCTGCAACATGGATTTACCAAAATCTCATCAGGATTTGCTAAGCGATGAGCTCTTTACGCCTTATACCCTGAGCCGAATCGAAAAAGAGGGGTGGATCGAATCGGCTGACCTGCCCGTGCAGACAGACACGCAGCGAAATGGTATCCATGAGCCGGACAAAATCAAAACGCTCTCCGATCAGCAAGAAGAGGCGTACCGGCAGATAAAAAAACCGCTGGATGAGGAAAAATTTAAAAGTTTTTTACTGTTTGGTGTTACCGGTTCGGGAAAGACAGAGGTTTACATCCATGCCCTGAAACACACTCTTGAGCAGGGACGGGGCGGACTGGTACTGGTTCCTGAGATCGCCCTTACACCACAGACAGTTCAGCGGTTTTACCAGATTTTTGGTGATCAGATCGCCGTTCTTCACAGCCGCCTGAGTGACCGCGAGCGGTTCGAGGCGTGGCAGAGTCTGAAGTCGGGGGATAAACGGATCGCAATCGGTCCGCGATCGGCAGTATTTGCCCCGGTGCAAAATCCCGGCCTGATTGTGGTAGACGAAGAGCACGACAGCTCCTACAAGCAGTACGATCCGGCTCCCCGATATCACGCTCGCGATGTGGCGGTGATGCGGGCTCACATGGAAAATGCCGTGGTGGTGCTGGGGTCGGCCACACCCGGGATGGTATCGGTAAAAGCGGTGATGGAAGAGAAACACACTCTGTTGCAGCTTCCCCTGCGGCCCACCGGTACGATGCCGCCGGTGGAAACACTGAATCTGATCGAATATAAAAGTGCGATGAAAGGCCCGTTGACGGTGGAGCTTTACCAGGAGATCGAAAAAGCACTGGAGCGCAAGGAACAGGTGATTTTGCTCTACAACCGGCGCGGTTATGCTTCTTTTTTGCAGTGCGAGGATTGCGGCCACATTCCGCAAAGTCCGGAAAGTTCCACGAGCCTCACCTATCACAAAAAGAAAAATATTCTTCTGGACCACTACAGCGGCTACTCCCGCCGCGCTGATACCCGGTGTGAGCTGTGTGAATCGGAAAACCTGGTGTCGAAAGGAAGCGGTACGCAGCAGGTGGAAGAGGAGGTGGAGAAACTGTTTCCCGAAGCACGGCTGCTGCGAATGGACCGCGATTCCACATCCGGTAAATTCGGCCATCAAAAAATTTATGAGCAGTTTTTAAGCGGTGGCTCAGATATTCTGATCGGTACGCAGCTCGTGGCGAAAGGGCTGGACTTTCCCAATGTAACGGTGGTGGGCGTGATCAATGCCGATACAGAACTGGCATTCCCTTCGTTTCGGGCCGGGGAACGGATGTTTCAGCTTTTGAGCCAGGTGGCCGGGCGAGCAGGGCGTGCAGAAAAACCGGGAGTGGTCTATGTGCAGACCTGGAAACCCGATCATCCCGCTATCAAATGTGCACAGACTCACGATTTTAAAACCTTTGCCAAACAGGAACTGGCCAGCCGTGAATCGCTGCATTTCCCACCGTTCTCGCGGATGGTTGTGTTTCGGTTTAAATCGCCCTCGTGGAGCAAAGTACAGATGGTGGCCGACCGTTTTTGTGATGCTATGCGAATGATTACCGGTGAGAATGTAGTGATGGGCCCTTCACCTTCGGTGATTGAATGGATGAGCGGACAGTATCAGTGGGAGGCAAACATCAAACTGAGCAGAAATTATAATGCTCACGCTATTGAAAAATTGCTGGATGCAATTTTCAAAAAGTACGAATCGATCAAGCCAAAAGGAGCCTCGGCAGTGCGTGTAAATGTGGATGTGGATGCGGTGGAGTGAGATGAAATAAGGCCAACCAACCTTTCAGCCTGATTTTGCGGACGGGACAACTCCACTCGTTTCAGCTCGGCCAGGAACTGCTTAATGGTGAGTTCGTGCCAGGTTTCGAGTTTGCGGTTGCGTTTTTCGATATCGAAGTTGGGTGCGATAAAATGAATAATCGTTTTATTTAACTTTTAATATCAGAAAGCATTTGCAGGCATTATTTAATAAACTCCTGAAAGAAATTCACTGAACTTCCCTACATTTTTATCTTCCAGTTCTTTCTCTTCTTCTTCAAAAAGCTCCCAGGGTTTGAGTTTAAATGGACGGGTATTGTCATGATGCAAATCGTAAATAACGTCCTTTTGTTTACTTCCTGCTGGCTCATTAAAATAAACAACATGTCGTCCCTTCGTATGTAAACCTAAGTTACCTGACAACTCGGCAAGTCCACTTATTAATGCCCGAATTTGATATACTTTATTCTCAATAGTGTAATGATCAGTTGTGGTATCTATTACATTCCCGGAATAAATTTTGCCATTCGCACCGATATAATCCACTTGATGATTTCTTAAAATTGATTTTACCCGGTCTTTAGGAACCCGATATTTGATATCTACCCGTTCAGACACTCTGGATGCTCTTAACGTTTCTTCAACTTTTTTTCCAAATACAACAGTTTCCTTTTCTTCAAAACCGTAATTCTTATCCACCAACAGTTTAAAGAGTGAGTCAAAATCATCAAGCTTAAAGTCACCAATATTCTCTTCCGGCTTGGAATAAAGTATCAAATTGTTGCTGTAGCGATTTAGATAATCGAAATAACTGTTTGTAAATGGATCAACATCAAAAGCCTCTTTCTGGTTTTTATCTTTCGATAAGCTATCTATCTTCCTTTTTATATTCTTGAGGAGCTTTTCAACAGAATCTACAGCTTCGCTATTAATTATTTTTGAGGCCATTTTCAACTTGTCCTCAGAATAATCAAACAGCGGTTTCCGATTGGCATTCAAAAACATTCCAATTGCTATTTTCTCATCTGATATAGATTCAGATTTCAAATATATGACACTATAAAAGGGTTTCATGACTTTTCCCGTAAGTATTTAATGTAATCCGTAACCTGTTTTCTTATTTCTTGCAACCTTGCTTCGGATGTTAAAAATCTCAGTATATAATCTGTAGCTGCGTGATCCTCATCCCACGAGTCCGGATAAGTTTGGCTTATTGATCTTAATAATTCGTCAATATTTAAACCATCAATGACAGAGAATAATTTCTCCATTTCTTCATGCAAATTGTCTTTAGAAACCAATCCAAGCATCTCATAAGCATAATTTGTGCTAAGAAAGCCATTAGATTATACATCTATTTCTGTTGTAATGTTTTTAAACGAATGTTCGGCTATTTTATTAAACGCTTCAAAATGATCAAATACCACTAATTTTTGTGTTTTCCCCCTTGTTAAAAAAAGATTGTAATTTTGAGCAGTCCGATCATTATTTCCGACCCACAAATCAAATAATCCAATTCTGAGCAAATGTTCCGGAAATTCTATTCTATTGAATTCATGTTTACTAAATACAAAGTCAAGTTGAGTAAGTTCATTTACCACATTTTGGGCCTTTTTTGAACCAAAAGCAATCTTTCCCTGGTTCATGTGATTTCTGAATTGAAAATTTTCCGGTACAGGATGATTTCCAATTTCAACATAAGCTATTTCGGGTGTTTCAAGATGAAACTTTTTGGCTAAAAAATGGCAGACAATTTCTGCTATTGTACGATTGTATTTTACAAAGTAAACATCCAGTCCACGTTCCGATCTGCAGATAGCTTCAACCGGGCGATTATGCGTCTCTTTTTGACTTTTTAGTTGTATGGACTGAACGTTTTTTATCACACACCCCCCTCCGCAACCTTCACCTCCTCCTCACTCAACCCATACAACTCATACACCATCGCATCAATCTCTTTATCCGTTTGGGCAATTTGGGTTTTCAGTTCACCGGCTTTGGTTTTTTGTTCGGTGACGTACTCTATCCACCCAAATGCTTCGATAGCAGCCACTCCCACCTTCAGAAGAAATGCCTTCAGTACCGCACTTTGAAAGTAAGCCATTATTTATAGTTGTTTTTCCATAATCAATAATCTCTCAAACAGTATAGTAAATGCCGTCCTAATCAGAAACTAAAAACCCCTTACGCACATTTACAAAGGAAAACACCGTGAATACTGACAAGGCCTTCTTAAGCTGATAGTTGAAATCAAATCATCCGGAAAAAATGCAATTCGTTTTGCCATTCTTCAAAAAGTTTAATTATGTTTCTCAGGTTTAATTAATAAAGCTGCTGGTTCAAACCCGGATAACAACCTCTTATAAAAGTCTGCCTGAATGGAAAATTTTATCACAATTACTACCTTTTTGCTTTTTATCGGAGGTGTGGCCATCCTTACTTATTACTGGGTTCGCCGCCAGGACAATACGTCTCTCGAAGGATATTACCTTGCCGGCCGAAACCTGAGTTTTCCACTCATTGCCGGTTCATTACTGCTGACCAATCTTTCCACCGAACAGCTTGTCGGCCTGAATGGCTCCGCGTTTATTGACGGATTGAGTGTGATGGCCTGGGAAGTGATTGCCGTGTTGGCCCTGGTATTGATGGCTTTGTTCTTTTTGCCCCGGTTCCTGAAAAGCGGTATTGCAACCGTTCCGCAATTTTTGGGACTGCGGTTTGATCATGGTACTCAGGTGATTGCAAATCTGATATTTCTTGGTGCTTATGTGGCAATTCTGCTGCCGATCATTTTATACACCGGGGCCACCGGGCTCTCCAGTATGCTCGATTTGCAGACACTCACCGGGCTTGAATCGGAAGTGTCGGTAATTTGGGTGACGGTATGGATTGTCGGCTTGATTGGAGCCAGTTATGCTCTATTTGGCGGCCTGGGTTCTATTGCAGTATCTGACTTGTTGAATGGAATCGGGCTTTTGATCGGTGGTTTTCTGATATGCTGGTTCGGCCTTCAGGCAGTGAGCGGGGGAGAAGGTATTATTCAGGGATGGCAAATCCTGGGTGAGGCACACCCGGAACGTTTTAATTCCATCGGCGGGCCCGATCAGTCCGTCCCTTTCTCTACACTCTTTACGGGAGTTCTTCTGCTGAACGTTTTTTACTGGTGTACCAATCAGCAGATTATTCAGCGAACATTCGGAGCCAGCAGCCTTGCAGAAGGCCAGAAAGGTGTGCTGCTGACCGGAATGCTGAAACTTCTCGGCCCTCTCTATCTGGTGATACCCGGTATCATCGCTTTCTATCTTTATGGCGATACTGATATCCGTGCAGACAATGCTTACGGGGTGTTGGTCAGAGACGTGCTTCCATCCCCGTTAACAGGCCTCTTTGCCGGTGTGATGGTAGGGGCTATTCTAAGTTCATTTAACTCCGCTCTGAATGCAACAACCACGCTCTACGGCTACGGTCTGTATAAAGCCGTTCTCAAGAAAGATGCCACCGATGCACAGATTGTAAAAGCCGGTAAGCGGTTCGGATGGGTGATTGCCATTGCTTCCATGTTTATCGCACCGCTTCTTATTGGCCAGGAAAGTATTTTTGTTTATCTCCAGCAGATGAACGGCATCTATTTTATCCCGATACTGGCGGTTGTTCTTGTGGCCATATTGGCACCGAGGGTTCCGCCACTGGCAGCTAAACTTGCTTTGGTAATCGGCTGTCTTGGAATTGCGGCCGGATATTTTGTCCCCCCTTTCAGTGGCTGGGTGCTTGCCGTTACAGAATTTCATTTCCTTGGAATTGCTTTCCTTGTCCTGGTGTTCCTGATGCTGGTTGTCAGTTTCTACAAACCGCTGGAAAAACCCTGGGAGCAGGAATACTCCGGTGATGTGGATATGACCCCATGGAAATTTGCTGTGCCGGCCGGGATTGTACTCGTGGTGCTGGTACTGCTTATTTATACCCTCTTTGCCGATCTGTCGATACTGTTCGGCGGATAACTCAAGTTCCGAAAAATGGTGATGTAGTGGCTGCAAATAAGTTTTATTTAAAAGTGATTCTGGTTGCGGGTTGCGGGTTTTAAAAAATGTTATGAGCGTCCCGCTTGTGCCACCTTTATTTGTTTCGCTGCTCACTGCTCACTGCACAATACACTATACCCGAACCTTATCAACAACCCCAGGCCCTTTGCGGTTACCCTTCTGCCTGAACATTGGCCTGTACCTGATTTTAAATCGAGCCACCCTTCTGGCAAGAACCGCAGAAATACCTACCTCTCAAATAAAATTGAACATATAACCTCCGATTTAAACCGATGTTTTTCACAAATCGAGTCGGAGGTTTTTGGTTTTGGGCTTACTCTTATCCCCCGGGTTTCGCAAAACCACTACACTCGGGGCTATTTGATGGCTGCCCGCTTTGGGGCTCATTCAGGGGTAAGCACCAAACCAAGTGAATTGGTACGGATGCTTTGTACAAAATCGAGTATCGTTCAATCGGAAATCGTTAAATCGTTATTCAGGCAATGCTAAATCAAAATAAATGGAAGGCAGAACAGGAAGCTTATCCAGTAGTTTAAATAATGGATGCAGCACTAAAAAGCGTTCTTAAAAGATAATTAAGATCGATTTTTAAGATTTTTCGGAAGTTGAGATAACCCGGTAAACGGAAATGAGACAATTTGGAATCAGTATCATGATACAACAGATTCATTTTTCCGAAATCAAAAAAACCTCCAAGGTTTTTGAAACCTTGGAGGTTTGCCTGAATAAAAAAAGGCAGCCCCGATAACTATCAGGACTGCCTTTTTAGATTTTGTTAAATGAGTTTCGGGTGTACTGGCATGGGTTCAATATTAGAACCCGGCCGCAAACAGTGAAACTATTTCAGATCGAATCGGTCCAGGTTCATCACCTTGTTCCAGGCTGCGACAAAGTCCTTCACGAACTTCTCTTCGGAATCTCCGCATCCGTAGACTTCAGCGATTGCGCGCAGTTCGGAGTTGGATCCAAAAATCAGATCGGCACGGGTACCGGTCCATTTGGGTTCTCCGGTGTTACGGTCGCTGCCTACAAAAAGATCCTGTTTATCGGTTGTACCCTGCCAGGTGGTATTCATATCCAGCAGGTTCACGAAGAAATCGTTTGTGAGTGTTTCCGGCTGGTCGGTGAAAAGCCCGTGCTTGCTGCCGTTCCAGTTGGTATTCAGCACACGCATGCCGCCAAGAAGCACTGTCATCTCCGGTGGAGTGAGGGTCATGAGCTGCGCTTTGTCCAGCAGCATCTCTTCCTGGGTGGTTTTGTGCTTTGCATTGTAGTAGTTGCGGAATGCGTCTGCAGGCGGTTCAAGCCATTCGAACGATTCCACATCTGTCTGTTCCTGCAATGCGTCTGCACGGCCCGGAGTAAAGGGTACAGTGATGTCATGTCCGGCATTTTTTGCAGCCTTCTCAACAGCAGCAGATCCGCCAAGTACAATCAGATCGGCAAGAGAAACTTTCTTGTTGCCATACTGAGAATTGTTGAACTCTTTCTGAATTCCTTCAAGAGTTTCCAGTACTTTGGCAAGCTGTTCAGGGTTGTTAACTTCCCAGTGCTTTTGCGGCTCGAGGCGCACGTGGGCTCCGTTGGCACCGCCTCGCTTGTCTGATCCGCGGAAGGTGGATGCAGAGGCCCAGGCAGCAGATACCAGCTCAGATACACTCAAACCGGTATCAAGAATCTTGCCTTTCAATGCTGCAATATCTTCTCTGCCAATTAGTTCATGATCCACTTCCGGGATCGGATCCTGCCAAAGAAGCTCTTCTTCAGGAACTTCTGGCCCCAGGTAGAGAGACTTTGGTCCCATATCGCGATGGGTGAGTTTGTACCAGGCCCGGGCAAACGCATCTGCGAATTCATCGGGGTTTTCGTAAAAACGTCTTGCGATTTTCTCGTATTCGGGATCCACTTTCAGGGAGATGTCCGTGGTAAGCATAAAAGGCGCGTGCTTTTTGTTCGGATCGTGTGCATCCGGTATGGTTCCTTCACCGGCGCCATCTTTTGGTCTCCACTGCCATTTGCCGCCGGGACCCTGGTGTTTTTCCCACTCAAACTCAAAGAGGTTTTCCAGAAATTTATTACTCCATTTGGTGGGTGTTTGTGTCCATGTACCTTCAAGGCCGCTGGTGATGGTGTCGTTTCCTTTTCCGCTGCCATAAGAGTTTTTCCAGCCCAGGCTCATCTCTTCGATTCCGGCTGCTTCGGGATCCGGACCGAGATGCTCTTCCGGGGCGGCACCGTGTGTTTTTCCAAAGGTGTGTCCGCCTGCAATAAGGGCCACGGTCTCTTCGTCGTTCATTGCCATTCGGGCGAAAGTCTGACGAATAAAGTGTGCCGCTTTTTCAGGGTCGGGTTCACCAAAAGGGCCTTCGGGATTTACATAGATCAGGCCCATGTGATCGGCACCGAGAGGTTCTTCAAGGGTGTCGTCGTCGGTGTGGCGCTGACTTGCAAGCCACTCACCTTCCGAACCCCAGTAGATATCATCTTCCGGTTCCCAGACATCCTCACGCCCGCCTGCAAAACCAAAGGTTTTGAAGCCCATTGTTTCAAGGGCAACATTTCCGGCCAGGATCATCAGATCAGCCCAGGAAATTTTCCGGCCATATTTCTGTTTGATCGGCCAGAGAAGCAGTCGTGCCCTGTCCAGGTTTACGTTGTCGGGCCAGCTGTTCAGCGGGGCAAAACGCTGGTTGCCGGTTCCGCCGCCTCCGCGTCCGTCAACCACTCGATACGTTCCGGCACTGTGCCAGGCCATTCGGATGATTAGAGGGCCGTAGTGGCCAAAATCGGCAGGCCACCAATCCTGGGAGTCGGTCATCAGGTCGGCAAGGTCTTTCTTTACGGCAGCCAGATCAAGTTTCTTAAATTCTTCAGCATAGTCGAAATCTTCGCCCATCGGGTCCGATTTGGACGAGTGCTGCCGCAGGATATTCAGCTCTAATTTATTGGGCCACCAGTCTCGATTTCTGGTGCCTCCGCCGGCAGCTTTACTTTTTGTGCCGTTATGAAACGGGCAATTACTTTCATTACTCATATTATTGGTTTTTTGATGAGGTTAAATTAATTCGTTTCCCATGCTTTCGATGGGTAATTCTTTCTATTCAGTCTAATGATTAAGTTAAAAAATTATTCCCGGATAGATTGATAGAAAATACCTATACCCTGCATTTCGCTCACTTATTTTAATTTTCGTTTATAATAGAGTAACTGCCTGAAAAACTGGAAATCTCTGATCTTCTTATCTGGTTACAATTTGTGGTTTATATTCCTTCGGTCTGTAAGGAGAATGAAGATTATCAATTCATTGATCAAATGATTATGAAGGTATTTCTGATTTCAAGGCGTTCCAGGGGAATGGTTTTTATTATCGAGAAATATTGATTAATCTTAGCGTTTGTTATCAGCAATATTTCAAGATATTTCTTTATTCTGTCGATATCTGAGGATTAGCACGAAAGTAAATCAATCCAATATAGTTTCATGTCAAGCATAAACCTGACACCGTGAAAGAATGGAACAGGAATATGCACTGTTTGCATATGCAAGGTTCGCGATCAATTAAGACAGGTATAAAAGCACGAAACGAAAACTTATTATTATTTAAAATGCACGATTCTGTATCTCGACTTTCAGTATTAACTCTCTTTTGTTTTTTGATGGCCATCTCTCTGTCAATGGCCGAAGGTTTAGCAGAAAACACCGGGCAATCCGATTTAAATTTGGCTGGTAACTTTAGCGGTTACGTAACCATGGAAAATGGAGAACAGCAAAAAGTT
>JAFIFB010000007.1 GCA_020832285.1 Balneolaceae bacterium
CCGAACAAGTGAACTCTAAAATTCAGCAGTTAAAATCTATTTCGAAAGGCTACCGAAACTTTGATAATTTCCGAAATGCCATACTGTTCTATTTTGGAAAATTAGACCTCTACCCACAAGGTTTCCCGTAGAACCAAAAAAATTATCTCCAAAAAAGACGCAATAGCAATACCCAAGCTGTTTTTTAATCCGCAAAATCAATCACATCAATCCACATTATCATGAAGCGACATTTCAAGTCCCTTTTACCTTGCCTGCTTGGCTTTATACTTATCACCGGAAGCTGTAATAAAGAGAGTGAATTTTATTCTATGGATGATTTTTATCTCATAGAAAAAATTGACACCCATACTCATATCAATACAAATAGTCCGCTTGTGATAGAACAAGGGATAAATGACAATATGCGTGTAGTAACTATTAATACAGATGCTTGGGATGTCCAATCCATTTCTGATCAGCAGGAAATTGCCATCGATTTAAAGAACCGGTTTCCGGATCGTTTCGAATATGCCACAACCTTTTCGATGGAAGGATGGGAGGATGCAGAAACCTGGGTGGAAAATACAATCGCCTACCTTGAAAAATCTTTTGAAAATGGAGCTATCGGGGTAAAAGTCTGGAAAAGTATCGGGATGACGTATAAGGATGAAAATGACAATTTTATTATGATTGACCATCCTCAGTTTGACCCGGTCATCTCATATATTGAAGAACAGGGACAACCGCTACTCGGCCATCTCGGCGAACCCAAAAACTGCTGGCTTCCGCTTGATGAAATGACCACCAATAATGATCGAGAGTATTTTGAAAACAACCCGCAATACCACCTATATCTTCACCCGGACAACCCCTCATATGATGAAATTATTCAGGCCACAAATAACAGGCTTGACAAACATCCGGACCTGGACTACGTCGGAATCCATCTTGGCAGCATGGAGTGGAGTATTGAGATGATGGCAGAACACCTGGACAGATATCCCCGCATGGTTCTGGATATGGCTCACCGTATCCCCCATCTGCAACATCATTCACAACAGGACAGGGAAAAGCTTCGAAATTTCTTCATTGAATATCAGGATCAGCTCATTTATTCAACTGACCTGCAGCACTATATTGATTCTGACCCGGATGAAATCAACGAATTAACTCACAGTACATGGATTGGTGACTGGGAGTTTTTTGTAACTGATCATACCATGGAGGTATGGCAGGTTGACGGTTCTTTCCAGGGCTTAAAACTGCCACGGGAAGTTGTCGATAAACTTTATCGGAAAAATGCCCAGCGATGGTGGTTTTCCGGCAGTGAACTGTAGAGCTGAACAGTTTAAATTTCAGAGTTATTAAAATTATGGAGATTCTATAACAGTAATGCTTCCAAGGCTGTACCAGCCATCGGCGGTTCTTGAATCAATTGGAAGGTGGATAGCCGGTCGGGGCTCAACACCCGCTTCTCTGGCCGGTTCAATCAGTGCCATCTCAATTTTATATTCACCGGTTGGGAGGTCATGCGGAATAAATACCGCATCATCGTACAGATTATCTCCCGGCATCCACTCCCGGATATCCACATCGGTTATTAAAATTGTGCTTGCTTCTTCATTGTGTAAACGAAACGCCAGGGGAAATTGGCGGTAGATGGGTGCCACACCCCTGTTTTCCCACCAGGTTGTAAAATCGAGTTTGCCGTTTCGAACCACCTCCCCCGGATATGAAATACGGCGGGGAACAAACCGGTAGCCCATTTTTTTAATCCAATCATCAACCATATCCTGCCACTCTTCCGGCACAGGTGCCGATTTTGCATTAAAAGAAGACATTCTCCATTTTAGTCCCTGTTCAAAAATATATTCAACTTCTTCTTTTGTGAAGTTGCCCCTGTTTTTCCAGCCTGGAAAATTATAGCAGATCTCTAAAGTAACATGCCCTTTCTTCCATGCATCCTGCATTCCATAATTGATGATACCCTGAGGATAATAATCGTACATGTGCGTCCAGCCATCCTGGTCTTCTGCCCAAAAACCGATATCGCCCATGCAGTCGGCCCGCCATCCCATATCAGCTTGCGACATACCATATCTATTGGTTTTCTCATCTGTCAATAGCATTATAAGGGGTGTTTTTTTGAATGTATCCGAATATGCATCAATCAGTGCCTCTCTTGTTGGTTGTGTAAGCATGGATGAACCGGCACCCTCTCCCCAGGCTCCGACAATTCGGGTATCCACTGCTTCAAGGTCGGGGTGCCCGTCATACCGTTCCCCCATCTTTCGGATAAATCCGCCATAAAATTCAGCATAACGGAGATCTTCCGGATCCACCATCCACGCATTTACAGAACTGTCGAAAGCCCATTCCCTTCTTTCACCAACCATTTCCCTGTACCAATCCGGCACATCATGAGCATCATGATAAGGTGAGCCGTGTGACATCACAGCAAGTTTAACAGTTTGTCCTCTTTCACGAGCCGTTGCCAGCGCCCTGTCGAGAATATCCCATCGGTACTGGCCTTGTTCAGGCTCAAGAAATCTCCAATAAAACCGAAGGTAAGCCATTGAAGTATTAGGGTAATTTTCATTAATCAAATTCCCCTGTTCATCTGTAAGCACTTCATAAGGGTATTCTTCCCGGAAATCGCCACAACACCCCTCAAGTGCATTGGCCGGATCTCCTTCAAAACGCTGAAAAGTCATAAATCCTTTACCCGGATTTGTGAGAAGCTCTCCATTGTCGTGGAATCGGACAAGTACCCGATCTCCGCTTTGGGCAGACAACTCCTGAAACAGTGCTGTTCCGAAAAACAGTATTGCGATTGCAACAGATATCTTCTTCATAAGATAAGAGATAAGATTATTTCAGCAGTACGCTCATATAAAATTTCACAATGGTGCAAAACATCGTTTGCTGCTGTTTTTAATTCAAAAAGTGTTCAAAAAAACGATATATAATTTCATTAGAATACTCGTTTGGGCTATGAGTGGGCCGGTTTTGCATGGCTACTCTGTTTTCATATCCCAGTATTTTATTTACATCAATGGCATGATTTAACGGTTTCCAGCGTTCTGGCGGGTCTTCGGAACCAGCCGAAACCAGGAAGGGGCGGGGTGCCATCAGAGCATGGAGATCATGAAGATCCCAGCCCTCTTCTATCATCACTTTATAAGCACCTCTACGGTGATTTTCATCCGACGGAATACCGCGCCAGTCTCTTTCTATATTTCCTGATTCGTATCCAAGATACCAGGGATCCCAAAAGTTGACATTTCCTCTGCTCTCATCAAAAACGATACCCCCGTCTGACCAAACCCCAATTGCAAATTTGTCATATAAAGCTGATGCAAACATCGCCCATTTACCTCCATAAGAATGCCCCACGATTCCGATTCTGTCAGGATCCACCTCATCAAGATTGGCTAAAACCTGATAGGCATTTGCTGCCATATAGGCCATAAAGGAAAGCGGCTGCAGAGTTGCGTTAGCTTCATCCGGATAGTAATTCGAGCGCGGATCGCTCCCGAAAGAAAGGGTTACAAATCCTCTTTTTGTTAACTGGTAAGCAAAATCCATGAGCTCACGATCCAGCCCGGCACCTGTTTCGGCATCATAAAAGGGAACTACAGCAGCTGGCATAGGCCCCTCACCATCTGGGACAAGAATGTAGGCGTCACGCATCCATCCAGGTGCAACTTCAAATTCAACCTTGTGCTGCATGAAATCTTCCCGCTGTCCCGATTCGATGTAGTTTACAACGGGGTTGGCCAGCACTTCAGGCCATTCACCCAGCAAACCGTGCCAGCGATCAAGAATTTCCCCGCGTCTTTTTTCCCAGTCGGAAGCGTTCTGCACCTCTTCACCAGAATCTAAAATAAGGGGAGAGCGGTAATCCCCGTATTCACCAGCAAACTCTTCGGGCGGAGAAAAATATTCTATAAGGTCTTCCGGCAGAGGCTTTTCATCCACAACTTCTGCATTGTTGCAGGCATAGAACAAAATAATGATTGCGGTCAATAGAATACTTTGGGTGGAGTACTGCGATCTGTTACTTACTGGCTTCATATTTTCAGGCCTGCTATCTATTGTTTTCTGATTTTATTTGAGTAAAAAATAATGCATCGGTTTGCATCGTAACCCTAAACCGGATATCTAACCTAAATATTTTCTTGTAAGTAATTATCATTCATAACTTTATATGAATTATCACAAATTGGCTGCATGAGGGCAAAAGCACTAAGAATGATGTTAAGGAAAAGTTTTAATAAATGGTGTAATTCCTGAAAATTTTACTCTTGAAATAAAAAAACACCTGTGAACAGTAAAAGAGTTCACAGGTGCTGATTTTGCTACGGATAAAATTTAAAGGGTCAGTTTATTAGTACCCCGGATTATTTCCTGTAATATTGCTGTTGGCATTGATTTCAGCCTGAGGAAGAGGCCAAAGATGATTATGCTCATTAAATGACCGGGAATAACCAGCCGTCATCAGGTAGACTTCGCCAGCACTGTTTTGGTAATGTGCACCATAAACCGGGCCTGGCATTACTTCGGTTCCAATGCCCCAACGAAACATATCAAAGATCCTCAGTCCTTCAAAAGCCAGCTCACGGGCTCTTTCATCCATGATAAATTGCATGAGTGACTCTGCATCCGGATGGGTTGTCTCATCAATCGTGTACACTTCAACAGTTGGGCGCTGTCTCACTTCATTGATCGCATCATATACAGATTGATCAATCTCGTTAAGCATGACTTTGGCTTCAGCATACATCAACAGGACATCCGCATAACGGATATGAATCATATTGATAGAGCCTGTTGAAGGGCTTGAACTGTCACCTTCATAATCGATATACTTTTTCAGATTATAACCCAGTTCGGTGGTTGTCTCAGTAACACCTACTTGATCCGGAGTTCCGCTATTGGGACTGGAATCATAAATGTTGTTTCCGATCGGCTGGCCTGTGTAGAAAACCGAATAACCCCAGCGAGGGTCAAGATTCTCATACGCTTCTGAGGGGTCATTAAAATCCTCAATGTTATATTCGGTGTCTTCAAGCCTGTAGAGCAGATAGAGATCATGAACAGGCTCAACACCTGAACCTCCGCCAATGGATGCAG
Source organism: Balneolaceae bacterium (assembly GCA_020832285.1). Classification (GTDB taxonomy): domain Bacteria; phylum Bacteroidota; class Rhodothermia; order Balneolales; family Balneolaceae; genus Rhodohalobacter. Next base: position 5,119 of record JAFIFB010000007.1, read on the forward strand.
CAGAAAGGCTGAATGCGTTATAATTGGTACCTGAGGATGAATACTGCCGGTCAAATATCACTTCTGAGGAGTTTTGGCCATCGTAATGAAACAGTGCTTCATAGTTTGGATAAAGCTCATAAACGCCGCTATTTATGACCGACTGTGCAGCATCGCGTGCAATTTGCCATCTTTCATTACGCAAAGCTACTCTTGCCAGCAGTGATTCAGCAGCACCATGTGTTGCTCGTCCTACGTTACTGCCGCTGTAGCTTACAGGAAGAGAGTTTGCAGATATGATCGAGTTTAATTCATTAATTATAAAATCAACAATTTCACTTCGGTCTGTTCTCGGCAGATGGTCACTGATTTCAGTAGGTTCGAGAGGGAAAGGCACATCACCGTACAAGCTGGTTAACTGAGTGTAGTAGTATGCTCTGAGAAATCTTGCCTCGGCTTCGAGCCTGTCAAGAACTTCCAGGTTACCCACCTCAACCTGGTCAATATTGGCAACTACATCATTAGCTTTTCGTATTCCGTTATAGTAACGGTTCCAGGTACTTGAAACAAGGCCCTCAGAAGCTGTAATCGGGCTGCTTGCATACAATTGGAAAGCGATATCAGTACGGTTATCCAATGTCATGGTTCGCCCATCCATATGTGAATAAACTCCATTCACAGCCTGTTCTGCATCAACAACACGGTTCCAGTAGAACTCTTCTGTAACCGAGTCTGTCGGAGCTATATTCAACCCGTTATCACATCCTAATATGACAACAGTACACATAAGTAAACTTAGAATTATTTTCTTCTTCATAAATTGGCTCTTATCAGAGATTTAAAAATGTTGTTTAAAAGGAGACGTTTACACCAAACCGAAGTGCTTTCGAGTGAGGATAGAATTGATTTCTTCCCCTTGGCAGTTCGGGATCAAACAGCCCTGTGGGTGTAAATGTCAACAGATTTTCTCCGGAGAAATAGAGACGTAAATTCTGAATGAGCTGCTGAGGCACTGTGTAGCCAACTGTGATGTTCTTCAGCCTGGCATATTTGGTGTCCTCCAGCATAAAGTCTGACATACAGTTTGCGCAGTTACTCCACACCTGGGCACCTACCATCACTCTTGGCCAGGTTCCGTCGGGGTTCTCCGTAGGGTGAAATCTGTTATCGGCCATCTCCTGCGGGATAAAGTTCTGGCTGTTTGGTCCCTGTACCAGGGCTCCGTCGAGCATATGCCATTGTTCCATTACTCCCTGCCAGAACATGCTGAAATCGAAATTTCGGTAGGAAGCACTGAAATTAAGGCCAAACTCATATCTTGGATCCTCATTTGCCACTACTTCCTGATCTCCTTCAGGATACAATGCTGCTGTCAGGTTTCCATCACCAGTTAAATCTCTGTAAATAACATCACCGATACCTGCATTGGGGCTTCTTCTCGTTGGATAATTATCCAGGTCTTCCTGAGTTCGGTAGATACCCGGGGATCGATAACCACGTAATGAATTAATCGAATATCCCTCTGCCCAGACAGTGAATTTATCCGGATAAAACGGGCCTTGTCCACTCAGGCTTTCAATTGTGTTTACGACATCTGAAAAGTGCAAGCCAACAGCATACTGGAATCCGCCATCTGATGAAGGTATTCCGCGATAATTAATTTCGAGTTCCCAACCGTTGTTCGATACATCAGCAGCGTTTTGAAAAGGAGCTCCCATTCCAACCGAGCCGGGTACCGGCAGAACCAGAAGAATATCACTTGTATAATTCCAGAAATATTCTGCAATGATTTCTAATCTGTCTTCAAGTAACCCAATATCCAGACCAATATTTGTCATTGTGGTGGTTTCCCAAGAAATATTGGGATTTCCAGCAGACGTTACACCGGTTGCAGGTACCGGACCGTCACCAAAGTCATAAGAAAGTCCCAGGTTGTAGCTGTTCAGAAAAGCATGAAGCCCGGTACGTTCATTCGAACTCATTCGCTCGTTACCAAGCTGACCCCAGGAAGCTCTCACTCTCAGGTTGCTGAGAAAATCGGCATCCTGCATAAAGCTTTCACTTGAAATTCTCCAGCCAGCTGAAAATGAGGGAAAGAAACCCCAGCGATTCCCTTCGGCAAAACGGGATGAACCATCATACCGAACGTTGGCCTGTAAGCTGTATCGATCTCCAAAAGTGTAGTTTGCACGGCCAAAAAAGGATCGGACTCTCCAGGAATCATTAAAGCATCCGCTTGTATGGCTTCCGGCATCATTAAATTGACTGCAGGTTAATTGATTTCCTGTATCACCGGCACTCAGTGATCGCAATTCGTTGTTGAAGAAGTTATTCCGGGCTGAAGATACCTGACTTGCCCTTGTATAGAGCTCCTCATATCCAACCGTACCGCCCAGGCTGTGGTTTTCAAAACTATCTGAATAATTCATGAACACACGATGACTGAGTTCCCGTCGGTTATATCGCCCTTCATTTAATGTATTGGTTGAAAACCAACCACTGGAAGCCACTGTGTTTCCGGTTAGCGGATGAATCATATTGTTCCGGGACTCCCGGAAAATCGTTTCTTCTGTTGCGGTGCGGTTAAAAGTAAGGTCTCCCTCAATCGTGAGCACATCACTGATATTGAAGTTTAAACCACCGGTTGCAACAACATCATCACTTTGTCTTCGTGATTCACCGGAATTTGCCATGATATGTGGGTTCCAGGTACCACCAATCAGATCACCAGTCGCATTCTGTCCGTCCGGATAAGTCATAATCATGTCCCGGTTCATATGCAATAATCCCTGGGTTATACGCTGACCGGTAAAACCCGGGCCGGTCACGTCACGATTTCTATATATAAGATTTGCTGTAAACGTTAAATCATCTGTCACAAACAGATCGCTGTTCACCCGAATTGAGGCGCGCTGGTTATTAAAGTTTTGAATAATACCGTCCGTATCCTGATGGTTTACAGCCGCATACAATCGCCCTGTTTCACTTCCGGTAGATAATGAAATAGACTGGCTGTACTCCATGGCATTGTCCTGAAAAATCCCGCCCTCAAAATCGGCAAAAGGAAATTCCAATGGATTTGTACCTGCAAGAACATTGGAAATATACTCTTCAGTAAAGATTGGCTGCTGCCCTCCTGCTACCCGGGCTTCGTTTTCCAGCCTCATCCAGCTCTCTCTGTCGGCAGGTTCAGGAAAGAACAACTTATTGTGAACGCCCACAAAAGCATCATAATTCACATTAATACCTGTTTCAGCTCCGCGTTTTGTTGTAATGAGAATCACACCATTTGCCGCTCGAGATCCATAAATCGCAGCGGAAGCTGCATCCTTTAGAACGGTAATCGACTCGATAGATGAAGCTTCAACCGTTGCCAAAGACTGCTCAATACCATCAACCAGTACAAGCGGATTGGGATTGTTCAGGGTTCCTGTTCCCCGTACCCTGGTCAGCACATCTTCTTCACCAGGCTGCCCGCCCTGATATTGTATGGTTAAGCCGGGACTGAGGCCTTGCAGGCCCATAGCAGTATTGGTGATTGGCCTCCGCTCAAAATCGGCTGCTGAAATAGAGCTGACTGCCCCGGTCACATCAGCTCTTCGCTGCGTACCAAAACCAACCACTACCATCTCATCCATTAAAGCAATATCGGCCTCAAGGCGAATCTCCATCCCATCGCTGATATGCTGGTCTGTAATTGTAATTGTTTGAGAAACATATCCCACAAATGTAAAAACAAGTTCAACTCCAGACCCATCAACATTAAGAGTAAACTCTCCTGACAAGTCGGTTACGGTTCCTGTACTCGTGCCAGCAATCAAAATATTGACTCCCGGCAACAGTTCTCCGGTATTTGCATCTGACACCGTGCCCTCAACCGTTACAGATTGAGCAAATGCCATCGACATCACGCCGAATAACATGCATGCATTCAATAGTAGTGCTTTGTATTTCATTAATCTTCGTTTTTTTTGAAATTTAAAACCGGTTCAGCGTAACCGGTTACTTGATAGCAAAATTCCAAAAAGAACCGAATAAAACAAGAAAAAAATTACATTTTTTAATAAAAAACATATATTGCGCAACAGAAACTGTACTCAAATGCAAAAAAAGGGCTTTTATTTCGAAAGCCTATTTGATTTCAGACATCAATTTTTTTTAAAAAAGTAACCGTTTACTTCTTAAAAAAAAATCAAATAGAACATAAAATACTGATAATTAAATTAGTTATAAATATAACCGCTAATAATTAAATGTTTAACCTGTGGAATTTAATAGAAGAAATTTTTTAAAGTTAACCGGTTTAACCGGCATGGGAATTGTTTTTGGAGCAAATAGAGCAGAGTCGAACAGACCTTATCATAAAAGCCGAACTCAAACCTTTAATATGCATGGTTATGCAGCTCCAAAACTGGATACGGTCCGAATGGGCTTTATCGGGCTTGGGGATCGCGGATGGGGAAATGTGAACAGATTTGCAAGTATTGAAGGTGTAGATGTAAAAGCATTGTGTGACATCGTTCCTCACCGTGTCCATTCTTCCATCGAGTTTCTGCAAACACACCTTCCACATCACAATCCGGATGCCTATACAGACGGACCCGAAGCCTGGAAACAACTATGCGAACGAGACGATATCGACCTGATCTGTATATCCACCCCCTGGAATCAACATGCGGAACAATCCATTTTTTCAATGGAGCATGACAAACATGTCTATGTAGACCTGCCTGTTGGTGTAACTGCTGAAGAGTGCTGGGCAGTTGTGGAGACCTCAGAAAAAACCCGTAAACATGTTCATATGGACTGTGTGAGCTGCCATACCGGCACACTTGCAACCTTACTGAATATGGTGCGGCAAGGATATTTTGGAGAGATCCTTCACGGTGAAGGGCATTATGCACATGACAGGGTTTCAAATACGGAGGGAAGATGGAGACGTGATCCTGATAATAACTACTGGTTCGGGTTCCGTCCCTGGCGTTTACAGGAGAATGTCAATAGAAATGGGAACCTCTATCCGGCCCATGGACTGGGTCCTGTTTCTCAAATGATGGGCCTGAATTATGGAGATCAGATGGATTATATGGTATCGATTTCCAGCGATGACTTTACCATGGCCGACAAAATGAAAGAAATTGCGGAAATGGATGAGTATTACAGGCCGTATGTTGGGCTTGAATTCAGAGGGAATATGAATACAACCATCATACGAACAAAAAAGGGCCGCACCCTTATGCTCCAGCATGACATAAGTTCACCGGGAATCGGCCAGCGTTTTGATGTCATTCGCGGCAATAAAGGAATGTATAAAGGTAGTCCGGACAGGATTTCCACCATAGAAGACGGATTGGTCCAGGGTGAAGAATTTGATGCACTCACAGAACAGTATACACCCAGAATCACAAAAGTTTTTAATGAAAAGCGAAGTCAGGCTACCACTGATTTTTCTGATGCAGGCATCTATTCCACCGTTACACCTGAAGACTGGCGTTTGATCGACTCTCTTCGAAACGGACTTCCGACCGAAATGAATGTGTACGATGCTGCACTGTGGAGTGTCATTTCCCCTCTGAGTGAGTGGTCTGTCGTACGCGAAGGCAATACAGTGAAAATTCCCGATTTTACTGCAGGAGCATGGAAGACCAATAAACGGGGAATGGACGTATCACTCCGGGAAGGCGGCACAACAAATCTGTTATAACAGGATAAGCAAGTCAGGTCTTGTTTTTTTTCGACCTGACTTGATATCATTATTACCGGAAACACTTTCACTCTTTTGTCGTGTCAAATTTGAAGTTTCGTAAGCTCCGAGCGCAGCGATTCCCGTGAAACGAAACCCGCAAAGTTTTTATATTTAAAATCTTCCAATAATGAAGAAAGTGATAATTACAGAAAGGAAACTTTGCCCCTAAGGGATGCCCTTGGCACGGGTATTACCCGATATTATAACATTGACACGATACTATTCGAGTACCTTGCAAAAAACAAGATGAGATTTTCTGAAAGTGTTCACTATTTCACACCTGAAAGCAACGACGCCGAATCCCTGTCGAGGTACACCGTACAATTCTGATGTGTCTGCAAAATGGAAGCAGGATGAATGTTTGAGACGTCTCCTTCCAGGCATTCCTGTACCGCTTTGGCTTTTCTTTTATCCGGAACCGAACAGATGATACTGCCTGATTTTAAAATCTGCTTAATCGACATGCTGATCGCCTTATTGGGCACATCCTCAAAGGTTTCAAACCAGCCCTCTCCCATCTGCTGCCTTCGGCAAGCTTCATCCAGCTCAACCACGATATAAGGCTCTTCGGTATCGAAATCAGCGGGAGGATCATTAAAAGCAAGGTGTCCGTTTTCTCCGATACCAACCAGTGCCACATCAATCGGGTGCTGTTTTATGATTTCATTTAACCGTTTACACTCTGCCTCTGTATCTTCGGCATCTCCTTTGATAAAATGAACTGCTTTTGAGCTCCCGACTTTATCAACAAACCGCTCCTTCAGGTATTTTCTGAAACTTGCAGGATGCTGGTCCGACATGCCCACATACTCATCCAGGTGAAACATAACTACCTTTGACCAATCGATTCCTTCGGCGGAGACAAGGTTTTTCAACGTTTCAAACTGACTCGCACCTGTGGCAAGTATAATGTTCGCTGTTCCTTTCTTTTTGATGGAATCCTTAATTTTCTTTTCAGCATCTTGTGCTGATTTTACTCCTAATTCTTCTTTTGAATCAAAAACTTCAACATTCATTATTTATCTGTTTTAAAGTAATTTACCGTTCTAATTTATACTTTTATCCTGATCATATTTTGTGGCTACGTGATGTTCAAGCACATAAATTCAAATATCATGACAATTACAGGCTGTTTGTTTCAATTCAGAGACCCCCCAAGGTCACTTGTTCAGTCAGTTGTTAATCAGGTTCTCTGAGTTTTCATTTATCGACTGTAAATCACATTTCCACCGATGATTGTTTTTTCCACAAGAATATCGTCATCGAAAATCACAATATCTGCATCTTTTCCCGCTACCAAAGAGCCTTTTTTGTCGTTGATATTCATAATCGAGGCCGGAGTTGCCGTCATCATTCTGACCGCTTCCGTGAGCGGAACATCAGCCATATTGATCATGGTCCGGACAAGGCGGTCGGTCGTGGCAACACTTCCGGCGAAAGAGGTCCGATCAGGCAGTTTGGCCACTCCATCTTCGATGATCACTTCCAGTCCATCATCCCGGGGGCCTAAAATACTGTCACCTTCAGGCATTCCAGCTCCGCGCATGGCGTCCGTGACAAGCGCAATTCGGTCCGGACCTTTGATTTTGTAGATCAGCTTCAGCAAAGATGCGGGCAAATGTTTACCATCTGCAATAATTTCCACACTCATTTCATCAATAAGAAATGCACTTTCCACACCTCCGGCGTACCGATAGGCATCTCTTCGGGTTACACCAAGCATCCCTGAATAGAGGTGTGTAGCCAGCGTGTACCCATTTTCAAATCCGGTTAACACTTCCTCATATATCGCACTGGTATGCCCCATGGAAGGCAGCACCCCTTGTGACACCAAATATCGTGCAAACTCAAGAGCTCCCTCTCTCTCCGGGGCCGAATCCCACCGCTTGATGGCCGAACTGTGAGAAAGAATTTCTTTGTATTCCTCCGGGTCCGGGTCGCGTATAAACCGCGGATCCTGGGCACCCCGCTGCTCCATGGAATAATAGGGCCCTTCCAGAAAGATTCCCTGAAACTGTGCACCGAAATCATTCTGCAGTGTTGCTTCTTCGTAGATATCCAGGTTTTCGAGTAATGTTTGTACATCGCCGGAGAGAGCCGTTGGATACATCGATGTGGTTCCGTGACTTGCATGCGTTTCTGCAGCTCTCAAAAACGCATTCACATCCCCATCCAGAAAGTCGTGATCGCCACCTCCATGAACATGGAGGTCTACAAATCCCGGAGCAATATACAGTCCATTAGCATCGATCTCTTCCGCGCCGGACACATCGATGTTTCCTTCCCGAACTTCTGTAATGATTCCGTCAACCGCTACAACTGTTCCATTTTTAATTGTTCGGTATGGAGTTATGATCTGTCCATTGAAAATTTTCAATGTCCTTCCCTCTTTCACAGATACAGACGGCTTTTTGGCAGAAGCAGGCTGTGTTAAAAAAGGTAGAGCGCTACCCGCGCCGGCAGCAATCGATAGGGTTCCAAGATTCTGAAGAAATTCTCTGCGATTTTGGTTTTTCGGCATTGTTAATGGTTTTGGTTTTCAATCAGATCCGACAAACATTCAGTGTTAAGGATTTTAGTCATAAAGAAATCACATATCTATGTAAAGATTACATAAATCCGCGAATTGCAAAATAGCTGGTTACAAGAGAAAAAATGATCACGGAAATCAATCCGAAATTCCAAAGCCGGGATGGCATGTACTTCTCTTCGCGCATCAGCTCTTTTTTATTCAGTAAATAATAGATGGGAAATGCCACAGCCGGTAAAATAAAGGCCATCAAAGCCATCGCAACTACCATCAGAACAGGTGGAGTCTGTTCTAAAAATACAGAACCAAAAGCGAACAACAATCCTGTGACTATACAAAAACGAAACAGCGGCGATTTCAAATCTCGCTCCCATCCCAAATAATCGGCAATAAGCCAGGGGGCAATTAACGCAATCGGGAACATGGTTGACAAACCCGCTCCTGCAACTCCGATTATCAATATAAATGCTGCAACTTCACCTCCGATTGGCTCCAGAAGCTGAATCATTTCAATCGTATTTTCCATCGTTAATCCCATCACATGCAGTGTGCCGGCACCAACGGCCATCACAACTGCACTCAGAAACACCATGACTGATACCGAAACCATGGCATCGCGCTTTTCATGCTTCAGGTGTGTGATGTCCCATCCCTTTTCAGAGACGATGATACTCCTCATCAAAAATACTACTGCGGAACAGGTTGTTCCAGCCATAGCCGCAACAATCCGGTAGGCTCCGGGTTCATCCGGAATACCCGGAACCATTCCGGTAAAGATTTCACTATAGGATGGGCTTACCATAAAAAATACAACAACAAAACAGAAGACCAGCAGGAGTACGAATCCGGTTAATATTCTTTCAAAGAATTTATATTTACCAAACCACAACGCAGAAAAAATTAACAAAGTGAGAACAGAAATAATCCAAACGGTATCGATCACATGTTCGCTGCTTTCCGGCGCCACCGTAAGCCGCGCCCCTTCCTGAAGTAATTCCGAAACGATACCCATAATGGACGACAGGGCCAGCAACTCCGTAAAAATCATAGCCAACAGACAGTAAAAAGCTATGAGTTTTCCTACTTTTGGTATCTGAGTTTTGAAATTGTATAGTGCTGTATTCCCCGTCACCAATGCCAGATGACCATACGCCACCATCAACACATAAGTAAAAATACCGGACAGAAGCAGCGCCCATAAGAGGGTCATACTGTACTGAGCACCCGCCATTGCCATAGTGGTAATACTGCCGGTCCCGATATTATAACCGATCAAAAAGAGTCCAGGCCCAACAGCACTTAGTGCAAGAATAACTTTTCTCGACAGTGTTTTTGGCTTTTCTTTTTCATCCGCACCTTTGTATATCGATTCATCCATTATGTTTTTGTCTCACGTTTTGAGTTTTGATAAGGCCAACTGCTATATTCTGCGGTTTTAATAACCGGAGAATATTTTATAGAGTTTTTCTTATAGGTTCGTTAGCTGATGTTCTGTGAATATTTGCATGAAATCTACCCAAAACCTGCCAAGTTTCATCATGCACTTTCTGATTAGATTATTCAGAGTAATGGCACAAGAACCATCTGCCTAAATAATCCTTGTATTTCCGCCTTCGGCGATTTCGATATCCATTCCGGGCTGGTTGGTTTCCCAGGCACCGTTTGTAAAATCGGGAACGTCCACAAAGGCACGGTTGGCAACCGAATATTCACTCAACGGAATAATTGCACTCCAAAGGGCTGCATCGTACACATCCATATCGAGCGGCAACCCATTCCGGAGGCAGTCGATCAAGCGCCAGTCCATCAATGTATCCATGCCGCCGTGGCCGCCTACTTCTCTGGCCAATTCCCCAACCCTTCGGGTTATTTCCGGTGTAAATTCTTCTTCAAGCTGTTCAAACTCTTCCTCACTAAGCCATCCGTCGTGGCTGGTAGCTACTCTTGCCGGCAGTGGCCATTTTTGTGCAATACCTTCTGTACCGCTAATCAGGTGAATTCTGGAATATGGGCGAGGTGATGTTGTATCATGCTGAAGCATAATCGTGCGCCCTTTGTGAGTTTTTATGATGCTTGTGTTGATATTACCGCGAAAATTTCCTCCCGCGTAAGGCTCCCAGAACTCTTCGGTTTCAGCCAGCTTTTCAGCCATCGGCCCTATCATAAAATCATGGCTCGAAATCGATACCATATGATCCATCCGGTCGCCATAGTTAATATTCATAGCCTGTGCAATCGGACCAAGCCCGTGCATCGGATAAAGGTTGCCGTCTCTATCCATGTTTTCATGCAGTCGCCAGGTTGTCAGCTCTTTATTAAAGATTCTGGCCAGCCTGTCGTGAATATAAGCCCCTTCCCCGTGAATAATTTCACCGAAAAACCCCGCTCTTGCCATGTTCAGGGTTACCATTTCAAAAAAATCATAGCAGGTATTTTCCAGCATCATACAATGCTTTCGGGTACGCTCGGAGGTTTCCACAAGTTGCCAGCACTCCTCAATGGTTTGTGCAGCCGGTATTTCTATAGCCACATGCTTATCGCGTTCCATTGAAAAAACGGCCTGTGGAGTATGCAGGTGCCATGGAGTGCAAATATAAATCAAATCAATGTCATCCCTCTCGCAGAGATCCTTCCATGCATCTTCACTTCCTGCATAAATCTCAGGATTATGAGGTGTGCCCTCCAGCATTTCAGCAGCCTGGTTCGTCTGATCTGTAACCAAATCACAAAGTGCCCGGATTTCCACACCTTCAATGCGCGTTAATCGTCTTAATGCACCAGTCCCCCGTCCGCCCAAACCGATCAACCCGATCCGAACCGTTTCCAGCGGAGGAGCCGCAAACCCGTGCATGTTAAAAACCTGTTCATGGTTATCTGAAAATGGATGATTCCCACCAGATCCGGACGAACAGCCCAACAAACCGGCACCGGCCAATCCGAGGCCGGCAAAACCGGTAAGTTTCAAAAAGTCTCTGCGATTTGTACTCATGATAATTTCAAAAGATTATTATTATTTTATTTAGTTAGAAATTCTGTTTGCCCGGAGCTCTGAATTTTATTCCTCAATGTTTCAAATTCAGAATAATAGGCTTGCTGGAGATCCTCATCAAGAGCCCTGCCAGACATTGTCACCGGATTGATGAACGTGACATCTGTATTGCTCATACCTGCTGCAAGTGAAACATCACCCCAGCCAAGAAACCCCGGAAGATGCACAGCCATGGAAAAAAAGTTTATATGCTCCCGATCATCAAACAGGTAAGATACCGGGGCATCCCGCAAGGTTATATGCGAAAATTTCGTTACCCCAAGAGCGGAGGAAAAAAGAGCAGCAATTCCGGTTTCACGAATTCCATCTGCTTGTATTTGATCTGCATGTAAGTTAGTATAAAGAAAATCTCTAATCAGGTTCAACTCCCGGACCCATTCACCCATCAGCGTTCTTCCCAGCCAGAGGTTACTTCTGGAAAGAGTGTGAAAACGGGCAATATTGTGATGGGCTGTACTCTCAGAGAGTGTATTTTCACCCATTCCGGAAAGATCTGCCAATACAATACCAAACCTTTTTTCCGCCCATTCTTTAATTATCTCATCAGGTATGGCACTTTTTCCTTCAGGGTGAGTGATGATCACATACTTCTCAGAGCTGCCAGTTGGCGGAAGGTAGAGCAACGGAACTATTTTATTGTTACTGCCCTTCAAAACAACCCGTTTCCATTCATTTATGACTGAATAATGGTACACTTCCATTAATTCTGTTTCGCCGGTTCGCAAAATTTCTTTTAACTGTTCCTGCTTCTCGGAAATATCAAACTCATTTATACTTAGAAAATCTGACCGAAGCTCTTCTCCAATCATTCGATTATACTCAGCCGTACTTTTCACTCCTTCAAATCTTTCATCAGGATAAACCAGCAGGTCTTCCTCAGGAACTGTATTAAATGGAGTTTCTTCTTTGAGCCGGCCATCACCCTCTCCTTTCAGATGCAGATCGAACCACCCGATCATTCCTTCCCTGTTTTCCTGAAAATAACCGTGTGTCAGATCGAAGAAATCGTAAGATATCTTATCACCGGCACCGTGTAACTCATATAAAGGCTTCACATTTCTGTAGGTACGCAACATTTCTTCGGGGAAAAATGCAGGATTCGATTCTTCGGTATGATTGTGCATTTTTAGTGCTCTCGGTGCCATAAGTCCCAGTACTCCAGATGCTTCTGTGTGTATCAAACCATCAACCAGGACTTCGCAAATGCAGTTATGGCCCAAAACATAAGACTCAAAAGTACCCACACTCACAACAGGAACAGCAGCTTTAATTCGATCATCGATCGCTGCAAGCCACATAACTTGATTTCCGCCGCCGCTTGCACCGGTTGCACCAATATTACCAGAATCTACATACGATAGTGAAGCGAGATAGTCTACACCTCTCATATTATCGGAAACCTGGATACCCAGCAGAGTTCTGCCGATATTCATCAAAGATGCACCGAGATTCCCGCCGTGATATTCAAATTCACCAAAATTAGTTGTTCTTTCGCCAGCTCCCCATGGGTCCATCACAAGAGCAACATAACCATTCTGAGCCAGAGCATGGCCAATCGGCTGTCCTTCCAGTTTGCCGCTTTCCCAATGGCCCAGCATCACAATAACAGCCGGAAATGGCCCGTCTCCATCAGGAATGAATAAGTTTGATGTTGCATAAACTCCGGGAAGCGATTGAAAAGCAATATTTTTGATGCTGTAGCCTTCAAGAGTTATCGCCGCAGTTTCCTGCACGTCAAAAGGCAGATCAGGATCTACCAATTCTATACCTGCTGATTCTATTATCGCGTTCCTGATATCGTTCCGCTTTATTTCCCAATCTTCTAAATCATCAGGCAGCTGGTTGATACTGAACCGGGCAGCCGCTTCTGCTTTTATAAACAGATCGAGCAGATCTTGCCGGTCTGTAAATACAGAAGGAAGGCTATCGGAAGAAATTATTTCCGAATTTATTGAAGCCCGAGTCGTGACACTTGAAGTTAATCCTGAAGCACTGTCTTGAAAAAAAAGGAGGCTCAGAATAACATAGAAGAAGGATTTTCTAATAAACATAAATCAAATCGATAATACGCCGAAACAGGGTAATGAACACCTATTTCAGACTTTTACTTTTAATCTATCACCCATGATGATTTTAGACAATTAGAATGGGGGACAGAAAGAAACTAATGTAGAATTTACAACAACCTTGTTGTGCCTCCGCCCTTGCCCAGGGTTACATCCAGGCCGTATTCGTTGGTTTTCCAATTGCCGGCTGTAAAATCGGGTACCGAAACGGAGTTAGAACGGTTGACCACCGACCATTCTGTAAGCGGGGTGATGGCACTCCAAAGGGCTGCATCATATACATCCATCTCCAGCGGAAGCCCGTTGCGGAGACAGTCAATCAGCCTCCAGTCAATCGCATCAACCCGGGCATAACCCCGAAGTTGTTCACGTTCTCTGTCTTCTGATTGCTGAACCAGTTCATCAAATCTTCTGGTCATCTCGGGAGTATATTCTTCTACCAGTTCATTGAATTCTTCTTCCGGCAGCCATCCGCCATCTTCCGTGGCAAAACGGGCAGGTGCCGGGGCGTGCTGTGCAATGCCTTTGGTACCGCTGATCAACTGAAACCGTGAACCCGGCCTTGGTGTGCTGATATCGTGCTGAAGCATAATCGTACGGCCATTTTTGGTACGGATGACCGTTACATTCATATTGCCCCGAAATTTCTTCCCAACGTACGGCTCAAAATAATCGTCCTCTTCGGCAAGCTTTTCCATCAGCGGAGCCATCGTAAAATCATCGCTGGATACCGATACCAGGTAATCCATCTGATCGCCATAGTTGAGCTTCAGCATCTGAGATAGCGGAGTCAGCCCGTGCTGAGGATACAGATTCCCATCCCTTGCCACATTTTCATCCAGCCTCCAGGGGCGGTACCCGAACCAGCCGTGCTCATCACGAACCCATCGACTTGGATTGGATACCCGGTCGTGCACGTAATTTCCTTCGGCGTGTACCAAGTCTCCCAAAAACCCTTTCCGGGCCATATTCAGCGTCACGGCGTTGAGTCCGCTGTGGCCGGAGGCCGACATCAGTGCACAGTGTTTGCGGGTGCGTTCGGAGGTCTCCACCAGCTCCCAGCACTGCTCGATGGAGGTGGCCGCGGGTATCTCTACATACACATGCTTGCCGTGTTCCATCGAAAAAATACACTGTTCTCCGTGCAGGTGCCAGGGTGTGGCAATGTAGATCAGGTCGAGGTCATCGCGCTCACACATTCGCTTCCAGTCTTCCGGCCCGTCGGTATATATATCAGGGTCATGCTGTGGAAACCCGCTGATCGCCTCGATAGTCTCATGCACACGATCCGGCACGGTATCACACAACGCTTTAATTTCAACACCCTCAACTCCGGCCAGGCGGCGGGTCATGCCCGAACCCCTGCTGCCGATGCCTACCAACCCTATACGAACAGTTTCGAGCGCCGGGGCGGCATAGCCGTGCATATTGAATTCCTGTTTTCGGTTTCGGCGATAAGGATCGCTGGCTTGCGATTCGGCAATCAGCTTGCTTGCACCGGTCAGACCGAGCCCTGCAAGGCTGATCTGTTTTAAAAATGTTCTGCGGTTATTACCCATAATATTTATGATTTTAAATTGTTTGAGTCATTGTTCAGTCACTGCTTGCAGGCTGCCTCAGTTGATGTTGGTTTACTCCGCATTTCTCACCAAGAAATTTGGTTGTGGGCAAGGCGTCTCGGAAATGGTGGCGGAAACGTACCTAAGTACGTTGAGCATGCCATTTTCGGGACAACGAAGCCCACGGACAAATTTCGCAGTATCTGACAGAGCGTTTTTGGTATTATCCCTAATATTTCAGGCTAAGTTGTTAAAATTATAATGGATAGTGTTATACATGTTTTTTTCTGTGAGAAATGCGGATTACACTTCTTCCCAGTTCATTATGCGTTCAGCATTCCCCCGGTAAAGAGGTTCGAGAACCGAATCCGGCAAATCAAGCCCGTAGTAAGGCCACCATACCCGCCCGGTCATATACTCGTCATCGGTTTCCAGAAGGCGCCACCAGGCACGGTACATACTTTTTTGCATGCCCATGTCGGTCCCAAAAAGCACACGGTCCGGATAGGCTTCCAGAAATCTTTTGGCAGCACGGGGTGTGCGTCCCACCTCATAGTCGCGTGCGGAGATGTCCAGATAAAGATTCGGATAGCGTTCCAGGGCTTCACTCAGTGAGGCAAGGTCATGCCCCTCGTTGCTCAGGTGACATGCGATGAAGGTGGTATTGGGATGTCTTTCGAGCAGGCTGTCGCGCCGGGCCAGCAGTTCGCCGTGAGATAAAATATCATCACCATGAAGATTGAAGTGCTGGTAGTCGGGTGTCCTCTCCTGGAACACATCCAGCGGCTCCCAGGCTGATGGATGATCGGCAATGTGAATGTTCACCGGCAGATTGAGTTCACTGCACGTTTGCCAAAACAGATCCAGACGGGGATCATCGTGATGCAGGCGCTCATCCCGGGGAATGGATGAATCTGCAGACAACCCCAGGCCTTTATCCGTCAGTTCACCTACACCGCGGGCTCCCATTTCGTAGCAGCGGCGCAGCTCTTCAGCAGCTCGCTCTGGGTAATCAGATGCTCCAATCTCATTCAGATCAACACCGCAATAGAGCTGAAACCGGTCAGGATAGTTATCCAGATAGAGTTCGGCCAGCTCCCGGAAACGATCCCCAATCGCATTGGTATGAACGACCGATATTTCCACGCCAACCTCATCCATGGTTTCCACCCATTCGGCAAGTACCTGCCGGGTATCTCCATCGGCACGGGCCGGGTAGTTGTGAATGTGAACATCAATTGCCGGAAATCTGGGTTGATCCACATCCGTTACCGGTAACACCAGCGAAGATTTCGGAGCATAATCTTTAAGCAGGATCTCATCCATTGCTCCCGGTCTGGGATCCACACCAGGTCCGCCCCACTCCCCATATTGTATCCGCTGCCACTCGGGGTCTTCCTGCCAGTTTCGGCCTTCACCTGTTCGGTTCTGAGAGTTCGGAGTGCAGCCATTCATAAAATTCAGACCGGCAAGTCCCGCTCCCGCCAGTCCAGTGATCTTTAAAAATTCCCGTCTGTTTTTCTTCATAAACTAAACACCTGTCTGAAAATAAAAATGGACCTGTTTTCTTTATTCTAAAACAAATAAAATAAAAGGAATAAAAAAATATAATTCCGGTAACAAACCAGTAAAACAAGCAATCAGTTATTGCATTTAACCGGTTAAGTTAAACTGGAAAAAAATATCCACCAAACTGCAAGTAAATACAATCTCGTGGATTAAAAAATGCCTCTATTCAGGCTATTAAAAAAAAGAAAACTATGCAACTATTAAAATATTTCTAAAAAGATCACAAAGCTTTCAAAAAAATACCTCGTTAAATATTAACATTCTCCCAAACTGCACCTCAAAATCTATACAATTGCTTATTTCAAAAAATGTTCAAAGAATCGATAAATTACCTCATTAGAATACTCGTCAGGACCGTGAGTCGGGCGGTTCTGCATCGCCACCCGGTTTTCATAACCAAGTAAAAGATTTACATCAATCGCATGGTTTAAAGGTATCCAGCGCTTGGGAGGATCTTCGGAACCGGCTGAAACCAGGAATGGACGCGGTGCCATCAATGCATGGAGCTCATGTAGGTCCCAGCCCTCTTCAATCATCACTTTATACGCACCGATTCGGGGATTATCTTCTTCCGGGATACCCCGCCAGTCTCTCTCAATATCTCCAGGCTCATATCCAAGGTACCAGGGATCCCAAAAATTAACGTTACTTCTGCTTTCATCAAAAACAATGCCCCCGTCCGACCATACCCCAATCGCAAATTTATCATATAAAGCAGATGCAAACATCGCCCATTTACCTCCGTAGGAATGACCCACAATCCCGATTCTGTCCGGGTCCACCTCATCGAGGTTCGCCAATACCTGGTAGGCATTTGCTGCCATATAGGCCATAAAAGAGAGCGGCTGAAGAGTGGCATTATCTTCCTCAGGATAATAGTTTGAGCGCGGATCACTTCCGAACGAAAGGGTTACAAAGCCTCTTTTGGTCAGCTGATATGCAAAATCTCTCATCTCGCGCTCCAATCCAACACCAGTTTCCGCATCATAAAAAGGAACCACGGCTGCGGGCATCGGCCCGTCACCTTCGGGGATGAGAATATAGGCATCACGCATCCATCCCGGTGCCACTTCAAATTCAACCCTGTGTTGCATAAAATCTTCCCGCTGGCCCGATTCGATATAATTGACAGTGGGATTGTCCAGCACATCAGGCCATTCACCCAACAATCCGTGCCACCGGTCAAGAATTTCCTGGCGCCTTTGCTCCCAGTCTGATCTGTTTTGCACCTCTTCACCCGATTCGAAAATAAGGGGAGAACGATAATCCCCATATTCACCAGCAAACTCTTCGGGGGGTGAAAAATAAGATTTCAGGCCTTCAGGCAAAGGCTTTTCAACGATAACATCCGCATTTTCACAGGCAACGAACAGGATAATGATTCCAGTTAGAAGAATATTACGGGTGATGTAATGCCATTGATTACATACAGGCTTCATGATTCTTTGGCTTAATATTAATGATTGATTTCAAATTGTTGTTAATTCTTGTATTGTTGATGCAATTCACACTATTAAGCTGCTTCGATAGGATTATCTGTCAATCCAAATTAAAGAGAGGTTTGATCCTTGATCATTCAAGGTTGCCCACAACTTAAAAAGTGCCATCATTAATGTATCGGGACGGTTAATGTTTGCCTCATAATGATCATGCACTGATGTAGCACGGGGAAGCGGCGAATCATCATCAAAAAATATGTTAAGTGCCAGTTGACCGAAGTAATCGGCCCGGTCAAGAAAGCGCTCATCACCGGTAAGTTCGTATGCACCCACCATCAGAAAAATTGCATCGCCCATCGTGCCCGGATATACAACCTGGTCCGAATCAGGTTCAGAATCTAAATATTGAGAAGCGGCACCGAGCACCAAACGCCTGTAATCTTCACTGCCTGTTTGCCGATATCGCAACAAACATTTATTGGCTACTTTTACGGTTGCCCTGTGGCCGTAAGCGCCTCCCCACAGGTCCGTATAGGGGCTTCCATGTTCATCCAGCAATGAAATAGCTTCAAGTGTATGTATGTGACTTCGCTGAACAAAACCACCTTTTTCATTTACTTCATGCGGGAGAAGATGATACACCTCATCGATTTTCAGAGCCATATCCTGCATTCTTTCTGCCAAATCATCCGGCAGGTAACCGGACTCAGCACTTCGCCACAAATCTATTGCCAATGACAAATTACTTTGCGGCCAGAGCATCAGGTTATTTGACCGCGGATTGTCTACTTCGGCAGGAATAGCACCCGTTTCTTCACTTGCATGGCGATCATGAAAATCGAGCAGTGTCTCTATCGCCTGAAGGAATGTTGGATCTTCAGTTCTGCGATAAGCTTCCGTCCAAGTATTGATAAAAAATCCTGAATGGCGGGGGAAGTCCCAACCGGTGTCCGGACCGTGTTCACTTAATTTGGCATGGCGGGAGAAAGCCCCTGTTTCCTGATTTCCAATCTGATGATTCCACAATCCATAAGAAAAACGTTCTGCTTCACCCGGCACGAGTTCAAAGGTTCTGTCCCATAATATCCATGGACGCGAAAATTCGTGAATATCGATTCCGGCCGGACTCTTCTCGTAGAAATTCCAGCCGGCATGATCTCCCCATGCAACCAGTCCGGTTCCCTCACTTTGTGCATTTTGAAAAAACCACGTAAGCGCCTCGTCGGCCTGGTTTGCATAGACAGAATCACCGGTTATCCCGGTTAATGCATATAATATTTGATAAAGGTTTTGGTGGCGCATTGTGTTTGCGCCATTCAAAATTCTATCCTGATTGCGAACTCCCCAATCTTCAAAGCTCAGATTTTGAATATTTTCAAGACTCTCTCCCTCAGGCATTGCCAGGGTTTTCCGATCAAGTGTAACCGCAAATAGTGGAGA
Organism: Balneolaceae bacterium; assembly: GCA_020832285.1. Taxonomy (GTDB): domain Bacteria; phylum Bacteroidota; class Rhodothermia; order Balneolales; family Balneolaceae; genus Rhodohalobacter. The sequence goes on from JAFIFB010000007.1 coordinate 24,496, forward strand.
GTGAACCTCACCATAATAGTCCTGACCATGTTCAATCATCGCATCGGTATAGGCACGAACTGTTTGCAGATAAATTGCAGATGAGTTTTCATATTCACTGCCTGAACAATTTGTAAAAACAAAACCTGCAACCAGGAGGAATCCGATGATCAGTATATTTCTATTCATATCGTCCCATAAATTCCTTTCCACTAAAGATCTAACCTGAATACTACCACAAGTATTTCGTTTATCAATCAATTATATATAGATTCACCGTCAGTTTATCCTTTCAGCCACTGGTCAAACCATTCAAATGCCTCATCTTGCATAGGTTTATCGAATTTATGAGGACCGGGGTGGAATGTCCCCTTATAACGATCTGAATTTCCCGTTTTTTGATAAACTTCGGCCTGGATTTCATCTGCCCTTTCCATTTCAGCCAATGTAAAGAGTGCATCGTGAATATTGTTCTGAACAAGTGTGGGTGTCTTCAAATTCAGCCCGAAAACTTCCGGGAATTCGAGTTCGTTCGGAAGCAGCGGAACATAGGTCATCCAGGTGTGGGTATGGGCTTTATATAGTACAAGATCTTTCCAGGTGGTCATAAAACCAACTGAAACTCCGCATTTGATCCGTTCATCCAGGGCCGTCATAAAAACGGTACGCATCCCTCCGCCGGATAACCCTCCGCAGCCTACCCGGGCTTCATCCACATCATTGCGTTCGCAAAGTATATCGAGTGCTACACGATCTTCAGCAAAAAAAACGCCCGGCCAGGTTGTACCTGCACTGAACAGAGATTTTGCCATAATATGTTCATGATCCACAGCCCAGTCGTTGTAGGCTTCGATATTTTCGGGATTTTCAGGGTCTTCATCCGACAAGCCTCTTCGCATTCCTTCGGGGATATCACTCATCAGCACACGACGGCTGGCAAAAGGAAATGCATCGGAAACGAGAACAACATAACCGCGCTTGGCGATCTCATTCGCCCAGGGAACTCCCTCGTAGTAATTTTCCTGGTGGCTCTCCATGACCGGATGCATTTCGTCACTGGTTCGGGTGATCTTCCGTTTCCCGAAATACTTGTTTGCTGCATGATCATGAAATCCCAGAATTCCGGGCAGCGGCCCGGATGCGTTCTGCGGCTTCAGTAATATCGCCTCTGCCGGTTCTCCGTATGGCAGCTTCCAGCTTAACTCTTCGACTTGGAGACCGTCGTATGCGTACTGCCTCTGTACCGTCAGCTCTCGTGCTCTGCCGATATCAGGAATGGCCAGTCTATCTTTCAAGCGCTGTTTTGCAGCTTTGTGCCACGATTCAACATCATCCCACTCATTTCGCCGATAAGAAAATTCCGGCAGTTCCTGTTCGATCAGGGATGCGGCCCATTTTCCATAACCGCCTATAATCGTGTGATTTTCTGAATTCATGCCTGCTGATTTTATGGACGAGTTTAATCCTGAACCGGCCGAAAGTGCCGGGTCAGTCTGCTTAGGGCCAGGCAGAAACTCCTTCAGAACTCCGCCACTGGCCAAACTGATTCCTGCCAGCCCTGCTTTTTTAAGAAACTCCTTACGGTTGCTTTTCATGATAATTTACGTTTTGGGAAAAAAAAGAACGGAATAAATCTGTTTATTTGGCAAAAATTGTATCCATTCTGTCGGAAACGTACTCCTTGAGCCAGCGATCATGAGGAATATCCTGTTCACGATAAGCCGGTTCGGCAATACCGTATTCCCCGCTATACCCCACATCACGCAAAGCCTGCATAATTTCTGACCAGTTGTTATCACCTTCCAGATAGTTGGTCCGGAAACCAGCTCCCGGCCCTTCGGAATTGCGCTTTTCCATACTGTATTCTTTGATGTGGATCATGGATATTCGCTCACCTAAAATGCGAATCCAGTGTTCGGGCCAGCCGTAGTTAAGAATGTTGCCGATATCAAAATACCAGCCAACATAGTCTGAGTTAAACTCATCCACATAACGGGCAGCTTCCATCGGGCTGAGCAAAAACCGATTCCACACGTTTTCGATAGCGATAGTCACTTCCAGCTCTTCGGCCAGAGGCACCATCTTGCTGATCTCTTCCTGAGACCGCTTATACGCCGTATCATACGCAATTTCGTCGGTTACCCGCCCCGGCACTAACAAGAGCCGTGCTGCACCATATTCATGGGCATCTTCCAGGGCAATTTCCAATCCATCCAGGCCAGCCTGCCTTACTGAAGGGTCTGGACTGGTAAGCGGCTGTGACCAATGTGTAGATACCACAATACTCGGGATTTCAAGGCCGGTTTCTTCTTTTGCCGCCAATACTTCGGATCGGTCCATTCCGCTGTCCGGTTCAACCCCATGAAAACCGGCAGTTTGCAGCATTTGAAATTGTTGCATAACTGTGTATTCATTCCTGTCGGGAAATGTGCCGAGCATGTAACCCTTTTTCAGAGAAAGATCCTGAACCGGTTTACCAGTTTTACTTTTTGCAGATGTGGTTTCGGGATTCACCAGCATGGAGCCCATTGTAAGGCCTGCCAGTCCGGCTGAGCCTTTTTGTAAAAATTCTCGTCGTTTCATAGTTAATAATTTTCTGTTTTTATTTTTTTAAACTTTTTTCAGATCAGCAATTATACTCAAAGATTTCCTTTTTTCATTTCATCGGCAGCGTGGTGAGCTGCCCTTGCAGAAATCGCCATAAATGTCAGTGATGGATTTTGCGTGGACACTGTGGTCATGCACGCTCCGTCGGTTACATACACATTTTTGCAAGAATGAACCTGGTTCCACTTATTCAACACCGATGTTGCCGGATCTTTGCCCATACGGGCCCCTCCCATCTCATGGATATCGAGGCCGGGTGCCTGGTTATTGTCAAAAGCACGGATATCTTTACAGCCAATCCGTTCCAGCATTTCCACTCCGTGTTCCAGGAAATCCTCCATCATTTTTACATCGTTTTCTGTATAATCGATGGAGATGACCAATTGCGGCATACCCCAGTCATCTGTCTCTGTTTCACTAAGGCGCACATGGTTGTCGTATTCAGGAATCACCTCGCCCGACATCCGCATGTTTACCCGCCACTGCCCGGGCTGCTGCATCTCTTTAATCAGATCTACACCAATATTTTCAGAACGTACTCCGCGGGTCCATGCCGGTCGGCTCGCACCAGTTGAGATCAAATATTTTCCTTGGAAATCGGCATCTGCATCCTGCTGATAGACGTTTCTAAAGGGTGGTATAATCGGACCTGTTGGCCTTCTGCCATAAAAATAATGATCATCAAAACCTTCAATCGAGGCAGAAATTCGTCCCCTGTAGTTGTGAAAACCAACATACCGGCCAAGAGCCCCGCTGTCGTTTCCAAGCCCATCGGGAAATCGGCTCGACTTGCTATTTAGCAAAATCATATTGGTATTGAGGCACGCCGCATTCACAAAAATCGTGCGTGCATAATACTCCGTCATCTCCTTTGTATTAGCATCAATTACACGGACGCCAGTGGCTTTTTCTTTCACCTCATCGTAAATAATGGAGTGAACCACCGAATGTGTGCGGATAGTGAGATTCCCGGTTTTTTTAGCCCATGGCAGTGTCACAGAATTGGAACTGAAATAGGCTCCGTAAGGACATCCGCGCTGGCAAAGATTACGAGCCACACATTGTCCGCGACCCTGCTGACGGTGAATATCTTTCACTTCTGTGAGGTGGGCACACCTTCCCTGGATTAGATAGCGATCATCATAAGACGATTCAATTGCCTGCTTCATATGTTTCTCAACACAGTTCATTTCGAACGGGGGAAGAAACTCGCCATCGGGAAAATGTTCAAGTCCGTCTTTATTCCCGCTCCACCCTACAAAAGTTTCAACCCGTGAATACCAAGGCGCAATCTCGTCGTAGGTAATCGGCCATTCGATACTGAAACCGTCGCGGCCGGGGCCATCAAAATCGTATTTACTCCAGCGCTGACAACCGCGTGCCCAAACCAAAGATTTACCACCTTCCTGGTAACTGCGGATCCAGTCGAACGGTTTTTCCTGGATATAGGGCTGCTCTTCATCTTTTACAAAAAAGTGCTCGGTGGTTTTATCGTAAGCGTAACAACGGGCAATGACAGGATTCCGGTCCAGCATCTCCTGGGGAAGGCGCCCTGCGTTGGGAATTTCCCAGGGGTCCAGTGTTGCAGTTGGATAATCACCATGTTTTACAGGACGGCCCCGTTCAAGTACCAGTGTTTTTACACCCAGATCACAAAGCTCCATCGCCGCATAGCCACCGGTTACTCCCGAACCGATGACGATCGCATCATAGCTTCGGTCTTCTTTGGCCTTTCCGGTTATATTCATGCAAAGCGGACGTTAAATGATTTGAGTAGTTCCACCGCGTTCCAGATTGATATCCATTCCCGGCTCATTTGTTTCCCAGGAACCCGAGGTAAAATCGGGTACTTCCAGCTTTTCGAATGTGTTATTGGTAGACCATTCGGAAAGAGGGCCGATCGCACTCCACAAGGCAGCATCGTAAACGTCCATATCCAACGGCAGACCATTGCGAATGCAGTCGATCATTCTCCAGTCCATAATAGTATCCATTCCGCCATGGCCGCCAACCTGCCGGGCCATTTCACCCACTTGTTTGGTGATTTCCGGGGTATACTGCTCTTCCAGTTCTGCAAACTCTTCGTCTGATAACCAGTCGTGATGACTTGTGGCAATTCGGGCAGGAAGAGGCCATTTTCGGGCAATTCCTTTGGTTCCGCTGAGAAGGTGAATCCGCGAATAGGGGCGCGGTGAGGTTACATCATGCTGCAGCATAATGGTTCGTCCTTTTCTGGTTTTGATCAGTGTGGTATTCATATTTCCCCTGAAATTACTGCCCACAAACGGTTCAAAAACTTCATCTTCCTGAGCCAGCTCTCTGGCTTTATCCGCCATCATAAAATCGTGACTCGACATGGAAACGAGATAGTCCATTTTGTCGCCGCTGTTGATATTCATTGCCTTGGAAACCGGGCCGATACTGTGCGGCGGATAGATGTTTCCATTTCGATTGGCATTTTCTTTGAGACGCCACATATCATGGTATGCAGTTTTGGAGAAATTGAGTCCCATCAGGTCGTGAATGTAGGCACCTTCTCCGTGAATAAGTTCACCAAAAAAGCCCTGGCGAGCCATGTTCAGGGTTACCATCTCAAAAAAATCGTAACAGACATTTCCGAGCATCATACAGTGTTTGCGGGTTTTTTCGGACGTTTCCACAAGCTGCCAGCACTCCTCGATGGTAACAGCTGCGGGCAATTCCGTCGCCACATGGCAATCGCTCTCCATTGCATAAACCGCCTGTGGAGTGTGCAGATGCCATGGCGTACAAATATAGACAAGATCAACATCATCACTATCGCACATACGTTTCCAGTCTTCCGGCCCGTCGGTATATGCCTGGGGGGAATGATCAGTGCCTTCAAGAATTTCCATAGCTGAATCGATATTTTCCGGAACCACGTCAGACAGAGCCGTTATCTGCACACCTTCTATTCGTGATAAACGTCTGACTGCACCACGGCCGCGGCTTCCCACTCCGGTTATACCAACCCGAACTGTCTCCAGTGCAGGGGCTGCATAACCTGACATGTTGAACGTTTGGTCGTGCGTTAGACGAAAGGGGCTGTTACCATCCCTGTTTCCGCTGCTGCTTGCGCCTGCGTTACAGCCGGTTAAAAATCCTGCACCGGCTATACCGGCTAATCCTGTTACTTTTAAAAAATCTTTTCGGTTAAACGAACCCATAATAGTATTCCCTGACGTATAAATTTTAGATTTTAATTTCGGTTAACTGCCTTTAAATTTAGCGAAAATTTTCAGGGCATTTTTGTTATAAAGTTTTTCAAGCACCTCATCTGGCAGAAAAATACCATAGATCATCCAGCGCCCTTGCCGGTGATGGCTCGGGGCAGAATCGATATATTCATCGTCTGTTTCAAGAAAACGATAGTAAACACGGTATGCGTCTAAACGGGGTGGTGTATCGGTTCCAAACAGGATTCGATCCTGGTGTTTAATCATAAATTTCCGGGCGGTGTAGGGCTGTCTGCCAAGTTCACTGATTCGTGCGTTAATATCCACATACATATTTGGATATTTCTCCAGCCACATTGACACTCTTCCAAGCTCTTCGGGAAGATTAGCCATGTGTGTCGCAATAAAAATTGTATCCGGATGGCGTTCAAACACTCTGTTTCGCTGATTCAGTATTTCTTCCTTTTCGGGGAACTCATCACCATAAAATGCCCAGTGAGGATTGGCACCAAGTTCATCATACCGTTCATTGTAACGGTCAACAGGGGTAAAAAATGCCTTCGGGTCCGAAACATGTATGATTATAGGGATGCCCAACTCACCGCATTTGGCCCAGATAGGATCGATCCGGGGATCATCCACCGGCACCACCTGTCCGCTATTGTCTTTGAGTGTAAGTCCCAAAGATTTAAAAATTTTCATTCCCCGGCAGCCGGCATTCACAGCTTCTTCCAGCTTACGTGCTTCATTTTGTCCGAAATTCGGCTCATCTATTCTGCTGAAATCGGGTGTAAAAAAGACAATCAGTCGCTCTTTGGAAACTCCCTGCAAGCGCTCGAGATGTTCCTTATAAAAATCACCAGCCGACCGGCCATCCAGGCTCACCACTTTCCAAACCCCGGTTTCGTCCATGTTCTCCAGGTACTGCTCGGTGAGATCGTGGTTTCTCAGGTGATTGTGAATATCAATCACAGGGTATTTCGGTTTCAATACTTCAGTGGTTTTCACCACCATCTGGCTGACCGGTTCCCAGTCTAAAAGTTTTAAATCGCCAATTTCGCGTCTCTCATCTTCAGCTTGTTTTTCTTTGCCATTTACAGAACCCAAGAACCCCGAACCGGCAATACCCATACCGGCAAGCCCGGTCATTTTCAAAAAGTCTCTGCGGTTTTTTTTCATTTTTTCGATTTCGTTTTTTTCTTAAAAAAATAGTGCCGCATATTCACGGCACCATAAATATTCAAAATGATAGTCTGATAAACATTTATTATCAGATTACAGAATCCGGGTGGTTCCGCCACCCCATTCAAGCTGCACATCCATGCCTCGCTCGTTGGTTTCCCAGGCTCCATTTGTAAAATCGGGAACCGAAACCGAATTTGACCGATTTGCAACCGACCATTCACTCAACGGTGTAATGGCACTCGATGCAGCTGAATCATACACATCAATGTCCACCGGCAGACCGTTTCGCAGGCTGTCAATCAAGCGCCAGTCCATTGCGTTGACTCTCTCGTAAGACCGCTGTGTCCGCCCGGGCTCTTGTGCCCTCGTCATCAGTTCATTGAAACGTTTGTTGATTTCCGGTGTGTACTCCTCCACAAGTGCATCGTACTCTTCTTGCGGAATCCACCCATCATTATAACTGAAGCCGATCCGGCTTGGCCTTGCATGGAATGCTCCTTTGGTTCCGCTGATCAAATCGAACCGGATAGCTGGGCGGGGAGTGGTTACATCATGCTGAAGCATCATCGTTTTTCCTTTTCGGGTGCGAACAATACTGGTGTTCAGATTTCCTCGATAGTCTCTTCCCACATATGGCTCCCAAAATTCATCTTCCGCAGCCAATTCTTTCGCTCGTTCGGCCATCAAAAAATCATTGGTTGAGGTAGAAACCATATAATCCATCTGATCACCGTAGTTGATATCCATCATCTGCATAACCGGAACAAGTCCGTGCTGAGGATACAGATTACCGTGCCTTCCGATATTCTCATTCAGGCGCCAGAGATTATGATACATGTGCTTGGTGAAGTTATAATCATTCATCAAATCGTGAATGTAGGAGCCTTCACCGTGAATAACCTCTCCAAAAACTCCGTGTCTTACCATATTTAGCACCACAGCCGAGATTCCACCGTGACACGATGCAGACATCTGTACAAAGTGCTGCCGGGTATTTTCGGAAGTTTCAACAAGCTGCCAGCACTCTTCGATGGTATTGGCGGCGGGAAGTTCACAATAAACGTGTTTGCCATGCTCCATTGCATAAACCGCCTGCTCTACATGGAGATGCCAGGGCGTCTGGATAGCAATCAGGTCAATATCATCACGTTCACACATTCGTTTCCAGTCGTTTTCATCGCGGTAATATCCGTCCGGGCTCTGTGTGTCAGAAATCCCGTCAATTGCGGCCTTCACCCGATCCTCTTCAACATCATTAATGGCTTTAATCTCAACGCCCTCAAGACTTGCCAAACGTCTTACCGTTCCTGAACCTCTGTTCCCAATTCCGGTTAATCCTACACGAACTACATCAAGAGCCGGTGCTGAATAGCCGTGCATATTGAATCTTTGGCGACGTTTTATTTCAAACGGTTCTTTGTTTTTATCTTCTTTAGACGAGCCTAATACTCCGCCTACCAAACCTATACCGGCCATACCGGATTTCTTCAGAAAGTCCCTGCGATTGCTTTTCATCTTTAAAAAATTACGTTTAATTAATATGTGGCAAATATCGTTATTTCAGATTAGATATATAATAAATAATAAAGTGAGAAATGCAAACCCAATAATTTTTCTTTTATTTTCTTTATGAAAGATGAGAATTTGTTTAACTTGCTAAAAATGCAAAAATATTTGTGTTTTTTCTTTTTTAGAAGCACATTAGAGAGCAGGCGCAAGAAAATAACATGTTTCAACCGCATACATGGCTTGGAAATTTCATATCCTAATGTTTTATTATGTAAAAATTCCTGCCATAATTAAATTCTGCCAAACAACAATTTATGATATTTTTTTACCACAAAGCTATTTTAAAAGGGGTAAAATCATGCACCTAACATGAGTATACTGTAACGCTAATATCAATTCTCTGCAGGTTTGCTTATTAATACCATGCATTGGAAGATGAATTATTTAACAAATGAGTAACATTAAGAAAGATTTTTTTACTAAGAGCGAAATTGAGGCTCAGCCAAAACTTTGGGTCGAAACTCTCAAATCGATCAGTACAAATGGGTATATCTCTGATTTTATAAGCCCTTTACATGAAAAACCGCGTTTAAATATCGTTCTTACCGGAGCGGGCACATCCGCATACATTGGAGAATCAACCGAACATCTATTCCGTAATAAAAACGGTGTTTCTGTACGAGCACTTTCCACCACTACACTTGTCACACATTTCGAAAGTTATGTGGACACTCATATCCCGCTTCTCCTGATCTCTTTTGCCCGGTCAGGCAATAGCCCGGAAAGTATTGCAACTGTTGACATCGCTGAGACGAAATGTGATGATGTATATCATCTTGCACTTACCTGCAATGAGAATGGCAAACTTGCGCAAAGAGTTAAAACACTTAAAAACGGACTAACCATTCTGCTTCCACCAGATACAGAAGATAAAGGCCTGGCCATGACCGGTAGTTTTACCAGCATGGTGCTTTCATCAATCTATCTGGCACGAAAAGGGAAAAGCTCTTCAGATAAAAAAGAAGTGGAGGCAGTAGCAAATTCAGCCCACGAAAGTATTCTTGAATCTTCACAAGGTCTTAAAGCATTATCCTTCAAAGAGTTTGACCGGATTGTATTCCTGGGATCAGGCCCGCTTGAAGGAATTGCAAAAGAGTCACATCTTAAAGTACAGGAACTGACCGACGGACATGTTGTGGGCAAATTCGATTCCTTTTTAGGGTTCCGGCATGGCCCAAAGGCAGTTGTCCACGAAAACACCGTGCTTGTTTTTCTTTTCTCACCCGATAAACGCGTTTTCCAATATGAAAGGGATCTCGTGGAAGAAATTCTTGAAGATGGTATTGCCATGCACTGCCTGGGTGTTTTTTGTGATGCAGAACAGGCCGAACAACTGAACCTCGATCAAAAAATAATTTTTAACCTTGAAGACAGCTTTAAACATTCCGACTATAACCTGTTGCTATATGTGCTACCTGCACAAATAATTGGCTTTTATAAATCACTCTTTTTGGGACTAAACCCTGACTCTCCTTCGCAAAACAATGTTATTTCGAGGGTTGTTAAAGGAGTTACCATTTATAAATAAAAAAATCCCGGATTAGCTGCTGCACTTCAATTTGCTCTTAATCACTTTAAAAGAGCAAAAATTAAACTTGTTTCTAAAATCAAATTATGAGCATTCATCCGCTGAATAAAATTATACACGCTTTTATTGCCGGTAAACCAGCCAACAAAACTCTTCTGGCAGTTTGCCCAAACTCCGAATCGGTAACACGTGCAGCATTGATGGCTGCCAAACAAGCAAATGCTCCGCTTCTGCTGGCTGCTACACTAAACCAAGTTGACCGCGACGGCGGCTACACTGGCTGGACACCCCATCAGCTCACAGAGTTTGTAGAAAAAGAATCTGAGCGAATAGGCCTGAAATCTCCGGTTTACACATGCCTGGACCACGGAGGCCCATGGCTAAAAGACAAGCACAAATCTGAAAACTACAGCTATGAAAAAACCATGGCTGAAGTAAAAAAAACGCTCGAAACCTGTATTGATGCAGGTTACGCACTTCTGCACATCGATCCAACCGTTGATGTAAGACTGGGAAATGACGAACCCATCCCGATTGATCTTGTGGCTGAGCGTACTCTCGATATGATACAACACGCTGAAAACTATCGAAAAGAACAGAATCAACCTCCCATCAGTTATGAAGTAGGTACCGAAGAAGTTCACGGCGGCCTCGCCAACATGGATAATTTCGACCGGTTTCTTGATGGGCTGGATAAAGGTCTGAAAGAGCTGGGGCTTGAAGATAGCTGGCCCTGTTTTGTGGTTGGCAAAGTTGGAACAGATCTTCACACAACCCTTTTCGATCCCGACGTAGCCAAAAAACTTACCGATCACGTGAAACCATTTGGTGCGCTCATCAAAGGCCATTATTCAGATTATGTGGACAATCCCGAAGATTACCCGCTGAGCGGCATGGGAGGAGCCAACGTTGGGCCTGAATATACCGAAGAGGAGTTTATCGCGCTGATGGAACTGCTGGAACTCGAGAAAAAAATCGGTAAATCATCCGGCCTTGAAGATGCATTGAAAAATGCTGTAATCGACAGTAACCGCTGGCAAAAATGGCTCTCCAAAGAAGAGACAGGCAAAGATTTTAACGACCTAACTGATCAGCGGCAGCTCTGGATTACGAGAACATGCAGCCGCTACATCTGGACTGCCCCCGAAGTACTTGAAGCCAGGGCGGCGCTTTACAAAAATCTCGAAGATTATCGCGATGCAGATTCGTTTGTTATCTGGCATCTCCAAAAATCGATCATGAAATATTACCAAAATTTCAACATGATCAACTTTACATCCGATCATCCTGAACTGTTATCCTGATAAACAAACAATACCGGAAAATTCTAAAATCAGATATTTCAATTAAAATGGGGAAAAACAAAGCATTTGACGTATTGGTTGTCGGTGATCTGAATGTTGACCTTATCATGAATAAAATCAACAAAATGCCCCAAATCGGCGAAGAACAGCGCGCAGATGAAATGGATCTTGTGATGGGCGGCTCAACAGCAATTTTTGCCTCAAACATCGCCAAATTGGGTTCTAAAACAGAATTTATGTGCAAGCTGGGTGATGATTCGTTCGGGCGGTTTTTATTGAAAGAGATGGAAAAACAAGGTGTAAACACCGAATCGATCATCATAGACGCAGAACTCCGCACAGGCGCTACTATTATCTTCTTTATAGAAGATGATCGTATGATGGTTACCTATCCCGGCGCGATGGAATATCTTTCGTCTGATGAAATATCCGATGAAATCCTTGGTTCAGCCCGCCATATCCACACCTCTGCAATTTTTTTCCAGCCAAAACTCAAAAAAGGACTTGCAGACTTGTTTCGCAGGGCAAAACAACTGGGGCTCTCCACATCGATGGATACTCAGTGGGACCCTGAAGAGAACTGGGATCTCGGCCTCGAAGAAATTTTACCCCATCTTGATTTTTTTCTGCCCAACGAGGAAGAATTTATTCGCCTCGCCGGTAAACCCGACCTCGAAAGTGCTCTTGATTCTGTGGCCCATTTTAACACCTGTTTTGTAATCAAACGCGGAGCTAAAGGTGCAATGATGTTTCACAACGGAGAAAAAAAATCCATAAACTCCCTGCCTATTCCAGAAATTATTGATACCATAGGGGCAGGTGACAGCTTCAATGCCGGTTTTATACACGCCTATCTGAACGATAAAGAGATGGAAACGTGTCTCAACGAAGGCAACCGAACAGCCGCTGTTTCCACAATGGCTGCAGGGGGTGTAGATGGCATAATCAGTTATGAACAGGTCTTCGAAACTGCAAAAAAGCTGAAATCTTGATCTCACTCTCTCTCCAAAAAACGTAATTCCATGAAGCTGCAGGAAAAGTTCACATTTCTCGAAAAACAGAGATCGGCTGTTCTTGCAACCATTTTTAATAACTTCGAAACTTCTTCAGGAATACTACCGGCCGCTCCCAAAACCGGCAACTTCATTATCAATCAAGCCACTCTTTCACTCATCCATTATCGGGTACTTGAAATGACATTTACTTTTGCCCGCACCAGATTGAAAAATTATGGTTTAGAAGGATGGCTCCATCTCGACTATGCTGAAACTTGTGACTTGATAAAACAGTACCTGGGTGCCGGATATAACTCGGAAATATTTGTTGCCAGTGAAAAATCATTTTCAAAAAATGCAGAAGACGCATGACTGAAAAAGAACGGATGCTTTCAGGCCATACTTATAATTCCAGAGACCCTGAACTTCTGAACAGGTATCACAGGGTCCGGAATATTCTTGCCTCATACAATCAAACCTCATCTGAAAATATACAGGAAAAACGGAAAACGCTGGAATCTCTATTTGGAGATATGGGCGAAGGAGTTTGGATTGAAGCACCTTTTTATTGCGATTACGGAGAACACATTTACATTGGAGATGACACATTTATAAACTACAATTGTGTATTTCTTGACAGTAATCGTATTACAATTGGCAGGAATGTTCTCATCGGGCCTGGAGTGCAGATTTATACTGCAACCCATCCTCTTAGTTCAAACGAAAGGCTTTTGAAAAATCCCGCCGCTGGAAAAAGCAGAACACGTTATCTGACAAAATCAAAACCTATTACTGTTAGTGATAATACCTGGATAGGCGGCGGCGCATTGATTATGCCAGGAATAACAATTGGGGAAAATTCCAGTATTGGTGCAGGCAGTGTAGTTACCAAACCTATTCCGCCCAATTGTTTTGCAGCAGGAAATCCCTGTAAAATCATTAAAAGTCTTCAACATTAAACATTGGTGAATCACAGACCAAAACCTGATACAATTTAATCTGGTTTTAACCCTAAATTACTAAACCTACATCTCTATGAAATCAAAACTTTGGCTGATTTTTGCACTGATAACAACTCTTTTCTGGGGAGTTTGGGGAGCTTTTATTGAAATTACCGAACAAGCCGGATTTCCTGCCACCCTCGGTTATGTGGTCTGGTCACTCACGATGATTCCACCTGCCCTTGTAGCTTTGAAAATTATCAACTGGAAAATTGAGCATGACAAAAAATCGATCCTTCTCGGCGCTGCAATCGGATTTTTGGGAGCAGGCGGTCAATTGATACTTTTCCACGGCTTGGGAATTGGTCCTGCATATATCATTTTCCCAATTATTGCACTCTCTCCCGTTGTTACGGTGCTGCTCTCTATCATTATTCTCAAAGAGCGAACCCAGCTAAAAGGCTGGATTGGGATTGCGCTCGCACTTATCGCCATTCCGCTTCTCTCCTATCAGCCTCCTGATAATGCCGCTGTTGAAGGATATTTATGGCTGATTCTTGCACTCGGAGTATTTTTCGCCTGGGGAATACAGGGTTTTTTCATGAAATTTGCCAATCAAACGATGACGGCAGAAAGTATTTTCTTTTATATGACCATTACAGGTTTGCTTTTATCTCCACTGGCAATTATGATGACTGATTTTTCACAAGATATAAACTGGGGATTCCAGGGGCCGTATCTCGCCGCTATGATCCAAATTTTAAATGCGATTGGTGCACTCTGTATTGTCTACGCCTACAGGTATGGAAAAGCTATTGTTGTATCACCACTTACCAACGCTATCGCGCCGGTAATCACGATTGTAATTTCTCTGCTTCTCTATGCAGTTTTCCCTCATACAGTTACACTGATTGGGATGATTGTGGCAATTACCGCAACATTTCTGCTTGCTATTGTTGAAGAAAGCACCGAAAAAGCCGAAGAAATTGAAGATAAAGTTGAAGAGCTTCTCGATTGAAACATCCGGCGGTTTGAAATTTTGCCGTCGGAATTCATTCATACAGCTAAAAACGTAAAAGAGTTATGCCATTACAGAAAGACCACATTTATTACGATATCCAAAAGATAGATGCCCATATTCATCAAAATGTAAACCGTTCTGCAATTCTGGATGAAGCCGCAAAAGAACGTTGGCGTCTAGTCTCCATCAACACCAATTATGCCGGTTTTAACAGCACCGACAAACAGCGCGAGGTCGCCATCGAATGCGGCAAACGTTCACCCGGCAACCTTCACTTCATGGCATCTTTCGGTGTAGATGGCTGGGGTGAACCGGGATGGGCAGAAAAAGCCCTGGAACAGATTAAAATCGGATGGAAAAAAGGAGCTGTAGCCGTAAAAATCTGGAAAAATGTTGGTATGGAGCTGCGGGACAAAGATGGCAATTTCGTCATGGCCGACCATACTGATTTTGACCCCATCTATGAGTACCTGAAAAATAACAAAATACCTCTGGCTACTCATTTGGGTGAGCCCAAAAACTGCTGGCTTCCTCTCGATGAAATGACAGTTACCAGTGATAAAGAATACTTTACGAAAAACCCGGAATATCACATGTATCTGAAAAAGGATTTTCCATCTTATGAAGATCAACTTCAGGCCAGAGACCGGGTCCTGGAAAAACATACCGAACTCAAATTCATTGGTCTGCACCTGGCTAGCCTGGAGTGGAGTGTGGAAGAGGTAGCGAAATGGCTTGACAAACATCCCAATGCCGGTGTCGACCTTGCTGAACGGGTTTGTCATTTGCAGCATCAGGCAGTTTACAATCACAAAAAAGTGAAAGAGTTCGTGGAAGCTTATCAAGACCGCATCATCTACGGAACTGATCAGATCGATGACGGCACACTCGATGCTAATGAAATTCAGGAAACCATCCGGGGAAAATGGCACAATGAATTCCGTTTTTTCTCTGATAAAGATACCCAAACAGCCTGGAATGTAGAAAAACAGTTCAAAGGATTGGGATTGTCAAAAAAAATCCTCCGTAAACTGTTTCATGACAATGCGATTTATTATTATCCAAGACTGAAAAAATAAAGTTCCAGGCAACAATCACAATTATCTGATCAAAATAATACAGGCTTTATCTTAAGATTTGGAATTTGGAACTTGTTATTTGATATTTGAAACCTGCTCACAACTATTTTCAAACTGCAACTTAACTCATAAATAATGCTACTATCGCTTCTCGACTGGCTTATTGTTGCCGCATACATGGTTTTTTCTCTCATAGTTGGCCTTTGGGTTATGAAAAAAGCCGGGAAAAACTCTACGGAATTTTTTGCTGCCGGAAAAAACATGCCCTGGTGGCTTCTCGGAATATCTATGGTAGCAACTACGTTTTCTACCGATACACCAAACCTTGTTACCGATATTGTACGGCAAAACGGAGTTGCAGGTAACTGGACATGGTGGGCTTTTCTCCTGACCGGAATGCTGACTGTATTTGTTTATGCAAATTTATGGCGCAGATCGGGAATCCTGACCGATGTTGAATTTTATGAGTTGAGATACAGCGGAAAATCAGCAGCATTTTTACGGGGATTCAGAGCAGTTTATCTGGGCTTGATTTTTAATGTGATTATTATGGCCAGTGTTTCTCTGGCTGCCATAAAAATCGGTACGGTTTTAATGGGTATCACACCACTGCAAACCATGCTGATTGCGGGAGTGGTTACCGTTATTTACAGTGCTCTCGGTGGTCTTCGCGGTGTTTTAATAACAGATTTTTTTCAATTTTTCCTCTCCATCATCGGTGGGCTTGTAGCTGCATATGTGGCCGTCACCCATCCTGATGTAGGCGGGCTTCAGGGGATGCTTACGCATGAAAATGTAAAGCCAATGCTGAATATGTTTCCTGACTTTTCAGATCATTCTCAGCTTCTTGCCATTCTGATCATACCTCTGGCCGTTCAATGGTGGAGTGTTTATTATCCTGGTGCTGAACCTGGCGGCGGTGGTTATGTTGCCCAGCGAATGTTTGCTGCAAAAAATGAAGACCACTCCATCGGAGCCGTTTTTCTTTTCAACGCCCTGCACTACGCATTGCGCCCCTGGCCGTGGATTATTGTGGGTTTATGCTCACTGATTGTATTTCCCGATCTTGCTTCAATCCGGCAGGAATTTCCTCAGGCAGCCGATATTGTAGATCACGATATGGGATATCCCGCCATGCTTACCTTTGTACCGGTTGGATGGCTTGGTCTCGTAATCGCTGCTTTGATAGCGGCATATATGTCTACAATCTCCACACATCTGAACTGGGGCTCTTCATATCTTGTGAATGACTTTTACAAGCGCTTTGTGAGACCCCAAAGCACAGAAAAGGAACTGGTAAATGTTGGACGTATCTCTACTGTTTTCCTGATGATTATTGCCGGAGCCTTGGCATTGGTGATGCAATCTGCACTCGACAACTTTCAGATTATATTGCAAATAGGCGCGGGTACCGGCTTGATATTTATACTCAGATGGTTTTGGTGGAGAGTGAATGCCTGGAGTGAAATTGCTGCAATGACTATCTCTTTCCTCATTGCACTTTATTTCCGTTTTCTACACGCATCGACTGATCTCCCTCTACTTACAGGCTGGCAGGAACTGCTCGTGGGTGTTACGCTTACGACCATCGGATGGGTACTGGTAACTTACCTTACACGGCCAACGGATGATGAAACTCTTGTCAATTTCTGCAAGCTGATCCGTCCCGGTGGTCCCGGCTGGAAGAAAGTACAGTCGCTCGCGCATATACGCGGAATTTCGATGGAGCAGATTGAAGACGAAGCATGGAGAGTGCCTCAGGGTATTTACTGCATGATTCTCGGCTGCATAATAATTTACGGTATCCTTCTTGGAACCGGTTACTGGATTTATGGTAACTATGCCCCTGCAGCACTGCTTACATTAGCAAGCGGAATAAGTGCCTGGGCACTAATGAAAGCCTGGAAAAAACTGGTTGCCATTTCGCCTGATATGTCAGAAGATGAGTAGTACAGCCTGATCACATTTTGAAAAGCCCAAAGTTTTGAATCATTTCAGCTTTGGGCTTTTTTTGTGTCTCCATTTAGAGTCAAGGCCAGTTGGTAAGGTTAGATAGGGTGAGTTCTGCAGATCTGAAGATGCGATCTATTCTGTCGAAACCTCTGATCCGGGAATTCAATCGAAGCCAGACTATACTTTTATGACATTTATATTTCTTCTCAAGAGTTCGGTTTCATATTGTGACGATATGTTGCTATCGGTTATGATAGTGCTGATAACGTCCACATCACAGATGTATGAAAAACTGTGCCTGCCAAACTTGCTTGAATCGGCAATTGCAACCACCTGTTGTGCTCTCTCCACCATTGTTCGGTTAAGTTGTGCTTCCATCGGATTCGGTGTGGTGAGGCCGTATTTAATGTCAAGTCCGTCCACACCCAGAAACAATTTATCGAAATAATAGTTGCTGATTGTAGCTTCGGCTTCCGGGCCAACCAGAGAAAAAGATTCTTTCCTGAGCACACCACCAGTTAACATCACATTTAAAGCTTCGAAGCCACCCAATTTCAATGCAATGTTGATCGCATTGGTCATAATTGTGAGGTTTTTTTTCTCCGATAACCGGTGGGCTACTTCCATTGCCGTTGTGCCGGAATCGAGCAGAATAGAATCTCCGTCATTGATCATCTCAACTGCTTTTTCACCGATTCTCTGTTTCTCTTTTTGAAAGAGTTTCTGTTTCTCTTCAAGTGTGGGATCTTCATAAACATTTTTCCTGATTAGTGCACCGCCATGTGTTCGATGGAGAATACCTTTCTTTTCAAGAAAATCGAGATCGTTACGAATCGTTACACTCGAAACATCAAACTGATCACTTAAATTGTCAACCCTTACTTTTCCGTTTTTCTGAATTAGTTGGATAATGCTGTCCCTTCGCTCAACTGTAGATCTCATGAAATATAATTTTAGTTATTTGTAGTTATTTAACGGTATCAATCTGTATCAAATAATCAATTTTTTTTTCAGTTTCTTTTTTTTTCTCAATAATTTCTTTCGTGGAATTTAAAAAAAAAAGCCTCACTCCAAAAATAGAAGTGAGGCTTTAAATGGTTATTTAAGCTTTCAGTGAAAAAGGCTTACATCATGCCGCCCATTCCACCCATTCCGCCAGGCATTCCGCCGCCGGGCATACCGCCACCGTCGTCGTCATCACCCTTCTTTGATGGCTTGTCCACAACAACAGCTTCGGTTGTGAGCATAAGGCCAGCAACAGACGCAGCATTTTCAAGTGCTATTCTGGTCACTTTGGTTGGATCGATAACACCCGCCTTAATAAGGTCTTCGTAAACCTCACTGCGTGCGTTGTATCCGAAAGCGCCTTTTCCTTCAATCACTTTCTGAACAACAATAGAACCTTCAGCACCGGCATTGTTGGCAATGGCACGGAGCGGAGCTTCAAGAGCTCTTTTCACGATATTAAAACCAACCTGTACATCACTGTTTTCGGCTTTTAAGTTGTCGAAGGCTTTCAGTGTGCGCAGAAATGCAACACCACCACCGGGAACTATTCCTTCTTCAACAGCAGCGCGGGTTGCATGTAATGCATCCTCAACACGTGCTTTCTTCTCTTTCATTTCTACTTCGGAAGCAGCACCTATATAGAGAACGGCAACTCCACCACTCAACTTGGCCAGTCGCTCCTGGAGCTTCTCACGATCGTAGTCGGAAGTCGTTGTTTCGATCTGTGTTTTAATCTGGTTTACGCGAGCTTTGATGTCGCTATCCTTGCCTTTACCGCCTACTACAGTGGTTGTATCTTTGTCGATGTTAATACGATCTGCAGTACCGAGGAAATCAAGTGTAGCATTTTCGAGCTTATACCCACGCTCTTCACTGATTACGGTTCCACCAGTGAGAATTGCGATATCTTCAAGCATCGCTTTTCTTCTGTCACCAAAGCCGGGGGCTTTTACAGCGGCAATTTTCAGAGAACCGCGAAGTTTATTTACAACCAGAGTTGCAAGTGCCTCGCCTTCAACATCTTCAGAGATGATAAGCAGCGGCTTGCCGGTCTGAACAACTTTTTCGAGAATTGGAAGCAAATCCTTCATGTTGGTGATTTTCTTGTCGAAAATCAGGATATAAGGCTCTTCCATTTCAGCGGTCATGGTGTCGCTGTTGGTTACAAAATAAGGTGACAGGTATCCTCTGTCGAACTGCATACCTTCTACAGTATCGAGATAGGTTTCGGTACCCTTGGCTTCCTCAACAGTGATCACACCATCTTTTCCAACTTTTTCCATTGCTTCAGCAATTCTGGAGCCGATCTCTTCATCGCCATTGGCAGAAATAGTTCCTACCTGACGGATACTGTCGAGACTGTCGCCTACAGGTTTACTCTGGGCTCTGAGTTCTTTAACTACTTCTATAACAGCCTTATCGATGCCTCTCTTGAGTTCCATCGGATTCGCACCGGCAGTTACGTTTTTCAGTCCCGTTTGAATGATAGACTGAGCAAGCACGGTAGCAGTTGTAGTACCGTCACCAGCAATATCACTGGTTTTGGATGCTACTTCACGCACCATTTGTGCGCCCATATTTTCGACTTTATCGGAGAGTTCAATCTCCTTTGCTACGGTTACCCCATCTTTGGTTACAGTAGGTGCACCGAAAGATTTTTCAATGACTACATTTCTGCCGCGAGGGCCTAATGTAACCTTAACAGCGTTCGCAAGCTTGTCTACTCCTCGTTTGAGTGCGTCACGAGCTTCCGCATCATAATGAACTAATTTAGCTGACATAATTCTTTGTTCTTTTTATTTAGTTAGTATTTAAAAATGTAGAGGTGAAATTGTTCAGGACACAATTCCAAGGATGTCGGATTCTCTCATGATCAGGTACTCTTCACCATCGAGAGTTACTTCTGTACCGGAATATTTTCCGTAGAGTACCTCATCTCCTTTTTTAACCGACATATCGATCTTGTTTCCATTCTCCACTTTACCAGGGCCTGCTTCAACTACAGTTCCTCGTTGTGGCTTTTCTTTTGCTGTATCCGGAATAATGATTCCTGAGCTTGTTTTTTCCTCAGCTTCAACCGGACGAACTAAAACACGATCGCTTAATGGTTTTATCGTGGCCATATGTATGACTCCTAACTTTATGGTTTTTGTTGATAGTTAAATTTTTCCAACACTTTCACTAAAGTGTCTTTGCTGCCAAACAAACAGCAACTTCCGTACCAAAAATTAAAGATCATTCAAAGAGTGCGCCTCACGGCCTAAATTGATCGAAAAAACAAGAAGTGACAAACTTTTTGGCGCAATTTCAGACAAACGTGTCAAGTTGTTCCAAACGTGCTGTCAACTTTTCATACATCTCCGGCGAGAGGGCTTCTGCTCTGAGGTTAAAATCGAACTCTCCGGATGGCAATTCGGCATCAAGTCGTTTCAGTGCATTGCTCAGTTTTTTTCTTCGCTGGTTAAACGCCATCCGCACCACGGTTTTCAGATTTTTATCAAGACAGGCCAGCGGAGCTTTATTAAATGTAAGTTTTAAAACTGAACTGTTCACTCTCGGAGGTGGAGAAAAAACTTGCGGGGGGACATCAAAAAGAATTTCGGGAGTACTCATCAGCTTGGTTTGCACGCTCAGAATACCATACTCTTTGCTACGGGGTTCCGCCACAATCCGTTCGGCTACTTCCTTTTGCATCATCAACAAAGCAGAAGTGAGATGTTCACGTTTTTCAAGAAGGGAAAACAGAATCTGACTGGTGATGTAGTATGGCAAATTGCCAATAATATGAAGCTGCCGTCCTTCCGTATTAACATCACTCCAGTTGAACTTCAACACATCTTTCTGGATAATTTCCAGGCCTGGAAAAGTTTCTTCGAGAAACTCCACCATTCTGCCGTCAATTTCAATTACGGAAAGGTTTTTGAAACGTTCAGAAAGAAGTTTGGTCAGCGCTCCTGCACCAGGGCCAATTTCAATCACTGTATCATCCGGAGATGCCGGAATGGCATCCACAATTTTACTGATCATGTTCCCGTCTTTCAGGAAGTGCTGGCCAAGGCTCTTTTTTGTTTTGGGGTGACGGGACATCAAATCTCTTTTGAATTATATTTCCAGAGTTTAAGCGGCAGTTCAAAACCAGCCTCAAGCAGCCTTAGACTGCATTATGCACGAATAAATTTATTATTAAATAATACAGGTTAGTGAATCAGATTAAAAATTCGGCTGAAGCGGGGCAAAAACCGCTCGCCATCCCAGGAAAAGTAGATAATCCCGGCTTTTCCGATAACGTGATCATCCGGTACAACCCCCCAGTAGCGGCTGTCTTCACTGTCATCCCGGTTGTCACCCATCATAAAATAGTAATCCTTTTGTACGGTGTAACGGTTAGTCTCCTCCCCGTTAATGATAAAGCGGTCGCCATCCCGCTGTACACTATTGCGTTCGTATCGCTCCATCAAATCCTGATACAGATGCCAGTTATCAGAGGTGAGTTCTACTTCCATTCCGTTGTAGGGTACTATAAACTCCTCCATATTGTCATGATTGGTAAATCCTCTGGAAAAATTAAACCCACGGCGGCTGAAACCATCATAATCATCCGGAAGGACAAATTTTTCAACAGTCTCTACCTCCGACCATTCCTGCATTTCACCGGCTGTTTCTTCGGTCATGTTGATGATGTAGGAGTTGCTGCCGCTTTGTACAATAGATGCTCCGGCTTCCCTAACCTTTGATGCACTCAAACGGATTCGTTCGCGCGTCTGTACTCTGTAATTAAACATGAGTGTTTCGAAATTTTGAGCAGGTTCTCCATTTACAAACAGCACTTTATTTTCAATGCTTACACGGTCGCCCGGAATTGCCACAGCGCGTTTTATATAATTTGTTTTTACCGAAATCGGGGCTACATCAATCGGATAGTTGAATACCACAATATCATCCCGTTCAATCTCGGAATATCCGGGTATACGAAACCAGGGCAAACTCACACCGGGCATGTAAATATCAGTAAACGGCACAGAGAGTGTCATGGGTGTGCGAGGGCCATAGGCAAGTTTGGTCACAATCAAAAAATCACCGGTAAGAAGGGTTTTCTCCATACTCGGTGTTGGAATTCTGTAGGCCCCGAAGAAAAACGTACGAATTATTATTGCCGCTATAGCCGCCCAAATCAGTGCATCAAGCCACTCTCTTGCCCAATGTTTTGCCTGAGAATTGTCTGTTTTTTTTCGATCTGATGATTTCCCTTTACGTAGCCTGCCTTGGTCCTTTTTCTTTTTATTCAATTGTGCTGATAACTATTTAGTTAAATGTTGGGCGACTGATTGCCTCGCGTTTGTATTCTCCGTCTTCATATTTCACGAGATACCACTGATCACGCTCAGGAGAGTAAAAATAGTCAGAAAATTCTACGGGATCGCCCTCATCGTCCATCAACATCCGATTAAGTGTGCGTTTTACCTGAGGCATCAGGTCGATGTAACGGCTGGCTCCTACATATACAAGTCCATTTTCAAAAGGCCCGTCCAGGTCAAGTATCATCAGCGGCATTTGCTCGTCCACAATAAACCAGTATTCAAACTGAATGGCTTTTCCGGGACGGAAGTTGTCATTAATTAAATCTCCGATGGTTTGTGTTGGGTCACCAAAAACAGCCTGAAGCCGAGAACGGAGCTCAATGGTTGGGAGTCGGTCAATGGTTGTGGGGTTGTAAAGTCCCTGCCCGCTCCAGTTGATGTCTGCAAATCGTTGTTGAAATTCATTCCTTTCAGATGGTTCAACTTTTCGGATTTCGGGATCTTCGAACTGGGCATACGCTATCGATCCAATCAGCGTAAGCAGAATTGTCAGAAATATTTTTTTAAGTATCATCATTTTTTCCATAGAAATACAAATTGTGGTTATTAATCCTCATTTTCCATTGAGAGTACGGCAAGAAACGCCTCCTGTGGAATTTCTACGGTTCCAACCTGTTTCATGCGTTTTTTACCTTCCTTCTGTTTTTCAATAAGCTTACGTTTACGGGAAATATCACCGCCATAACATTTGGCTGTTACATCTTTGCGGAGCGCCCGGATGGTATCCCTGGCAATAACCCGCGAACCGATTGCAGCCTGCACTGCTACTTCAAACTGCTGACGAGGAATAAGTTCCTTCAGCTTGGCACAAACTTTCCTGCCCTGGTAATAAGCCTTTTCCCGGTGCGTAATGCTGGAAAGTGCATCCACCGGTTCGCCGTTCAGCAGTATATCTAAACGCACAAGGTTACCTTTTCTGTATTCAAGAAATTCATAATCGAGAGAAGCGTATCCGCGGGTGCCGCTTTTCAGCTTATCGTAAAAATCGAACACCACTTCGGCCATTGGAAGTTCATAAGTGATTTCTACCCGGTTATTCTGCATAAAATGCTGATTTACATACACTCCCCGCCGATCCTGACAGAGCGACATAATGGGACCGATGTAATCAGCGGGAGTAATGATACTCGCCTTGATGTATGGCTCCCAAACAGTATTTACTTTGCCGGCATCAGGCATATCACTGGGATTGTCCACTTTCACTCGTTCACCCTCTTCGGTATCAATTTCGTAGCGAACGTTGGGTACGGTCGTAATGATATCGATGTTGAACTCACGATCAAGCCGTTCCTGAACTATTTCCATGTGCAGCAAACCCAGAAATCCCGCACGAAAACCAAAGCCTAACGCCCTGGAAGTTTCAGGCTGATAGGTGAGGGAGGCATCGTTAAGCTGAAGTTTCTCAAGAGCAGATCGCAAATCTTCAAAATCTTCTGTCTGGGTCGGGAAAATACCACTGAATACCATCGGTTTCACATCTTTGTAACCTGGTACAGGTGTGTCTGCCCTGTTTTTTTGATGGGTGATGGTATCACCTACTTTGGCATCCTGCAGTGACTTCACACTGCCAATCACGTAGCCTACTTCACCGGCTTTCAGCTCCTTTGTCGGCTCCTGCTTCATCTTCAGATAACCGACTTCTTCAGCATCATACTCTTTTTTGGTGGCCATAAACAGAATACCATCGCCCTTCTTGAGAACTCCCTCCATTACCCGTACATATGCAATGGAGCCCCGGTAGGTGTTAAAAACAGAATCAAAAATGAGTGCTTTCAGAGGTTTCTCGTAATTTTGTGAGGGGGCCGGAACTTTATCGACAATTTCTTCAAGGAGAGCTTCCACTCCATCTCCGGTTTTCCCGGAAACCCTCAAAATATCCTCATAATCGCACCCGATCAGATCCACAATCTGTTGACCAACTCCCTCTGGATCGGCACCCGGAAGGTCTATTTTATTGAGCACCGGAATTATTTCAAGGCCCTGCTCTATGGCCTGGTAAAGGTTGGAAATCGTTTGTGCTTCAATCCCCTGGGCTGCATCAACCACCAGCAGCGCTCCCTCACATGCTTTTAATGCCCGGGAAACTTCATATGCAAAATCCACATGCCCCGGAGTATCGATCAGATTATATATGTAGGTTTCACCGTTTGACCGTTTATAATCCATACGGATGGCATGGCTTTTAATGGTAATGCCCCGCTCACGCTCCAGGTCCATGCTATCAAGAATCTGCTCCTGCATCTCTCTTTCACTAATAGCGCCAGTACGTTCCAGCAGCCTGTCAGCCAGTGTAGATTTGCCATGGTCAATGTGAGCAATAATGCAGAAATTGCGAATATTATTCATGCGAAAAATTACATAACTAAAAAATGATTCAAGCCTTAAATATACAAATTCGAAACGCCCGTTGCATTTAAATGTTATTTGTTGGTTTTTACAATTCCATTGCCACAAACTGCTTAAAATGGCCGAATGAATCACTCATAACCCTACCAATTCTGATAATTTTTTTGAGCTCGCTTTACAAATTTCAATATGACTTCTCAAAAGGCAAAATTTTCCCGTCCCGAACCGGCAATTTTAATCTATAAATCTGATACAATCCATCAACAAAAACTTTTCCACTAATGATAAAAAAGCACCTTTTAGCACCTTTGTTTTTTACTCTCCTGCTTTTACCTGCTCAGCTTCTGGCACAGGTAAAAACCTTTGAAGAAGTTGTGGGACATAATATTGGCGACCGCATTACCCTGAGCCATCAGATCCTTGATTATCTCCGCTATCTTGAAGAGGCTTCCGACAGAGTTGTACTTCAGGAAATCGGCACCACATTCGACAACCGCCTGCAGATTGCCGCCATTCTCACCTCTCCCGAAAATCACGTCCGGCTGGATGAGATCCGGGAAAACGCCGGGCGGCTGAATGATCCAAGAATCACAAGCCGGTCTGAAGCAGATCAGATTATCGAAAGCCAGCCTGCCGTGCTCTACCTCGGAGGTTCCATACACGGTTTTGAACTCTCAGGAACCGAAGGTGTGCTGAAAATTCTTGAACATTACACAACCAGCAACGATCCCGAAACTCTCGAAGAACTCAAAAACACACTGATGGTGGTTGATCCGGTTATTAACTCCGATGGTCGTGATGCTTTCGCCACGTTTAATCACCAGCACCGCGGACGCGAAGCAAACCCCGACCTGGCTGACTGGTCGAACGATTTCACATCCTGGGACGGTCTAAAATACCGTACCAGTCACTACTATTTTGACCTGAACCGCGACTGGTTTGCTCACACTCATCCCGAAACCCGTAACCGTGCCGCAATTCTGCAGGAATGGAGGCCTCAGGCTGGTGTAGATGCCCACGAAATGGGTTCTGAGCGGGAATTTTATTTTGACCCGCCCGCAGAACCTGTCTCTCCGTTATTCCCCGAATACACCTCAAAATGGTTCGAAGAGTATGGCCGTGCCTACGCCGATGCATTTGACCGGGAAAATATCGAATATACCAAACGTGAAATTTTCAACTATTTCTATCCCGCCTATTTCACTTCTTATATGACCTACCAGGGAGCCGTAGGCATGCTGTATGAGCAGGGATCATCCCGCGGATTTGCCTGGCGCCTTTCCGACGGAACCGTACGCACACTGGCCGATGGTGCCTTTAACCAGTACACGGCGTTCCGGGCCATGATTCAACTTTCCAGTGAACGGCGTGCCGAACTTTTGAGTGACTATTTTGAGGCCAACACCAGCGCCACCGAAAGTGGAAATGATGGTGTTGCTCGCTATCTGATTAAACCAGTTGGCGATCCGAATCTTGTAAGCGAAGCTGTTAACCTGCTGATGAGAAGCGGTGTGGAAGTACAGCGGCTCACATCCAATGCTACCCTTCAAAATGTGTCTGACCGCACTGGAACTGGTGTTGGAAGTCAAACTTTCGAAGCCGGAACTTACCTGATTGAAGCTGCCCAGCCACGAATGGCGTTTATCCGAAACCTGCTTGATCCGCACATCTCCATCCCCGAAGACTTTCTGGAAGAAGCCCGGCAGCGGGTCGATCGCGGTGAGAATCCCAGATTTTACGACATAACCTCATGGTCACTCCCACTTCTGTTTAATCTGGAGGGCTACAGCACCAGCGACAGCCGATCTATTTCCGCAGAACAAGTAATGGAGCCGGTTTCAAATCCGGGAAACATGACAAATGAAATCGCAAATTATGCCTACCTGATCGACGGAAGCCAGGCGGCAGCACTTTCTACTGTGATTCCATTGCGTGAAAAAGGAATCCGCCTCCATATCATCTACCGGCCTACCCGAATTGACGGGCGCCATTACAGCTCCGGCACACTTGTGGTCCGCACAGACGGAAAAAGCGAAAACGTACATGAAGTACTAAGTGAACTGGCTGAAAAATATGACCTTGCTGTAGATGCAGTTCATTCAGGCCGGGCCGACCAGGGTTATCCCCCGCTCGGTACGATACAGGGAAATCGCATTAATAAACCGGCAATTGCACTGCTGGGTAATTACCCGGTATCTGGTTACTCCTTCGGGTGGGCCTGGCATACGCTCGACCAGCAATATGAAATCCCGCACACCATTATCAACACTACTAAAATCGCCTCTACACCGATGGAACGGTTTGATGTTTTAATTATCCCCGAATCCCCAAATAATCGTGAAATGCGCCGCTATCTTGATGATTCAGGAGTAGAACGCATTCAGCAGTGGGTAAGTGATGGCGGCACTCTTGTCACCATAGGCTCAGGCACCGAATTCATGCGAAGTGTACTGGAACTCGGCGACCTTGAAACCTGGTACGATGATGAAGATAACGAGGATGCCCAGCGGGTAACTGTTCCCGGTGCATTTGTGAGAACCGAACTCGACCGTGAAGAGTGGCTGGTATCTGGATACGACAGTGATCTGCCGGTACTCATCAATTCAAACCGTCTCTACCGGGCTCCCGGAAGTGAAAGCAACCCGTCCCGGCGAACTCCAGTGAAAGTAGCAGCTGGTGATGACTTCCGAATTGCAGGCCACATGTGGGAAGAAAACCTGGAGCGCCTGCCCGAAAGCGTGTTTCTCTACGAGCAGCGTATCGGTTCAGGACGGGTCATATCCTTCGCTGAAGATGTAAACTTCCGGGGCTACTGGCGGGGAATTGACCGCCTTTTTCTAAATGCCGTTATCCTTGGCCCCAGTGCACCATAATTTTTTATTATTTTTTCGTTCTGATATCGAAAAATTATCAACCATCTCTAATGATATTCGATTTATAAGATGTAACGACGTAGCGATATTCGATCTGATGGACACTAAAATCGCTACGTCGAGTATCGAATATCTCCTGAATCGTTCAATCATAACGATATCATGGCTCCAAAAGAAGATGCCATTTAAGGATCTGCCTGAAACTTAATGGATAAAATTGAGAGGCTTGTTTGTTCAGCGACCTGCAAGAGTGCCCGGTGCTTTTCCGGGTTCCTGGCAGAGTCGCAGGGTTCTGCCCTGAAATGCCTTAAAGCCAACCGTGCCCTCAACCCACAACTCAGACAGGATTTCGCTCCGCTCAAACTCTGGCAGGTTGTTTACACAGCAACCTGGCAATACATCGCGACTCTGTCAGGAACCCGTCGTTTTATATTTGACAAGACACTACTCATCAACAGGACTCAGCATTTCCACATGAAACCGGAATGCTTCATCTTCAAGCGACATTGTGTCATAAATCTCGCGTATCAGTTCAAATACCACATCGGTATCTCCCTTAATGCTGGTTGAGAGATAGTTTACATCCACCTCAACATCGTGCTGGGCCACAAATTCAATCAAATCCTGTACTTTGTCTTTGGGATGGTCGGTATAGAGCGGGATGTAAGTAAGTTGAGCAATCGTCTTCATTTATATCTCTTTATATGTTGATGTCAGTTTATTGGGAAACAAAACGTTCCAGTTGTAATTAAACAGGGTACATATCTTAAAATACTCAAAATGAATCTTCACTGTTATGAAAATTTTTAAAACAATACTTTTTCTCTTAGCCGGCTCGCTCATTTTTTATAGTTGCGACAGTACTTCAAGCGATACTGAGCTTGGAACCATGCAGGTTCTTTTGACTGACGCGCCGGGAAATTACGATCATGTCTATATCGATATTCGTGAAGCGCGTATCCATCACAGCAGTGATGCTGAAGACGGCGAAAGCGGATGGATTGATCTTGATATTGAACCCGGAATATACGATCTGCTGGAGCTCACCAATGGCCGCTACGAAATACTTGGTGAAATAGATCTGGAACCGGGCCGATATAACCAGATGCGGCTGATTCTTGGCGATCAAAACGAAGTGGTTATTGACGGCACAACTCATTCACTCATGACCCCGAGTGCCCAGCAATCCGGCCTGAAACTCAACATCCACGCCGATATTGAAGGTGGCGAGATGTACACTCTTTTGCTTGATTTCGATGCAAATAAATCGATCGTCCACGCAGGTCAGTCAGGAAATATTATTCTGAAACCGGTTATCCGTACCGTTCGCCTTGAACAGACCGGCACGATTGAAGGAACCATCGAACCGGCCGAGGCCCTTCCCTGGGTTTATGCCATCGCCGGACAGGATACCATAAGAGGAACCCGTGCCGACACTGATGGTGATTTCAGGCTGATTGGTTTACCTTCGGACACCTATCAGGTATCCATCATCCCGACCCATGAAAACTACAATACCGCAGTGGTATCCGGTGTTGAAGTGAATGTTGGCGAAACCACCGAAATGGGTACCATCACGATCGAAAACTGACTTGAAGTTCATCAACATCCTTTTCAAAAGCCCGGAGCAACATCCGGGCTTTTTTAATTTTGTCCATGACTCATCTCTTGTATGCAATAAGATCCTGGGAGGAACCTGTCAGTTTTTTTGAAATTTGAATTCAGAACCAGGCCTTCATACTCCAAACCTGACGGGTTTAGGGTTGACATGAACATTATCAGGATGAATACTGCTTATCCCATCGTACCATTAAGAGCCGGTTTAAAGAGGGTTTGACCAGTAGAAGGCATTCAAAAAATCACAGGATGACTACAAAAGGGTCAGAAACCCGGTCTGTCTCGGGAATGAGTTCCTCATAATCTGCCTCTCTGTAAACAGAAAAGTGAATCCGGTAGTAACCGGAGCTGTGAATAGAATTCCGAAGATCCAGCTCCGGGAGACTCATCATCTCACCTGGCTTGAGAGTAACCCGGATGATGGGTCCTCCCGTTACAATTCTGTACCATATCCCCAGATCCTTCCACCGATTTCCTTCAAGCTTCTGAACTGTTGCTGACGGCATCGGTCCGGCTTTATAGTATAAATTTTCGTCTGACCGGTTAATGAATTTGACTTCGATGACACTGTCGGTTGCACTGGTTCGGAGATTATAGCGGTGATTTTCCAATGGAATATCGGTATCGAGTTCTCCTTCTCCCATTGCAGGGAAGATTACCTTCTCGCAATTTGACAAAAACATACCGGGAATGAACAACAAGCTGATGATCATCAATACGTTTCTTGTTTTCAATACATATTTCATATTTACTTTCATGGTTCTTCTATACATTTACATGTTATATACATACCTAATTAATAAAATACTCTACCTGAATTAACTGTGATTTTCCAGTTTCATCAGAAGTCCATTCACCAAGTCACCGTTACCCAATGAATAGTGGATGTTCCGCTGTCATTATCTGTATCTGTTACGATTACACGTAGAGCGAAATCGTCATCGTTGAAAGACTGATGGCCGTAAAATGCGGCATTACCACCAATGTTTTGCCAGTTACCTGTCATATTGTAATCGATTTGCCATTGAAAACTGTAAGGGCGGGCACCACCGCCTACCGTGGTGTCGAACTGTACAAATTCGTTAACTTTTATCTGATTTGGCCCCTCAATGAAGGGATGAATGGGAAGGGTGAACCCTACTGCGGCTGCGGCGTCCAGAACCCCATGTCCATATTCATCGTCAGGCTCTAAAGAATTAAACGGATGATTGGCTGTATTTTGCAGACGGTGTCTGACCTGAGAGTTACTCCAGGATGGATTTTGGTCAAACAGTAGGGCTGCTGCACCTGAAACATGAGGTGTGGCAAAAGAAGTGCCACACCAACCATCTGTTTCATCCTCGTAATTAGTTGTGCCTACCGTGCTCAAAGCCCAAAAAGGTGCGGAAAGAGAAACATGAGAGCCATGGTTGGAAAATACAGTTTGACCGTTTACCACACAAGGGCTGGTATTTGCAAAATAACCATTATCCCTCACTCCAGACACCCCAATCACTTCATTATATCCTGCAGGGTATAATACAGTGCCACCTGTAATAGCCGGAACATTTCCTGCCGCAGCAACCATAACGATCCCAGTGTTCCAAGCCGCAGCAACTGCGTTGGATTCACCAGTATGTGATTGGACACCACCCAAACTCATATTTATTACGTCAACTCCATTAATAACACCGAAATCAATACCGTCAATAACGTCTTGAACAGAACATATTTGTTGTGCATCACACGCCCCATACGAATAGGCATTAACGTCAGCAATGCCCGGAGCGACACCAACAACTCCGATTTCGTTATCCAGTGCCATTAACACTCCGGAGACATGAGTGCCATGATTTGTTGGATCGGAGCAACCTCCACCGCCAAGTGTTCCACCGCAATTCGAAGTCGGCCGATCCGGCAAGTCTATATGATTATTCATACCACTGTCTATAACCAAAACTTTTACTCCATTTCCGGTGGCTTCTGACCAGGCGATAGGCGCACGGACCAGATCATTACCCCAAGGAGTAACTTGCGATAAAGCCGATGTTTCAATCCAGGATGATTGCAATTTTCGATTAAGTGGGATTTCTATATAATCGACTTGCGGATGATCGTATAATTCAAACACATAATCAGGATCCATTTGGACCGCGACAGCACCAAAGGATCGATAGACACTTTCAATCTCTATATTGAGAGAGTCGATCATTTGAAGTGCCGATCTAAAATCCTGCGATGATAATGCTGCACGGATCCCATTGGTTTCCCTCAAACGCTTACTTTCGGGAGCCTTAATTCCTATCATAGCCCTTCCGTCATTGGCTGCAATAGAGTCTCGTAATATGGTTACATCCGTATCCCAAGGTCTCTCCTCAGGCACATCCATCTGAAGGCGCGGAATATCCGGGAAATCTTCAATTGTAATTTGACCAAATACTTCGGACGGCACCTGTTGCAAATCAACCTTCTCATGCTGACTTCCCAAGAAATCAGAATTGCA
Organism: Balneolaceae bacterium; assembly: GCA_020832285.1. Classification (GTDB taxonomy): domain Bacteria; phylum Bacteroidota; class Rhodothermia; order Balneolales; family Balneolaceae; genus Rhodohalobacter. The sequence goes on from JAFIFB010000007.1 coordinate 56,538, forward strand.
ACCTGTAACCAGTGCAACACAATAAACAAGTATAATAAAACAAAAAAACGATAGATAGTTTTTGATCATGATTTTTCTCCTTATTTGTTTTGTGTTTGATAATAAATCCGAACATGATGAAAGTTGAAATTCGTTGCTTCCATCTTCACTTCTTTTGCTATTGTGAAGAACAAAAAATTATGTCATACTCACATTCACTTTCCCATAAACTTGGCATCAATTCCATTACTCTTTAGGAAGATTCCAGCCCAAGCCGAACTCTAAGGGAAAGTCGATATAGTCAACCATTGGGTGATCATACAACTCAAATACTTTATCCCGGTTCATAAGTACCTCAACTGCACCGAATGTGTTGTGAACATCGATTATTTCGACCCCCCTGCTGTAAAGCATGTGCATGGCAGTCTCGAATTGCCCGGCAGTTAGTGCTTCGCGGTAACCGTGACTTTCCCTAAAGCGCTTACTTTCGGAGTCCTTCAGTTCAATGATAGCCTGACCGTCGTCGAAAGCAATGGAATCCCTCAACACCGATGCATTTGTCTCCCACGGTTGCGGATCATTCGGGGGAGCACCCAAATATAACCTCGGAATATCCTCCAGACCCTGCAAGAGTTCCTCATCGCATCTTCCCGCATAATCTTGATCTTGTTCCGCTAGATAGGCCTCACAACCTGCCAAAGCCAAAGTAACTATTATAGAAAAAAATAATTGCAAATATCTCATCGCTCTAAAAATCGAGTTTATATTTGTGGGGGATTTACTCTTAATACACACAACAAAGAGTGAATACCTAATACCGTGTCAAAGATTAAACGACGGGCAATTCATCGGACGATTTTTTCGAAAAATGAGCCAATTAAGGTGATTGGGATGATCCAGGATCGACTCGTCCGATGACTCTCCCACACTTTTACATATGACACAGCACTAAATAGTTTCGAATTTTGAAAATTAGATTGGTTTCAGATTTATGAATTCCATAGTTTTATTCCCGTGATTAAACTTCACTTTCATATCTCTCATTTTCACGGGCACCATCACGGCAGCCATGGGCATTTTGTGCATTAACACCTCCCTCACCGCACACTTTTTTGCCACGTTCCAAACCCCTATTTTTATTCTAATTTGATACAATCTCTATGAGAACTCTCGACTCTAATACTTCATTGCGAATTGCCGTCCAAAAAAGCGGACGGCTTACCGACAAAACCCTGAACCTGCTTGAAGGCATTGGCCTTAAATTCGATGATTACAAGCGCAGTCTTCTGGTTAAATGCCTGAATTTTGATGTGGAACTGTTGCTTATCCGCGACGATGACATCCCCGAATATGTGGAAGACGGCGTATGTGATCTCGGTTTTGTAGGAGGCAATACCGTTGCCGAAGATGAAGCTGATGTAACCATTCTTCGCGGACTGAACTATGGTGTTTGCCGCCTTTCGATTGCGGTTCCGAAGAACGAAAATATCAATAAACCAGAAGACCTTGCCGGTAAAAAAATTGCTACCAGTTACCCGGTTCTGACCCGGAAATTTTTTGAATCGAAAGGTATTGACGTCAATATCGTGACCCTTTCCGGCTCTGTAGAGATCGCACCCCGGCTCGAAATTGCCGATGCCATTTCCGACCTTGTCTCCACCGGAGGCACATTGAAAGCAAATGGGTTGATTGAAATCGATAAAATTTTCGATTCGGAAACGCAGTTGATCCAAACTAACAAGCCGCTTTCCGAAGGCAAACAGCAACTCATTGAAAAAATTCTACAGCGGATTGAAGGTCACAAAAAAGCTGCCGAAAGCCGTTATATTATGATGAATGCTCCGCAGGAATCTGTACCGGAAATCAAAAAAATCATTCCATCTCTTAAAAGCCCGACCGTAATGCCCCTGGCCGATAACGGAATGGTTGCGATTCACACCGTCATTCCATTGTCCACTTTCTGGGATGTGATGGAAAACCTGAAAGAAGCCGGTGCCACCGGAATTGTAATGCTGCCAATTGAAAGTATGATTGTTTAAAGAATAGTATCGGAGAAGTGAGTATTGAGTATCGAGATTTTCAAAACGATTAACCGATACCTGCTAAAAAAATTCAATACTCAATACTCACTACTCGATACTCGATACTCGATACTCGATACTCAAAATATGAAAACATACACCTACAAATCGCTTACTGAAACTGACATTCAAAATCTTTGCAAGCGGCCGAAAATGGATTTTAAGTCGGTCTTCGGGCAGGTACAGCCTATTCTGGATGATGTTGAAGCCAACGGTGATAAAGCAGTTCGCAACTGGACAAAAAAGTTCGATGGCGTGGCTCCTGATCCGCTTGTAATTGATCCCTCTGAACTGAGAGTAAATCTGGCACCTGATGTAAAAGAGGCAATTGACAGAGCAATAAACAATATTTTCCGTTTTCATCGTGAACAGTTAACTAATTCGATTGAAGTTGAAACGCAACAGGGAGTCGTCTGCAGGCGTGTTGGAAGGCCGATTGAAAGGGTAGGCCTCTACATTCCCGGCGGAACAGCCCCCCTCCCATCTACTGCGATGATGCTCGGCATTCCAGCCCTTATTGCTGGATGCAAAACCGTTGTGCTGGCCAGCCCGCCCGATAAAGAGGGTAATCTTCCTGAATCGGTGATCTACGTTGCACAGAAAATCGGTATAAAAAATGTGTTAAAGGCCGGTGGTGCTCAGGCAATTGCTGCAATGGCATTTGGTACAGAGTCGGTTCCAAAAGTAGATAAACTTTTCGGTCCCGGAAATCAGTATGTAACGGCTGCCAAAATGATGCTGCAAAACAGCGATGCGATGGTTTCAATCGACATGCCTGCCGGCCCATCGGAAGTACTGGTGATTGCCGATGAAACTGCCGATGCCGAATTTGTGGCTTCAGATCTCCTCTCCCAGGCCGAACACGGGAGCGACAGCCAGGCTATTCTTGTGGCTACAAAAAGTTCAGATGTGGAATCTGTTAAAACCAAATTAAAGCAACAACTTAATTCACTTCCTCGAAAAGAGTTTGCAGCCAAAGCCCTGGGAAAAAGTTACATTTTGATAACAGAAAACAGCGATCAGGCAATTGAATTTTCAAATCTTTATGCGCCGGAACATCTCATAATCAACACCAAAGATGCGGATGAACTGGCTGAAAAAGTGATGAATGCAGGGTCCGTTTTTATCGGGCCGTGGACACCTGAAAGCATGGGCGACTATGCCTCAGGAACTAATCATACCCTGCCAACATACGGCTATGCACGGATGTACAGTGGTGTGTCTCTCAACAGTTTTCAGAAATTTATCACCATGCAAAAAATCTCCGAAACCGGCCTTCAAAATCTCGGTCCCACTGTGGAAATCCTTGCGAAACTGGAAGGTCTGGATGCACACCGGAATGCCGTTAGCTTGCGATTGAAAAAACTGGGTGATGGTATAGATGTGAAAAGTGAAAAGTGAAAAGTGAAAAGTGAAAAATGAAAAAAGGAGAAGGTTTTTCTTAACAAAAGCGTAAGTGCCTAATCCCATCTACAAATTTTCCGGAGTGATTTTTCAACCCATAAACAACCTATAAATTATAAAACCTACAATGTCTGACGTAAATATCGAATCTCTGGTTCGTAAAAATATCCGAAACCTGGCACCCTACCGCAGTGCCAGGGATGACTTTGAAAAGGGATTGCTGCTGGATGCCAATGAAAACAGCCTCGGTTCGCCGGTGCGGAACACACTTGACCTGCATCGCTATCCCACTCCCACACACGACAATCTCCGAAAAAGAATTGCAGTTTGGCGTCAGGTAGATTACGAAAACGTGATTCTGGGTGTTGGCAGCGATGAACCCATCGACCTGCTTATGCGGATTTTTTGTGAACCCGGAAAAGATTCTATTATCACCACACCGCCTACCTACGGCATGTATAAGGTGGCAGCAGGTGTGAATGATGTAAACATCAAAGAGGTGCTTCTTACGGAAAATTTTCAGCTTCGACCAGATGAAATCCTCAAAGCGGCTGACAAACAGACCAAACTTTTGCTGCTTTGCTCGCCCAACAATCCGACCGCCAATGACCTGAAACGAACTGACATACTGAAGCTGGTGGCCCGATTCCCAGGCATTGTAGTTGTGGATGAGGCCTACATTGATTTCAGCGGACAGGAATCGATGGCACCAATGGTTCAGCAGTACCCGAACCTTGTAGTACTTCAAACCTTTTCAAAATCGTTCGGACTGGCCGGAATCCGGTTGGGAATTGCCTTCTCTAATCCGCAGATAATTCATTACATGCGCAATGTTAAGGCACCATATAACATCAGCAAACTCACTGCAGATCTTGCTCTGAAAGCGTTTGATAATATGGACCTTGTAAAATTTAACATAGAAAAAATCCTGGAAGAGCGCGAATATGTGGCCGGACAGCTCAGCCAGGCACCGGGTGTTGAAAAGGTGTACCCATCGGATGCCAATTTTCTCCTATTCAAAATTCAAAATGCGAAAGAGATCTGGCGACAACTGGCTGAAAAAGAAATCATTATTCGCTACCGGGGCCACGAGCCGCTATGTGAAAATTGCCTGCGCGTAACCATTGGTATGCCTGATGAAAATGTGCGCTTTCTAAAAACGCTAAAAGAAATTATCTCATGAATATCTGGATCGATATCAGTGCTCTTGAAACCGGGAAAAAAAAGTTACTGCCACAGGGTACAATATTCGGGCTTACCTACCTGATACAACACAACTACTCTGTCGCATTTGATGACTCTCTACTCTCTACTGAACAGCAGCAGCTTCTGAAAAATGAAGAAATTCTAACCGGAACTTTTACCCAAGGCCAGGCGGATGCCATTCTACAAAAAAATGAAACGTATCAACTGATTTCGGGACAGGATATCATCGCCAATGGCGTGAATTGGATTGAACTTGTACAACACCTTCTCTTTCCTGTTCGAAAATCCACCATCAAACGAGATACCAAAGAGACTAATATTTCGGTTTCCATAAATCTGGACGGAACTGGAAAAAGCCGCATAAAAACAGGGCTTCATTTCTTTGACCACATGCTCGACCAAATTGCACGGCATGGACTTATTGACATCGAACTAACTTGCAATGGTGATCTCGATGTAGATGAACATCACACCATTGAAGACACCGCCATCGCTCTGGGACAGGCAATCCGGCAGGCTATTTCAGACAACAAAGCCGGTATACAACGCTACGGTTTCGTACTGCCAATGGATGAAGCGCAGGCAATTGTGGCAATTGATCTATCCGATCGCCCCTATCTGCGTTGGGAAGTTGAATTGAAACGGGAGTATGTGGGTGACGTCCCAACCGAAATGCTGGAACACTTTTTTTATACACTTGCAATGAACGTAAAAGCTACTCTGCATGTTAAGGCTGACGGAAAAAATGAACATCACATTATCGAAGCGGTGTTTAAAGGCTTTGCAAAAGCGTTACGCTTTTCTGTAAGCCGAAATGAAAGAATTAAGGGCATTCTACCCTCAACTAAAGGAACGATCTAATCTGAAGTGAAAGGGCCATTGAAAAAACCGAAATACTCAGGAACTAATTTAATCAATAAAATTGTCGGTCTTATTCAATCTCTCTTCTCACTATCGAAAAACAACCATGATAGGCATTATTAAATATCAGGCAGGAAATCTGGCATCCGTATCAAATGCACTGGAACGACTTGGTGCGAAATATTTTATTTCTGATGATCCGGTCAAACTAGAAAAAGCAGATGCTATAATTTTTCCGGGAGTGGGACATGCTGCAGCTGCGATGGATGACCTCCGCTCGAAAGACCTGGACGTCTGGCTGAAAGAAACCAAAAAACCGGTATTGGGAATTTGCCTTGGAATGCAATTGCTTTACGAATCATCTGAAGAGGGCAACTCTGAGACCCTTGGAATTATTCCTGGTCGGTTAAAAAAGTTTGATTCTTCATTAGCTAAAGTCCCGCACATGGGATGGAATAAATTTAAGCCGGAAAAAGTACATCCAATCATTAACGGAATTGGCAGTGAACAATATCTATATTACGTGCACGGTTATTATGCGCCAAAAAATAATTATACATTAGCTACATGCCACTACATTCAGGATTTTGCTGCGATTGTGGCGAAAGATAATTTTATCGGTGTTCAGTTTCACCCCGAAAAATCCGGCCAGGTTGGATCGCTTCTCTTGCAGAATTTTCTGCATATGGTAAAATAACTTTATTCCCTTTAAAGCACACTGGTACCGGCAAGGCTACTCACAATACTCACCAGTTATCATAACCGAAACGAATTGCTGTTCATTTTATGACTGTTTGGATGGGCAGGTAATCCGTTTAACTATCTCAAGTTGAGTGTTTTCTGCCGTACTCAAATACCATCAGATATTTTTCTTTCACTTCTTACGAAAGTTAACTGAGCTCAATGAGCTTTATCCAGTCATCAAAACTATCCTTGTACTCTATTACAATATCAAAATCCGCAGATTTCCCATACCCTCCAGATCTGCAGGCACGTTTTGAGTATCCGCTATTCTTCCTTCATATCTTACCATTTTTCCAATGATTTTCACCAATAAACCAAATACCTTTAACGTAAAAATTACAAGACCGGAATAAATACAAAATTATTATAAATTCTGGACCCAATAAATAAGCTCAATAGAAAAATTTTATCATGAACATCATTCCTGCCATTGATCTGCTGGACGGCCAGGTTGTTCGCCTGAAAAAAGGCGATTATGCTAAAAAAACTGTATATAACCACAATCCGCTTGATGAAGCACACAAATTTGAAACGGCCGGATTTTCACACATCCACATCGTTGACCTTAACGGAGCCAAAAGCGGACAATTTGAAAATCTTCCGATTATCCGAAATATCATCAATGAATCGGGCCTGTCAGTACAAACCGGAGGCGGTGTCCGGTCACTTAAGGACATTGAACTGCTGCTTAATGCCGGATTGAACGGTGTTATCTGTTCCTCTATGGCGGTAAAGAAACCGGATGAATGGATGGAGGCCATAAAAAACTATCCCCATGAAATGATTTTGGGTCTGGACCTCAAAGATGGAAAAATGGCCTATGGCGGATGGATGGAGACTTCCGATGAACCGATTGAGCGTTTCCTCAACCCGATGATTGAAGCGGGTCTGCAAACTGTTCTCAGCACCGATATTTCGCGTGACGGGATGCTGAGCGGGCCAAATGTTGAGATGTACAGCGATCTGCAGAAACGATTCCCGCAAGTGAATTGGATTGCTTCGGGTGGTGTTTCCAGCCTTGAAGACCTGGTAACGTTACAAAGCCGCGGGCTGTACGGTGTAGTAGTTGGCAAGGCGTACTACGAGGGTCACATCCACCTTGAAGAGATGCAGCAGTTAAGCGGTTCTGTTTAATCTGGCTTTTAAACTGATTTTCAGGTTAATCTATTCTTTTCGTTTTTTTAATGGAGTTTGCATCATCCCTTTGACGGTTTGATCTTCTTCACGGTCAAATTCATCAAGCCCCAGCCGGATGGTTTCCGGTTTTGGGTTGATGCGAAAGGTACGCGCTATGCGGTCCCAGATTGAAAAAAGTGAACTGTAGTTGGAATCTGTTTCGGGCTGCCAGCGAGAGTGATGAACCCGGTGCATGTTGGGAGTGACAATCACTGCCCGCAAAATTCGATCGTACTTTTCCGGCAGGCCCACATTCGCATGGTGAAACTGAACCACGGCAAACATCAGGATTTCGTAGAGTACCAGTTCCCAGAGATACACTCCAAACAGAGCGATTAACGGAATACGAAACAGGGATGAAAAGAAAATTTCTCCCAGGTGGAAACGGCTGGCAGTGGTTACGTCCATTTTATTGTCGGAATGATGCACACTATGGAATCTCCAGAAAAACGGAATCTCGTGATTCATCCGATGCCACGTATAAGTCCAGAGATCGAGCAGCAGTATTGCTCCCACTGCATGAAGCCACCCTGGAATTCCAAATCCATCCTGAAGCCAGTGCATAATACCAAAACGGGCCTCATCTGCCCACAATGAGGCTGTTAGCCAGAGCCCCACAAAAACAAGGCTCACCATCAGACCGTTCAGAATCCCTATGACCATATTACGGAATGCATGTTTCCCGCGGTCTTTTAATGAACCACTGAAATAGGCATAAAACGGCTGTATCGACTCCCAAAGAAAGAGCAGAATAAGCACAGCCACCAATGCTATGACCTGTGTTTCCTGTAAAGATGCAAGAATGGGTTCCATAAAAAATCAGCTTTTTAAAAAAGTAATTTCGATGTAAAATTAATTTTGAGCTGATCTGATACCGCAAACTATATTGCTCAAAGCCAACATTCCAACCATATAAGCATTACCCATTCCGATTTGTTTGAACATTACCCGAAATAATAAACATGGAACACTTTTCTTCTTGTTTTCGTAATACTAAATTTTTTCGGCAGGCTATCTATGTTACATTCACAGCCAATCCCTTCAATTCCCACTCAGGATAGCCGACCTCCAGCCGGGCAGCCCGGTACCCCTTCTCCTGAAGGAGCTCTACAGCTTCATAGGCCATAGCACATAACGGTCCGCGGCAGTATGCAACGATCTGTTTGTCCTTTGGCAGGCTTTTCAGCTTTCGAATCAACTCATCATGCGGGACAGACACGGCCGATTCTATGTGCCCCGCCTCATACTCTTTCCTCGGCCTCACATCAATTACAAATGCGGAACCCTTCTCCAAACGATTGAGGAGCTCACCTGATGTGACCGATTCCATAGCTTTGCGCGATGTGCGAAAATCCCGGATAAGCCGCTCAACCTCTGCATTGCGGGATAAACCAAGCTCCCTCATGGAATTCCAGACCTCAAACACATGGCGGTTTGCAAGGGAATAGTACCGGTATTTTCCTCTTTTTTCTGTTGCAACAAGGCGCGCACCCTTTAGCGTTTGCAGATGCTGAGACGCATTTGCAATACTCAACGCGGTTTGATCTGCAATATATTCAACCGAAGAAGGACCCTGCGCGAGGAGTTCAATAATTTCCAGCCTGTGTGGATTTGCAAGTGCTTTCGTTATGGAAGCAAGTTCACCATAGACTTTATTCTTGAAATCACGGACATTCATCTGAAATAGAATTAATGATAGTTTTCAATAAGATATTAAAATCAGTACAATAATCAATATAATTATTGAATATATATACTCTGCCTATTTTTATTACTTCAATTTTTTTATGGGTTGAATCGAGAAACAGGAAATGGGAATCCTTCCTGATTTTCCAGCAGGTTCTAACTAAAGCAACCCGATGTGCCTTAGCTCCATTAATAATACCAACAGGTTATCTCAACCTGCCGGCTGACCAACATCAAAGAATCATGAAAATCACTCTGGATATTGGCTTAAAAATATTGAGTAATTCCTCCAAAAGATATCTTAATCGCATGTTGATGTGAATTGTGTCATTTACTGAAACTTATTCATCTGTTACCGGTCTGAATCGGAAAAATCCCGAATACAACCTGCTCCCGAACAGGTATTTTCGGATAAATCTCCATTTTAAACCTCAGATGTTATGAAAGGTATAAAGTTAATTTTCGCAAGTTTATTGATTGGAATGTTTGTAATTAATGGATGCTCGGTAACTGGTGGCATTTTAATTGAACCGGATCGTGGTGTTGTTCATAAACCGGTACATGTAAAAGAGAAACCAAAAAAAGGCAAACACAGATCTTTCAAAATTCCTCCGGGTCACATACCTCCTCCGGGTACCTGCCGAATTTGGTACGATAACACTCCTCCTGGCCGGCAGCCACCCCCCGGCGACTGCAGATTATTACAGTACAGAGTGCCTCCAAATGCGATTCTGATTGTGGGATAGTATTCTTAACGCAGTATCATTCACCCTCAAATGGAATTTCAAGCTGCCGGCCGATCATTCCGCCCTCGGCAAGGTTCAGTCCGGAAACGGAAATTCCAAGCAGGCGAACTTCCCGGTCCCCTGCTTCGGTTTCGATTAGCAAACTTTTTGCCACTTCCGAAAGTTCTTCGGCCCGGTTGGTAAAATGATTCAATGTATGACTGCGGGTAACCGTCTCAAAGTTTTTATAGCGCACCTTTAACGTGATAGTTTTTCCTGTTGCATTCAGTTTTTCCATCGATTTGGATATTTTTTCGGCAAGCTGGTCGAGAAACTCCCGGATCCACTCCAGGTCGGACACATCAACCGGGAAAGTGCGTTCTTTGCCAATCGATTTTCGAATGCGATTGGGTTTCACCTGCCGATTGTCGATACCACGCACAATTCTGTAATAATGGTGCCCGGACTTCCCGAACTGTTTTACAAGGTCTACTTCGTTCCACTGCTTCAAATCGGCCCCGCTTTTGATGCCCAATGATTCCATCTTGCTGCGTGTAGCTTTGCCTACCCCAAAAAATTTACCAATGGGAAGCTCTTCAATAAAAGCTTCCGCCTTATCGGGAGTGATGACGCTCAGCCCATCAGGTTTGTCGAGATCCGAAGCTATTTTCGCCAAAAACTTGTTAAAAGAAACACCTGCCGAAGCGGTCAGCCCGGTTTCCTGTTTAACCCTTTTTTTGATCTCCCGGGCTATCAGTGTTCCGGAGGGAATGTTTTTGTGATTTTCGGTGACATCGAGGTAGGCTTCATCAAGTGAAAGCGGCTCAACCAAATCGGAGTAATCAATAAAAATATCCCGGATTTGATACGACACATCCCGGTACACTTCAAACCGGGGTTTCAGAAAAACAGCGTGAGGGCACAGCTTCACAGCCCTTGATGCCGGCATCGCTGAGTGGATACCAAACTTCCGTGCCTCATAACTTGCTGCCGCCACCACACCACGCCCCTGTGGAGAGCCACCCACCACAACCGGTTTATTACGGTATTCGGGAAAATCACGCTGCTCAACTGAAGCATAAAATGCATCCATATCCACATGAATAATTTTCCGGATGTCTGGTTTAAGTATTTTCATAAAAAATCTCTGCTGCGGACAGGTAAAAAAAACTGAAAATTTGTACCTTTAGCGATTAGTGCATATTTCAAACAATTCCACAGAGTATTGTCATTTACAAATATGAATCACAACTATGACTGGCAAAATCATAAAACGTCGTGGATTTGCTCCAAAGCACTCTCAACAAATTACAAAGTAATACAAATAAAACGATTGATTGATGGAAGAATTAAACAGTGTTACCATTTACTGGCTCATTTCTATCGGGTTGCTGGTTGGTTTTATTATCGACCTGGTAATGATTAAACGCGGAATCGGAATGATCGGCAACATCATAGGCGGGGCGGCCGGCTCGGTGATCATCGGGGTTTGCTCTATTATGCTGAATCTCTACGCACCCCTGATTTATGCCGCTGTGGGTTCAATTGCATTTCTCTTTCTCATCAACGTCTTCAGCTTTCACGTATCTGAACAAATTGATGCCCGGGCGAGCTAAATTTTTTCATCTAACTGTTTTTTAGTTCGAGTTTAACCTATAAAATAACCGGCAGTTCCAGCTATGAGTTTACCGAAAGTGGGTGGAACCGTTCTGTGGCTCTTGCCTGGTCGCGATTGCGACGAACTGTTCACAGACATCATTCAAAAGCTGGCCAGGCGTTATGATGCGCCAATATTCATGCCGCATATCACCATCGGCAGGGTACCGGACTGGGAACCAGAAAAAATCATTCATGCTATTGATGTAATCTCAGAAAACACCAGCCGCTTCAGCATGCCTGTTAAAACGGTTCATTGCAAAAATCATCCCTATCAGAAAATATCGGTTGAAACAGAACCGGTTCCCGGCTTTGAAACTCTACTGGGGCAGATCAATCATCAGTTTTGCGGCGAATATGGCAAGAGAGAATATCCTCATCTTTCCCTTCTTTACAGCAAACTGCCCTGTTCCCGCCTGCAGGATAAAGTGGTCCGCCTCCGAAGTAAAATGCCAGACCAGATCCATCTGTATCAACTGGCTTATATTAGTGTTTCTGGCACACCTGAACAGTGGCATGTAATTCACAGCTGTTCTCTTAAAGAAGTTTCACAAGTTTGATTTGAATGTGTGATGCTTATTTGCGACAATAAACAAAATTACCATAACAACTTGACGAGACATAAATGAGTGATTATAAATTTTTTGACCAGGTAAACAGGGCATTTGATAAAGCGGCAGCATATACGCGGTTTGATGCAGGATTACTATCGCAAATGAAATCATGCAACGATGTTTTGCATATCACCTTTCCTCTGGAAAGAGATGATGGCAGCATTGAAGTAATTCATGGCTGGCGGGTGGAACACAGCCATCATAAACTACCCACCAAAGGAGGAATCCGCTACAGCCTGACGGTAAACGAGGACGAAACAATGGCCCTCGCAGCACTGATGACATATAAATGCGCAGTGGTGGATGTCCCCTTCGGAGGAGCCAAGGGAGGGATCCGGATTAATAAAAATGATTATTCCAGCGATGAACTGGAGCGGATTACAAGACGCTACACATTCCAGCTTTTTAAAAAGAATTTTATCGGTCCCGGCTCAGATGTGCCTGCTCCCGACTACGGCACCGGTGCCAGGGAGATGGGCTGGATTCTTGATACATTCCGCCAGTTAAGTTCAGACATTGATGCCGAAGGTTGTGTTACCGGAAAGCCTTTGGGACAAGGCGGTATTCGCGGACGAACCGAAGCCACCGGCCGCGGTGTCTTCTTCGGCATTGAAGAAGCATGCTCCGACAAAGAAGACATGAAAAAGATCGGCCTTGAAACTGGTATTGAAGGGAAAACTTTTGTGGTCCAGGGATTGGGAAATGTGGGCTATCATTCCGCTAAATACCTCACAGAAGCCGGAGCTATAATGGTTGGAGTTGCTGAAATGGATGGCTCTATTTACAATGAGAACGGGATCGACCTTGAAAAACTGACCGATTACCGCCGTGAAACCGGAGGAATTGTTGGCTTTGAAGGTGCTCAGACATTAAAAGATAGTAATACGGTATTGGAGGCAGAGTGTGATATACTGATACCAGCCGCACTGGAAAACCAGCTCAACGCAGAAAATGCACCACGAATTAAAGCTAAGATTATCGGTGAGGCGGCGAACGGCCCAACCACTTCTGAGGCTCATGAAATTATTAAAAATAGAGGGGCCCTGATTATTCCAGACAACTACTTGAATGCGGGCGGTGTAACTGTCTCATACTTCGAATGGATCAAAAATATTCAGCATGTGCGCTTTGGGCGGATGGGCAAACGATTTGAGGAAGACAGCTACAAACGCATTCTCTCTGTGATTGAAGCCGTTTCTGATCGGAAATTTAGCGCTAAAGAGCTGAAATATCTTGCCAAAGGTGGCGGGGAAGCTGAGCTGGTTGACTCGGGACTGAAGGATACGATGGTAAACAGTTATAATGAAATCAACGGAATCCGCAAGAAACACAATGTGGATCTACGAACCGCTGCATTCATAAGTGCAATTAACAAGGTGGGTGAAATGTATGAACACATGGGTATTTTTCCATAAAAAAAGAGCCCTGCACTGGTCAAAGTGCAAGGCATCAATGTACATTTCTTTTAACCAAAACATCTTATAACACTGTTACGATCAGGGCTTGACAAGGTTTCATTTTTTTAAAATAAAACCGACTTTTTTTCTCTTTCCTGGAGGAGTACAGCGATCAAAAATCGACTCACAAAGTTGATAATTATACAAAAAAAAGGTCCATATTGCATTTTTTAAAATGCATTACTGTTCAGTGCTCCTGCCTGAAAGAGGTCAGCATGCCAGGTATTAACACAGTTTTTGTTGGAAAAAATATCAGATGATACGATCTAATAAAGTGCTCTTTTTTTGATATGTTGGTATTCATCATACACTAACCCGGATATCTCACAGTAAATATACTAAACGAAGTGTAAATTATTGATAAAATATACTTTATAAACCAAATTTGAGATCTTAAAATTATCCCGACAGTTGTCGGGACTGTTTTTCTGCGACATTTTTCCCTCAGCTTCGTTGAATCTAAAATAGCCTGCTCAACGTACTCAGGTACGTTTCCGCTGCCATTTTTATCTTCGCCTTGCTGAGGAAAAAATCTCTTGGTGAGAAATCCGGGCTAAACTTCAGATTTGAAGATTTAAATCCAAAAATTCAGCAAAAAAACCTGTGCTTGAGCCTATTCTCTGGTTTATCGTTGGTCTTGTTGCGCTCATTGGCGGAGCAGAACTTCTTGTAAGAGCCGTATCAAAACTGGCCATTCGTTTGGGAATCTCCAAACTGATTATCGGACTTACGGTAGTGGCTTTTGGCACCAGCGCACCCGAACTGGCTGTCAGTATTCAGGCCGGTATGGATGGCAACACAGACCTGATGCTCGGCAACATCGTGGGAAGCAACATTACTAATACTCTTCTTATTTTGGGCATCTCTGCCCTTGTTATCCCTCTAAAAGTTCACAAAAGCCTCATCAAGTCGGATGTTCCGATCATGATTGCAATCACTCTGCTGGTTTATCTTTTAGCCTTAAATGGATTTATCTTTTTTTGGGAATGTATGTTACTGACAGTGATTTTGATCGGATATCTTATTTTTCTGATCCGGAAACGAGGTGAATCTGAGTTTACAGGTTTTAGTGAAGAAAATAAATCGAAATCAGGAGGCATCTTTTTAAACACCGTTCTGGCGGTCGGCGGATTGGCGGCTCTTGTAATGGGGGCAAGGTGGCTGATCAGAAGCTCACTGATTTTTGCTGATATAGCAGGAATCAGTGAATTGGTTGTGGGACTCACAGTGGTGGCCATTGGCACATCTCTTCCTGAAATTGTTGTGGCTCTTATGGCAGCAATCCGGGGTGAACGAGATATTGCAGTTGGCGGGGTAATCGGGAGTAATATCCTAAATTTCCTTGCTGTACTTGGTGTTTCCGGACTTTTTATCCCGGGGGCCATACCGGTTCAGGAATCACTGATTTCTTTCGATATGATTGTTCTGATTGCTGCGTCTGTCCTGTGCATTCCGATTTTTTACACTGGGCATAAAATTGTAAGATGGGAGGGTGGTCTCTTTCTGTTTTTCTACTTTTCCTATTTATACTATCTCTTCCTTTCAACAACGGCACACGATTTTTTAAGTATTTTTATCAACATAATGATCTGGTTTATTCTGCCCGTTGCCGGGATCACCGTAATTTTAATGATGCTTTCAGAATGGCAGTATCGATTCCGGTTCAGAAAATTTGGAAAATCGAACAAAAAAAAGAAAAATAATGAGTGAAGACCCAAGATTAAGAGATTTTTTCAACCGCTCGGATAAAAAGACATCCAGAATGTATCTTGTTGAATTCCCTTCAGATCAGGGCGCTGGCAATAACGGCGGCCGACCGGGCTCTTCACAGGCTCCGGAACTGATACGTGCTAAATTATTTAACCTGACTCCTCACCCAAATTATTATCAGGCCCATACCAACCTGCTTGAGAAAACCTATCACCAGGGAGTGATTCCATGCCTCGGAAATGTGGACGAAAACCAGGAGAATTTAAGTAAAACTATTGCAAAGCTTTTGAAAAAATCGCGTATACCGGTCATTATAGGAGGATCTCATGAAACCTCATATGGCCATTTTTTGGGATATGTGTCGGCCAAAAAAAAAGTTTCAGTCTTCAATATTGATGCCCACACTAATGTGAGGCCCCTAAAAAATGAAAAAGCTCACTCGGGTTCTACTTTCAGGCAGGCATTGGAGCACCCATCTTCGATTTGCCAGTCCTATCATGTTTTTGGACTGAACCCTTCTGCCGTCTCTTTCAAACATTATAATTATGTAAACCAGAGTGGAACTGCCTTTTTCGATTCTAAAACCACCAAAGCAAAGGTACTTGATAAACTCGATAAAGTTGACAATGATGTTATGATAACGATGGATATGGGTGCTGTAAACCAAGCCGATGCTCCCGGTGTAAGCGCACCCAATGCATCGGGTATACGTTCGGATTTATGGTTGGAGCTGGCTTTCTTGTTTGGCAACCATTCGAAAGTTACTTCTTTCGATCTATGTGAAGTAAACCCGGTCTACGACATAGACAACCAGACGGTTAGGCTTGCCTCACTAACTATCTGGAACTTTTTGCTGGGTGTGGCGCTAAGATAATTTTCACAATAAATCAGAGGGAAAGAATCTATAAAAAGAGAATATTTACAAGAGTACTTACTCAAAAAATATCAAATTTCTTATGGATCTAGTGGGCTTACAGTTCCATCACAATTTTAATTACATAAAATAGCCTGAAATTACAACTGAATTGGCACCACCAGTTAAATAGTTTTGCAGTTGTTTTTTATTTAATTCCTGATACAACGTACAGAATAACCTTCTCTCTTGTCAAAATCGGACCTGTTTATTTCACCACTAAACAATCTCAGAACACGTCTCCAGCCGTTATTCTCGTCTTCCTCTGCAGAACTCCACCAAAATCCATATCTATTTAAATTGGCAAACGTGCTTTCGTTATCACGAAAACCTCCGGGAAGACCCGAAAAACCACTCTCATTCGTTGCTCCAGTATTTGGCAATTGCCAGTGATCCAGCCCCGTTTTCTTCAATTTGCCTCCTGTGTTTTGCGCCCCACCCCGCCAACCGTTACCATTCGCTTCGGCTTGGCTCATTCCCAGATACATTTCTAACACCATCCAGTCCGCATCATCTGGTACCCTCCACCCTGATGGACATAAACCCCGGTCATCAACAACAGCATACCAGTTATATAACTTCCCATAAACCGGGCCATTTGATGAATCATTCTCGTAATACGACCAGGCTCCGGATACAAGACTTCTCCATTCATCCCCTTCAGGTACGTGAGCAATGTCTGCTCTGTCACGATAACTTGAAGTTCTTAGATTTTCTGCCATCCATTCCTGTTCTCCGATCATAATCGTTTTGTATTCGTTCCCATCAATATCTGTGAGTAATCCAAATTCATGCTCAAAACTATCCGTTTCATCATCAATATCAGTAGTGAAGGTACGCTCCTCACCATACCGAGTATTATCTGAAATAATGGCATAAGCTCTTACATGGTAATGAGTATCTGGAGATAGGCCGGTAATCGAACTGGAATAGACACCGGATCCGCTTCCATTCATTGTACAGCTATCATTAATAGACGGATTTTCAGACTGACTCCAACAGACTCCCCTGCCTGTAATCTGCGAGGTTTCGGAATTGGTTATTTCACCACCAGATTTTGCGGAACTTGATGTAATTTCTGTAATCGGTGCAGTCGTAATTTCAAAAACAATACCAGGAGCATCAACACTGGAAGAAGCTGACTTCTCTTCACAGCCAATGAATGAAAGAGGTATAATCAAAAAAATGAGGCTCTCTGACCATCTCTTTTTTAAAGCATTTCGTTCTGAAAAATTATCATAGCATAAAACCTTTGCATCTTTTTTAAACGCGGAAATAAATTTGGAACGGAATACAATAAGGAAAGCCATTCAAAACCGGATTTGTATGTTTATAGAACCCGTTTTCAGTACTCAATTTTGTTGAATCAACAACGGTTCTGCACTGCAGATCAATTTAGTTTTTTTCCGGAAGCAAATGTATTAAAAAGCAAGATATACTGGCAGCCAGTAATCAACCTGGATCCATCAATTTTCAATTTGTAATATTGCATTTTGGCCCACCAGTCATCACAAAAAAGCCTATGGATACTTGGTTGTTCAGCAGCCAATAATCGAAATAATGTGATTTAATGCCTGATTTTGAAATTAATCGAGCTCAGAGTTTAAAAGACAGAATAATTTTCCTTGTCAATTAATCACATCATTCGATAAGATCATTACACGGTTTCGGAAATTTTTGATGAACATTTACTTCTCGACAAGTACCCAGCCATCTTCGTCAACCATGCGTTTGGCATATTTCCATTTAACTTTTTTCACCTGGTTGGTGCCCATATTTTGCACTTTTACATAATCGTTGCGTCCGGGTTCCTCTTCTACGGAAACGGGCTGTCGTTTTTCACCAGGTGCCTGAGCGCGCTGGTTTCCGTTCTGTTCCTGGTTTGCACCACGGAAACCCATATTTGTTGAGTCGGCTTGCTGGGCCTGGGCTTTGCTGAGGTCGTATTTGGTTTTGGCTTTCTGCGCCTCCTGCACCTTCTTCGGATCACCCTGCATTTCAGGAATCGCCTTCCAGATAAGTGATATGGTTTCACGGTTGATTTCATCGAGCAGAACTTTGAACATTTCGAATGCTTCTCGTTTGTATTCCAGCAGCGGATCTTTTTGGCCGAATGATCTCAGGCCGATACCCTCTTTCACAGTATCAAGTTCGCGCAGGTGCTCCATCCACTTATTATCGATTGTAGAGAGGATTGAGGTTCTTTCCAATGCCCGTGCTATCTCGCGCCCTTCATTTTTCTCAGCGCGGGCCACATCTACAACAATTCTCATCCGGCGCATTCCGTCTGAGAAAATTACCTGTATCTTGGAAGGTTTCTTGCCTTCTTCCGATTTTTGAATCTGCTGAATGATGCGATAGAGCGGTTCAGCAATCAGCTTTTCCTTGCGGCGATACACTTCATAGGCTCGTTCTATAATGTGATCCACAAGACCGTCTTCTCCCCATACCGCCCAGTTATCTCGATTAATTTCAATTTCAACGGCGAGTAACCGTAAGATTTCGTCGCGCAATTTTTCAAAATCTCCTGTTGGGAAGTGTTCATAAACAACCGACTCAATCAGGTCTTCCAACATATCAAAAATATCGCTTTGAAGCTGATCGCCAATAAGTGCATGGCGCCTTCGCGAGTAAACCACTTTCCGCTGGTTGTTCAGTACATCATCGAATTCAAGCTGCCGTTTACGGATACTGAAGTTGTTCTGCTCCACTTTTTTCTGCGCACGCTCGAGCGATTTGCTCACCCAGGGATGCTGAATCACTTCTCCTTCATCGAAGTTGAGCTTATCCATGATGTTGGCAATGCGGTCTGTTCCTCCAAAGAGAGTCATCAGGTCATCTTCAAGCGAAACAAAGAACTGGCTTTCTCCCGGATCACCTTGTCGCCCGGCACGTCCACGAAGCTGTAAGTCAATCCGCCGCGATTCATGACGCTCAGTTCCTAATATAGCAAGCCCGCCCTTTTCTTTCACAGCGGGTGCCAGTTTAATATCTGTACCTCGTCCCGCCATGTTGGTTGCCACAGTAACAGCTCCGGGCTGACCCGCATGGGCAACAATATCGCTCTCCTGAGCGTGCTGTTTTGCGTTCAGAACATTGTGCGGAATTTTGGCCCGTTTCAGCATCCGGCTAATTGTCTCTGAGACATCCACACTGGTGGTACCTACCAGAACCGGCTGGCCTTTTTCATGAAACTCCTGAATTCTCTCGATGGTAGCTCTATACTTTTCGCGTTTGGTGCGAAAAATAAAATCTTCCTTATCATCACGAATGATTGGCCTGTTTGTCGGGATCACCGTCACATCAAGATTGTAAATTTCGTTGAACTCTCCTTCTTCGGTAGCTGCCGTACCGGTCATCCCTGCCAGTTTATGGTACATCCTGAAATAGTTCTGCAGCGTGATAGTCGCATAGGTCTGTGTTGCCGCCTCAACCTTCACATTCTCTTTAGCCTCAATGGCCTGGTGCAACCCGTCGGAATATCGCCGCCCGGAGAGAACACGCCCGGTGTGTTCATCAACAATCTGAACTTTGCCGTCCTGAACAATATATTCTTCTTCACGCTCAAACAAGGTATAGGCTTTCAGCAACTGGTTTACAGTATGGATCCGGTCGCCACGCTCAGCAAAAAGACGATGCAGTTCGTTAAATCGTTTTTCGCGCTCCTGTTTAACTTCATTTTTAATCTCTTCAATCTTTTTATTTTTATAATCGTCACTAAACTCTTCGTTCGATTCGACCACTTCAATTTTTTCTTTCCGCATGGCCTCCATCTCTTCTTCGATATCGGACGTTTCAGTGCCAAGATCCGGAATCACAAAAAATTCATCGCCTTCTTTATCAGTAGTGATAAAATCACGTCCCTTCTCAGTGAGTTCAATGGTTTTCTGCTTCATGTCCACCGCATAGTAGAGGTATTCATCTACAAAAGGCATTTGTTTGGCATTATCAGCCAGATAGAAACTCTCTGTTTCCTGCACAAGCCGCTGGTAATTGGCTTCCTGCATCATTTTTCGGAACTTTCCGTTTTTCGGAAATCCTCTTTCAGCCCTGAATAGTGCAAGACCGGCATCTTTTTCATTTCCATCTTCATAAAGTTTTTCCGCTTCGTTCACAAGAGCACCGACCATTTTTTTCTGGGCATTCACTAATGCCTCCACCCGTGGTTTCATCTCTTCATATTTCTGCTGGCCGGTTGCCTGCGGAACCGGACCCGAAATAATAAGTGGTGTACGCGCTTCATCAATCAGAATGGAGTCAACCTCATCAATGATATAATAATTGTGCCCTCGTTGTACAAGCTGCTCTTCTTCAATCACCATGTTGTCGCGAAGATAATCGAAACCGAATTCGTTGTTAGTACCGTAGGTAATATCAGCCCGGTAAGCGTTGCGACGTGCTTCGGTATTGGGATCATAAAGGTCGATGCAATCAACGGTAAGTCCGTGGAAATTGAAAATCGGTTCGTTCCATTCGGCATCACGTCGGGCGAGATACGTATTTACAGTAATTACGTGCACGCCGCGCCCAGCCAGTGCGTTCAGGTATGCCGGAAATATTGCCGATAGTGTTTTACCTTCACCGGTTTTCATTTCGGCAATGCTGCTGTTGTGCATGGATATGGCACCCACAAGCTGCACATCGTAAGGAATCATGTTCCATTCAATTTCAGAACCGGCTACTTTCCATTTTTTACCAACAAAGCGGCGACAGGTATCTTTCAGAACTGCATACGCTTCGGTCAGAATTTCTTCGAGTGTATCTTCGAGGATTTCAAGCCACTCCTCTTCAAGCTCTTCAAGCCGATCAGAAAATTCCCTGCGGTCTTCAAGAGTGATCGATTCATCATTCGAACCCATCTTTTCCTTGATATCGGCAATCTGATCAGAAACTTCCTGAGTTCTCTCTTTGATCAATTGTTTAAAACTTTCGGTTTTTTGCTTCAACTCTTCATCACTCAGGCCCTTGATATCATCTTCAAAACTTTTGATTTCATCAACAATCGGCCAGATTTTTTTCAGGTCTTTAGAGCTTTTGGTCCCGAAAATCTTGGTCAGGAAATTAGAAATTTGGTCTAACATATAAGTAAAAGTCGTTTTTGGTTCAACTACACAAGTTACAGCTAAATCCGTCGTTGTTCAACAATTGCAGAAGTACGGCTGCGTTTCTGATCTCTTTTATCAATTCAGAATTAAGAAAATTAAGATAAACAAGAAATGTGCCGAAGCCGCCATACAGAAAATTAACGCAAAATTGGCAGAAAGATTGAGCAAAACCTCAGAATAGAATTTCAAGATAAATTTGGGATTCGGATTTAGAAAAATTCTTCTTATTTTTGGTGTCTATCTAAAAATTGGATTTACGAATTTATTTTAATTAAATCAGGTCATGAAACGCACATATCAACCAAGTAAACGGAAGAGAGCGAACAAACACGGTTTCAGAGCAAGAATGAAGTCTAAAGACGGAAGAGCCGTGATTAATCGCCGAAGAAGGAAAGGACGGCATAAGCTCACCGTCAGTGATGAGAAAGGACCGAAATAGTCAGGATTCTCAAAAACCTGATTTCTCTTTACCGCGAAGTAAAATTCTTCGCGGAAGGCGAAACTTCCAACGCCTATTTGAAAAATCTACTGTGCTGAATTCTAACTCTCTCCAATTTCGATATCGTATCTATCAAAATCCTGATGAGGGCTGTTTTATCGGTTTTATCGCACCAAAAAAGAAAATTCGGGGTGCTGTTAAAAGAAACAGGGTTAAACGTTTGTTGAGAGAAGTCTATCGCACTCACCAATTTTATTTACAGGAACTATTCTCAGGAAAAACATTTGGCCTGCATGGAGTATTTATTGCCAACAGGCCAGATGTTACTTTTGCAGAAATCAGGGAGGAGATGGTTCCAATGCTTGAAAATCTGCGGGGCCGCCTCCAGCGATTGGAAAACAAACTTCCAGTAAAAGAAAAACCGGAAACCCCTGCACCCAACAGTGAATATTAAACTGATTTAGAATTTTGGACAGAAATACCGTAACCGGACTCCTGCTGATTTTTGCATTGACCATTGCCTGGGCCTGGTTCACAATGCCAACCGCTGAAGAAATGGAGCGCCGGCAAGCCGAACGAGACAGTATAGCAGCTGCACAGGCTGAACAACTCCCGGAACTCGATGACGATATTGATCCCGAACGCGAGGTACCTCAGCCGGACCTTCTTGACGAAGACGCTGTTTTGAACGGCGATATCACAGAAATGCCTGAAGCCAGACGTGCTCTGGGTGTTTTCGGTCAGCATGTATACCCCGATACAGTTATAACCACCATTCGTACTTCGCTTTATGAAATTACCCTCTCGAATGTGGGTGGCGGGCCGATCAAATACACACTTACAAATCATCAAACATGGGACCAGCAGCCTGTCCAGATGATTCATGACACGCTTCGCTCTGCCTATTCACTCGGTTTCCTTTCTGAGCAGAATTATAATATTGAAACCAATGAACTGGTTTTTGAACCGTTAAATGACCCAGGCCTTGTAGAACTTGACAATGATGAACGAACCCAGATTTCCTATCGGCTGAGGGTAGGTGATAATGCCGAAATCATCTACAACTACACATTCTACGCCAATCAATATTCTTATGACCTGGATATTCAGTTTGTTGACATACAGCAGTATATCAGCGGCAGCAATGTTGAGTTTGGCTGGACTTCCGCACTCAATCTGACAGAAAGAGATTTTACCCAGGATGCCCAAAATGCCGAAGCCAATGTTTTCCTGGGAGGCGGTCGTGAAAAGTTTCAGCTTGGGGAACAAGGCACCGGAGAGCAGCATTTTAACGGTACTATTGACTGGGTAATGAGCAAGACCCGGTTCTTCGGACAGTACATTAAGCCGGTAACCCACTCCAATGCGGCCATTCTCCGGGGTGAAATTGATGGTGAAATCGGACTTCCGGAAACCGTACACCGTTACGAAACATACGTACAGTCTAATTTTGTAAACCATCCCACACTCTCGTACGAACTTTATGCCGGCCCCCTTCAATATTATGACCTCAGGGAATACGACGATCATGCCTATGATGTGGTTGAAATCGGTTACGCACTGATCCGATGGTTTGCCGATCCTCTTGTTCGTTACCTTGTGATACCATTTTTTGCATTCGGCAGCATATTCATTTCGAATTACGGTGTACTGATCATCCTTTTTGGTGTGATCGTAAAACTTCTGCTTTTTCCGCTCACTCAAAAGAGTTTCAAGAGCATGGCAGCGATGAAAGAGCTACAGCCGCAAATGAAAGAAATTCAGGAAAAATACAAAGATGATCCGCAGAAACAGCAGAAAGAAACCATAGCGCTTTATCGTAAAGCGAAGGTAAATCCGCTCGGTGGCTGTCTGCCTATGCTGTTACAGTTCCCGATTTTGATCACTCTCTTTTTCTTTTTCCAGAACTCCATGATCATACGGCAGCAGCCATTTTTATGGGCTGACGACCTTTCTGCCCCCGATTACATTCTGAGTCTGCCGTTCAGTATTCCGTTCCTGGGAGACCAGATTGCCGGCTTTGTGCTTCTGATGTCGGCAGCAATGTTCCTTCAGTCTAAAATTTCGGGTGGAATGAGCGCCGGAGCAGCACCGAGTGGTGGCCCAAATATGAAGGCGTTCATCTATGTGATTCCTTTTGTATTACTTTTTGTCTTTAACAACTTCGCTTCGGGGCTCAGCCTCTATTACCTCGTTTACAATGTGCTTTCAATCGGACAGCAGGCACTCATCAACAAGCAGATGGGAAACAAAAAAGAGGATGAGGAAGACACATCGAAGAACCGTAAACGCCAGAGCAACAATAAAAAGAAAGGGAAAAAGCGAAATTGATTTTAACAGGACAGCATTCCTGAGAATCAGCCTGTACTTTTGAAGCCGGAATTTTCCGGCTTCAGTTTTTCTTACTTGTCAACTTCCTTACTTTTCTGATCCATGAAAAGTGTTGCTTATACCCACTTTCCGCAAGTTTTTGTAGACCAGGGCTATAAATGGCTGTTCAATCCGGTCTTAAAAAAACGGTATAAAAACCGGCCGGAAGAGAGAGTGCGCCTTAAATGGACGGAATATCTGCTTCACGAAACTCTTTGGAAGCGAACCCGGATTGGGTTTGAAACACCGGTAAAACTTCGCCAGGCAGAACATGAACTGCGGGCCGACCTTCTTCTCTATACCGATCAGTTAGAACCGCATGTCCTTGTCGAGTGTAAATCCCACTCAGTGAATCTTAATATCTCAACTGCCGAACAGGCTGCAAGGTACAACAGCAAAATCGGGGCCAGATACATCATTCTTACAAACGGATTGACGGATTTTTGCTATCATCTGAAAGATGGCAGGCCCGAAATCATTGAATTGCCTTTTCAAAATAAAGAAAGCGGTCTGCAGAGAGATTTCAGATATTGGTCGGAGCGCGGATTTGTTTCAAAAAAAAGTGGCACAATTTTGAAAAAATGGCTCACATACTCACTGAATGATTTCTGGCTTGACGGAACGGGCGGGATTACTCAATATTTGCCTTTTAAACAATCCTACCTGTCCGTACCGATGTCTCAGGAGTACCGTGTTTTTGATATGCAAGAACATACCAGGCTGGCGGTATCATTCATTGGTTATGAAAAATCGGCGTCCTATCTCGTGGCAGTTTTGAATAAAAACGGATTGAACCGTAGCGTGCTTACTGTTAATCTCGATGATCTTGCCGAAGGAAAGAAACAATCAGCCCGATGTTACACTGCAGGAGAAGAGGTCGCCTCCGATGCCCGAAAACTTCTGGACTACGATTTTGGAACATACGAAGCAGGCACCATTAATAAACTACCCGGTTTGTTGATGAAGTTTTTTGATTGAAGTGCGGTTCTACCGCCATTTTATCTTCGCATTGATATTGATTTGGAAAAAATCTCTTGGTGAGATATCTGGATTAAACAAAGTCCACATTAACAATACCCTATTTAAAAACAGACTTTTCTTACATTTTAGTGAACGGTGAGAACTACACCCGGTTTTTACAGATAAATCGATTCATTCCGCTGCTTCCCTCCTCGTAAAAAAGATGGTCCAGCATTGAAGACCTTCGCGTGTTTGTGCAATAATCTCGGGGTTACCGTCTCCATAAAAGTCTGATATGAGCGGATGTCTCATTCCGGCAGTTGGCAGGTCGAGGTGGCGTTCAGCGCTGAGCAGATCCCAGGCATAAAGTCTTCCGAAATCTGCGAGTGCAACAACATCACGGCGTTCATCCCCGTTGATATCAGCAATTTTCGGGGAAAAGCTGGCAGAGCCCGGCTGGCCAAGTGATTCTGAAAAACGAAGCTCTCCAGTGGTGTTATATAGAAATACCGACCCGTTGGAAGATTGCAACAAAATCAAATCCTCCCGGTAGAGTCCGTCATCACCCCGGAGCATTTCGTCATGCACTGTCGGTGTAGAGTTAAGACTGCTGTTCGAGACCGGCAACGACTGAACATAAACTGTTTCAGACATGTGTGTTGTTGATAGCGTATCAGCAAAAAGAGCAGATGGGCCAACAGAATAGAGACTGCCATCCAGTCCCGATCCGAGGATATGATTGTTGTACTTTGCAGGAGAACCCTGCATCTGTGCCGAAAGAAACACCGGATAATTACTCAGAAGTTGCCCGTTCACATTCCATCCATGCAATGCATTTTCTGCAAATACCAAAAGAGCCTGCTGCCCTCTGATTGATTCTATAAGCGGCCTCGATCTTACCACTGAATTTGTACTTTGCGGCCAGCCGCTTAACGCCTGCCCTCTGGCATTCAGGATGTGCACATTACGGTCTGCTGTAGCGATAATCATTTCAGCCATTCCGTTTCCAGTCACATCTTTAACGGTTAATGGCGTGGTGATTTCCTCGTTGAGCACTACTGGAAAGTTGGGTAGCAGATCGCCGTTTTGATTCCACGCATACACTTTGTCGCCGGCGGCCTGCATTATCACATTCTGATTGTTTCCATACCAGTCGTAAACCACCGGCTGACCGATGGGAATATCATCATTCGTCAGCATTTGTACAATTGCTGTACCATCGGATGCCAGCACATAAACAGAACCCTCATCTGTTGAAAAAACGACTTCGTTTCGGCCGCTTCCGGTTATATCGGCAAGTACGGCAGGGCCGGCAATATCTGCATCACCCAACGGAAACACCCACTGTTCCCGGTTAGGCCTTTCGGTGTGTTCTCTCTCAAAATTAGTGAGGTTAACCTGCATAGACTCTTCATCGGCTTGAAGTTCTGTGGTGATTACAAACTGGTCGAAACTTCCTGAAAAAGAACCGAAGTAGTTTACAGGATCGAGCCAGGGCTGAATAAACCGGCTGAAACGAGGACCATCTACATAGACAATAGAACTGAGCGAATTCGGATTAGAATTTCTGATTTTGGAATAATCGTCATCATAAAACATCACCCGGCGCCTTTCAGCATCTCCACCCACGCTTTCGGCCAGCCCATTTCTCTGTGAAAGTGCCACTACCTGATCATACACCGTAATGTAAAAATTGTCCATCGGGTTGATCTCAGAGCCAAACAGCTTTCCAAGTTTTTTACTGGTAATATGGTAGATTCTGTCAGCTTTGGTCACCAGCCCTTCCGATTCCAGTCTGTCCAGAACAGACATCACTCCGCTGGGGCTTTGAATGGTTCGCAAATAGAGATATTCGCTGTCGCTCTCAGGACCTGAGTCGGCAAAAGAGACGAAACCAACTTCATGACCAAGATGTTGCCTGAGATCACGGATATAATGGTCGTTTTCCGTAAGATATTCGTCTGCATCGAGTTCAGTTTCCAGGTTATCAAGCGATAGCCTGACAGGATCGGAACGGAAGAGGGCAAAAGCAGCTGCATTCACAGAGATGTAGCGGTCCAAAGTAAAACTTTCAGGAACGGAACTGAACAGCCGAATCAAATTCGACTTTTCATTATCCAGTTTCAGGGAACTACGCATCTGCCACTCCCATTCTCCGTTGCCCTGATGAAATCGGAATGATGCGGGATTTGTACCTTTAAAAATTTCTGTCAGATTAGGGCGGAGTGAGACGTGCGCAAGTTGCTTAACCCAAACATCGAGGCTGCTTGTGTTGAAAATTACAGAACCAGGTGCGATCTGATCTCTGGAGAGTGAAACAGGCTGACTGGTCCCGCTCACCGTTCGCAATATATTCTCAATCGCCAGGCTCGATTCCGAAAAAACGAACCACTCACCGACTTCGATCAGAAAAATCACGCGATCGGGTAAAAACAGCTTTTCAACTGTGTATCGTTCAAATTCATAACGGTTCTGCTCAAAATCCCGCTGATATAGTGAAGTTAGCTGATCCTTCAGACCCTCAACTGTTCGGGTAATCCAAACCGGCTGCCATTCATTCGATGTATCAGGGTAGAGCAGCAGTGCTTCAACCTGAATTGGAGTTTCGGTTTCATCCTGGAGTGTCGATACAAGCTGGACGGCTGCCGGGCTGATGTCATCAAACATCGGCATGTATGGAGCATCGAGCATCTGGCTCAGCGTATTGTTCTCCTCCGGCACAATCAAATACAAGGAAGACCCGGGAATAAATTCAGACCAGTGATCAACCGTTGGTTTGCCGCACCCCGGAAAAAGCAGCATGAACATTAAAATTAAAGAAGTGGCAGCAGAAATTTTTTGTTTGAACAGCACCGATTCAGGATAATATGTTTGTGAAGGATTGGTTATTACCATAGCTTAATGGGGTTCTACAGAATTGTTCCGCCCTGTAAACCCACCAAGGTAAAAACTTTTCGTTAAATGAGCTTTCTTAATCCAATATTTTTATTTGCACTGTTAACGGTGGCAGTGCCCCTGTTGATATATCTGTTAAATCTCAGAAAGCCAAAAAAAGTACGGTTTTCAACTCTTGCTTTTTTCAATTCACTCAAATCCACCTCTTTAAAACGCATACGAATCAAACGATGGCTGCTGTTGGCGGTGCGATGTCTGGCCATTGCAGCTCTTGTTATGGCGCTTTCGCGGCCCTTTTTACCGCCCGATTTCGGATGGGCAAGCAGTACAGAACCAAAAGTAATCGGCATTCTGATCGACAACAGCCCAACGATGGAACGAGTAGACCGTAACGGCCCATACATTGAACAGGCTGTAAATCTGGCGCGGGAACTGGTTGAAATATCCGGCAATGATGATCGTGTTCTTTTAAATGTAACAAACGGCGAATCCCTGAACCTTCCCGTTCTCTCACGCCGTGCTGCCGAAGGCCGTGTTGCTGATATTGAAACGGTAAATGGCGGCAATTTCCTGGCCAACCGCCTCCGCTCGATGAGTCAAACCCTGAAAGACGCCCGCGAACCCAATAAAATCATCTACCTGATTACAGATGGACAGGAGACGCAGTTTACAGAACTGGCTGAACGCAACGGAGAACTTTTTGATGACGTAAACCTCCAGGTTATGAAAGTAGGTGAGGCGGAAACCTCAAACATAGGGTTTGAATCCGTTGAACTTGAGTATGGCGGACAAAATGAAGCGGGAAACCTTCAATTACGGACACTTGTTAAAAACTTTGGCACTCAAACCGCATCTAATAAATTTATCAGTTTTTTGGTAGATGACGATCTCATCACACAGCAATCGTTTGATGCGGATGCCGGTGAAAGCCGGGAGTTTATATTTGAAGTTCCAACAGGCGAAAGCCGATCGATTCCGATTGAACTATTACTCGAAGGTGATGAACTCTCCTTCGACAACCGCTACTATGCTGCTGTTCAACTTCCTGAAACCCGTAATATTCTTGTACTGAGCGAAACCATTTCGGGCCGCAGTTTTAACTCCTACCTGCGCCCCATGCTCGAAATTGCCCAGGAAGAAATGGACCGGTTCAGTATTACATTTGAGGACGTGGATGATTTTCAGGTTTCGGGCCTTTATGATTATGACGCTGTCATAATGGATGGAATACGTGATATACCCGACTTCCTGGCACAGTCGGTTATAGACCATGTACAGGCAGGAGCGGGATTCCTGCTGATGCCTGCGGCCGAAGGCAACATCAGCAGCTACAACAGACTGCTGAGCTTCAGTGGGTCGGGACAGTATTCACAGGTAACCGGCAGTTACGGCTCTTTTACTCCGGTTGACCGAATGGCTACACCCAGTGAAGGCCATCCGGTGCTGGATGCTATTTTCGACAAACCGGAAGAGGAGGAGATCCGGCTAAATGTGCCTGAAATTTTTTACTATTACGAAATTGACCAAGTGAGTCGTAATAATAATTTTACAATTCTCAGCACCAACACGGGAAATCCGTTATTAATAGAATCGCGGGTTGGCAATGGCCGGATAATTTATTCTGCAATTGGAAGTGATCCCGGCTGGTCGAACTTTCCGATCAAACCGTTTTTTGCACCACTCTTCTTCAGAACCATCGACTATCTTGTACAGGGCGAAGGAGCAGTTTTAAACACCCACACACTTGGCCGGCACTTTCAAACCGTTTTACAAACAGGATCGGATAATGTGACGCTTCAAAAAGAAGATGAGGCGATTGTTCCAGAGGTGCGCCAAACCTTTCAGGGAACAGAAATTGCCTACCCGGCAACCGAATGGACACCGGGCTGGCTGACTGTGGAAACAGAAAACAGATCCATTCTTTTTTCAGTAAACCAGGATGCAATGGAATCACAGCTTGCTGCGTTGTCTACTACAGAGCTTGCAGAAATCAGTGAGGCAATGTTCAGCCATGTTCAGGCTGTAAGAGTAGGCTCAGACAAAACAGAGCTCCTCGATGAGCTGCAACTGGCATCTTTTGGCCGGGAAATTTGGTTTTGGTTTGTATTCATTGCCATCATTTTATTACTATTGGAATCATTAATATCACGACACTATAAAGCGGAAACGATCGGATGAGTTTTTCAACTGACATTTACAGCTTGTTTGTTTTGTTGCTTGCCCTCTTTACTCTCGGGGCAACCTTTCTTGCTGCATATACTGTGGGCAACGCGTTCAGGCTCAGAAATATCCGTATTAGCTGGAAAGCGGGTAAACTGAAAGGCTACCCGCTATTCTCTACCCTTTTCCTGGGTTTTACTGCTATTGTGGCATCAGTAGTATTTTACTATCAGCTCGATCAGTACTACACCATTTTAAGCTGCTATAGCTGGATAGGAGTTTGCTGGTTTGTATCCAGTTATTTTTCTTCCAAATCTTACATTACCGACCACGGAATTGTAAAAAATATCAACGATCCCTCACAGACCATTGCATGGCATCAGATCAATGATTATGTGGAGAAACCGGCTTCACGAGGGTCTGATTATGTATTTATTTACCATGAGCAGCCACAGCCATACAATCAAAAAAGGCTTATCAGGCTTGAGTTATTTGTACCTGACCGGAAAAATGAAAAGTTTGATAAAATTGTATCACTGAAAATCGGCAAAACCATGACTCCTGTTGCCGATTCTACATTCGACTTTAAAGCATTTGAATAAATAATTTTTAATTAGGATATCGTTACAATTTGTTAGAAGAAATCAGAAAACCTTCTCTTGAAAAAGAAAGAGCCGTTTTAGTTGGACTTTTTGGACCTGAAATTCCCCGATGGCTGGCTGAAGAATATCTTGATGAGTTGATGCTGCTTGCTAATACAGCCGGGGCTGATACTACAGAAAAAATTCTCCAGAACCGGCCTCATCCCGATCCAACCACTTATATTGGCAAGGGTAAACTAAATCAGCTCAAACAGAAAGTAGCCGAAAACAATGCCGATGTACTAATTTTTGATGACGACCTGAGCGCCACACAAATAAGAAATATCGAAAAAACCACCAAAGTGAAAGTGCTGGATCGAAGTGGCCTTATCCTCGATATTTTTGCATCCCGGGCTAAAACATCAGCAGCTAAAACACAGGTGGAACTTGCTCAGCTGCAATATCTGCTGCCTCGTCTTACTCGTTTCTGGACTCACCTGTCGCGACAGAAAGGTGGAATCGGAACCAAAGGCCCCGGTGAAACACAGATTGAAACAGACCGCCGGCTTATCGGTAAACGAATTTCCACACTTAAAGAAAAACTGGAAAAACTCGACCGCCAGCGTACTACACAGCGAAAGGGCCGGGAAAACATCACCAGAGTAGCTCTTGTCGGATACACCAACGCAGGCAAATCTACCCTGATGAATACACTGACAGACACCAACGTATTGGCCGAAGACCGCCTTTTTGCCACACTCGACTCTACAGTTCGAAGATTGGAGCTTGAAAACCACGATGTACTGCTGTCCGATACCGTTGGATTTATCCGGAAACTTCCTCATAACCTAATCGAAAGTTTCAAATCCACACTCGATGAAGTGAGGGATGCTGATGTCCTGCTCCATGTGGTAGATGCTTCTGGCAATATGATTGAAGATTATATTGAAGTCGTAAAAAAAACACTTGAAGAGCTTGGGGTCGAAAAAACCAAAACTCTGCTTGTATTTAACAAAATTGATGTACTTGAACCCGCCCGGCTGATTGAATTGAAAAAAGAGTTTCCCGGTGCGCTTTTTGTTTCAGCCTTTCGGGCAATGGGACTCGGCAAACTCGAAGAGCGTCTCGAAAAATTAATTGAAGAAGATTATGTCTCTTTTTCGTACAATATTCCATTAACTCATTACAAAGCTGTAAGCTTTTTGCACGAAGTAGCCGTTATAGATAAAGAACTCTTTGAAGGTAATGAAGTGACCATTACAGGCAGTTCGTCAAAAGAAGATATCGATCGGTTTGAATCGATGCTCTCGGACATTGAACCTCTTATTGAAACATGACGTGTTAGCGAAAGAACTATTAAATACCGAATTCACCCCTTTGCAGCCCTCGAGCCCAATTTCTGCCGCTTTGGCAAAAATGGATGCCTGGCAATCCTCAAGTATTCCTGTGGTAGAACCTGCCACAAATATGATTGCAGGCCATATACTGCTTGAAGACATCGCAGATAACATAGATGAGAGCCTTCCTATATCCGATCTTTCAATCCACCGTCCCATTTATGCTTATGAAAATCAGCACGTGTTCGAAGTGGCCCGTCAAATGCTTCTTCATGAGGTTCGAATTATATCGGTTATTGACATCACCGAACAGTATATTGGCATTATTGAAAAAAAGCATGTACTTGAAGCACTTTCAACCATGCTGAATATTACAACCGCTGGCTCAGTCATTACTGTACATATGGCCAAATCAGACTTCATGCTCTCGGAACTTGTGCACCTGATTGAAACAGAAGGTGCTAAAATTCTCGGCTTAACTGTTGAACAATCCCGCAATGGGGATTCTGTGATACAAGTTTCACTGAAAATCAGTCATGAAGATACTTCTGCGGTGACCTCATCTCTTCAGCGACATGGTTACTACACAACAACCGAAAATAAGAGCGATCTGCTTCAGGTAGATTTTACCTCCAGGGCAGATGAACTGATGAGATACCTTGATCTTTAAAAAAAGCTCACTATTTCGGTTAAAATCGGGAACAAATCCGGCTGAGTTTATATATTCCAATGATATTGCATCATTGCTACACAAGACTGAACCTTACATGAGTCGTAACTTTTTATTTTTTATTCTAATATCGCTGTTCCTTTTACTGGCTGGAAGTAATTCTTTTGCACAGCAATTACAGGAATCTTACCAAAGTGATTTCCAGACAGGGCTTGATTTGTTTGAAAAGGGACTTTATGCAGAATCTGTGGCCTTTTTTGAACAGGCATCAGAAGGCGGCGAAAATATTGTAACAACCGAAACAGCTGAGTTTTATAAAGTACGGGCTTTAAGCCGTATCGACTCTTCAGGAATCAATTATCATGTAGATCGTTTTGTACAGGCCTATCCTGAAAGCAATCGCGCAGCTGTTTTATTGAGGGAAATTGCTGAAGATCATATAATACGTGGTGAATATGCACAAGCCATTGAACGAATGGACCGTGCCCTGAACTTCCCTCAATCTTACAACGACCGTGCCGAACTTTACTATGTTGTTGCAGAAACTGCGGTTGAAATGGGTGATTACGAATTGGCACGCAGCTATTTCCTGGCTCTCTCCGATGATCACCGACGAAGTGTATGGTCTCCAAGAGCACTCTACGCCCGCGGGCGCCTCTACCTGGAGGAAGAACGCTTCGCAGAATCTTCCGAAGCATTTGAGCTACTTCGGGAACGTCATCCCGATACACCGATGGCACGAAGAATCGGGACGGCATTGGGTGAGTCTTACTATCAGCAGCGCCGATTTAACCAGGCAATTCAGGCACTGGAAGATGCGATTCCTTATGTGGATGAGGAAAACAGGCTGAAAGCAATCTATCTTATAGGGGAAAGTTACAATGCATTGAATAATTTTGAAGAAGCAGCGCGCTATTACCGCATTTATCTTGCCCGCGTTGATGATGAAGAAGAATCCCGTATCGGACATTATGGACTGGGTTGGGTATATCACAAGCAGGACATCTTCCATTGGGCAGCAAGAGCTTTTGGCGAAGCCGCCATTGGGGACGACGAAATCGCCCGGAAAGCTCTTTACTACAAAGCTGTAAATGAAAAACTGGCCGGCCGTTATCGTGCCTCACTCGAAGCCTTTCGGGAATTTGGAGACCGTTTTGGTGAAGGGGTTTTTTACGAACAGGCCTATTATGAATGGGCGGTAACAGCTCTCGAAGCAGGAAATTCTAACGAGGCTATTGAAGTCCTTTTACCCCTGGCTCAAGACTATCAGAACCTGGAAGAACCGGCAAAAATATTAACCTTCCTGGGCGAAGCCTTTTATGCAAATAATGAATATTCCCGCGCCATTGATGCATTTGAACTGGCTGCTCAGATAGACGACCTTGATCCCGCATTGCAGCGTCAGGCGCGGTTCCAGCGGGCGTGGGTGCTGTACTTTAATCAGGCCTATCAGCAGGCTCAACCCGATTTTGAAGCTGTTTACAGCGAAGCACCAAATTCAGAAATTGCAGGGGAAGCTCTCTTCTGGAGTGCAGACTCCAATTTTCAGATTGGCGAATATGAACGGGCGGCAAATCAATACAA
Source organism: Balneolaceae bacterium (assembly GCA_020832285.1). Classification (GTDB taxonomy): domain Bacteria; phylum Bacteroidota; class Rhodothermia; order Balneolales; family Balneolaceae; genus Rhodohalobacter. Next base: position 90,851 of record JAFIFB010000007.1, read on the forward strand.
CTCCTTTATCAGAGGCTTCCCCAACCATGAAATGGTTGGAGCAGCCAAATACAGCCTCGGCTGGGCTTATTTCAGAATGGGTGATTTTGAAAATGCCACCGCTCCGCTGATCGATTTTTTGAACAACTACGATCCACCTGATATTGCACTATTTCCATATGAAACTGATACCCGTCTCCGTATCGGTGATTCTTTTTATGCACAGGGCAGATATGCCGATGCCATGGAGTACTATCGCGCAACCATTGGTGCCGAACCGGGTGGCGATTACGCCATGTTCCAGGTGGCTAACAGTTATTACCGGATGAATAGAAATTTCGAAGCCGTAACCGAATTCCGGCGGCTACTCAGAATCTATCCATACAGCAGACTGCGTGAACAGGCTCAATACAACATAGCTTACATCTACCTGAATACCGGAAATTACGATCAGGCAATTGAAGAATTCGAATCTGTAATAAATCGATATCCTGGAACAGAATGGGCAGCTCGCTCTCAATATAATATTGGAGACTCCTACTACAATGCCGGAAATTTTGAAGCTGCAATTGAAGCCTATCAAAAAGTTTTGGATGAATATCCGAGAAGCCAATACATCATCGAAGCGATAGACGGTATTCAGTTTGCTCAGCTATCGGCCGGAGGATTTGACACCAGTACTGATATTCTTGAAGATTTTCTTGCAGACAACCCCACATCAACAACCGCCGACAGACTCCGCTTTCGCCAGGCCGAAAATGTTTTTCAATCGGGTGATTATGAGGGTGCAGTTCGTGAGTTCAGGCAGTATTTGCGCATAACAAACAACCGCAACCTGATGCCTGATGCCTATTTTAATATGGCCGATGCCTATCAGCGAACGGATCAAAAACAGCAGGCGGCTGAAACCTACGAGACACTTATCAATGACTTTCCTGATTCAGAACGGGCTGCTCCCGCTTTGGTTGAGCTGGGTCGAATCCAGTATGAACTTGGGAATTATAATGAATCACTGCGGCGATTTGAACAGCTTATTGAGAAAGACAACCGTTACGAACAAGAAGCTTATCTTGGTATTGGCAATGCAAATCTTGCCCTTCGTAATAACAGTGAGGCCCGGCAATATTTTGAGCGTGTGCTCTCTGTAAATGAAGACAGCGGACAGGCTAACGTAGGTCTCGGTAAAGTACTGTTAAGAGATGGACGTGTGGAAGAAGCCAGACGATTTTTCACCCTTGTTGCCGAATCACACTCTACCGAAAGCGGTGCTGAAGCACAATACCTGATAGGCCAGTCCTATCTTGAAGAAGGCAACAGACAGGCAGCACTTGAAGCATTCTCGAATGTTCGGGTTTTATTTGAGGCATTTGACGAATGGGTTGCCGAATCACAATACAAAATCGCAGAAATTTACATCAGGGACGGCCGCCGCGGGGATGCTATTTCCGTTCTGAACTCCATTGTAGATAACTATCCCGGAACCGATGGCGCCCGAAAAGCACAGCGTTTACTACAAAATAATTAAGAATGACTCAGAAAGTTTCCCCTGTAAAGAAGCTCACAGGAAATCTCACACCTCCCCCCGACAAATCCATTTCACACCGTTCCGCTCTCTTTGCCGCCATTTCGGAGGAAGAGAGTCTTATACATAACTATTCGGATGCCGCTGATCCCGCAAGCACTCTAAAGTGCCTGACTCAGCTTGGCGTCCAAATTGAAAAAAATAGTTCCACCGTCCGAATAAATGGTGCCGGACGAAACGGCCTCCAAAAACCAGATCAGCCACTTGATTGCGGTAATTCCGGAACCACTATGAGGCTTCTTGGCGGTATTTTGGCAGGTGCCGGTGTTGATTGCACCATGATCGGAGACGAATCACTTTCATCACGAACGATGAAGCGCATCATCGATCCTCTTACCCGAATGGGTTGTTCCATTACCGGCCGGGACGGTGCATATGCTCCGCTTAATGTCAGGCCAAATAATGGTGTTCAGGGAATTCGCTTTCCGCTGCCAATTGCAAGTGCCCAGTTAAAATCGGCAGTACTCCTGACCGGTTTGTTTGGTGAAAAACCGACTGAAGTGATTGAGAGTACGCTGAGTCGCGATCATACCGAGCGACTCCTAGAACTTCAATCAGAACCTTATGGAACTGGTAAACTTATTCGCAGCAGTTTGGATGATACCATTCCTGCCCAGAACTATTCGGTGCCCGGCGATTTTTCTGCAGCCGCTTTTTGGCTGGTTGCAGGTTCCATCCAGCCCGAAGCAAATATTCACCTTTCACAGGTCGGGATAAACCCTAGCCGGATTGCGGCCTATCAGATTTTACTGGAGATGGGGGCTAATATTCAAAAAGAGAATGAAACCACAGCTGGAAAAGAGCCCGTGGCCGACCTTAAAATTCAACATTCAGCACTTAGTCCGATAGAACTGGACCCTGCTCTCGTTCCCAACTGTATTGATGAACTTCCCATTCTGATGGTAGCAATGTGTTTTGCTGAGGGCACATCGATAATTTCCGGAGCTGAAGAACTTCGTCATAAAGAGACCGACCGCCTTTCCGCCATGGCAGAAATTCTGGCACTTTCGGGTGCATCCACAGAGATAAAAAAAGATGGGATTGTCATCCACGGCCACCCCGATTTTATACCCAGGCCCTCATCCTACCCGTCCTATCACGACCATCGTATGGCGATGGCCGCGGCAGTACTGGCAACCCGATCAAACGGCGAATCTAAAATTAAAGATGCGGACTGTACTGCTATTTCCTACCCTGAATTTTGGGAACATCTTTTAAAATTAAGTCATTAGAGACCCGGGTTTTTTTATAGAAAGTCAGTCATAACAGATCAGAATTGACAGGTTAAACTATATTTTGACACTCTTTTCCCTTTCATTTTTACGAAACTGGCATCAGGTCACATTTCTTAAAATGATCTATGTCAATACGTCAGTGAAGGGACTGTCTTTTTCTTGTTGGCATTGAGGTTGCTCTGTTATCAGAAAAAATGAAATTATTATGAGCAATTTCACCATCGACATAGAAAAACAACTTTCCAGGCTGGGCAAAGATATTCAGCAGTTTGTAGAGAGAGTTGCTCCAATCAATATGGACAGCGGTGATTTTCATCCTGCATGTGATATTATTGAAAGCAATGAACTTTTCTCTATTCTGCTCGATCTGCCCGGCATGAAGAAAAAACAGATTAAAATTACCCTGAAAGACCGGGTGATTTCCATCAGTGGCGAACGTGAACTTTATCTTGAAGATGGTGAAGAGCTGAAAAGGTCGGAGCGAAAGCACGGTTCTTTTTCGCGATCCTTCGCATTGCCTGAAACCGCTGATACATCCTCTATATCAGCAACTTTTAAAGAGGGTGTTTTATACGTAAGAATTTCAAAAAAAGGAATGGAAGAGGAGAATGATTCGCAATCCATTCCAATCAAATAAATTTGAATCATCCAATAAAAATCAGAAAAAAGGTTACTTATCATGGGTAAAATAATTGGAATTGACTTAGGAACTACAAATTCGTGTGTAGCTGTTATGGAAGGCAACGAACCTGTAGTCATCCAAAACTCCGAAGGCGGCAGAACCACTCCATCGGTTGTGGCATTTTCAAAAGACGGTGAACGTCTTGTAGGTGCCCCCGCTAAAAGACAAGCTATCACGAACCCCGAAAAAACAGTCTCGTCGATCAAAAGATTTATGGGGCGTATGTACAACGAGGTAAAAGAAGAAATCAGTCAGGTTTCTTACAAAGTTGTTAAGTCTGATGATGACGGCACTGCACGCGTCCAGATTGATGACAGAAAGTATGCACCACAGGAAATTTCTGCGATGGTGTTGCAAAAAATGAAACAGACAGCCGAAGAATATCTGGGTGAAAAGGTTACCGAAGCTGTAATTACCGTACCTGCCTATTTTAATGATGCTCAAAGAAAAGCCACACAGGAAGCCGGAAAAATTGCAGGGCTCGACGTAAAACGAATTATTAATGAGCCAACTGCAGCATCACTAGCCTACGGACTGGATAAAAAAGAAACCGATCAAACCATCATTGTATATGACCTCGGGGGTGGTACTTTCGATGTTTCAGTACTTGACCTTGGTGATGGTGTCTTTGAAGTAAAATCCACCAGCGGTGACACACACCTTGGCGGTGATGATTTTGATCAGCGATTGATTAATTTTCTTGCCGATGAATTCAAGAAAGACGAAGGTGTGGATCTGAAAAACGATCCTATGGCAATGCAGCGGCTCAAAGATGCAGCTGAAAAAGCAAAAATTGAACTATCAAGCTCACAGAAGACCAATGTAAACCTGCCATTTATAACCGCCACAGATTCGGGCCCCAAACACCTGAATGTGGACGTAACCCGCTCCAAATTTGAACAGCTTGTTGATGATTTGGTTAAGAGAACCATTGGCCCTTGCAAAAAAGCACTTAAAGATGCAGGAATCAGCAAAAACGAAATCGACCAGGTGATTCTCGTGGGTGGTTCCACCCGGATACCGAAGATCCAGGAAGTAGTGAAAGAGTTTTTCGGAAAAGATCCAAGCAAGGGTGTAAACCCTGATGAAGTCGTGGCTGTAGGTGCTGCCATTCAAGGTGGTGTTATGAGTGGTGACGTAGATGATGTGGTTCTGCTTGACGTCACTCCGCTTACACTGGGTATTGAAACACTTGGAGGTGTGATGACCAAACTGATTGAAGGCAATAGCACCATCCCTACAAGTAAGAAAGAAGTTTTCTCTACCGCTGCCGATAGCCAAACCAGTGTGGAAATTCATATTCTCCAGGGAGAAAGAGCACAGGCACAAGCAAACAGAACGCTTGGCCGATTCCATCTGGATGGAATTCCTCCCGCACCCAGAGGTGTTCCGCAGATTGAAGTAACATTTGATATTGACGCCAACGGTGTGCTGAACGTGAGTGCCAAAGATAAAGGCACCGGCAAAGAGCAGAGCATACGGATTGAATCTTCCTCTGGTCTGAGTGAGGAGGAAATAGAGAAAATGAAGAAAGCAGCTGAAGAGCACGCTGAAGAAGACAAAAAGCTTCGTGAAGAGGTTGAAACCCTAAATAAGGCCGACTCACTGATCTTCTCAACCCGAAAACAGCTCGACGAACATAAAGAGAAAATCTCCGAGGGTAATAAGACCAAAATCGAAGAAACTCTCACTAAACTTGAAGAACTCCACAAAGAGAAAAAGGTGGATGAAATTGAACCCGCAATCGAGGAGTTAAATCAGGCCTGGGCAGCAGCTTCTCAGGAGATTTATCAGGCAGCCGAGGCACAACAAACCGGAGCTGACGAAACTTCCGCACAAAATGGTGCCGGAGATACCGAAAGCACCGCTGAAAGCGATGATGCCGTAGATGCCGACTTCGAAGTTGTGGATGACGAAGACGACGACAAGAAAAAATAAACTTTGATTCTTGCCAAAACCAAAATTCACAAAAAAGCCTTTCTCTTCACGGAGAAAGGCTTTTTTTATGAGGAGATCCAATAATTCAGACTCAATAAACGGAAGTTCTAAGTAATAAAACAAGGAAAGTACATATAAAACAATGAGTTGTTTTAAAAAGTAATTTCCATTTACTGGGTACGTATGTTTAACAGTTCATAAGCCTTCTTTTGTAATGGTGTAAGTTCGCTCAGTCGATAGATCAACGTTTTCTCATCTGCTCTATCGGTTTTGAACCTGCAACGGTTGCGGGTGCGTGAGCCCAGATTTGCTAACAGGGTATCAAAACTCTGCACAATCAACCCATCGTTGGTCTTGCCGGTGTGCTTTTTCTTGTTCGCTGACTTTGAGGGTTCAGCAGGGGTTTCCGGATCACGCTCATATCTGGTGTGTTCCAACTCTTCATCATCGAATAACAAGGGGGGAAGGGCTTTGCGCTTATGCCAT
>JAFIFB010000013.1 GCA_020832285.1 Balneolaceae bacterium
CGTCTACATCAATTTTGGTTACTTCCCACTCATCACCAAAATTCAACAGATGCTTAAATAACTTAGAGATTTCACTCATTGGATTTTTCCTCAAAAGTACTACCTCATCTATTTACCCACAAGGTTTCCAGTAGAACCTAAAAAGCTAACAAAAGTCCAGGTACAATAATATGTTGTGTATCATAGGAAAGGTAAAAAAAACTAACATCATATACTTCAAAGTTAGATACATAGGAATAAACGACACATACAAAAAACTAATTATTAGTATATTGATATAACTATTCAATTGAACCTAACTTATATAATTATAAATTGGCATAATAAACCAAAAGGTAAGCTGTAACACAAGTATTAACAATACTAAATATTTAACTAAATTTAGTATTTTATTGAATTGACCAGAATGCTTTCTCTTCTTTATCCTGTCTTTTATAAAAAGATAAGCTGAATAAGTAGCAATAAAAAGAGGAAGATAAAAAATCAGCAATGTAACCGTATTCATACAATTAATTTAATAATTTAGGCACATGGATAGGCATATTAAATGCCTATCCATGTACAATTGCTCATCAAATCTACTCGCAGGGTGGTGGTATACAATTCCTTTTGGCATCGTAATAACCTAAAGCAGTAGCACCAGCTAAAACTAAACCAGCAATACCAACAACTGCTCCTATTACCCCCCCATTAATTTCTTTTAATTCGGAGTTTTCAATTTTTCTTAGATTATATTTTTTAGCATCCATATTAATGATATTAAATTAAAGATTTAAATTTTATTGACATTCGCATTCATTTTGACCAGCGTCATTTCCCATAGCATACGCACCTCTAACCATAGCTACAGCTCTTCCAGTAACATATCCCATAGCATAGGCTAAATAATTAAATGTGCCTCCACTTGTTTGCTTTAATTCTATATGACTTAGCTCACTTAGTTGAAAAGATTTAGATTTCATAATCATAATATATTTTTATTAGGTTGCATCTTTATATCCTTCTATGAAACTTTCTGCAGAAAGTATCCAGTAAACCATGGCTCCAAGTCCAGCGGGCGGAATTAATCTTGTACCTCCCTTTATTTCTTTTACTTGATTACCATCTAATTCAGTCAGATTTAAATCATTCATATCTATAAGTGTTTAGTTTTAATGTATGTTTCACAACCAAACTTTTTGATTGCACTTATAACTTACTCCGCCTCACTGCACTTATACATACAGTGAAGAAAATATTTTAAACTTTTTTCCACCACTTACTTCTCTCATTTGCCAGGGTTCCAGCTCTTTGGTAAATCCGATGACAACTTTTCCGGGTTTCTTGTATACATAACTCCGTCTCCTTCTGTCGTACCGGATGGGACAGTCCAGTTCCACTTTAAGCTCTTCAAGAAAGATGTAAAGCCAGCGCTCGGATATACCCAGTTTATCGGCAAGTTCTTTCGGTGGCCCTGTTCTTTTTTGTCGAATTAGTGCATCCAGCCTTCTTATGCGGTTCAAATAATCATATAGTGCCATAATCTTGAAAATGAATTAAAGTTGAGGTTGCAGTTTGTCGATTTTCATTTGCTCATTCAAAAACGGAAACTGTTTCTGCCATAACCTATAGTAATGGCTCTTCTCCCCGATCAGTTTTTCGTGTGTGCCTTCTTCCACAAGCCGACCTTTTTCAAGGACACAGATTTTGTCAGCCATGAAGACCGTACTGAGGCGGTGGGCAATCAGAATCACGGTTTTACCCTGTTCCCGAAGATAGGTCACCGCATCCTGCACGTATTGTTCAGATGCAGAATCCAGAGAGGAGGTGGCTTCATCCAGAATCAGGATTTCCGGCTCCTTGTATAATGCCCTGGCAATGGCAATGCGCTGTTTTTGTCCGCCGGAGAGTGTGGCACCATTTTCGCCCAGATGCGTTTCGAAGCCGTTTGGCAGCTCTTCAATAAAAGATAGAATCCCGAGTGTTTTACAAATGGAGATCATCTTCTCCATGTCCGGATTAAACGCCCCCACTGCAATATTCTCAATCACATTGCCGCTGAACAGATCGATTTTTTGCGGAACCACGGACACAACCTCCCGCAGGCTTTGTGTATCGATATGGGCAAGGTTCATCTCACCAATTGATACGCGCCCCGATTCAATAGGATACATCTTCTGCAGGATGTTAACCAGCGTGGTCTTGCCCGAACCGCTCTCTCCGACAAACGCCGTTACTTTACCTTTTGGTATGACCAGGTCCAGACCTTTAAATACATCCACACGGGATCCGTACCGAAAGTGAACATCCCGGAACCGGATATCTCCCATCATTTCAGGTTTAAGGTCAACTTTCTGTCCCTGTTCTTCTTTATCCAGATCCATGATCTCGAACAGACGGTCAGCGGCAATCATAGCGTCCTGAATGGTTTTATTCATATCCACCAGTTCACTGACCGGCCCGGTAAAATATCCTATAATCGCATAAAACGAGAGGAGTTCTCCGGGCGTGATGGATCCTTGCAACACATAGCCGGCACCGACCCACAGCAGAATGATCGTAAACAACCTGGACGTTAACTGGGATGAATTCCCGGAAAAAACAGAATTCAGACCCGACCGGTACACCGTTTTCAGCAACTGCACAAAACGAGTTTCGGTTTTCATATTGGCAAATTCTTCCAGTCCGAACTGCTTGATGGTGGAGACCGAATTCAAAGATTCCACCAACTGGGATTCCAGATCAGCAGCATCTTCCATGAGCCTGCGCTGGGTTTTTCTGTTTAGCCTGTTGGTAATAAAATAAACCAGTGTATAGACGGGGATAATAGAAAGCATCACAAGGCCCAGCTTCCAGTAATAGGTGAACATCAAACCGAATGAAAACAGAACAATAAAGATGTTTACCACGATGTTAATGGCCACATCATTGATAAATGCCCGAATCTTCACTGCATCGTTAATCCGGGAGATGATTTCACCCACTCTCATGGTATCAAAAAACCGCTGGGGAAGTTTAAGCAGATGTTTGTAATAACCAAGAATAAGTCTTGCATCAATCAACTGACCAGTTTTGAGGGTAAACACCGTTTTTGCCACACCGATAAACAGCTGAATCAGGAGCAGTACAATCATGCCTACACCCAGCAGATTCAGCAGATTCCTGTTCCCGTCAGCCAGCACATGATCCACAATTAGCTGTACAAATATCGCTGTGGAAAGACCAATCACCGTATATACTGCCGCCCCGATCAGCGCCTGAAAAAGTACTCCCCGGTGCGGCTTCAGAAGAAACCACAACCGGCTGGTGATCGATACTTTTTCGCTTCCCGGTTCAAATGTTTCGGCGGGCATAATCAGAACCAGAACTCCGGTCCACTGTTCTTTGAACTCCTCATGAGGGATTCGGTGAAGCTTCCCGTCCATCGGGTCCATTACTTCGATATATTTATCGGTGATGTCGTAAATAACCACAAAATGGTGGAGAACTTCTTTAACCACCACATGAGCAATCGTTGGCACGGGAATTTTGAACAGGCTCTCATACTCCCCTTTTACACCTTTGGCAGACAGGCCAAGTTTATCGGCGGCTTCCATCATGCCGAGGATATTCGTTCCTTTTTTATCGGTAGACGCGTACTGCCGGATTTTCGAAATGGGCATCTCAAGTCCGAAATGTGCTGCAACTGATGCCAGGCAAGCTGCACCACAATCGGTAATATCATGCTGTTTGACACAGATTTTTCGTTTTCTCATGAATGGGATTCATTTTGTGAATTCCGGATCAGGATTAAAACATGTCAGCTTTCACAGATTGGCAAAGAGCTGATCTTATTGCCGCTGCTTCTGAACCATCATTCACATTAATGTTCTGTTTTGGAAGCATATTCATTTTCTCCCCAGGACGGGTCGAGCCAATCATCCACTTTGTCGCGGAGAAGCTGCAAGAGGCTTCTTCTGGCTACGATAAATCGCGCCTGGAACGTCATACCTTTTTTTATTTCTGCACTGAAACCATTTCCCAGCTCCAAAAATGTTTGATCAAGAGAGCACCGAACCCGAAACAGCGGTTGTCCGTCATTCATCAATACATCACTGGATATATCTTTGATCTTCCCGGTCACAACACCCCAATCGTGATGATTGTAGGCATCTACCTGCAGCCGCACCTGCATTCCTTTGCGTAACAAACCGACATCCTGCGGCGATACATACGCTTCGGCAACGACGCTGGTATCTGGTGATATTTCACCCAGCACCTGGTTAGCATAAACAAAGCTGTTTTGGAAAATTCCGTCTGTATTCTGAACGGCACCGGTGACAGGAGACCGGATTTCATAGCGGCTCAACTCCTGCTGCAGGCGAATTCTCTCAGACTCCAGTTGGTCAAGCTCTTCCTCAAATGCAGTTTCATCCATTTTCCACTGATTAAACTGTTGCTCGATAAGCAGCTTGTATTGGCTGACGGCATTCTGCCATGAAAAATCAGCTTCATCCAGAACTGCTTCACTAACGGCTTCATTTTCGAAAAGAATTCTTTCCCGTTCGAGCTGCCTCAATAATTGCTCCACTTTCTGATGCTGACTGATAAGCTTTTGACTGAATTCAAGCCAGGCTCTCCGGTACCGGGCGGATTCTAAATCAACCGGGTAATCAGGAGTTTCGGGATCTGCCTGCTCCAGCCTCGCAAGATCTGCCAGAAACATATTTACCTGATCCGTCCGCATTCTGTTAAAGCGTAGTCTTTCGGAAAGTTCCGGTGCCTCAAGTACGGCAAAAATATCACCCCTTTGAATAATACTGTTTTCGGTTGCATTCAAGATCTGGATCTGCCCCGAGACAGGTGAAGTGAGCTGTACGACTTCTGTGACCGGACGAATAAGCCCCTGACTGCGGACTCCCACATCCACATGAATAAATGGAAGAAGACAAATAGCAGCTATCAGAAACAGCACAATTGAAGAATAGATGACTCTGGATCTGACCGAATGCTTTGAAAAGTTGGCCTCTTGTGAATTCTCGATAATTTCTTCTGGAAACAGTTGTTTTTGCATATCCTGAAAAATTTAAAGCCAGCGGATTCGGAACGAAATGTTCAGGTTTCGTCATCAATAAAGGAACAAAACATTAAAATTTTTTCATTTTTTTCTTAAAGTTTTTCCCTGCAAAGATATGCCCTCCGGATGTCCATCTTTCACTTCTGATACAGCTTGCTAATTCGATTTCAGAAAAATATCCCTTCCTCCAGGTGTCCGGACGGAGCTGTTTCTACTGCCATATAATGATAAACTCATGCGACGGACATCCCCTGGAGCAAAGTTTATACTTCAATATTTCCCGGTTTTTTAAAAAAGTGGTAAACGCAGGAAAGATTTGCTGTTAAATTTACCCGTGGGCTTAGTTGTCCAGATAATGGCTTGGTGAAAATAGTACCTACACCTTACTTTCCCTTTTCCAAGCTTTTGGAGTTGTTCCAGTCTGCTTCTTGAAGGCCATTGAGAAAGAGGAGGGTTTTTCATAGCCCACTGTAAAACCAATATCGGTTACGTGAAGATGATCTAATTTTTCATGCCTGAGCAGTAGTTTGCCGGCGTGTATCCGGTGGAACACTATGTACTCCCTTGGAGTCATCCCCACATAATTACGGAACCGGGTGGAAAAGTTGGTATCAGCGATGTCGCAGCGTTCTCGCATCTTGTTTACCGAGTAGTCGGTATCAAAAAGGTGCCTGTTGATGCAGTGCAACCCTTTTCGAATGTCAAAAGGCCAGTTTTTTTCAGATTTTTTTAATCTTTTTTTATAGAGTTCGATGCACTTTTTTTTGATTTTAGTTTCTATCAGGCTCATATCTATAATTTCTTAATCAGGTTAGATATTATTATCTCTATACATAGGAACCGTAAAAACCGGATTCCTTACAAAAATTTTTTTACTGAGTCGTTTCTGAAGAGCGGCAGCTGACGTTGAATATCCTGAACTATCATTTGTTTATTGTGTATCGATCCGCCACAAACACGTTCTACGGTTAAGTAACCAAGGACACTTCTACAAGGAATTTTTTGCCCTCAGATTCATCCTAAACCTGAGTACAATTTTAAATTATGGTGAAAATGCAGAGGTTCTCCAAAAAGACAAAATTATCTAAAACCTGCCTGAATTAATTAGGCATTAACAAGTTCCGATCTTTTCTGACCCACCCCCGTCCCCTCCCTCCGGCGAAAAACACGCCGCAAGGAGGGGTGCTCCTTTTTAACACCTTGACAAACTTAAAATTTTTAGGCTTTAAGATCTTGAAACTCACTTCTTGAAGCACATAAATGACGATATATAATCGAACTTTGGTCCTAATGTCATTTGCTGCTGAACAAAACAAACTGGCATCCCGAGGCGCTGAACAAAATAACCTCATCTATTTATCAAAAAAAGTTTGCTGGAGATCCATTAATTATTCAGAAAACTGTTAATCTCTCTTCGGGCATCTTCCAGTTCAGAAATTAAACCGTGCCCGCCAGTTTCATAAAGGACAAGTTTTGAACCTTCAATCCGTTGGTTTGCATATTCAGCATGGCTGAAACTAACCAACCCATCGTTTTTGGAATGAATAACAAGAGTTGGTACAAGAATGGTTTCAGGAATCTTGAAATCCTGAATGATTAATCCATCTGTTATTGTTCCCTTGTGCCGCAGCGACATGGGATGCATCACATCCAGCAGCTCATTGGCAAGTTCTTTTTGTTCGGGAGTAAACTGTTTATAATCACCGGAAGGTATTCCAATCAGGCTCAGGATTTGCGATTTGAAGGCTTTTGTAAAAACCCAATAGGCAAAATCTGATTTCTGGATGGTTTGAATAATGTTAACAAAAAAAGGGTCTTTATCGTCAGGATGAGGCGGCATGCTTACTGCACTCAAAAGAATAAGTTTATCAACCCGTTCGGGAAAATCATTTGCGAATTGCATCGAAGAAGGGCCTCCTGCCGAAACCCCGATGATGCTTACCCGATCGATACCTAAATAATCCAATAGAATTCGATACTGTTCAGCCTGAAGTTTTGCCGAATATTCTTCCGGAGTTTGTGAACTGAGGTATCCAAACTTTGAGGGAGCGATAAACTGATAATCCCCTTCCAGACAAATTCGTCCGAGCCACAATCCCTGGTCAAAACCACCGCCGGCGCCATGGATTAACAAAACCGGCTTACCCTGGCCGCTGATTGCGTATTCCATCACACCAAATTTGGTTTCCAAAAGCCTCGATTCACTTTTTATCCTTTCTTTCGCTTCATGCATTTGCTTTTGATAGGAGGGGAATACGATTAAAAGCGTCATCAGAATAAGCGCAACGAAGCCAGCCAAAGTGTATAGCGTTATTTCTTTTACCCTTGTCATTTATTTTGGTAATTCGTGCCCAACGTTTCTATAACTCTTGATCAGGTATGTTTTTTTGCCTGATTATTTAGTTTCGAAATTATACTATCACAGCCGAGATTGAATGCTATCTCTCTATCTAATTTAGCTCATTCCGCGAATTGTTCTATGCCCGCATATTGGAAATAATTTTATTTACTGCATCCCTGATATTTAGCTCCCTGTCCATATTCATCATTTCTGAAGACATATTGTTCATAGTGTATGCAATGGTCAAGTTTTTATCAGGATCATGAAATACAAAACTTCCACCCGCTCCAAAACCACCAAAAGCTTTTGAAGAATCAGAAAAATTATGCTTTTCAGATGGCTTCATAAATCCGGCATGAAATCTAAATGCATCCTGTTTAAAGACAATGTCTTCCCATCCTTTTTGGGGTTCATCTGGGTACATCATTAAATACTCTGCTGTTTGCTTACTCAAACACAAGGGGTGTTTTTCATTTGTCAAAGAATCAATCAGAGAAGCAAGTCCCCTTGCATTTCCAATTCCACCACCAGCCCCTATCTCGAGTTGAAGGATTTCCGGTTTATTAAAATTTGAATGATTACTGACAAATAATGGATTTAACATTGATTTATAGGTGAGTGACCATGGCTTGAAGAATTCCAAAACAAACTTTAAAGGCATTGATAACATCCCTTTAACCTTCGAAAATGGTTTTAATGTTGCAATTTCAGCCCAGTCATAGTCATGTTCCAATCCAATTCGGATTTCACCATCAATTTCAGGAAGTACTTCCTGCTCCAGGAATTCTTTAAGAAATCTCTTTTCAGGATCAATTCTTAAAAGTAATGAGCTGATATACCAGCCTATATTCCAAACATGATAACCCTGATATTCCCCGGGTTGCCAGTGAGGTTCTTGATCTGCTATCACGCTATCTAATAAACTTCGATCTTTAATGATGTACGTATCCAGTTTTTTATCGATGGCTGAAAGTCCTGCCCTGTGTTGAAGTAATTGCTCAATAGTAATTTCTTTCTTACTTCCAGTGTTAAACCCGGGCCAATATTCAGAGACATAATCCTTATAGTCAAAAAGTCCTCTGCTGTGGCAAATAGCTAAACAACTTGCAGCGATTGCTTTTGTAGTCGAAAACATTGGTACAACAGTATTCTCATCCCACTCTTTTGTCTTCTCTAAATCTTTATAACCTCCCCAAATATCAATTACTTTTTCATGTTTATGATATACACAAAGTGAAGCGCCAATTTCTCCATGTATCTCAAAGTTCTCTCTAAATGAGTCTGCTATTTCTGTATAATGCTTTTTAACGTGTCCTTTTATTTTCATACATCTCCCTTTTTCAAATTATTCCATTCTGTAGTATGTATAAAAATTGGCAGATTACGTGGAGCATACCGTAATCTCATCAGCTGACTTTTAAAATAACATCATTGATTCTGCGTCTGAAAGAAAAAGGCATTTTTTGTGAATAGCCCAATCGGATTAAAAGCTGTGGAAATCCATCTAATCCCAAATCGTTCATCATTCTATCTCTGACTTGAGGTATTTGACAAGGCGAATTAATATATGAATGGTTCAAACCTAACTTAGTGGCAGTAAGCGCAAAACGCTGGAAAACCATACCCGTTTTGACCCAATGCTCCAGTTCGTTGCCTGGGGTAGTGAATATGGCAACAGCAGCAGTATTTTCGAGTTGGCTGATCAATCTTTTGTTTTCGCTCCTGACAGTTACAAAATTTTTAAACGCAAAACTTCCAAACATACGCCCCATTGCCGGCATACCACTGCAGGCAGTGTAAAGACCATCACCTTTTTGCATGGCTTCCTTCTCGCTGAAACACACCCATTGTATCAATTCCTTTTTGAATTTGGGATTACTCATCTGTATAGCGTTGGCTTCAGCAACAAAAGGGCTGAACTGCTGTATTTCATTCTGCCCGATAAAAAATCGGATAGTTATGCCATCACCCACATTTTTTAAAGCAGCAATGTCCTCGCTTAAAATTGGCTTATCGGCATAATGGTTTCGGGTTGTTTGCCTTACATTGATATAAGAAAAGAGTTCTGGATGTTCAACCGTATCGTCTTTTTGAAGGGATATTTTTATTGAGAAATCAGTGCTGAAGGCATTGATATTCAGCACTGTTCTGTAACCATAAAACCCTGCTGCAATCATCGCCGTTTCTGCGGCACAACCCAGGCTGATGAACAGCTCCCTCTGCTCGGGGTCGGCAACAGGCAATGAACGGCTGAAATCCGGAATAATGCAGAAACCGTCATCCTTTTTTTTAAACAACCAGGGCTGCGTATTGTGTGCCGATGGGGCCTTTACGGCACTCCGTACTATTTTTAGAAAAATATCATCTGGTATCATTTTGCCTGCACTATAGTTAAAATTCAATCTTATACCCCAGTGATGGGAAAGGCATTTTCATCTCATCTACAATAACATCGTTTTTCATTCGGCTGTAGAACGGTTCGCTGTAATCGGGTTGCATCAGGCCATTCTTTATCATAAAGTACCATGTGCCGGTATATTTTGGTTTGTTTACCTTGTAGGTGATTGACAAATCCACTCCGGTTGTTGACGGAAACTGACTCTCGTAAGCCCTTGAATGGTCGGGCAAAGCCCATTTGGCAGCCATTGATTCTTCATAAAGAGCCGGGGTGTAACGCAATCCGCCCATGTAGGTAACTTTGGCGCTGATACCAAGGATGTTTTTATTAATAAGCATCCATTCTTTACCTGCCAACAGATTGATCACATGGCCTCTGTTGTAAACGGTATTGTATTCCACTCCATCGCCCCCCGTATATTTGGAGTCGAAAATGGTTGCGGTGAAAAGATAGTAATAGCCATCTTTTAAGAATTGTTCGAGGGTTACATCAATCCCGTAGTTTTTGCCGGTACCGGAGTTTTCGAGCTTTCGGTTTATCGCCCAGTTATTTGTCACATTGATGATAGAAAATGAACTGTTTGGATAAACCGGGATATTTTCGAGTATTTGGTAATATGGCTCTACTTTTATACGAATCACATCGCTGATTTTTCGGCTGTAACCCAACACAAAATGGTGCGATTTCATGAAATCGAGATTCTTGTTTTGCAGTTCAATGGTCCCGTTATTGTTTACTTCCGAATAATAGGTACGCAGCTCTTCCATTTGCGAATGTAAGCCATAAGCAATGCTCAACTCATCATTTTCAGTAATTTCCCAGTTAATACCGGCACGTGGCTCGATAGTGGCTTTATCATTCACATCGAGATACATAGAGTGTACGCCCAGGTTGGCTGTTACATTGGGCAGCAAATCTATTCTGAATTGGGTAAATGCTTGCGTTTGTAATCCTGTGCCTTTGCTGTCCACAAAATCTATTAAATCATCAGGATGGTCATAAAATGCCAGTTTTAGTTTGTTATCGAAAAACAAACTGTTGACGGTAATGCCGGTAAGTGAGTTGATTTTTGAACTGAACCTGTGATTCAGAGTTGTTTTGAAGGTATATTTTCCTTCTGTGCTTTGTGAGTTGAGTACTGGAAGCATCCGCATGTCGAGCGAATACTCCCTTTTGTCATAATTATAACTTATACCATCGGCGCTGAGCATGGTATTCAGATATGAGTTTCTTCCAACGATAATCTGATGCGACAAACCAATAACACCGAAGCGGTTTTTATACCTTTGGGCCATATAATCTATTGAGGTTTCCCATTCGGCGGGGTCTTCCTTTGCATCTTTGTTGTTGATATCATCGGCGCCCATACCCCAGATGGTGATTGTACCCGCACTCTGAGTTGGAAAATCAAATTTGAATGTTAAATCCTGAAAGGTTGGTAAATTGGGGAAGCTTACCATCTTTCCAATGAGTCCGAGTGTACCATAGCGATAGTTGAATAGATAAGTTGAATTACTGCCTTTTACAAATGGACCCTCTGCAGCAAAATCTACGCCTTGAATTCCTAAACCGGCAGTATATTCACGTTTCTCATCGTTTCCGGACCTCATTTTTACATCAAAAACACCTGAGAATGCATTGCCATATTCCGCAGGGAACGCCCCTGTGTAGAAATCGGAATTGCGAAGCATCTGGCTGCTGAACACCGTATAGCCACCGCCGCCCACAAAATCGACATTGGGAAAGTGGAATGTGGCCGGAACATCAACACCTTCAACCCGCCACAGAACACCCCTGGGTGAATTACCGCGAATGATAATGGCATTGTTTGTAGTTTGGGTTGTGGCAACCCCTGCAAAACCGGCAGCCAAACGGGCAGGATCGTCCAATCCTCCTGCATAACGGCTGGCTTCCTCCACGCTGAAGGTGCGTGCACTTACAGTTGCCATTGAATTTATCGGCCTGTCTTTACTGGTGTAACCCCATACAATTAATCCACCTAATGAATGGGTTGTTTCTTTCAGCTCGATATCAAGCACAACCTCTTTCCCCGACCCAACCAGGATTTCTGAAAGTATGTAGGGTTCATAACCAATATAACTTACCTTAAAGTTATGCCTTCCTACAGGCACACTTTCTATACGGAAATTGCCATCAATGTCTGCGGTAGCGCCCATTATCGGCTCGATTCCATCAACGATTATAGTTGCACCAATCAGGGAGATTTTTAAATCGGCATCCTTGATTGAACCTCTCACCGTTTGGGTTAAGGTGTTTTGAGAGAGTGCATTTGACAAATCAAAGATAATCAGAAGTGTCAATGCTAATTTTGCTGTTATTAATAATGTAATCCGTGTCATAATTTTGCTCATTAAAGTTTATGATTGCAAAATATGCTGGGTTACATTTTCCGGAGTCTCACTTTATGGTTAAGAAGTATCGTTTTCAGGATAAACGAGTCTCACTTTTTATGAGGCCTTCGAAATATAGGCTGTAGGCGAGATTCCTTCGAATTTGTTGAATGCCCTGTAAAAAGCCGCTTTGGAGTTAAAACCACAGTCGTATGCAATACCCAATACGGATAAATGTTTATTTTCCGTGCACAGGCATTTTAGCTTGAATTCCTCAATGCGGTGTTTGTTTATAAAGTCGAAGAAGTTTTGATTCAGGGTCGAGTTTAGAACTTCGGAGATGATTTCGGGTTTGGTTTTCATCAAGTCGCTTAGCCCGGCCAAACTAAGCTCCGGATCTAAATAGGGTTGTTCAGACTCCATCAAGAGAGTCAGCCTGCTGATAATGTGGGAATAGTCCTTTTTATTACCTGTTTTTGGATCATCTTGCTTTACTGGTTCAAGGACCTTTTCAATATCAGTGATTGGGTAATCCACAAAAATTCGTCCCTGCCTGATTCCGAAATATCCGATATAGAACACGTAAATCGTTGAAAAACTGTACGCAACTTGCGCAAGTTCATAAAATCCTGCAAAATGTAAGTAATTATTGATATTGAATAGAAAAACATTCACCGAAAACACGATTAATGAAGCAACTACCAGGGTTTTCAACCACTTCAGGTCGATTTTTTCAATATTAGAAAATTGATGTTCAATATTTTTCCTGTGTTTTTGCAGCAGCCGTAAAGACCAAATATTATACCCAATACTGGAAATTCCGATGGAAATTCCCCTAATTTTGAAAAAAACCGTAGTCGTAAATAGCTCATTTTCTGCCAGGAATATTTTCTCATCGGCAGACAGAAACATGTAATTAAACATATGGAGAATTAAAAAAGTTACAAATGGGACAAGATGCAGAATATGTAAGGGTTTAACCTTAAAATCTTTAACTGTTAGCGATTTAACATAAAGCCATAGCAGAGGCCCGTGCAAAAGTAAAAATAGCCAGGCAATGTTTATCAAATGAGGATATGGAAAATCATTGTCACGATTATAAATCTCGATAAATGGCCCACCAATAGTCAATGCATAAACAGCGAACATGCAGAGCAATGTCTTGTCAGCCAATGTCTTGTTTTTCTTCCCCATCAGTAAGAGGGAGAGAAAAAGCGACATAAAAAAACCCAACAGTAGTATCGTTGTCATTTATTTTATTAATCTGTCATAATGGATGGTTTACTTTCTCTATTGGTTCTTTCCTCTCTTTTTTTACCGGGCGATAACTCATTAAATGTGCAATAAACAAGTGGTTTATATATCAATATAGCAGTAAAGACGATTGTATTTTGTGTTTTATATTAGAATTTTTCCATTCCATTTGACTGCTGGTTTTCCCACATTATTGCGGCTCGGCTAAACGGCAGTCCTTTTCCGCATCATTTTTTCGTGACAAACTTAAGATCGGACCATGATCTGCCTCTGTGATGTCCGGTAAGTGACGAATCATTTACAAAATCACCGGACCCAAAATACCAGCGAGCAGCTCAGCGAGTAACTAAACCGGATTCAGCCTAAGTCTTAAACAATCTGACGGCGCGGACTTTCCCCGTAAGGTTGTATGCCATACTACTAAAAAAGCGGTGTTACTGAAAACGCGGGATCAGGGTGAAAACGGCAGCGAAGAGTGGTGAGTGATGATTCGCAAATTGCCTTCATTATCCAATCGGTAGGCGAACGTCTTATCAACTGTTACCGTGCTCTCGTCGTAGGCCGTAAGGGTGATGTTCCCCTGGGCAATCGCAATATCTCCGTGGATATACACTTCCGAAATATCGGTGGTGCCGCTCACGTACGGAGCCAGTGCAAAACCGGAATCATCAGGATAATCGTCGTTGCCGCCCACAAAATAGGCGAGAGCCCCGTCAAAATCAGGCCGGAATGTTTGATCGCCATGGGCAAGGGTAGGCTTGAACAGCACCCGGTTGTTATCAAAATCGTAATAGGTATTCAACACATCTTCAGCAACCTGCTTCGCATCTTCACCTTCGCTATGCGCTTCACCGATTCGCACCAGTTGTTGAATCCAGACTTCCTGTGCGGACTCAATCATATCGTGGGTAATGGTCTGGCTGCTTTGATCTGACTGAGCCGTTGTGGATTGGGTCCGCTCGGTGTCGGAAGAGCAGGCGATGGTAAACATAAAGAGAATAAGTGAAACTGCTAAAACTGAGTTTTTCATAATATGAGAAAGATGGGTTAAATGTAGTGAAATTGCCTTTTGGCCAGACTGTTTTTGCTTGATTCTTTTTGATGGCTTTGCGGCATGATAGAATCAGAAAAACATTAACGGATTCACATTCATAAATAATTCGAATGCACTGTTTCTAACCAACAAAAAATAAACATTTATGTTCGTTCGGGTTCCTGCAGATTTTTTGGCAAAAGCAGACATCGCAGAATAAAAGTAAAGCACAAAAGAACTAAACATTGGTAAAGCTGCCTTATATACTCTCTCCCTCTGAAATTGCTGATACAATAATCCAGATACTTTCGGGCAATTAATCTTTCAGAATTACCAAGTAATTTCTCGTATTGTGTCGAAATATGGAGTCCTTTTCTCTTCCACACATTGACAAGCATAGAGATATAGCGATGCACTCCAGGTTTGCCAATCTTGCCCCATAGGTTTGCCAGTTTGGGATTTAATCCATTCATTAAATCCAAATTTAACGGGTTCAATTCGGGATTTTTCAATGAGTCTGGTTAGAGTCAAAAGTTTACTTTCTGCCAATTTATATTCTTTAACAGCTACAAGAGCCGCAATGTAAATGCCACATGTAAACGGCCAAATACCACCATTATGATAATGCCCGGGTTGGTTAAACATGTTATCCCTATAGTGCCAGTCTTTATCGTTTGGTTGAATGAAGGGAAATAAGTTTGGTGGCATATTCACAACTAATAAACCATCTTTAATCATTTTCTGACACTCTTGTTCTATCCATAAAACTATTTCTTTTGAACGACCCGGAGAGGCAATTCCGGTCAAAATAGCAAGGCTGTTTCCAAGCAGATCAAATCGCTCACTGCTCAGTACTTTATAAGACCAACAAGCATAGTAGGGTTTGTTTTTTAAAGACAATCCTTCGTGGACATGATTGTGCATTATATCCGAGGTAATAGTAAAGCGAGTCATTTCCTCTTTAAGTTTTTCTGCTCTTTCAGTTTGGCCAAAAAGACACAAATATCCATGAACCACCGTATTGACAAACAAGCCATATCCTAAAACCCACTGTTCATCTCTCCAGTCACTTGTTGGTTGTTGGGCAATCAAAATATGATCATCAGGACTTTGGTATTCCATCCAGGTCATTGCTTTTTCAGCTTCCTCTTTAAGAAAATCAGGCTCATTCATTTTTAATCTGTAAATCCCCAAACCAAGTAAAAACAGGGGTGTGGTGTCACTTGCTCCAAGGTCATTTTTATTATGAACCAAGCTGGGAATCAGCCCTCTTTTTGACTGATTTTTTGCAAGTGTTTCCAATACATTCCTTACGCTATCGAGTAGAATTTTGTTATCCGTAGAGGTAATTCCCAGAATAGAAAACATCAAATCTCTGGTATAGGGTTCAGGATATCCCCATCCTGCGGTACGGGGAAGTCCCTCATATGGACCGTGTGCATTGTGCAGTAAAACTTCTATTGCAGCTTCTTTTGCCTCAGCTATAAATTTTAGGTTTTTAGAGTCCATAAAGGGGATTAATTGATTCCAAGTTTGTCCTGCATAAGTGTTACAAATTGTTTTGCTACTACTCTGTAATCAAAATGCTCCACTACCCGAATTCTTGCTGCTTTTCCCAATTCCTCTCGTAGTGATGCGTTTTCCATAAGTGCCAGCAGATGGCCTGCAATGTCTTGAACGTTGGCACGATAGTCCACTGTTCGGGGTACATCAAACACTACTTTGTGATTGTCTTCAAATCCGGATTCATCTCCCAGAGTTACCTCATTTACCACAATTTTTTCAGCAACATTTGCCAATAGTGCCGTTTTTCCATGCACAAGTGTATCCAACATGCCCATTGCATTGATCCCAATGACTGGTTTTTCGCAAGCACCGGCTTCTACTTGTGGCATCCCAAATCCTTCCAAACGGGAAGGGGCCGCATAAATATCACAGGCACCTACCAAATAAGGCATAAAATTTCTTGAGATGGTATTAGTAGCGTAGGTGACATTTTTTTCTATACCTAGCGCAGTAGCCATTTCCAAATCAGCCTGGTTTTGCATCCTGGTTCTTGGCTGTGGCCATACTTTGCAAACGTACTTCCAGTCAGGCGCTTTCGAATTAATGATAGCCAGTGCCTGCATCACCTCTTGTGCTCCTTTTGATGCGGCATCTCCACCCACAGTAAGGATCATGAGCTGGTCCGGAGAAATCCCCAAAGACTCTCTTACTGCCTTAATTTTTGGATCATCCTTTTGGAAAGGTATAAATTGATCAGTATGACAACCCACCGGTAAGACCTCAATTTTATCACCACTGATCCCATCACGAACATACATTTCTTTCACCCAGTTGGAAGTGACCAGGATCAATGGAAGTGCATTTAAAACTTCTTGATAATTGGCGATATATCCATCTGCTACCAGCCAGGGTACCGGCTGTATGCCATATCTCTGAGGATGAAGTACCAAATGCGGGGAATGCCCCCAATAGCCAACTCCAACGGCAACATCGGGATTGAACCACCGATAGTACCACTCTTTTTCCTGCGCAGATTCAAAATGGACGGCATGGGCATCTACTCCCAATTCCAGAAGTCCTTTATATAAAAGATCGCCTTGAGTAGCCAGTCCTCCCGGTGAAGGTGGGTAATCATATAAAACCAGTACTTTCATAATTATGTTAATTTTTGATGGGCCTTTTTTTAGCTTTTAATGAACTTTCAAACTGCCAAAATGCTTCAGATTTTGGTGTTGTTTGAGCTTCCCAGCTATGGGTATCAAATCCATAGGTTTCGATAATGATTTGGTACTTTTCTAACCAGATTTTGTGGCTCAGCTTATGAAAAATGGGTGCCTCCGCAATTGGCATGGGGAAATGCGTTTTTTTGTGATCATCATAGGCAAATAACCAGAGATCTTTCGTCTTTAGTCTGCCGGATTCCAGCAGGTTAAGAACAGCATTACTTGTCTCTTCATGCCTAAGGTGCCGCGTGTATTCTCCCTGAGGGGAATGAGTGATGATGAGATCGTATAAGGGTATTGGCAGCAGGTCTAAAATAGCTTGCTCAACTTCCTGAATATTTAGTGGTTTTTGGTCTGGCCCATCGTCCAGATCACCCATTACACCTTGAGCATTAAGTTTTAACATTGCCTGGTTAAATCTTGGCTCCCGGTTTTTATCATTTTTTCTACATAAGGATATAACAAACCAATTCCATTCAGGATTAGATAAAATGGTGCCACCGGCCCACAAAGTTTCGTCATCAGGATGAGCAACTATTACTGCACAGTTTTTCATGGTTGTCTCATTTATGGATTATTTATCAATTTCGCTTCAAGAGATCTTTGAATTATTATCACACTCGTTTCATTCTGGAAAGCAAATCACTTACATCCACAGTAGCAATTCTTGATGTTATATCGGACATGGCGTACGGCACAATTAGCTTGTTGTTATGAATCAAAGAGCCACAGGAATAGACCACATTGGGTACATAACCTTCGCGCTCTTCCTCATTTGGTGTAAGAAACGGCTCTTCGAGCCGTGCAATAACTTTCGAGGGATTTTCAAGATCAAGCAAAATGGCACCGATAACATACTGCCTCATGGGTCCAACGCCATGCGTTATCACTATCCACCCCTCACCTGTTTCAATTGGTGAGCCGCAATTCCCTATCTGAACAAATTCCCAGGGCATTTTTGGTTCCTGAATTATTTCAGCCTTATCCCAAAAGTGCAGGTGGTCAGAATACATGATGTAGTTATTCTCTCCATCCATACGGGAAAGCATCACATATTTACCGTTTATCTTTCGCGGGAAAAGGGCCATCCCTTTATTTTGAACAGCCTCGCCATTTAACGTAATGATATCAAAAAAAACAAAATCCTTGGTTAAAAGCAGCTGCGGAAGAATACAAACACCATTATATGCAGTGTAGGTCGCATAGTAGACAATTTCACCATTCTCATAGAAAAATTGAACAAACCGTGCGTCTTCTATTCCCTTGCTTTCATTTTCAGAAACCGGGAAAATCACACGTTCAGAAATATCATTTTTTGATTCAAATTTTATGAAATAATTAGAATCGGCAAGCCAGAGAATATTATTTATCGATTCTTTAGAATAAGCATTTACAGTATCCATTTGAACCGCTGTAATTCTACTCTTTAACTGGCTGAACGTGAATGATTCCGGCAGTTTTTTAAATACCCTTATACTTGTTTCATTCCACGCTTTCATATGTTCCAGCTTACGCTGAAACATATGACGAACATACGATTGGTCATGACGGATTTTGGGAGTTTCAACAAACTCGCTTACCGGATTAAAAAGAATGGAGCCATCTTCTTTAATGATACCGCTGCGAAATACGATGGAAGAGATATGGCCTTCTCCGGTAGCCCGAAGACTCATGATAAACCGTAAACTTCCGGGATCGACACCTTCCTGGTTTGGATGAGGAACAATTGACGGATTAAAAAGGGCTGCAGATTCAATAGAGTACTCCATCGAAAAGTAAGCTCCTATCAATTGCTTCTTGGTGCTGCTTAATTTTTGGCCATCCGGAACATATTGGGATACCTTCTCAAAGTTTGCCTTAAACACACCTGCGATATCTTTATGTCTGTCGGAGAAATTAAAATTAACTGTTTTCAGTAATTCTTTAGCTCTTTCATCAGATAAATTTACAACCCTGGATATGATTCCCTCTATTCGTTTTTTGACCTGCATATGAGTACGGGTTATTACTCTTGATGCGTTCCTGTTAATTTTAGTTCTGCTTCTTTTAACGAATTTCTTTTTCACTTTTTTCCTGATTAGGAAGGTTAATACTTCTTATATGCATATGTTTTATCCTTATTGTAATTTCAAAATATGTTTATAAGTCTCAAGGTATGCCTGCGTCATTTTTTCTCTGCTGAACTTTGAAAGCGCCCACTCCCTGCACCTGTTTCGCTCAATAGTTTTGATGTTATTTACTGCTTCGGCTGCTTCTTCAATGCTGTTTACCAGAAAACCGGTTTCCCCGTCAATGATCAGTTCAGGCATAGAACCTAAATTGAATGCGATAACGGGCGTGCCGCACATCATCGATTCTGCCACACTTAAACCAAATGGTTCTTTAAAACTGATGGGGTGCAGAAGTGCAAACGCTTCTCCCAGCAGTTTATCCCTTTCCTCTGATCCCGAATTCCCCACATACAGTATGTCATCATCATTAATAAAGGGCTTTACTTTGCTGTCAAAATATTCCTGATCCTGGATTAAGCCCGAAATAATTAATTTCCGTCCCGTTTTTTTGGCAATCTGTATAGATTCCCAAGTCCCTTTTTCTGGGTGGATTCGCCCAAAAAACAACAGATACTCTTTTGAAGCTTCCCGAAATGTAAACTCATCTGTATTAATCCCATTATATATGGTTGCAATGTAATCAAGTTCAGGAGAACGGTCGGAGTTACTTATGGATACGTAATAATTGTCGTTGTTATACTTTTTATATACCGGCAATATCCTGGGAGATGAAAAACCATGAATGGTGGTCAGAATGGGCGTTTTAATCAGCCGGGAATAGGTAAGCGGAAGAAAATCGAAGTGGTTATGAATGATATCAAATTCATCTGCCTGTTCCATCAGGTGACCGATATGAAGGCATTCCCATACCTTTGGGTCCGTTTCCGGATTCTCAGCGTAACCCTCATTCGTCACAGATTGCAAACGGCCTATTGTAAGCGAATTACCTGTAGCAAATAAGGTGACATCAATGTCATTGGCTACTAATCCTTCAGTAATATTTGAAGCCACCTGTTCCCAGGGGCCGTATTTTTCCGGTGGCGTTCTCCATGCAATGGGTGACAATATGGCTACTTTCATACTATCCCGGATATCTCACTGTAAAATATGTTAAACATAATGTAACCATTTCATATGTTATACTTTATAATCCAAATTTGGAATCTTTAAAAAACAGACCCTGTTTCTCTGCGACATTTTTTCCTCAACTGCGTTGAATCTAAAATGACGTGCTCAACGTACTCAGGTACATTTCCGCTGCCATTTTAGATTCGCCTTGCTGAGGAAAAAATCTCTTGGTGAGATATCCGGGCTATTTAGGATCACGACGATTATTCAAACAGTGATCCACAAGCTCTTCTATAATTGCTGTGCCCACACACATGACTGTATCGGCTGCACCCCAGTAAATTTTTACTGTGCCATCGTCTTCTGGAACCGCTCCACAACTGAATACTACGTTGTGCACATAACCTGTAATCTCATACGGTTCTTCCGGCTGCAGAATCCATTCATCATCAACAGCAATAATTACAGACGGATCTTCGAGATCGTGCAGTACCAGCCCTAACCTGTAAACACTGCCGTCCATGGTCGGGAAAACACCATGATAAATATTAAGCCAGCCCCTGGTTGTTTTAATAGGCGGTGCACCCGGGCCTATTTTCATTTCATCCCAGTGATACTGCAACGGTTTCATGATTAATTTGGATTCACCCCAGTAGATCAGGTCAGGTGAATAAGATATCCAGATAGACCATGGGGATATTTCGGAATGCGGACGATCCAGTCGTGCAAACAACCCATTAAACTTCTCCGGAAAGATCACCACATTGCGGTAGTCTGCTTCAGTGATAAGAGATATTCGCTCTACAGATTTAAAATCTGTGGTTTTTGCCAGGCCGATTCTCACGCCATTCCGGGAATAGGCGCTGTAGGTTATCAGGTATTCACCTTCAAATAAAATAATACGCGGGTCTTCAATACCATATTCTTCGTATTCTTTAAAAAAGTCTTCATCAGATGGAACCATAAATGGCTCTTCATCTACTACAAAATTAAACCCGTCATTGCTCACCGCCTTCCCCAATATGCTTCTTCCATTCCGTTTATGAGAACGAAATATCATGATATAGGTATCCCTGTATTTTACAACTCCGGCATTGTGTACCGTAGCCACAGGATAAGGCACATCATCTTTCGTAAGAATGGGATTATTATGATATCTCTTTATCAGCATATTTTTTGCTCTTTCTGATTACAGAACCATTGCTCTTGAAATCCTTTTTGTCATTTTCTTCCAATGCCTGTAATACGATTAAATGGGAAATCAGATAAGCCAGCGTGCTTTCGGCCCCCTGGTTACGATTTACCCCATAGTTTTCAAGGCCATCGAAACACCCTTTGGTTTCATAATCATACAAACTCATCCGCAGGTCATTTTGCCCCAAAAACCACATGAAGCAAGAAAACAACTTCGACAGATAGTCTTTATCTTTTGTTAAGTAAAAGGCCTGATGATACATTAAAATCATGGCCAGTGCATCCAACGGTTGTTGAGCAAACATGGATCGTTTACCACCTTTTTCATACCATTCTTCATTGCCGATAATTGACAAGTAACCATCTTTAAGAGTAAGATCCGTCAGAAAGTCCATCGATTCCAAAGCAACGGCTTTGATTTCATCGTCGTCAGATATTTCGGCAGCATGTAAGAGGGCAAGGGGCAAAAGGCCATTATCATACGTGAGTTTTGGCTCAAACCAATTCCAGCCGGGCGACCTGTTTTTCTCATATTGATCGATTAACTTCCCGGCAAGATTTCTTAATACCTTTATCATTGATTCATCTGAGGGATTATCTTTCAGGTAATAGCTGATCCCTAACATTGTATTGGCGATGGCTCGTATTGATTTAATTTTTTCAAAGTGCGGGGAAGCCTCAAAGAAAATCAGTTTTCCTGTCTGGCAATAAGAATCATTAGGAGCATTACCTATCAGGTAGCCAAGAGCCCAGATAGCTCTTCCAAACGAATCCTCCGAACCAACCTCATCAAGAAAGTTCCGCTCAAAATTCAGAAAATTCCTGAATGTTCCGTCTTCGTTTTGCATATAGTGAATGTAGCTCAGGTATACAGGAGTTAATTTTAGTGCAACCATGTCTTTCTTTTGCCTGTACGCCATAAGTGCCATCAGCAGAGCCCGGGCATTATCATCAAGACAATATCCTTCTTTCAGATAGGGAATACTGAATCTAGCATGCTGAATAATCCCGGTATCATCCGTCAGGCGTTTAACATGATTTAAAGAAAATGGCGGCAGTAAAAGCGGATCAATTAACGTTTCGGCCTTCGCAAGAACTTCAGGCTCACTTGATTTAATTTGTTTGGCAAGCGTAATGTATTTGCTCCCGGATTTTGGCCAGGTTGTTGTTTTACCATATTCCCTGGCTTTATTTCTGATTTTCGTCAACTCATCAGGGTTATCGAGCAAGTCAAGCAGAATCTTTGAAAGTCCTTCAGAATCATTAAAGTTAAAAAACCGTCCCCGGCCTTCATCCAGTAATTCCGATGCATGCCAGTACGGTGTTGAAATAACCGCCGAACCTACGCCAACTGCATAAGAGAGAGTTCCGCTTGTAATCTGTGCTTCATTCAGGTAAGGCGTAATGTATATATCACAGGCCGATAAATATTTAAATAGTTCTCTTTGATCTATAAATTCATTTATAAAAATAACATGATTTTCCAGGTTAAGCGTATTTACCAATTGATGAAGATAGTTGCGATATTCTTCGCCGGAATAACGAACTACATTTGGATGCGTCTTCCCAAGGACGATGTATAACAGATCCGGATTTTTTTTAATTAACGCGGGCAATGCATTAATTACGGTTTCAATTCCCTTATTCCGGCTGAGAATTCCAAAGGTGAGTAATACTTTTTTATGCTCGAGTTTTAATTCCTTTTTGGATTGTTCTTTATCAAACTGAATATCGGGAACGCCATGTTCAATGATTGAAATCTTTTCTTCGTCTGCGTCATAGATCTCAGTGAGAAGTTCAATGGCTTTTTGACTCATAACAACCACTTTTTGGGCCATTTTGCAGATTTTGCTCAGTACAACTTTCTCGTTGTAGGAAGGGTCTTTTACAATCGTATGAAGAGTTACGATGAGCGGAATTTCAAGACGATGAATTAAAGGAAGGATATACAAACCATTCTGACCTCCAAATATTCCGAATTCGTGTTCAATGATACAAACATCAGCGCCGCTTTGATTGATAAACTTTGCCGCTTCCAGGTAGTCACGCTGATGTTCCTGCCTGATGTTCAGTTTAACCTCATCAGGATAATCATAGGATTGATCATGATCATTCATAGCAACAATGAACCCTTCAATTGTATCCTTTTTGGGCTTATTGCCGTTAGTCGATATAGCAGGATTTGTTACCATCGATTGGTAAAGGTTTTGGGTAAACGTTGCAATACCACATTCGCGGGGAGGATATGTTCCTATGCAGGCAATTTTCATTTTTTATAAGAAATAAGATGTTATTAAGCATCAGTTTTTATTGTCCCTGGCCGTTAACTATTTTCTGTTTTACGACGGCTCGGTGTTTCTGCTTCCTGGCAATCAATGTTGATGTTAATCAGGGCTAAGTTTGTAATTGCCTGAATGATCTATTTTAGGCTGGTATTGATTTATCCCTCTATTCCGGGTTAATAAGCTTGATGATCCCTAATACTAATCAAATAGGATGGAATACGAATTACATTATGTCAGAAAAGAGTTACATATTTCAACTATTCTTTATCATTATTTACATATAAACATGCGTACTAAAGGAAGGGAAAGTCTTTTTTTAAAACTGACGACCTGTTTTTTAAGCGGCGGGCATGATTTCTAAATCGATTGAGATACACGAACCGGTCAGTACATTCAATGAAACGCGAAGAAAAGCTATTGTTTTAACTTGAAATTACCGAAAAGAGGAGAGCTTACTAAGTGTTATGTCAAAGATAAACCGTCGGGTAAGTCATCAGACGAGTTCTTCAAAAAATATACCAATGACGATAATTGGGATGATCCCGGATTGACTCGTCTGATGACTCTCCAACACTTTTACAGTTGACACGACACTAAGAAGAAAATCGGCCTTCAGAGCCTGTACTAACAACAAATTCGGGAAAATGCTGGTTGAGCCTGTTTCCCTGCAAAAATTTTGTTTTGACGGTCTTCCTATTAACACCGGAGCAATGTAAGGTTCATCACCTTCATTATTCTTTATGAAAGGAAGCGAAAAGTCATTCTGAAATCAGTTCAGAATGACTTGTAAGAGCGTTTCATCTTTGGCGTCTAATTCTTTTTTTATTTGATCTGTTCGCTTTTGACCGCGCGCCGTTTTTCCGGCTTCCATTGTTTCGGCTCTTCTGTGGTTTGCGCGACTGCTGTTTTTCAGGTTCCGGCGGATTATGATCTGTCAGCGGAAAGTCGTGCTCATCAATAATAGGAATTCTTTTGCCGATCAGCTTTTCAATATCGCGGAGATAGGCTTTTTCCTGTGCATCACAGAAAGAGAGTGCAGTTCCATCTGATCCGGCGCGGCCTGTACGTCCAATTCTGTGAATATAGGTTTCCGGTATATTTGGAATTTCATAATTGATCACGTACTGAAGTTCATCCACATCGATACCGCGGGCAGCAATATCGGTAGCCACCAGCACGCGGGTTCGCTGATCTTTGAAATTACCCAAAGCTTTCTGCCGGGCTGCCTGTGATTTATTTCCATGAATAGCTTCTGCCTGGATGTTACTTCCGTTCAGAAGCTTTACAACCTTATTTGCACCGTGCTTGGTACGGGTAAATACAAGCGCCGATTTGATTGAATCATCCTGCAGAACATCAACCAGCAGATTCTTCTTATTTCCTTTATCTACATAATAAAGCCCCTGTTGAATGGCCTCTACTGTTGAAGATTCGGGAGTAACTTCTACTTTTTTGGGGTTGTGAAGGATTGATTTCGACAGTTTCACAATTTCTGGCGGCATGGTAGCCGAGAAGAAAAGGGTCTGCTTCTTTCGCGGGAGTGCAGAAAGCAGTTTTTTCACATCGTGGATAAAGCCCATGTCGAGCATGCGGTCTGCTTCATCCAGTACAAAAATTTCAACATCAGAGATAGAAATGTACCCCTGGTTCATCAGGTCGAGCAGGCGGCCGGGTGTGGCGGTTAAGATATCAACGCCCTGTTTCAATTTCTTTACCTGGCTTTTTTGGTTTACGCCGCCAAAAATTACTGCAGTATTCAGGCCGGTATATCGGCCATAGTTTTGAAAACTCTCATCAATCTGGATAGCCAGTTCGCGGGTTGGTGTAACAATCAGGCTTCTGATTTTCCTGTTACGATCTGTGCTCTTGTTCTTACTCAGGAGTTCCAAAATTGGAATGGCAAAGGCGGCCGTTTTACCGGTCCCGGTCTGTGCACAACCCAAAAGGTCTGTACCCTGGAGTGCAATTGGAATGGCTTGAGATTGAATGGGGGTAGGTTCGGTGTATCCTTCTTTTTTTAATGATCTGAGGATTGGATCAGTTAGATTCAGCGAATTAAATGTCATATAGGGGATAAAATGAAAAAAGCCCGCTTTCAAATAAAAAGCCGGGCTTTAAAAAGTGAACTGTAAGATACGGAATTTAAAGGTGAGATCCTTTTCTAAAACAATCGGATCCTTTCCACCAATTTCTTGAACCTGGTATCTTTTAAAAATTTAACGACGTATAAGTCATCTGACGAGTTTTCCGAAAAATAAACACGTTACGATAATTGGAATGATCATGGACCGACTCGTCTGATGACTCTCCCGGCCTGTACACTAACTCAACTACAAAACCATGAAAATCGACCAAATCGGATTTATTTGGATAATGAAATGAGCAACTCATTAGGGTTATCATTAAGGCAAACCCGGTCTTACTTTTTTTCCGGATTGAAGTTAGAATCGTTTGTATTGATCCTCGTATTTTAGCTATTTGTTAGTTAGTGATGAGAAATATTATTTTAGAAATAATAGGCTAAACCGATAAGAAATCTGCCCGATGTTGCATTCTCATCAATATCAATTGCCACAGAACCGATTTTAAATTCAGATATATTTATAAACGCGTGCGTGTAATTTATATCCAGCGCCAGTTTTTCGCTTAAGAATATTAATGATCCTCCGCCAAGGCCAAATCCTGCTCCAGATCTTTCGATCAAATCATCCTGAACGGAAAAACCTAATACTGAAGCTCTTAAGAATGGCCTGAATCTATCTTCAGTAGTTCTAAATGTTCCCTGAACACCTAAATCAAAATGAGTTAATATATAACTATTACCCATATCAGATTCGAGGTTTGCAACATCAAGAGCGGTAAATAATCCAAAATTTGTGTTGAAGTTGTATCCAATCTTCAGGCCAACTCCAAAACCTGATTCTGAGTCAAAATCCGGACTATCTATAGACCATATTTTTCCAAGTAAAGAGGCGTTAATGAAAAATCCTTCATTATCATATACAGGTGGGTTCGTACTCTGCGCTTGCAATTGACTTGCTGTAAAGAGTAGTGTAATAGAAAGCAGTAGTGTTTTCATGTATTGTAACTTTTGTTTCAGGTTAGATAAGGAAAGTTACAACCACGGTTTAACCGGCTTTCCATTACGGCGCTAATTTGCTAAAAGTCCGGTTTAAGTGCAACAGAGTTTGAATAGTAACAAAATTAGTCAATTGCACTTGATTCTTAGTTAAGGGTAAGACTTGGTTATGGATCTGGCTTCGCCTTTTTCTGCCCTAACTCAAGTTCCGAAAAATTGTGATGTAGTGGTTACAAAATTAGCTTCATTTAAAAGTGATAGAAATATTTAATGCCATAACTTATCATCTGCAAAAATTGGTTTTGCTGGTCATTGTTCCTTTACTGCTTTTAAAAACAGTAGACCTTTGATAAAATGAATGGCGTTCATTTTTCATGGGAAAAACCAGCCCCTTCTATTGTGCCATATGGTATGATGTGTTTTATTAGAAGAAACGGTTTTTTCGACAGCCCCCCAGTATCACACAGTGATTCCGAGGGGTAAAACCAGGCGGGTAGGAATGGAAGGAAGAACAGGAAGCTTGACCTGTTTTAAAATAATGGATGTAGCACTACAAAGCGTTGTTTAAAGATAACAGAGGTTGATTTTTAGATTTTTCGGAATTTGAGCTAACCGCTACCTGTATCCCAACCGTTTGCATCCATCTTCGGTACAATTAGACTGCCTTCGCCCTTCTCGTCGCCAGCCCGGGAACCCGGTTTTTCCACGAAATCCCACATTGCAGCAACATCTGTATATTTCTGAAGTCGATAATCGGATGATGTATCGTCAGGCACGAGATTTAACAAGCTGCTATTCTCCCAAAGGACAATTGACTGTCGAGGTTTCCGACATCACTGATCCATCTCAAACCGATCCGGACGTTTCCAGCGTACCGGTGGGTCAGGTTCTGATTGCATTTCTACCGGGGAAAGCTCAAGCAGGCGCAACGCTTCCTCTACCGACGCCTCGAGCTGGGGATCGTTACCCCTTAACACCTCAGCCGGATGCTGCAACACTTCAATATCGGGTGCCACTCCTTCTCCCTCAACGGCCCATTCACCATCGGTATCAAAAAAGCCGCCTCGAGGGGCCACCATCCGCCCGCCGTCGATAAATAGCGGAGTATCCCAGGTGCCTACAAGGCCTCCCCATGTTCGCTGACCAATAAGCGGACCGATCTCCATCTTGCGAAACATATAGGGAAGGAGATCACCGCCGGAGCCTGCATTCTGATTGATGATCATTACCTTAGGCCCCCAGATACCGGCCATTGGAGTGGTAAACGGTTTACGATCGCCCGCCCGGCTGTTAAAGTATCCGTGAAGCTGCCGCGCCATGATGTCCACCATATAGTCGGCCGCAGAACCACCACCATTATTTCGTTCATCGATGACGGCCCCCTGCCGGTCTTGCTGAGAAAAATAGTAGCGGTTGAAATATTCATATCCAACCTCTGCGGTATTTGGTACATACACATAGGCCAGTTTTCCGTCCGACATCTCATCCACCGCCTTCCGGTTCGACTCAATCCAGTTTCTCATCCGCAAACCAAACTCATTATTGACCGGAACCACGGTCACTCTTCTTGAACCTTCAAGTTCAGGTGAGCTATTCACACGGATCTCCACCTGACGCCCGGACGTCGATTCGAAATGCTCATAAAGGTTCATATCGGCCGTTAATTCCCGTCCATTCACTTCCAGCAGGTAATCCCCCTCGTTTACGTTGATTCCGGGGCCCGAAAGCGGGGCGGTAAGGCCGGGGTTCCAGTTTTCGCCGGTGTAGATCTTCTTGATGCGGAAGCGATTATTTTCAATTTCGTAATCGGCACCAAGCAAACCTCCCGGAACAGTATCGATATCGGGCATATCTCCGCCATACACGTAGGAGTGGCCCACAGACACTTCACCTCCCATAATCTCCACAATGTAGTTCAGGTCGGTTCGATGCCGTACGTGATCAACCCACGGCCGGTACCATTCATGAATTTTGTCCCATGGTGCTCCGTGGACATTGTCGACATAAAGGAAATCGCGCTGAAACCGCCACCCTTCCTTAAAGATCTGCTCATACTCCTCCCTGGGATTTACCCTGATCGAAATATCATCCGTTCCAATACTGCCGTCACCCGGGCTTACGGCTCCGCCGGTTGTGCTTACGATTCCCCAGGTTGATCCGCTTCGGTACAGAAGATTTTGACGGTCATGACTTACCTCGGCTTCGTTCAGGTTCTCCAGAAATTCGATCGACTCTCTGTCGGAGAGGCTGTAGCGATGGAGTACCGCGGGCCGGTTTTCGCGGGATTCCGCATAGAAGATATGCCCTTCTGGCCCCGCAACCGTGTAGGTATAATTTCTTATGGGAACGTCAATTGCGACCTTTCGCTGATCGATCCCATCCATGTCGATCCGTACCTCAACTTCGTCGTTCGATTCATCGCCATTCTCATCTTCTCCCGCAGATTCATCGTCACTTTTGGGTAGCAGCGGAGAGGGTTCATCATCAGCCAGAACAATCATGTAAAGGCCACGGGTGACGGGCATATTGTAGCTGCTCATATCCAGCCAGCCGGTGTTCAGCCCAAAATCGGTACTTGCCAGGAAGTAGAGATACTTTCCGCTCTCATCCCACTGCGGATCGATCACATCCGCCAGGCCATCGGTAAGCTGATAATTTTCACCCGATTCGATACTGTGCACAAACAGTGCCTTAAACTGATTATCGAGCAGGCGAGCGTAGGTGATCCAGCGGCTGTCGGGCGACCAAACCGGATTCATGGTACGATTGGGATGTGCAAAGCGATCGGTCTCAACATGGGTCAGGCCGCCACTTTCAAGATCGATATACCAGAGATTGTAGTCAGTGTCGGTAAAGGCGATATATCTACCGTCAGGAGACCAGTCGGGACGGAAATAGAATTTATCATTCAGCACATAGCTCCTTGGCTCTTCTGTACCGAACTGATCGCTTACATGAAGCTGGTATTCACCTGATTCATCTGAAAACCAGGCGATTTGTGTGCCGTCTGGCGACCAGACCGGCGAGCGCTCTGCTGCGAGTGAAGTATTTGTGAGATTACGCCAGTTTCCGTGCTCCTTTGGCACAGTGATGATTTCTCCGCGGTGTTCAAAGATAGCTCGCTGCCCCGTGGGTGATAGCCGGGCATTGGTCAATTGTGTGGGTGATACGTCGGTGTATCGCGACCGTGCCCAGTTCAGATCTCCGCGCGCATAGATCTCAAGCTGAGTCGTCTCTTTGGTTCGCGGATCGAGCTGATGGAGATACCCGCCCTGCTCATATACCAGGATATCATCGGCCGCAGATAGATTTTTCACGTCAAACTGCGCATGAAATGTTAGCTGATCTTCCTCGCCGGTATAAGGATTGTAGGACCAGACATTGTTGGCATAGTCACGCTCGGAGAGATAGTAGATTGTATCACCAATCCAGACGGGTGAGGTGTGCCGCTCACGATCTGTGCGCGGAGTTTGATGAAATTCTTCGGTTTCCATATTAAATATCCAGATCGGCTGGGCCTGGCCACCCCGGTAGTTCCTCCATTCGGAATCCCAAAACGGAAATGGCTGATAGGCAACTTTAGATCCGTCGGGTGAGATCGATCCGGTATTGGCAAACGGCAGGGAGAGAGCCTCAGGAGTGCCGCCATCAACGGAGACACTGAAAAATTTGGTGTTGGCCGTCGGATAGCCTTCGCGCCCTGACCGGAACACAACCCGTTCACCATCCGGTGTCCAGTCCTGTACAATATCGGGCCCGGGGTGCCAGGTGAGCCGCATCGGTTCTCCGCCAATAACCGGTACGATATAGACATCGGTGTTGCCGTCGTACTGACCGGAAAAGGCAACCCATTCGCCATCGGGCGAGATACGCGGATTCACTTCAGCCCCCTCAGCCGAAGTTAAACGGCGAGCTTCGCCCCCGCCGCGTTCTACCACCCATAGGTCATTGGCATGAACAAAAACGATATGGGTATCACTGACGGACGGATCCCGCAGCAGCATAGTACCCTGGGAAAAAAGCGGAACGGTGATCCAGAAAATAAGGAAGATTGTAAGCGAATATTTTTTCATAGAACCCAGACTGGTTGATGGTGATTTTAGAATCGACAAGATATTACTAAATAGAGCCCAGATCTTAAAATGGAAGAGTATGGAAATCGGCTTATAATATACTCATCCAGCTTCGCCATAGTTCAAGGAAAAATCGTATGGAAACCGTGCTATTGTTAAAGCTTAAAATCCCGATAGAGACCTGACAGGTTTTGCCCGGTATTTCAGACTTAATTAACAAGCTATATTTAAGGTGTCAGGTCTTTATCCGACAAATGAGAGTTGACTTAACACTACATGCGCCCGCCAGAATTTACCTGCAAAAATCGATGAATCCCCTGTATTGTCATTTATTTTCGGAGTCTCGATCCGCCACAAACAGGTTCTTCGGTTCAATAGAAGCAAGTTAAATACCCGTCTGTGCTATTGTTTAATTATGCCAAATTCGACATATTAAAGTTGTGTCTGATAATGATAAACCATTGGTTTGGATTCAGGGAGAAGTAAAGTCTCCGCCTTTCTCGGCAGATGCCATAATAAAAGCTGGCTTTCTGTTAAGAAGGCTTCAAAAAGGAGATATGATACAAATGCCGGATTCCAGGCCAATGCCATCGATTGGAAAGAACTGTCATGAACTACGCGTTAACGACAAAAATAAAACGTGGCGCATTATCTATTTCATCGATGATGATGCCATTGTCATTTTGGAGGTATTTGCGAAAAAAACACAAAAGACGTCGCAGGAAGTCATTGATGTCTGCAAAAAGCGTCTGACTCGTTACAAACAGTAGTAAAGGATAGGAAATATCATGGATAAGAAAAGAAAACAACAACTGGAAGAAAAAGGATTTCGGGTTGGTTCTGCTGCTGATTTTTTGGAACTCTCGCCGGAAGAAGAGGCCTACATTGACATTCGTCTGGATATCAGTAATATGGTAAAAAGCCAACGTGCAAAAAGAGGATGGACCCAGGAGCAGCTTGCCCGTGCGATTGGCTCAAGTCAGTCGCGAATTGCCAAACTTGAAGGTGGTGACCCCGGCATTTCACTGGATCTTATGATCAAAGCACTTCTGCGGCTTGGGACATCTAAAAAACAGATAGGTAAACTTTTAGAAGGAGAGTTGGAAGCAGCTTGAATCTTAGGGTACTTAACGGTTTGGCAAATAAGCGGTCATGCCGAATTATAAGATTAAAACAATTTAAAAGAGGAGTGCGTAATTACAAACTCATCACATCAAAATAGCAAGTTCGAGGCATGTCCGCCTTGATGCGGTTGTTATTTGATGTAGCAGAAGGGGTGCTACTATGCCGGCTGTTTAGATTTGGAAACTTTTTTAATTTTCTCTTTTATTTTCGATCGCTTCTTTTCACCAAGATCGGACTTCTGCTTTTCCATCAGTTTCCTGAATTCTTTCAACTCTTCATCAGACCAGGGTTCTGACTTAACAACGAAATCGATTCCTTTGGGTTCTTTTACAATAGCCATGGTGATTTATTCCTGAAAGTATTTTTGAACGAGCTTGAATGCATTAACGGTATCAATAAACATTCGTTGTCCTTTGAAATGCGTAGCACCAAGTTTTTTCTTGTAATGTTCAATTAACGCAGACTTTGAATCAAAGGCAACATATCCTTCATATCCCTTCTCAAATGACAATTTACAAGCAAAGGCGAAAAAGTTTCCAGCTACACCAAAATACATTTTGTTAGTGCCTTTATTGAAATTTGCACTTTCTACAAGATGGATAAAAATATGATCGGACTTGTCTTCCAGAGACAACAAGCCATGAATGATTTTAGGATTATTGACAGTAGTCAATTTAAACACTTCCCGATCTGCCAAATTCAGCTCTGCTTCCCAATCGAATAGCCATTCTGCGGAGATTGATAACTTTTTTATCTGCCTTACGAAGTTGAACTACTTGCGTATCGAAAACCTCACCCGTAACACTGATTTCGATAGAGTTGGTTAGCCGATCAATTTCAATATCAATCTCTTTTTTTGCCATGTTAGAAAATACAGATATCTGAGAAAATATTTTGACCGATATCTATGCTTTTGAAGAGAATTGGTTTAGACAAATAACGGTTTGGCGGTTGTACGAACCGCTGGTTATGCTGACGATCTGCCTTTATTTAACTTGTTACCCAAATAAATCTGAATGAGTACCTGTTCGAATCAGGATAAGCTCGTCAACGTGATCTTCATAAATAAGTAGCCAGTCCGGTTCTATGTGACATTCTCGAGTCCCCACATAATTTCCTATTAATTTGTGATCCCGAAATTTTTCATC
The DNA here is from genome assembly GCA_020832285.1 of Balneolaceae bacterium. GTDB lineage: Bacteria > Bacteroidota > Rhodothermia > Balneolales > Balneolaceae > Rhodohalobacter. The sequence continues at coordinate 33,165 of JAFIFB010000013.1, forward strand.
CAACGGTTCACCATGAGCCAACTGTTGAATAACCTGTTTGAAAACGTCAAATGATTTTCCACGCTTCTTCATTTTTTTGACGTCTTTTTTGAATCTGTTTGTGCGGGAAATCTTTTTCATCAGATATCCAGATCTTCAAATAACTCCTCAGTGGTTTCAAATTCTTTCACTTTTTGACCTGATTTGGCCTCGACAATAGCTTGGTGTGTTTTTTCATTGGGAATCTTCATTTCAAATGGAAGGCCACGCTGAAGTTTCACCTGCTTAAAAAAAATTCGTATCGCTTCTGTTGTGTTCAGTCCAAGCTGCTCAAGGATACGTTCCGTCTCTTTCTTAAGTCCCGGTTCCATACGAGCTCGAACTGTTGCAGTTTTCTTAGTCATAACAATGGATTTGATTAAACCTGATACTAATGTAGCTTATATGTGCTACAAATACAAGGATAAAATATGCTGTTTGGTACAAATCCTAAATAGACAGCATAACGGTTCAGCGTTTAAGCGGCTGATCTGGTAATGTACTACAAGCAACCCATTGTTTCCAGTCCGCTTGAAACGCTTGTTGAACTAAGCCGCTAAGCGGCAGGTTGCTATCGGATTCAGAATGTCGTGAAAAATTTATCGGTGGGTCATACTATACCTCCTCAGATATTAACCCAAAATTAACAGGAGATATACTATGACACCACTCGAAAAACGCTTAATCGAAGATATGAAACTCTTCGGTTACTCCAAACGAACGCAGGATACCTATCTTTATGCGGTCCGGAAGTTGACAAATCACTTCCAAACATCCCCGGACCAGATTACCAACGATCAACTCCGCGAATACCTGCTTTGGCACAAAGATAAATACGCACGGAATACGACCACAATTGCTTTATGTGGCATCAAATTCTACTATCAGAAAATTTTAAAAAAAACCATGCCGGTCTTTGATCTGGCCCGTCAACCTCGTGGGACCAAACTTCCTGTGGTA
>JAFIFB010000014.1 GCA_020832285.1 Balneolaceae bacterium
TAGAAATCTTCGTTTCTGTTCATTTATAATAGATTAAATTGTAGTCCGATAATGGATCCCCCCTACTTTTTCTAGCAGAGGTACGCAGATGTTTTCGCTGAGTCTAGCTGATCTTCTGCGTAAATCTGCGGATAACTCAGCGATAATCTGCGAGAAAGGGAACAGATGTCATTAGAGGTTGTAAATTACTTTCTTTTTAACAAATCGTTTTGGACAGTATTGATTTCAGAGAATAACTTTTCTGATCCTGTGGTACACTTCAAGATCATTCTCACAAAGGTTTTCGATCTGATTGATTATTTCAGGACTTATAGCTGATTCTTTTTTTTCAGGATTTTTATTCTTCTGCTTTACCCTGAGAGTTGCATTAAAACATTGTTTAAATCCGGAAATGAAGTTGTCCATTTCCTCAAGAATGCCAACCAGTCTGAATTTTTTCAAGTTTTCCACTGACTGATCAATCGCTTTTTTTTGTGATGATTTCAAGTTGTTTCGAAATGATTTTCCGGCAAAACGGCGAACCAGGTCATTTCCAAGGCTTTTTCCTTCATCCGTTTCTATATATTCATCCAGACTTTCACTAATGGCAAAATGCTGATGGCTATCTTTGCGGCTGTTATAAAAATATTGAGAAATGTATTTATCTACCGGGTTTCGAAGAAGAGTCACAAAATTCCATTGCGGGCTATACTTCACAAAAATATCTTCATCAAAAACAAAATGTCCGCTCACATATTTTAAAAGCTCTTGTTCTAGATAATAGGGTAAAATTTGATTCCGGTGGATATCCATTTCTTCCTTCAGAAATCGTGCAGATCTTTGGGATGCCCTTGAGTTCAGATGAACACACGCTTTCCATCGGTAAGCTTCTTGTATGGCTGCATCCGCTGAGGTACCACCGCATTTTGGCACATGAAGAAAAAATAATTTCTCTTTAATGATATCTTGTGTGATTGTTCGCCGAAAAGAGATTACCTTTTTCTCAGCAACAGAACGAATACGCTGCAGGGTCGGTGAAGATACAATCTTGTTCATATGAGATTCATGTTTTATACCTCTGTAAAGCAAATTTGCAAGATAAATAATAGATTTATAATTGTTCCAAATTTATATATCATCCGAACAGCTTGAAAGAAAAGAATAACAGTATCATCTATTTTGGAAAAAACTGTTTCGGTTATTATTCCTGTTTATAATGCGTCTTTTTACATCGATGAAACCTTGCGGGCACTGCTCAGTCAAACTTACAGTTCGAAAGCAATAGAAATTCTTGTGGTTGATAACGGTTCAACTGACGGAACGGTAGAAATTGTAAAAAAATATCCTGTAAAACTTCTTTTTGAGCGAGAAAAAACCGGCCCTTATGCTGCCAGAAACAAAGGGCTCCTTCAGGCAAAAGGGGAGGTCATTGCGCTTACGGATGCCAATAAAGTCCCTGATAAAAATTGGATAGAAGCCGGAGTTGAAGCACTTGAAAGAAAACATAGTGATCTGGCAGGAGGCGACATACTCTTTGAGCTGGGTAATGATCCATCCGCAGCGGAGTTATACGATGCAATAACATTTAACAATAATCGAAATCTTGTTTTATTTGAGCAAGGATCTGCAACGGGAAACCTTTTTTTCAAGAAAAGACTACTTGATGAACTTGGTTTATTCCCTGATGTATTTCGTTCGGGGATGGACATCTGGTGGACTCAGCGTGCCGTTCGGCTTGGATACAAATTGGTTTTTACCGATAAAGCAATTGTGAAATGTAAACCGCGTACTTTTATTCAGGTTCTTCGTAAATCATACCGGGTTGGAAAAGTTCACCCGTTTAATATGAAACAAAATGGAAAAGCAGCCAGTTTTATTTTCGGACAGGTCATCCGAACTTTTGCTCCGCCAAAAATAAATCCGCTTAAAGAAAAACTGACAGAGAAAAAGCTTAATCACCAGTTTTTTTTCAAGGTCTGGTTTGTAGCCTGGCTCAGTAAAATTTTTATGGGAACCGGAAGAGCAAGAGGGTTTTTGTTCATGAATAAGAGAATTCAGGATTTTACATGAAAATCGGGTTTATCTACTACAATTTCTATCCTGTTACCGGCGGGCCATCCGTTCATGGATACCATCTTGCAAAGGAATTATCGCAGCTTGGATATGAACTTTACAAACTGAATGGCGAACCGGATCCTCATACTGTCAAAAAAAACCCTGTAACAGGCCTATACTATATCCTGAAAGAGTGTGACCTGATCTATGTTCGAATGGACTATTTCCTTAAACCCCGCAATTTGATTACCCTGATTGCCCTGGCCGCCGGCAAAAAAGTAATTGTAGAACTAAATGCCCCCTCTGATGAATTACACCTTTTTGGGAAAAGTGAAAATTACATTCGCAAAGCAGACCAGTGGATGAAGACTGTTCTAAAAAAGGTTGATGCCGTAATTGTGGTTAGTGACCCCATCAGGCAGTACTGTGAAGAAGAACTGGAACTCAGCCATGTGTACGTTGTGGAAAATGGGGGAGAAATTTTTCAGACCGAAATGGCCAGAATACCTAACGAACTGAGGAAAAAAATCGATTCGATACGGCAAGATTATTCCAGGGTTGCAGTTTGGTCGGGTTCGGTAAATCAGATGCAAAATTTTACATTATTGAAACAGGTCGCTGAACAATCGCCGGATACTGCGCTCATTATTATCTCGAATGATGATAAAAATGAAACTACACCCGGTTTTCCATCAGGAAATATTTTTCCTATGTTTAATCTTAAAAGGGAGGAGGTTTCATATGTAATATCTCGCTCAGATATAGGACTGGCCTTTTATGGGGATTACTCCTGGTCGCGCTGGGGATTTTACAACAGCTCACTGAAAGTGTATGAGTATCTGAATAATGGCTTACTTACAATAACCAATAAACCGGGAACAACTGTCCAAAATTCTTATCCCAATTTTAAAGTTGCCGGAAATGCAGAAGAAATTCTTACCTTTATAGACAATTTCACATATCACTCTCCAGGCATACAGAACATCAGAACGTGGAAACACGTCGCGAAGGAGACATCAAAAATAATTCGTGATATCACCGAACAGAATTCGTGAAGAAAGCTACGATAAATAGATCAAAAGGGTTATTGTTTTTACTACCTTTTCTTCTCTATGAAGATTTCGTACTGGCAGTAATCATGATTGGTGTTGGTCTGTTATTGCTGCACTACGAAAAAATTGGGAGTGCTATCCGCCGGCTGGAATGGCGTGAATACCTTTTCTTTATATACATGTTTCACATGCTTTTTGGTGAACGACATTTCGCCTATTTAGGTGTCGAGCCAATTTTTGTAACGGAACTTGCCCTTGGTGTACTTACCATCGCTTATGCACGTGATTTGTTGAAAATCCGCAGGGTCCTCATGGTCTATTATTTGATTGTGATGATTGGTGCGGCCTTTGCAGCTTTTTATTTTTTTGAATACAGGCTGGATGCCGTTCGTGATGCATTTATGCTTATTTATGCATTCTGGGTTCCTGTTGTTTATCATGTCTTCAGAAGGAGAAATCATTACGATCTGTTTTTTGCCCTTTTAAAATTGTTCATTGTCCTTAAGGCGATTGCCTATGGTTACGAAGCGCTCATGATTATTTTAGGCCACCGGTCACTGTCCTTTGAAGGATTCCGTTTCGGTGTGGGTTATGTGGTGCCTTCACTAATTGTGATTTCGCTGTTTCTTCCATTTCGCCATATTGGCTGGAAATACAAACTCCTCTCACTCATCATGATCCCGGCGGTATTTACGATTTTCCATCGGTCCATTTTTCTGGGGATTTTACTGGCTGTGGTCGTTATATATTTGATTGGAAGTAATGTGTCAAAAAAAATTATTCTGACCTATGGTATTTCAAGTCTCGTTTTTTTGATTGGTTTTTTAATCCTGTACAATACTCTCGTGGATGTGGATATTTTCAGAATACTTGAATTGAAATCATCACTCGATGAGGGCAATATCAACTATCGCGTCCTCTCCTGGGAGCATGTAATGGAAAAGTTTTATGAAAATTTTTTACTGGGATATGGAGTTGGCCGGCCGGTTATGTTTGCCTATCAAAATATCTTTTATTCAACGGTAGAGATGACTTACTTCGAAATCAGAGATTTTGGAGGAAATGCTCAGCCGCATAATTCTTATCTTAATATACTTACCCGTTTTGGCATTTTGATTTTTCCTCTGTTTCTTTATGCGATTTTTCTTCCGCTTTTTAGAATAAATCATTATTTAAGAAAAAAAAATAGTAATGGTTATCACTCCTACTCTATGTATTTGCTTCTCATTGGTTTTTTGATGTTGATGTATGTGTTTGCGTTTTTTAATGTTGTGCTTGAGGGACCACATCACTCATTTGCTTTTTGGCTGGCAATTGGTATGTTGTTGAGCTTTGGACGGGCGGGTAACTTTTCTCCCAGGATTGTGAGGATTAAGAAAACGGAATACTCTTTGGAATGAACATACTACAGGTACACAACAGATATAAATATAAGGGCGGCGAATGGACAGTTGTGAGCCAGGAGTACGATTTATTGGGGAAAGAGCATGTCGTGGAGCAATACATTGTTAACAATCGTGAAGCGCTTAAGTCAATATTAAGCAAGGCAAAACTTGTTTTTAAAACGCATTATAACCGCGAGTCAAAAAAAGATATCGGTGAAAAACTGAACCATTTTAAAGCGGATGTGATGCATGTTCACAATTTTTTCCCTCTGCTATCTCCATCTATTTTTGAAGCCGCCAGGGAGGCTGGTATACCGTCTGTGCTTACACTGCACAATTATCGCTTAATTCATCCCAACGGTTTGATGTATTATAACGGTGAAATAGACAATCGCAGTGTTAACGGTAGTGCTTATCGCTGTGTTTTTGATGGTGTGTACCGAAATTCTATATTTCAAACAGCTGTTTTGGCACATATGATCGAGTACCACCGTAAAAATAAAACCTGGCAAAAATTTCCATCTGCATTTATTGCATTGTCTGAATTTTCTAAGCAAATGTTTGTTGAGGGAGGTTTGCCGGAAGAACGTATACTTGTAAAACCCAACTTTTTAAAAGACCCGATCAGTGAGCATACAGATTTGAAATTGAGCTCTCAGAAGGAAGATATATTTCTCTATGTGGGAAGAATCAGTTATGAAAAAGGTGTACAGGACCTTATTAATTTCTGGCTTGAAAATAAGATTTCATCTAAACTGATTCTTGCCGGAGATGGCCCTCTCAGAGAAAAACTTGTAAAACAGTCTGAAGGGCATTCAGGAATTGAATGGCTGGGACAGTTATCAAGAAAAAATATATTATCGAAACTGGCAGTTGCCAAAGCCCTGATTTTTCCGACAAAATGGTACGAAGGGCAGCCTCTCATTTTACTCGAAGCTTTGTCAATGGGCTGTCCCGTTATAACTTCAAAAATAGGCAATCCTCAGCAAATCATTTCTCATGGGAAAACTGGTTTTCATTTTTCACCCGGCAATTTTAAAGAGCTGCAAGGTTGTCTCGATGTCATCAACAGCGAACCTCAAAAAGTAATCGAATTGAGTGTGAACGCCAGAAAACAATTCCTCGAAAAATATACACCTGAAAAAAATTATCACCGGATATTAGAAATTTACTCCCGGGCAACTGAGTTTGAGAAAAACCTGAACGGAGAACACGGTAACTAATCTGCATTTCGATTCGCTTGGTGCTCACAGATTAATACAGGTTTGAATGTGGTAAATAAACTCGTTTATAAGCTAACTTTTAATATTGAAGGAAAAAGCGGTATAAAATGAAAGACCGTGTTAACATATTAGATACCCACGTTAGCCGACTTGATCTTAAGGAAACGATGCATCATTTTTCATCTGCCATAGAAAATGGGAACCGTTTACGTGTTGCTGTAACCCCGGTAAATTGCCTTTTGTGGGCACGCAAAAATCAGAAACTACGTGAAATATACAACAGTGCAGATATCGTAACTGCTGATGGAGTTCCACTATTATGGGCATCGCGTATGCTAAATAACCCGATTCGCGGTCGTGTAACAGGACTTGATCTATTGCCGGAGTTTTCAAAAACTGCTGCTGAAAAACAATATAAATTTTTCTTTCTGGGAGCTTCTGATGGAGTGGCTGAACAGCTGGCAGATCGCCTTAAAAAGAAATACCCGTCTCTGCAGATTGTTGGAACCTACTCACCACCGTTTGTGTCAACTTTTTCTGATGAAGAGAATAATAAAATGGTTGATATGATTAATAATTCAGAGGCAGATGTGCTTTGGGTAAGCCTGACTGCGCCCCGGCAGGATTTTTGGATTTCCGAACATTTCGATAGGCTTAATGTATCAATTGCAGTAGGTGTGGGAGCAGCTTTCGATGTGGTTGCAGGAAACATTAAAAGAGCTCCCTTATGGATGCAAAAGATTGGACTGGAATGGTTTTTTCGGTTGAGCCGGGAACCCGGAAGGCTTTCTCGCCGATATCTTCTTGAAGCCCCGGTTTTTATTCCCTTAATTTTAAAACAGGCCCTTCAAAAAAATTTTTCCCATGATAATAGACAAAAAGAGTAAAATATATGTTGCCGGACACCGGGGAATGGTTGGTTCTGCTATTTTTCGGAGATTGAAAGATGAAGGCTATTTAAACCTGGTCGCAAAAACCAGTAGTGAGCTTGATCTCAGAAATCAGACTGAAGTATATAATTTCATGAGCCGGGAAAAGCCAAAGGCTGTTATTATTGCCGCTGCAAAAGTTGGTGGTATTCTGGCTAATGACAGGTATCCATACAATTTTCTCCACGAAAATCTTATCATGCAGGACAACCTGATTCACGGTGCACACTTAAACAGTGTTAAAAAATTAATTTTTTTAGGAAGCTCCTGCATCTATCCAAAACACGCCACCCAGCCTATGACCGAAAAGTCTCTGCTGACCAGCGATCTTGAACCCACTAACCAGTGGTATGCAATTGCAAAAATAGCCGGAGTTAAGCAGTGCGAAGCTTTAAGAAGGCAACATAACCGCGACTATGTTTCTCTGATGCCGACCAATCTATACGGACCCGGTGATAATTTTGACCTGGAAACCTCCCATGTTTTTCCGGCAATGATTCGTAAATTCGAAGATGCGAAACAGGCCGGTCATAAACCCGTAACACTATGGGGTACCGGTCAGCCAATGAGGGAATTTTTATATGTTGATGATGTGGCCGATGCCGTGCTCTTTACGCTCCAGAATAGCTTGCAGCACAGTTTGTATAATGTGGGGACTGGTAAAGATATCACCATCGCTGATCTTGCAAAAAAAATTCAGCAGGTTACAGGGCATAAAGGTGAAATTCTGTGGGACCGGGACAAACCTGATGGCACACCTCGTAAGTTGATGGATGTATCCAGAATAAAGAAAGAGGGTTGGAGCTATTCAACCGGTTTGACGGAAGGGATTCAAAAAACCTATGATTGGTTTCAAGAAAACCGGTCAGAGCTTCGCGAAGTGAAATTCTAATAATCTGAAACTTACCCGGTTGATTTGTGAAATCCGTACTGTATGGAATTTAAATAATACTGCAAAAATCACACTAAAGATCATTTTGAAAGGAACTTATTCGTTTTATCAAAGTAAATTCAATTATATTATAGATGTAACTAGCTTCGATTGGGTTAGAATGCCTGATATAGCAAAATCCGCTGTTGAAAAACAGGTGGCAAAATTTTGTTGGAATTCTGAAAAGAATTTTTTTTAATATTTTGTTCATAATTGGGTTCAAATATATTTAAATTGTTCAGAATCAAGAATTCACGTTTGGCAAAATTGGTATTGTTTATATAGACTAAAGGAACTAAGTTTGAATCTTGATTTAAATTCCTTGTGCGAATAATTTTTTATGAATGGATCTATCAATCAATGAAGTTCAAACGGTTAAGGAAAGGCTACAGCAAGAGTCGCGAAAAAATGGCGGAAATGATGCTGTACCTCTTAAGCGTGGATACACATCTTCTATATACAAAAACTTAGAAGTCAGGCAGTACAAGGGGAAGCGTGCTCTTGACCTTATACTTGGGTCAATAGCTTTAATATTTTGCCTTATTTTATTCCCATTTATTGCCCTCGGGATAAAGCTCTCATCAAAAGGGCCCGTCTTTTTCAAGCAAAAACGTACCGGGCAAAACGGCATTACATTCACTTGTTATAAATTTCGAACGATGAGAAATAATTCGAAAATTATTCAAAATGGAAAACCGGATATTACATTAGAGGGAGATGAGCGTATTTTTGCATTTGGCAAACTGCTGCGTTTTTTAAACCTTGATGAACTGCCACAAATCATCAATGTTTTTAAAGGAGATATGAGCCTTGTTGGCCCGCGGCCATACCCGGTAGAGGAATGTGCTTACTGGAATTCAACATTTGATGATTTTTTCTACAGATATGCAGTTAAACCGGGAATTACAGGTTTTTCACAAGTAAAAGGTTATCGGGGTGGCACACATAGTGTGTCACACATGAGAAAACGCACAGATTACGATCTTATCTACGTTCAGAAAAACACATTATTAATGGATGCTTCTATCATCTTGAAGACCGTTACGAAAATGATAAACCTGGATACGAACGCCCACTAATCAACGTTTTCAGCACAATTTCACACTCCCATTGCATTATTATCATCTAAATAAAACATGAAACAAATAACAGTTACACTTCTCGTTCTATTTCTCTTCTTTCTTTTTATCCCCACACAAATTAACGCCCAGTTCGGGGGCATTGGCATAGGTGATATACAAAATGTTCAGGTTGATGATCTGACCGATGATCAATTAATGAATTTTTATCGCCAAATGAGGGCTCAGGGTTTTACTATCGAAGAAGTAGGGAACATTGCACGTGCCCGAGGCATGCCTTCATCACAGGTGTCCCGTTTAACTTCACGATTAAACCGGCTTGCAACTGGCCGGGACAGGGATTCAGACGCTGCAGCCCGAACTACCACGCGTTCAACAGATATTGCAGAGTTACAATTTCAACCAACTACACAATTGGAAGATGAACTCCTGATTAGTGAGTTGAGGCGACTGGTCATGGAAAGAAATGAGCAGGATCTCATACGTGAACTCGATCTGATAATTGAAGAGGGCTTTCCTGTATTTGGTGCCAGGCTTTTTGCCGGTACCTCTCAATCCTTTGAACCTTCCATCAACATTCCTACACCCATAGATTATATCTTCGGACCCGATGATGAGGTCCGTATTGATATTTGGGGTGCTGCTGAAAGAGAATACAGGGTAACTGTAGATCCCGACGGAAATATAAGGATACCAAATATCGGCCCGATACGGATAGGTGGACTTGAGTACGGAGAGGCACGGGAAAGAATTCTTAGAAACCTTCAGCGAGGTTACTCTGGTATTAATCTTGAAAATCCACAATCTGGTAATACATTTGTTGATGTATCTCTTGGAAATGTTCGCAGTATCAACGTAAGTATGATAGGTGAAGTTCGGCAGCCCGGAACCTATACCGTATCATCCCTTGCAACTGTATTTAACATGCTTTATGCGGCCGGAGGACCGAACCGGTCTGGATCCTGGAGGAATATCCAAATTATCCGGGGTGATACAGTAATTCGGGAATTCGATCTCTACGATTTAATTGTACACGCCAACCAGAGTGATAATATCCGGCTTAAGGATCAGGATATAATTAAAGTACCTCCTTATATGAACAGGGTCAGGCTGAACGGAGAAGTAAAACGCCCTGGAATATTTGAAATGAGGGATGGGGAAACTCTTGCCGATTTGATTCAGTTTACTGGTGGATTTTCTGAAAATGCCTATAAAGAGCGGATTGTACTTCATCGAACAACCAACATCCAGAGGAGTATTTCTGATGTAAGATGGCCTGAAGGTAGTGACATTGAGCTCAGAAACGGTGATGCAATTGAGATCAAGGAAATTGTAGACCGTTATGAAAACAGGGTTCGGATTGAAGGCGCCGTGTACAGGGAAGGAGATTACGAATTAACCGATGGTATGATGCTTACGGATCTTCTCGACAAGGCAGAAGGTGTAAAACAACACGCTTATCTTGAAAGGGGTATAATTGTTCGAAGTCGCGATAATCTTATGCTTGAAAGTGTGCCGTTTTCAGTGATTGACATCATTGAAGGGCATGCCGATGATATACCTCTCAGAAGGGATGATCTTGTTCGTATATCATCGATATTCGATATGCAAGAGATGATGACAGTTCGCGTGGCTGGTGCTGTGAATAGCCCGGACCGGTTCGAATTTCTTGAAGGAATGTCACTCGAAGATGCAATTTTTCTTGCAGACGGTTTACGGGATCGTGCTGCAGCTTACAGAGTAGAAGTTGCACGCCGTGTTATAGACGATGAAGTTCGAACTAAGGTAAATCAGGTAGCTGAAGTTTTCCAGTTTGAAATTGATGAAAACTATCAATTCCGTGGAAGTGACAGAGAGTTTCAGCTTCAGCCATTCGATATGGTTTTTGTCCGAACCAAACCAAATTACCAGGAACAACTTACAGTACGTATCGAAGGTGAAGTTGAATTTCCCGGTGAATATGTTCTTGAAAAAAGAGATGCCCGACTCACAGATTTAATTGCACAGGCCGGTGGCCTTTCCCAATATGCATTTCCGGAGGGAGCTTCCATGCAGCGAATACTTGAAGTCACGACCGACCAGGTTCAAAGGGATGGTTTTGACGATCGAACTGCTTTGCTGACCAGTCTGAACCTTGAAAATGTTGACCTGGACCGTTTCGAAACTGTGAATGACACAACATATACTCCTGTTGGAATACGTTTGGGCGATGCAATTAGTAGACCGTATGGAAATAATGACCTCAGGCTTCAGGAAGGGGATGTTATACGTGTTCCAAGACAACTTCAAACAGTTCGGGTAGAGGGGGGCGTTTTATCTCCGGTAACGATGAGATATGTGCCCGGCCGGGGACTGCAGGGATACATTGATGCTGCCGGGGGAACTACAGACCGAGGACAGCGTCACAGAGCCTATGTTGTTTATGCAAATGGTGAGGTCGACAGAGTCCGAAGCTTTTTGAGGATTAGAAGCAACCCATCGGTAGAGGCAGGAGCTACAATTATTGTACCTGAAAAACCGGTTGGCCAGCAATTATCACCTCAGGAGACGATTGCTCTCACTACTTCTATTCTTAACACTACGATTCTGATGTTTACGGTTATAGACCGTTTACGCGATTAAGCAGAGCTTTACATACCACTTACCTGTTTTTTATTATTTTAATGTTTATTAATTGGTTCTACTGGAAACCTTGTGGGTAAATAGATGAGGTAGTACTTTTGAGGAAAAATCCAATGAGTGAAATCTCTAAGTTATTTAAGCATCTGTTGAATTTTGGTGATGAGTGGGAAGTAACCAAAATTGATGTAGACGACCACCATCAACAGATTGAGGTTCATGTGGAGTATACCGATTCACAGGCACAGTGCCCCCTTACTGGAGAACTGCTTCCTATTTATGATCATCGCAAGCCCAGGCGCTGGCGTCATTTAAACATCATGCAGTATCAAACCTGGATTGTGTGCCCGCTTCCACGGGTAAAAAACACAGAAGGCAAGGTAACAACTGTGCCTGCACCCTGGGCTGATGCGAACCAACGGTTTACCTTTTGGTTTGAGGCCTTGGCCATTGAAGTGGCGCAGCTGACCAAAAGTCCGACAAAAACCGCTGGTTTCCTGCAGAGCAGCTATGATGTGATTACCAGAATTCTTGATCGAGCTGTGGCTCGTGGGCTGAGGCGCCGTAACGAACAGGACATTACCGTACGAGCTCTTTCAATGGATGAGAAGGCCTTCCGGCGGGGCCATGATTACATTACGATTGTTAGTTGTCCACAGACCGGTCAGGTCTACGATGTGGGACTGGGCCGCAAGCAATCCGATGCCGAGGAACTTTTGGAAGCAGTTGACCAGCAGATCGGTCTCGATCAGGTAGAGGCGGTAAGCATCGATATGTGGAAAGCTTATATCAACAGTGTGGAATCGACCCTGCCACAAGCCCGCATTGTGCACGATAAGTTTCATGTGATCACTTGGTTAAACAAAGCAGTGGATCAGGTCCGCCGGGCGGAGGCAAAATCCGAGCCTGAGCTAAAGAATACGCGTTATTTGTGGCTTAAAAACCAGAACAATCATTCAGATAAACAGGCTGAGAATTTCAAGCGGGTAAGCCAGTTAAATCTGGTAACGGCTCAGGCATGGCAGATAAAAGAAAACTTCAAAGCGCTCTATGATCAAAGCTCGCCCATCGAAGGCTACCACTACTTTTGCCAGTGGTTTGAAGATGTTGCATCCAAAGGAATTACCGCATGCAAAAAAGTAGCTCAGATGTGCCAAACGCATTTGATGGGGATATTAAACTATATCAATTACCCAATTACCAACGGCAGAGCCGAACAGGTGAACTCCAAAATTCAGCAGGTAAAGTCCATTTCAAAAGGCTATCGAAATTATGATAATTTCCGCACAGCCATCTTGTTTTACTTTGGCAAGTTAGACCTCTACCCACAAGGTTTCCAGTAGAACCGCTTTTTATTCGTATTTGACATACTGAGCAAAAGGAAAAGTAGTTTGTAACTTTTCTGCTTAGAGGGGAAGGTTTAACTCACTTGTAAATAAAATTTTTAGATGAGGCTTTGCAAAACACTGACATCCATCTCATAAAGGTTTAGAGGTGAAGAAGTATGGTGCAAACTGTACAAAAAGACTTGACGAAATGAATGTGCTAAACAAATTTTATGAAAGAGAACTCTTCACCGAATGTATAATTCCGGCTTCATGTCTCATATTTTTAATCTTCTTTTTTTATGACACCAGTTTATTTCAAGCTATACCACCAGGAAACATAAGTGAGTGGATGAGATTGACAGCTGCTATGATCGTCTTGCCGCTTATTCTGATGGGTTGTATAGGACTTGTCAGATATACCCGCTTATGGAGAGATATGTGACTTAATTAGGTGTTTTAAACGTAACTTTATTTCTGTAAAATGATAAAGAAAATGGGCATAAAATTGATCTGTAAAGTCTAATTGCCGATTGAGATACTTCAAATACATTCAAGGCACTATTGCTTAGTCACGTACCATTAATTTGATTTTAACCTATAAAATTTAAACTAAAAAAAATGGCTACAGAACTTTTCTATTTTCTACTTTATACCGGTTTATTTCTATATTTTTGGAAATTCTTTTCTGTAAATAGAATGAGCAGAAAGCTCAACAAAGTTCTGAGAACAGGGAACAGGAACTATTCATTAATATTGGGATTTTTATATGGCTTTATTCTTGCTTTTTTGTTTTTGTCTGTAGTATTCAGGTTTTTTAATGTACTATTTGAAATATTTTAAATCCTGAAATAGCTGTACTTCAATCAGGCATCCTTTATTTGATCAAGAGTTTTAAAAAGATGGTTATTCGGAAACTATTGTGAGTAAATTGTTGTGATTTCAACTGCACTTCCGTTTTTATACCTCCACCGATTTGGGGCGGTTTCAACTCTTGTATAAAGCCCGTCATGGTTTTCCTTATAGGATTCCAACGATTACCCCTCGAAACTTTGTGCTGCTTTTTCAAAACTACTCGCCTCGTGGTGCTTTTATATTGCATTTTATTCCAGGGCGTCATTCGCCCTGCTCACTGTGCCCTGGGCTTTGATGTGACGCCCTTTCAGGGCTTGGATTAGTTCAATTAAATAATGATCTTCGTTTTTCGTGTGGGAAAAAATAGAGGACTTACCAGTATTTGCAGCCAGTGCTTTTACTGGTTCCGACCATATTGGGTGAAGTAGTGATACTGGAAAAGCCCGGTAGTAATCACACCTCTTATCTGTCAATAAATCACGAGAAGTCGTGTTTTTGACTAACTTTACCTCTCTCAAGTTGTGTTCTTCTCGAATTCCCAATCCATCGGGGGTGGGATTTAAGCTATCTCAAAAATAACTATCCACAACAATTTCTGCAGAACCAAGAAAACTTTCTCTAACCTGCATTTTCTCCAAGCTCCTCTTTTATCATGCAAATCATAATTTGGTTCTGATAATGGCTTTATAGTGTCGTGTCAACTGTAAAAGTGTTAGAGAGTCATCAGACGAGTCGATCCGGGATCATCCCAATCATCTACATTGGTAAATTTTTTGACAAACTCGTCAGATGACTTAACCCGACGTTTTATCTTTGAAGTAACAGTAGCACTTTCCAATACATTGAATCCTCGAGTGTCAGGTAAGCTTGATAAGAAAGGAATGTAGCAAGGTTACTACAGTTAACTTTAATATAAAATGAAATACAGGTGTATGGTTATTGAATTAAAACTTTAAGAGAAAAATGAAAACTTTTATGGTCACTTATCTGATATTTAAGGGCGATTTACAAAAAATCACCACAGAATAGATTTCGGAGGCGCATGTACTCCGTTAAACCATAACCACTTTTAAACAGATAAGACCATGTTTAGAAAACCACTGTTCTGGATCGTTTCGGCATTACTTGCTTGTGGCTGCATCCTGTTCACCTGGCACTATTTTCCAAAAGCATTTCCGGTAGTTACGGTGGATATTGCAATGGATCGTCAAATGGCAATGGAGCAGGCTGATGAGATTGCCCGGCAATTTGACCTGGGGCCAGATGATTACCGGATAGCCGCATCGTACAGCCTTAATGACCATTTGCAAAATTATGTGGAGCTTGAAGCTGGCGGAGCGGATGCTTTCCGGGATCTGCTGGAGAGCGGACTCTACTCACCATACACCTGGCAGGTACGACTTTTCCGTGAGCTGGAGACAAATGAAGCTCTGGTGCGATTTACTCCAAAAGGAGAACCCTGGGGATTTCTTGAAACTCTTTCCGAAGATGAATCCGGGGCTGTTGTTTCGGCCGATTCGGCCCGGAGTATTGCCGAAGAAGCCGCATCCGATTTTTGGACGGTTGACCTCGAAGCCTATCATTTGGTCGAATCGTCCGAAAATATGAGGCCGGGCGGACGACTCGATCACACGTTTGTCTACGAACGAATAGAAGAAAAAATAGGCGAAGGTGAGTATCGGCTGAGACTGGGCGTGAGCGGCGACCGTCTTACTGAGCTCACTCATTTCGTCCGAATACCTGAAGCTTTTGACAGACGGTATGAAGAATTGCGATCTGCAAACAACACTCTTGCAAGTGCAGCAACGATTGCAGTGTTGATACTTTTTGGTTTGGTAGGCTGCGGTTTTGGTCTTTTTTATCTGCTTAAAAAGCGTTATGTGATCTGGAAACAGCCGGTATGGGTCAGTTCTGTAATCGCTTTCCTTGTAATGCTGACGATGCTGAACTCCTGGCCTCTGCAATGGATGAACTACGATACTGCCTTGTCTTATCAAAATCATGTTATGATGCAGGTCTCCATGGCACTACTGGCATTTATAGGCCTGGCAATCCTTTTCAGTATCATTTTTATGGCGGCGGAATCGCTCACCCGGAAAGCATTTCCTCATCACATTCAGTTCTGGAAATTGTGGACTTCAGGGGCAGCCTCTTCAAAACAGGTATTCGGAATTACGTCAGCCGCATTTTTACTGGTATGTTTTGAACTCAGCTACGTAACCGGTACCTATTATCTGTCAAGCAATTTTCTGGGCTGGTGGTATCCCTCTTCGGCACTGTATAATCCGGATGTTATTGCAGAGTATTTCCCATGGCTTACCGCACTTGCCATCTCACTTCAGGCCGCTTTTTGGGAAGAGGCTCTTTTCCGGGCTATACCCATTGCAGGTGCTGTCCTCATCGGGAAAAAGTATGGAAAAACGATTTTTTGGGTGATAGCAGCTTTTGCCCTCCAGGCTCTCCTGTTTGGGGCTGTACACGCGGACTACCCGCAGCTTCCATTTTATGCCCGTACTGTTGAATTGATTCTTCCTTCCATCATATTCGGGCTGGTGTTCTACTTTGCAGGCCTTTATCCTGCTATTCTCATCCATTTCTGGTATAATTTTGTCTGGTTTTCCCTTTCTATCTTTGCGGCTGCGACCCCCGGAATGATTTGGAATCAGCTCATACTTATCGTAATCGGGCTGCTTCCTTTCTGGATTATTCTGTTTCAATGGATTCGGGTTCGTGCCTTTGGAGAGATTCCTGAGGAAGCATTGAACAGCTCCTGGGTTCCTGCTGAGCAGGTCGAGGCTGAAACGCAACCTGCAGAACCGGAGACTGAACTATACGAGGCGCCGGTTTTTACACCCGCTTTTTTTAAAGCGGCAGCAGCTGCAGGCATCGCCGGACTGATACTATGGATCTTTTTGACTGATTTCAGTAAAGACGCACCGCCTGTCGAAATTAACCGAACAGAAGCTATAGAGATTGCAGAAAATGAGCTGAACAGCCTTGGTATTGAACTTGATGATCATTGGCAGGCTTTCAGCCGGGTTTATGGTGGCACAAACATACAGCACCGTTTTGTCTGGAAAGAGGGCGGGGAAGAGGTCTACCACGAGCTGCTTGGCAGTTACCTGATCTTGCCCTCCTGGATGGTTCGTTATGCAACTTTTGAAGGTGAAGTAGAAGAGCGTGCGGAAGAGTTCAGTATGTATATAACCCGGAAAGACAGTCTGGAGGAATTTCGCCATGTACTACCTGAACATCGCCCCGGAGCCGGTCTCGACGAAAATGAGGCCCGGTCAATTGCTGACCATGCCATTTCGGAAAATATTCGCATCGACCCTGAGCAGCTTCGGTTTGTTTCTGCTGAATCCTCAAGTCTGCCCGAACGCACCGATTGGACTATAATTTATGCAGATACATTGTCGTATCCGCTGGATAAAGGAGAGGCAAGAATTCTGGTGCAGATAGCGGGTGACGAAGTAACCAGAATGAATCGGTTTATACATGTTCCGGAAGAGTGGGACCGGCAATATCGTGACAGTCGCACGATTCCTGACCTTATAGAAACCTCCTCCCAGATACTCGTGATTTTACTGTTTCTTGCCGGGATGGTTGCTGCAGTTATCCGGTGGTCAAAAGGCCGGTTTGGAACACGGGCTTTTCTGGTCATTACGGGCGGTATGTTACTGCTCATGGCAATGCGAATCTATAATGTGTGGCCATTGACCGAGGCCGGATTTTCTACAGCCCAGGCTTACAGCAGTCAGGCTTTAACCAGTATAGGTTTTACATCTGTTATTTTTGTGATATCAGCTCTTGCTTCAGGCCTGCTGGGTGGCTTCATACATCGCTGGAAAATACCTGTTTCAGGTCAATTGATTCAAAACCCCGGGAAACTGTTATCCGTATCACTTTTCCCGGTTTTATTCATAGTCGGGCTGTTTGCCCTTATTTCGGGATTCTCTCCTCAAAGTGCCCCGGACTGGGGTAATGCAGGTATCGCCGGTGCTGCCGTTCCGTGGCTGGCAGGTATGCTCGATCCCGTATCAAGCTATGTTAATAATGTTTTATTATTAATCCTGATTTTTGGTTCGGTACACCACTTTACAAACGGATGGCAGAATCGCAGACTGTTATTCGGAATCCTGCTATTGTTCGCTGGTTTTGCTGCAGCAGGAAGTTCTGTGGGATCATTAACCGGATGGATCACGGAGGGTTTGATTTCCGGCTTGTTGATGATTCTTTTTTATATACTGATTCTTCGGCATCATATGCCATTAGTAATTCTACTTGCCGCCTGTTATACCATATTGGATAATGTCGGTTCATTATTGACTCCAATGTATGCAGGTGATGGAATAGCCTGGATTCTCGGCTCTCTTCTGATAGCATCAGTTTCCTGGATTTGGCATCGCCAACTGAGCAGAAAGTTATTCACAAACCGGGAAATGGCGTGATTCTGAAAATAGGATATTCACAGATATGAGAGGCCGGCTAAAACACCGCGCCACTTTTCGATATAACCAAAAAAAACTCTTGGTGAGATTTTCATCATAATGTAACTATCCAAATAAACAATCGTAAAGATTCGAAGCTTCATGATATCACTTATTATGGCGAACAAATCAAATCTTACTCAAATGAGGTTATCAGAGTGTTCTTTTGATCAGCTCAGAATTTAAAGAACCTGGTACCCATTGCACTGAAAAGGAATTATTTCAATTTAGAATCTGGTAGGATTATCGAGACTGTTCATATCTGATATATTTTTAAACGGTTTGTAAACTAAATTTCTAATTCAATGAATAAAGACATTTCTATTATAGGTGGCGGTATTGCAGGGCTTACTGCCGCAATTGCCTTAAATAAATCAGGTTTTAAAGCGTCAATTTTTGAGGCTACAACAAATAATGGCGTGGCAGGGGCTGGACTTGCGCTGGCTGCAAATGCAATCATGGCTTTTGACAGATTGGGAATTAAAGATGAAATCATAAATAAAGGACGTTTACTTAGCGCTTTTAAAATTCTTGACCAAGAGGGGAATTTAATCACCAAAACCGACAGTACCGGTTTAAGTAAAAAATATGGCGCAGATAATTTCACGATTCACCGGCACGATTTGCATCAGGTGCTGCTTTCAAAAATTGACCCTGATACTCTTTACAGAGATAAAAAGATTATCGACTTTGAGCAAAAAAGAGATGCAATAAGACTTACATTCAATGATGGATCCGAGCATTTAACCTCTTTTGTAATAGTTGCTGATGGAATTCATTCTTTAATCCGGCAAAAGTTAATTCATGACTCGAAACCAAGATATTCAGGTTATACTTGCTGGCGTGCAGTTATAGAAACCCCGGAGATAGTGATTAACGAAAGTTCAGAGAGCTGGGGTAGTAAGGGACGCTTTGGAATAGTGCCACTGGCGGATAACAAGATTTACTGGTTTGCCTGCATCAATGCTAAAGCCAATGATCCTGTATTTAAAAACTACACTTCTAAAGATTTACTAAACCATTTTACAGGATTTCACGATCCTGTTCCAGCCATACTGAAGGCTACCAGAGATGAAGATTTAATATGGAATGACATTATAGATTTAAAACCCATTGAGAATTATGCATTTGAAAATATTGTACTTATTGGAGATTCAGCACATGCTGCCACGCCAAACATGGGGCAGGGAGCTTGCCAGGCCATAGAAGATGCGGTAATTCTTGCAGATGAAATGGCAGCTAATATTTCTATTAATACAGCTTTTAAAAAGTTTGAAAAAAGGCGTTTAAAAAGAACTCATTCTATCACGAATACTTCCTGGAAGATTGGAAAAATAGCACAACTGGAACATCCTGTTCTAATTGCGTTAAGAAACTTTTCATTCCGCAAGCTACCATCCGGAATTCAGGAAAAACAACTTGAAAAATTATATGATGTTGATTTTTGAAGTACAGGATAATTCTCGGTATGTTTGCCCAAGTGAAGTAGGTACAAACATAGCCGATACAGGCAATAATGGTTCAAGAGGGGGATAGATATCTGCCGGCGAAGCAGAGAATCTCTCTGGGGTTTCTATTTATCTGCCGAAATAAGAATCCAGAAGCTTAATCACTTTTTTTATAAGCCAGATTGAGAACAGATATATATTGAGAACGATCTTGAAAATACTTATTCAGCATGTTTTCCGTCTCTTTACTTAAAAACGGTGCAAGAGGCTGAACAACCCGATGTAAATGGTTTAATGAACTTTTTATGATTTTATCCCATTCTTTATGGTAAATCAGTAAATCGTTTTCAGAGATTACTTTCCTGCAGGGTGATTTTTCGCATTCAAGCCGCATATTGGCTGGGAAATTGAACATGCTGTACTCATCAGTTATTTCTTCGTCTTTAGCGATGTCACGAATTGCAATTTCAAAACCATAACCAGTACTCATTGTGTTACACTGGCAACAGTGATTCACATACTTTGCATGGTCCCAGCTCAAGATACGTTTGCCACTACGGTCGATAAAACTATAGGTATCAATTAAATCCCGGTATTTTGGATCGGAAAGCCGCTGATCGTCTGGTTCAATCTCAATTTCAAGATCGTCTTTAACATAGGTGAGCGTCCCTTTTGGTATGCGCTTCGTTGAAAATACGCCTCTCCCTTTTGTTCCATTTATAAATCGTAATTCAGTATCCGGATGAATCATAGTCGATATTATTGTTAATTCAAATTGTGTCAGTCTCATCTTATTATTATGCATGTTAAATGAAAAAAACTAATATGCAAATATTTGTTCAATGCCGGTATTCATTAAGTTATATGCCATGATTTGTAATCCCATGCATGGTTTTGTTTTAGCTATTCTTATCGGAACTGAAGCCATTTTGATCCACAACCATTTGATTCATTTTAATAAAGTTTCTTGCAGGGTCAATATGTCGTCAATTTCCAACAAAATCAGAGTTGACATATCACTATTTGAATCCCTTACTGTGACTACTCAACACTGAAATGAACCGTTCACTCCTTTTTTAATGTAAACTCAGCATTGGAGCTATATCCTTTGATGAACTGAAAATTCAAATAAGAGGATTTATGATTCGGATAATCACACTATTAACAGGGCTTTTTTTAACGACAGGGTTTGGTTCAGTTTCCGGTCAAAATGAAGTTCCGGCCGGAAACCTTTCGGGAGTGATCATTGAACAGGCAACACAGCAGAGCATTCCCGGTGCGAACGTAGTGATCATGGAACTGGATCGGGGAGCTTCATCCGGTATAGACGGAACTTTTTTATTTGAAGGTATTCCAGCCGGAATCTATACGGTTGAGATCAGTTTTGTAGGGTTCCGGTCCCGGACACTTACAGATATTGTAGTGCGCGGGAACCGCACGACATCCATTGAAGTAGAGCTGCGCGAACAGGTGATTGAAGGGGATGAGGTCACCGTATCGGCAGGCTATTTTCATCGCAGCGGTACAGAGACGGTGAGCGATGGCAAAGGGAGCTGGCTTCTGTCGGTTCGAAGAAGCTATCTCGATCTGATCGCAGACGCCATCAACGCGGGCGGTGCACCCCGATATGGTGATATGCAGGCAAAAGGGGGGTATGATATCGATCAAAATAATAAAATTACACTTCTTCAGATTTATGGAGACAGCCGATTTTCCAACGACATTGAGAGCGCAATTGAAGACGGATTTCAAACCGTTCCCGATTTCAGAAACCGGCAAAATACTACCGGTATGAACTGGCGCCGTATTAGCAGCGATCGCACCTATTTTAACAGCTCGATCTCGTGGTCTTTCACCCATCAGCAGCTTGAAAATATTTTTGTTGATGATGAATCCATCGACCTGACATACAATAACCGGCATGATTATCTGAATGTCCGCCATTTGCATTACCACCGTGCAGGAGACCATCTCAGGTTTGAACTGGGCGGCGATTTTACCTATGCATGCGGAAAGTTCGAGTATTACTTTGCACCGTTTACCAATGAAGCTGGTGTAGAGCGCCCAGAGGTTGAAAGAGAACTGGGTAAAGAGCAGGTGACGGGAGAGTTGTTTGGTACAGCTATCATAAGGCCGGTTGAAAGCCTGACCATAAATGCGGGTACAAGAGTTGGCTACAATCACCTGAATGAACAATTAACACTTTCTCCGCGGCTTGCAGCGAGCTATGATCTGAACCGGCGCCTCACGCTGAATGCAGCCGCGGGGATCTACCGGCAGGATTTGTCGCTCTACATTCGTTCACAACAATCACATTTTGATGACCTGAAAGATCCTTACTCCGTCCATCTGATTGCCGGATTCGATTATCTTTTGGGCAATGCCACCAAACTGTCAGTAGAAGTTTATGATAAGCAGTACCGGAATCTGACAATTCAGCCGGCCGGTTATTCGGACGGTCTGCCGGAATATGTACTGGATTCACAGACCTTTTTTGATGACCTGACCGACAGAGGCGAAGGCTATGCTCGCGGGATCGACCTGATGCTGCACAGAAAGATTAAAGACGGGCTATACGGAACCATCAGCGGCTCTTTTTTTCGTTCCCGATACCGGGATTTCAGCGGTGAGTGGCAAAACCGGGAATTTGATGTAGAGTATCTTTTAAGTGCTATTGGTGGGTATCGTCCCAATCAGAAATGGGAGTTCAGTGCCCGCTGGACATATATTGGTAACCGTCCTTACACCCCTTTTGACCTGGAAAGATCTTCCGCAGCAGGTCAGGCTATTCTGGATGGAACCCGGTTTAATCGCGAGAGCCTGCCGGCATTCCATTCGCTATATGTTCGCTTCGACAGGAGAATTTTCATGAACAGGGCCACCATCACAACCTTCTTTGAGATGTGGAACGCATACAACCGCAGTAATGTGGAGGCGATCTATTGGAATCAAAACACCGGTGCACCGGATGAATATCATCAGTTCAGTGTGTTGCCGGTTGGCGGGTTTACAATTGAGTTTTAGACGACCTGACAGCGTGCGATAGCTCCTGTCAGCGTCGGTTGTTTCGATATTGAAATTCAACCTATCAGCCCTCCAAGGGTTTGGAACCCTTGGAGGGCTTTGCCAGCAAATAATTCCCATACTTTCACTAATTTCGACTCATGCATCCGGCCATCAAACAAATCCTGAAACGCTATCTCCAGATCATCCCGGCTGTAACCGTTATTAGCGGAGTTCTGGCTTATTTGCTGAACTATTATCTTTTCCCGGAATCACCCGACAGTTTGGTGAAATCATTTGGGGCAGCATTTGTTTTTACGACGGTTTTTACGGTTTTTCTGGTTCCGGTTTTCCAGATTCTGGATTTTTATTTCCCACTCCGCAATGCCCTCGAGGTACTTTTGCATGTTTTTGTTCAAACGGCCGTATCTGTGGGATGTTACTTTCTGGCTTATTACACAAACGATCTTCTTTTCAGTATCGGAGAAGGAATGACAGCACAAGATCAGTTTGTCAATTTCATATTTACATTGATGATTGCCTTGATGGTGATTATCACATTCTATATTCAGATGTTTCTGAACCGGAGTAAGGAGGCAGGAAAAAAGGCGCTGCAGGCAGAACTCTCTGCACTTCGGGCTCAGGTGAATCCCCATTTTTTGTTCAACTCACTCAATTCGATTGCCAGTCTTGTGAAAACTCATCCCGATCAGGCTGAACGTGTCACAGAAGATCTGGCTGAACTATTTCGTTACAGCCTGCAAAGCAGTAAAAAACAGGAAGTGACAATAAGGGAGGAAATCGAAGCGGCAAAAACCTATTTTGCGATAGAGAAAGCGCGTTTTGGAGATAAGATTCAGTTCAACGTGAATAGAGATCCGGGTGTTGAAGATCAGGAAATACCCGCCCTGATTCTCCAGCCGCTGGTCGAAAATGCAGTAAAGCATGGATTTCAACAGACCGGAGGCCCGTTCTCGATAGATCTTGATGTGAAAAATGTGGACGGATTGATTTTAATTGAGGTTAAAGATTCCGGGCCCGGATTTGGAACCCTGGGTAAAGAAGAAATTTTTAGCCGCGGAACCGGGCTCAGTAATATTCGTGACCGGCTGCAGCTGCATTACGGAGGCCGTGCTTCGATTGAACTAAATGGGAACTCTATCAGAATTACAATTCCGCCAAAATAGAGCCAAATTATGAGCAGCAAAACAGTACGTGCAGTTATTATTGACGATGAGCAACCCGCCAGAAACCGGCTGCGAATGATGATTGAAGAGCTGGATTCAGACATTTCCATAATCGAAGAGGCATCAGACGGTAAAGAAGCAATCGGTATAGTTTGAAATGTTAAACCCGACCTGCTATTCCTCGACATTCAAATGCCGGTTCTGGATGGATTTGATGTGGTTGAACTGTTGGGCGATGATTGTCCGCCGGTCATTTTTGTGACTGCTTACGATGAATATGCCATCAAAGCTTTTGAGGTTCATGCAGTAGATTATCTGCTGAAACCGGTTCGTAAAGAGAGGCTTGAGGAATCGGTGAAGAGAGTGATGCAAAAACGCGGTTCCGGTTCACGCCCGGATGCGCTGAAGAAACTGCTGGGCGAGAGTGCACCGCGAAATATGAATCTGCTTCAAAAGATCCCGGTAAATTATAAGCAGGAAATTCGTCTTATCGATCATGATCAGATATTTTGGTTTGAGGCAGATGGTAAACTCACCTGGGTACATATCACGGATCAAAAAAGATATCGATGCGATTTTTCACTAAGTGATCTTGAAGAGAGGCTTACAGGAACATCTTTTTTACGGATTCACAGATCATTCATTGCCAATATGAACCAAGTTGAAAAACTGGAACCCTGGTTTAAAGGGGGTTATCGTATCACCCTTAAAGACGGCACTGAGCTGGATGTGGCCCGCAGGCGGGTTGAAAATCTCAAGGAACGGTTGGGGTTGTAAGTGCTATATCTGAGTTTTGAATTTAGTTGAACATTGGCAAAAAATCAGTTTACGCACAGCTAATTTTATTGGAATTGCATGATAAAATATGGAAAATTACCACAGGGTTCTATAAAGGCCGATTTTACTTTTCAATGTGGATAACCTTGTTGAAAAGTTGTGGATAAATAGATGATTATTTTCTTGACGGAGAGTCTGGAATTTTGCTAATTATAAGTGAGTACAGCAACCATGAATGCTACGGCAGAAATGATTGAAAGCTGAAAATTCCGCAGCTTGTTTGTTTGATGAATCCCACAAGATGATTTGAAGAAATGTACTCCGGTACTTTTTTTATGCCCTCCTGTTTCAATTACGATCCGCAAATCATCGCCAGAGGTATTACTCTGATATCCCAGCAAATTGTGAGATGAGTCCGCCTTGTGGACGGCACTAAGGATCGAAGCCTTATTACATTATCAATTGTATCAAACGGGATCGGTTGGTTCCGTCCATCCGGGACTATTCTTATGTTATCAATCTCTTCGAATCCCCGCGATAAATCACGGGGCTAGGTTCGCAGGTCCCTTGGGACCGGGTGATGGGGCAGATCAAAAAGAGTTATCTTTATTCATTCAATTTGCAAACCCAATCCAAAGGTTTATCCATCAAAAAAGTCCCGGCAGGGACGTCCGAGCATAGCCCCGTGCTTTAGCTCGGAGTAACATGCATCGCGACATCATAAAAGAGTCCGTCTTGCGGACGGCACTCACCCAGAACCTGTCAAATGATCAGATAATCAGCATTTGAAAACATCAATCCCATAAATATCTCTCATCGTATTCAATCCCGTACTTATTGAGAAACCAAAGGTATTCTTCCCGAAAAGTCATTTTTTCATGATGTTTTTTCTGATTGCGGATATATCTTTCAACGCCATCAACCCCTGAATGACTAACGCTGAATGCGCCGTAACCAGACTGCCATTGAAACTCACGGGTATCGGGATAAAAAAGGTCATTC
>JAFIFB010000015.1 GCA_020832285.1 Balneolaceae bacterium
TCAGCGAGACTCAGCGAAAACATCTGCGTACCTCTGCGAGAAAAAGTAGGGGGGATCCATTATCGGACTACAATTTAATCTATTATAAATGAACAAAAACGAAGATTTCTAATGGACTCTAAAACGTTTTGGACAGTAATGATACAGCTTAATACCCGAACAATATGAATATAAAATCAACTATAACCCTTTCTGGTTTATCATGGATATTGATCCTTTTTATGGCTGTTTCATGCAGCGACAGTTCTATTTTTCATAAAGCTGTATGCTGATCTATAGTGCACTACATAATATGCACTACATAATAACGGATTGGAAGAGAGACGAAAAAATGCATGGTACAACTTGAATCTGACAATTCTGTGTCATGAATTGAACTACGGTGCCAAAAATGTACATTTGTACTGTTTTGATGCCAGTCTCGATGAAGGGTGCCTTGCCAGCGAAAACTTAACTATGGTAACCCGCGGGGTTTTTGGTGGATTATCACACCATTTGGTCAGATTGAGGCTTATGTGTGTGAATTATCATATCAGTGAATAGACGTTTTCAAGAAAAAGTGTGACAAGGGAAATGGATTTCCGGCCTGATGTCTTCAAGGATAAAAGCCATTATTTAGTAACAAATAAAAGTAACTCACATGATCCGATTTGATCTAAAAAATTGCACTTAATAATGAGCTGAAAACAATTTTCCGCGGAAGAATCTGTGATTAAACTTCTCAACTTTATCAAAATAAATATGAACACAAATAACTCTAAAAACAACAGTCTCCAAGATTCCGTGAAAATCGCTCTGATACGAACCTATTCTAAATCCTTTATATCAAAACGGTTACTTGTAATTTTCACGGCGGCTTTATTTACTTTTTCGTGCAGTGATAACCTCGGAGATAGTAACAAGGGCAACGCCATATACTCTGTAGAAGTAAAAGAGCCCATTCGCGTTCTGGAAGGTACGGATCTCGTGTTCATTGTCACGCGAAGTACAGACACATCCAATGAATCAACTGTTTCATACAGTTTATCAGGAGAGGCCACGTATGCTGTAGATTACATTGATCCGAATGCTCTTTCCATCTCTTTCACTCCCGGGCAAACCACTGCAGAGATTGTTTTGGAGACCTTAGAGGATGACGAAACCGAAGAAGAAGAAAGTGTTATACTTACATTAACTGGTGCCACCGATGGCACAATTGATCCGAATTCATCAGAGGCTACAGGATATATCAGAGATGGAATACCCTCATGTGTTGGCCCCGATGGTAACGTGTTATTCATCGATTTTGATGATATAGAGGTACCGGGTTCATCCCGGCTGCAAGACGGATATCATGGATTCATTTGGGGAGACTGGTGGGTAAAAGATGATATCATGCGCTCACAGGATGAAGGGAATGAGCCCCAAAGAGGGTGGTTTGATGGTATTGTCTCGAACCCAAATGCGATCTATCCAAGTTTTGGCGCTCAGCCGAGATCTGTGTCAGTGATAATGAGGAATGAACCGTTTGTTCTCAAAAGTTTTTACATGTCTGCGTTAAGTTATGACGAGCTCCCCGTTACACTTGAATATCGCGACAAAGGCGGAAACATTGTTGGAGAGGAAACTTTTGTAGTGTCGCGAAGGGAAAAAGCATTAATTGAGCCGGATGTAAACATTATGTACGTCTATTGCCTGACCACCATCACATTCAATCAGCCGCAGCTTGGGGCAAGTTTTATTATTGATGATATGACCTTCATTTATTAATTCTTGCTTGAACTCTGGTAATGTTTTTGCTGATTATTAGCCCTATTTGTTTGACTGTTGACCTGGTATTTTTGATAAAGTTGCATGAAAGAGTGTGGTAATACGAACAACAAAAGTAAATCAAGCCGATGAAAATAATTAAACCCTATTTATTTGTAATCTCTGTATTTGCCGCCTTTACGGCATGTGGTACCGATAGCAGTTCCGATGATATTGAGCCCGGTGAATTTGTGGTTCCATTTGAAATGTTGGTACCTGTGAGTCAGCAGCCAAACGGAACATACACTGTAACGAACGGCAGATTTATTGCAACCTTTAAAGAACGGAATAATGTTTCCCAATATGAACTGCGGGTGGTGCAAGAAGATCAAACAAAGGGAGATCCTTTTATTTACAATCTACAGCAACTCCAAGGCCCGCCAGGCGAAGATCTCAGGTACTTTGTCGTGATTGGATCATCATTCACTCGCAGTGGAATGAATGAAGCCATAAAAAACGAGATCGTAAAAGAAGTTCAGCAGGAACTGGAAGAGAGTAAGCATCTCTATCATTCACTTGAAGTAAAACCGCTATGAAGGTGCTTAAAGCGGTTTTAAACTTTCTTCATGGCCTCCGTTGGTCTTGCCACCAAACTCTTTCTTAAAAATGGTGGAGAAGTACCTTGTTTTTGAAAATCCAACGATGGTGGTTTCTGCATATACGGTGAACTTAAGCATATTTAATAATATAGTCGTTTCATTTAGGCGAACTTGTTTGATGAAATCATTCAGGCCGGTATCGCTTATAATACGCCGAGCCGGATAGTCAGCTTTTTGGGTATACCATCCTCAATTAAAAGAGTTCTCCCTGAGCCTCCCGGATGTCATCATTTTCTATTCTAATATTACAGATCAACAAGCTTCATGCTGTGAGTGGATATTTTATTAAACAATTTACGTGTGATAAAACAGTCTTGAAAATTCATTATGTGGGCCAGGGCATCAAACCGATGCTGGCAGAAACTGGAAAAACACCAATATGCTGTCAGGCTTCATTTCAAACGGAACTTTTCATCAGCAATACTCAGAGAAAAAAACAGATTTTATTCGAGGTTCAAAACTTCTGATAATTCTACACCAAGATTGGTTAAAACAAAAAAAAGCCACTAATGAATAAACAGAAGTGGCTTTTATTAAACTTGTGATTTTTTGTTACAGATTTCTGGTTTGAATAACAGAATTTCCGTTTTGATCTGTAACCGTAATTCGAACAGAAGAGATGTTCCCCCGGTTTCTCAACTCGTGAACTCCAGAAGCACTGCTGCCACTCACGGTTGTTGTAGCTGAATCGACTACACTGCTTCCACTGAGTAGTTCTGTTTTCACGGTAGCGAGGTCACCGTCTTCGTCAGCTACTGCCCAAGATACATCCGCACGACTCCACGGGCCTTGATTTCGGGTGTTTACATTAAAGGTGTTGATAACCGGGTCATTGTCTCCAACTTCACCGTTTTCGTCTCCGTTGCCTCCGTCGTCACCGTTATCCCCATCACCTTCATCACCGTCCCCATGATCATCTTCTCCATTATCTCCATCGTCACCGTTATCACCATCATCTCCATTGTCACCTTCATCGTCACCAGAATCTCCGTCATCATTATTTGATCCGTCGAGATTTCGGGTTTGTGTTACAGAGTTTCCGTTTTGATCGGTGACAGTAAGGCGAACTGCATCTGCGTTATTTCTGGTTCTGAGTTCATGTTGTCCTGAGGCACTGCTGCCACTTACGTTCGATGTCTGAGAATCTACTACGTTTGAACCATTCAGTAGTTCTGACTTTACAGATGAAAGATTTCCATCCTGATCTGATACATTCCAGCTGACATCCGTTCTTTTCCAAGGCCCTGTTGTTGAATTGTTAAAAATAAAGCTGTTTATCACAGGATCATTATTACCGGTTTCATCACCGTTGTCAGTATCATCTCCACTATCTCCATTATCACCGTCGCCAGAATCACCATTATCCCCATCATTTCCACTTTCGCCAAAGAGTGTGTAAAGAAGATGGTTATTACTGGTGTTGCTGCTTGTAACCACATTTTTTGATGCATTTTCGGATATAGCAGATGCGACTTCAGAGGGGGTTGAACTACTGTTATTCTGAAGGAATAGTGCAGCTGCCCCGGCTACATGTGGCGTAGCCATAGAAGTTCCGCTAATTGTACTGGTAGCTGAATTACTCCCAATCCAGGCTGATTTGATGGATGTTCCAGGTGCAAACAGATCGACACAAGCTCCGTAGTTAGAGAAATTAGACCTTGCATCAGTACTTGTAGAAGAACCGATTGTGAGAGCTTCAGAAACTCTGGATGGGCTGTAATTACAGGCATCTGCACTGTTATTTCCGGCAGCAACTACATGTGTAATTCCTGCAGCTATTGAATTTCGTACAGCAGTGTCAAAGGCTGATGAACCACCTCCGCCCAAACTCAAATTTGCAACGGAAGGACCGCTTGCATTCGCTGTAACCCAATCAATACCAGCAACAACACCACTAACCGTGCCATTTCCATCGCAATTCAGGACTCTGACAGATACCAGGTCCACTTCTTTGGCTACTCCCCACTGGCTGCCACCAATTGTTCCGGCAACATGGGTTCCGTGACCATCGCAGTCATCCCCGTTGTCTCCAAACGCATCAAAACCAAATGATGCACGTCCGCCAAAATCGTTATGACTGTAGTTAATTCCCGAATCAAGAACATAAACTGTCACACCTTTACCAGTTGCTTGATAGTTATAAATACCATCAAGTGGCAAAGTTCGCTGATCCACCCTGTCCAAGCCCCATGTGGCATTTGTTTGTGTGCCAAAAGCGTAAACTTTGCGGTCTTGCTCAATGTGTTCCACATTTGGGTTATTTCTTATAGCTTCAATTGCCCGCGGGGAAGCTTGCTCTGGAAGTGTAATTGTAAAGCCCTGTAAAGCGTTTTCAAAAACATGCTTTACCTCTCCATTGGCAGTTCTTGCCATCTGATTTGCCCGCCCGGCAGCATTGTTAGTACCTTTTTTAAATACTACAATATATTGACCA
The DNA here is from genome assembly GCA_020832285.1 of Balneolaceae bacterium. Lineage (GTDB taxonomy): Bacteria > Bacteroidota > Rhodothermia > Balneolales > Balneolaceae > Rhodohalobacter. Next base: position 4,822 of record JAFIFB010000015.1, read on the forward strand.
GGAATGGTTTCTTCAGTTTCTGCCTTGCTCATCTGGCCGTAATCAGGAGCTTCACCCCTTGTAAGGTTATTTGATTCTCCCAGCTTGTCACTTGTTGGTAATTGGGAATCACACCCAACAAAAACAACTGCAAATGCCAAAAACAGTGGTATAAGTCTTTTTAAATTAAAATTGGTTGTCTTCATGTTGTATCCTGAAGTTTAGTTTTAATAAGAAAGGGGCATGAATCGTAGTTTTTCATTTTAAATTTTTGTACCCCCGTACGTCCGATTTTCTTTTGTAGTTTTTGAAAACCAGAATTGTTGTTACTCATAATATTAAGATTTTCTAATAATAAATACACCTATTTATTAAGATTTTTTAATTTTTAACAAGTGAAATTTACCTAATGAATATTAGGCGTAAAAAGAATTGCAATGAATAGTTGTAAATTTTTTAAAGTTAACAATATTAAGTTCTTAACGAATTTTCTAAATGAGTTTAAGATAGAATCGTTAAAAATTATTGCCCTGAAAAGGCAAACCTTACAGTTAAATCACGCAGTTATTATTCCCGATAGCTTAATTTTTTTGAGAGTGGGCAAGTAGCGTAAAGCAGAAATTGAATGAATAGTGACCTAAAAAATGAGTGCCAACCAAACTAATTCGGATTAAACTTATCAACCTCAGTTCGATTAATAATCAGTTTTATTTATTCTGTATAAAGTCTTCAACCGGCGAAGAGATATAGAGGGGTGTCCATCCTTTTTTAATTTATTGCTGTACATCCCCCTTGCCCCAACTTTTCTAAGGGGGGACTTTTTAACGCATCATTTATGAATCGAACTCAGGTTATCAGGTTACATCAAATATTTTTGCCGTTAAAACAGAGAGTAGAAATACACCAAATACGATAACCCCCATAATAAAACCGGCAAATGCAGCGGCAATAACACTATTGAGTAATACAAGAGAAATCACTCCTCTTTTAATAGCCGATTTTATAGTGGATGGTTCGGGAGTTTTTGCTGCACTATAAAACGCAGGCAGAACCATAATAGCAAAAATCAATAGAAAAGGCAGAGAGGGCAGAAAGTCTGTTTCAGGTAAAACAGATAGTAAAACAAGAGCAGTAATTACAACCAGCATGACTCCCAAGGCAATAAATCCGTGTTGCCGGTTACCGCCAGAGACTTCACTTTGGCTAACCAGTGTAATAGCTGCTATATAAATGACAGGTATGATCGCCAGAGGCCAGAAAACCATTATTGCTGATACAGCAACAGACATCCCAAGTAAAAGATTGCCCCCGCGGCACATTCCCATAAAAAATGGCCCCCAAAGAACAGAGTGCTTGGCTTTCCAGTCGTAAAATATTGCGCAGGCAGCAATAACCACTGAAATAACTCCTGAAACTATATTTACCTGGAATGCAGATAGAACTCCGATCAAAAGTAAAACACCACCCAGCAGGGAAGCTTCGGTAATCGTAATCCGTCCGCTGGGAATCGCCCGCTCGGGCCGTTCATTCGCATCCAATTCAGCATCGAAGACATCGTTGAATACCACACCTCCCCCATATAAGCCAAATGTAGCAATAAGCAACAATAACAAACCTTCAGGAGTGGATTCGAGGCCGTTAACAAAAAAAATAGTTCCTCCTGCTACTGCATATCCAGCTAAAATATCGGCAAATGCAGTAATTATATTCGCAGGCCGAATCAATTCAAGAGAAGCACGAATTTTTGTCAACATAATTCAGGTCAGATTGAACATTGATGCGGATGAGGAATAAATCTGCCGGGTATTATTCAATAACAATATTTTCTCCGATGGCATCATCCCCTTCAACGACCGGAATATTTCCATCTCGGCGTATAGAATTTCCGCTGAAGGTTTCAGAAAAATCAACCGAAGGCAGATCCTGCCAGTCTTCCTCATTAAATTCGCCACTTTGTCCATAACAGACCAGTGCATTTTGGTAAGAAACTTTATGCACATCTTCCCTTGATATGCCTCTTTCAAGCATCAGTTTTGCAGTTTTGGGAACACTTAGCGGGTCACTGTGACCCCAATCAGCTGAACTGTCAATAATAATTCGCTCTGAGCCATACTCTTTCACGATTTCTACCATCCGCTTATTGCCAAGTTTGGTTTCCGGATAGATCGTAAAAGCGGTCCAAAAGCCGCGTTTGTGAACCACTTTCACAGTCTCTTCATTGTTGTGATCAATTATTACTTTCGAAGGGTCCATTCCGTGATCTTCACAGAGATCCATACTCCGGATAGCTCCCTCCTTCTTGTTGCGGTGCGGTGTGTGTACCATCACCAGCATATCATTTTCTTTTGCAAACTCTACCTGTTTACTGAAATACTTTTCTTCGGTTTTGGTCATATCATCATAACCGATTTCTCCGATGGCCACCACCCCTTCTTTAGCCGCATATCTGGGAATGAGCTCCATCACTTCATCAGCCAGCTTTACATTATTCGCCTCTTTTGAGTTCAGTCCGATTGTACAATAGTGTTTAATTCCAAACTGAGATGCGCGAAACCGCTCCCATCCCACAAGTGTACTGAAATAATCGAGCATACTGCCGGCGTTGGTTCGCGGCTGCCCCAGCCAGAATGCTGGCTCTATCACTGCTACAATACCGGCTCTCTTCATAGCGATATAATCATACGTGGTCCGCGAAATCATGTGGATGTGCGGATCAATAAATTTCATTCCCTGGTTCGACATAATTGTACCTGATTTTATTTTTCTTTGATTTTAAAACGTTTTGACTGCTGAAAATTTTAATACCGGATTTAATTTCATCATGTTATCCCTGATTTTGCTCATATTCCCGCCCGATATCATCCCAGGTAAGATCAGAATTCTTTACTTCCTCAACCAGTGATGCATACTTTTCAGCCAGTTTCTTTTTTCCAGGATAATTACTGCTGATGAGAGCAAGTGCTGCGGCCTGTTTCTGAATATGTTCAGGACTACTGAATACCACTTCGATCTCATCTTCAAACTCTTCACTCAAAAAAGGGCCAACCGGACGCCAAAGTTCGGGTGATACAGGACGTCCTGCCGACCATCGTTCATGTGCATATTCCACAAGAATCTTTGCAAGTGTTTTGTTGGCACGTTCATCAACCCCCAATATTTTATAAACCGGGCTGCCCACAAATAGAGCTTTCAGCACTATCTGGTTCCATGCCACCTCGTCCAGGTAGTCTTTCGGATAAGGATTGTTAAGTGCAATTGCATTAAATACTGGTGTGATGTTACTTCTCACTCCTTCTGCTGTGCGTTCAGCAAACTCCTCGGGATATGGATAAAGGGGTAGTCCGCGATATAATGCTTCTGCCTCACCCCAATCGCTTGAGATAAAAATTTTCTCAATTTTGTCCAGAAACTCTTCCTTTTTTTGGTCTGCATAACTGAGTATCAGAAATATTCTCCCGAGCTGGTCTGCAGTCCAACCCGAAGGGATCCACCCCTGACGGAGGGTCCCGGCTTGATTCAGCTCTTCCTCAGTGAATTCGATCACTTTTTTACCTGTATACCTGGTAACTGCACTGAAAGAAATATAAAGCTGCCGGTCTTCAGGTTTTCCTTTCAGCAGGTCACCTTTTTGCGTGAGCCAGGCCAATGGACTCTCATCAAGTCTTGACTCAAGCCAGTTAAAAACTGTTGACCTGATTTCCTTAACATCATATGATTGAATAGATTGATCCATTTTTAATATTCTAAATTCCGATCTTTCCTGTATGATGAATAGTAATTATCACACAGACTACTAAACAAGTTAAAAAACATATTTATTTTTGCAGTTTGAAGAGTTGTAAAAAATCAATTATTCAGCCAAAGATTCCAAATGAAATGTCTTATTTTTATGATATTTGACCCATTCAATTTACAATCCTTCATTTCGTTATCTTAAGAGATGACTCCATTTAATACCTAAACCAAAGATTTAACTCAAAACAGATGATGAGAAGTATACGGCAAGAGTTCGCTGTTCCGTTTCAATATAATGTTTATTTCACTCGTAATATTTTTGATGCAGGAAATGAACTTTTCGCAACTCTTCTTACTCCCGAGAAAGGACAGCCCCCAAAAAAAGTTCTTTTTGTTTTAGATGAGGGATTAACTGAACATCACCCTGAACTCTTCAATAGCATTAAAATATATGCTCTCAGACAATCCCAGTCTTTCCGTCTTGTTCCGGAACCTGTAGTAATCCCTGGTGGAGAGGAAGCGAAAAACGATCCACAACATGTTCAGGCAATTCTTGAAGCGATCAACAGGGAAGGCATAGACAGGCATTCATTTATAGCTGTCGCAGGAGGAGGTGCTGTGATTGATACAGCTGGTTATGCAGCAGGTATAGCGCACCGTGGTGTTCGCCTGATTCGGATACCCACTACAGTTCTTGCTCAGAATGATGCCGCTGTAGGAGTAAAAAATGGTGTGAATGCATTCGGAAAGAAGAATTTTCTGGGCACATTTGTCCCTCCGTTCACTGTTATAAACGATTCGAAATTTCTTGAAACACTCGATCAAAGAGACTGGATTTCAGGAATTTCCGAAGCAGTAAAAGTCGCGCTACTGAAGGATCCCGGTTTTTTCAATTTTTTGAGTCAAAAATCTCAAATTCTCAGGAACCGCAATGAAGAAGCGATGGAAAAACTTATTCATCGCTGTGCTGAGCTACATCTTGATCACATCTCCACATCGGGTGATCCGTTTGAGATGGGTTCTTCCAGGCCGCTCGATTTCGGGCACTGGGCTGCTCACAAGCTGGAACAGCTAACCGATTATGAACTTCGCCATGGAGAAGCTGTTGCTTTAGGCCTTGCACTCGATGTCACCTATTCTATGCTCCGGGGCATGATCACCGAAGAAGCCTGTACTCAAATTCTCGAAACACTGAAAAACTACGGGTTCAAACTTTGGGTGCCCCAGCTGGAAAGCAACCTAAATGATCCCACACATAAAAATTCACTGCTCCGCGGACTTGAAGAGTTTCGCGAACACCTGGGCGGTAAACTTACCATCATGCTGCTGGAAGGAATCGGGAAAGGCGTTGAAGTAAATAGTGTAGATTACGACACCTATCGAAAGGCCATTAAAAAACTTGAAGTCTTTGAAAGTAAGAATGAAGAAATGATTAATATGAAGTAGGAGTCCATTATTCCCGACAAAAATGGTATCCATCATAATCAAAACATAACATTTTAAAAGTTAAATCTTAGTGCTAATGTTGTGTCAAGCTTGAAGTTTCATAAGAAACCCGCAAAGTTTCCTTTCTGAATTTATCACTATCTTCAAAATTGGAAGATTTTAACTAAAAAAACTTTGCGGGTTTTACCCGGTACTTTATCATTGACATGACACTAAATATTTTTCACTTTTGCCTTTTGAATTTTCCCCTCTTACTCTACGTTCATTTATTCCAATTTATAAACCATAACCTGAACCGATGCAACCAAAAAGCCACACAGGCCTTCATCTGAGTTACTGCAGTAATGTTCATCCCGGAGAAAGCTGGCCGGAAACGCTCGCACAGTTAAAGAAACACGTTCCCGAATTGAAAAAGCGCCTCAGCCCGGACCAGCCTTTTGGTGTCGGCCTTCGGCTGTCAGCAGCAGCGGCACAGGAGCTTTTAGCAGGCCATGAAATGGATCAATTCAAATCGTGGCTCAAAGATGAAGATCTCTATGTTTTCACCCTTAATGGATTTCCTTATGGCAGTTTCCACCGCGAGAGGGTAAAAGATGAGGTGTATAAACCTGACTGGCAATCTGAAAAACGTTTCAAGTATACTGCCAACCTGATCAATATTCTGGCTGAATTACTCCCAGATAACGTGGACGGAAGCATCTCCACTTCTCCCATTTCTTACAAATACTGGGGGCAGAGCGAGGAAGAAATACAACAGATAATCGCTCAAAGTTCTGTTTATTTTGCTGATCTTGCCGATATAATGGCCAAAATCTATCGGGATAATCAAACAGAAATACACATTGCAATCGAACCGGAACCGGACTGCCTGATTGAAAACAGCAAGGAAACTATCGATTATTTTACAAATCACCTTTTTCCCGAAGGCAGCAAGCATCTGGCAGAAAAACTCTCCATATCACGAACAAAAGCGGAAGAGATCCTGAGGCGGCATATCGGGGTATGCTACGACACATGCCATTTCGCACTGGAGTATGAGCATCCCTCTCGGGCGATTGATGAATTCCGCGCTGCAGGAATTCGCATCAGTAAAACCCAGATAAGCGCTGCTTTGAAAGTAGCTTTGAGCGATTCAACTTCAGAACGGGAAAAAATTTCGAATCAGCTTCAAAAATTTGTGGAGCCGGTGTATCTCCATCAAACTATTGAACGGCATTCAGACGGCTCACTTCACCAATACAGGGACCTGCCTCAGGCCCTGGAAAAGATCCATACAACAGATGCTGTGGAGTGGCGAATTCACTTTCATGTTCCGGTTTTTCACCGTGAATTCAACGGTCTCCACTCAACACAAGATGAAATTACCGAAAGCCTGAATGTTCTGCTGGACTCTGAAATCTGTACCCATTACGAAATTGAAACATACACATGGGAAGTTTTACCCGACCACCTGAAGGCCGATCTCACTGATTCCATCGAAAGGGAATTCCGATGGACTACAGAAGTTTTTTCCAGAAACGCCAATTGAGTTAAATAACAGAAATAATCAAACTACAGATCATTAAAAAATGAACAAAACCGTAGTTATTAATGTAGTTGGCTTAACACCGGACTTGATTGGAGAGCATACTCCTTTTTTAAACAAATGGCTGATAGAAGGAAAACTTGCATCTGTAGAAGCGATGCTTCCTGCTGTTACATGTTCGGTGCAGGCCACTTATCTGACCGGTGTAATGCCCGACAAACACGGAATTGTTGGCAACGGGTGGTATTTCCGAGAAATGGATGAGATTAAATTCTGGCGGCAGTCCAATAAACTTGTGCAGGCTCCAAAAATTTGGGAACAAGCAAAAAAGAAAAATCCCGATTTTACCTGTGCCAATCTTTTTTGGTGGTACAACATGAATTCTGCTGTGGATTATCTTGTAACACCCCGGCCGATCTACCGGGCCGACGGCGTAAAGATTCCCGATATTTTAACAGAACCTCCGCACCTTCGGGATGAGCTCCAAAAAGAACTGGGGGAGTTTCCACTTTTTAATTTCTGGGGCCCCAACACTAATGTCTCATCGAGTCAGTGGATCGCCGATTCTGCAAAAAAAGTGGCTAAAGATTATGATCCGACTCTCACACTTATCTACCTACCGCACCTCGACTACAATTTACAAAGAATTGGACCGGATGATCCTGATATTTCCACAGATCTGCGTGAAATCGACAGTGTATGCAAAGATTTGATTGAGTTTTATGAGCAGCACGGGTCCAGAGTGATTGTACTATCTGAGTATGGTATTGAATCGGTACAGAAACCGGTTTCCATCAACCGGGTGCTTCGCAAGCATGGATATATAACTGTGCGTGAAGAGATGGGCGGGGAAATATTAATTCCCGGTAGCAGCCGTGCTTTTGCCGTTGCCGATCATCAGGTGGCACATATTTATGTAAAAAATCCTGAAGAGATCGAAACTGTGAAAAACCTGATTGATGATATAGACGGTGTGGATGAAGTGCTGGACGAAGAAGACAAAAAAGAGTATCAACTTAATCACGAACGTTCAGGTGAACTGATAGCCATTGCCGAAGAGGATGCCTGGTTTACCTACTACTACTGGCTTGATGATAACAAAGCCCCCGATTTTGCCCCAACTGTGGATATCCACACTAAACCGGGATATGATCCTGCAGAACTGCTGATCGACCCGAAAATCTCTATTCCAAAACTGAAAGCCGGAGTCCGGTTGCTTCAGAAAAAGCTGGGATTCCGTTACACAATGGATCTGATTCCAATTGAAGGAAGCGGTGTAAAAGGTTCCCATGGACGAATCCCCACAGAGAGGAGTAAACATCCGATTATAGGATCTCGATCAAAAGAGAAAATTGCCGGTAACAAGATCTCTCCTGTAGATGTTTATGATGTGATTTATTCACATATATTTGAATGAAACTTTTACTGAAATCAATTTTCCTGCTCCCGGCTATAACACACTGTTATTTACGGCAGGATAAATTCAGGAGATTTAACCCGAAATCCCACTAAAAAATTTACTTTTAACTTGAGTTCGATTAATGAATTTGTAAAAGAAAGTCCCCCTTAATAAAGGAGGAAGCAGGGGTTTTTCGTTTTATGAGGAAACTAAACAATCAAAGAATGTAAAATATTATAAAATACCAGCACTTGATTGTTCCGAAATAACAGGAATAACTTTTCTTTAACTGACTCAACATCCCAATGCAATATTAATTATAGCTTTTGCAACACCTAAACTAAACCAATATGAACAATTTTACACGTATTTTACTTGTTGCAGGTATTCTCATAATAACTGTTTCACTCTATTTTTATCTTACTATTGAACGGGATTCTTTTGTCAACCCCTATGAAGGTGTAGATTGGGAAAGCATTGGTTATTATCACGCAAATTTACATACTCATACAACTTTTTCTGATGGCCGGTATGATCCACATCAGGCAATTGACAAATATCATGACCTGAATTACGATATTTTAGCATTGACTGATCACGATACGCATCACCACCATGTTCATCCAAAACCACTCTATCCCTGGACAGCCTTAAATGAAATTTATCACAAAATTAAAGATGAAATAAAAAGTGATACCATTACATTCGGGCAAAATGCGAATGAAGAGTGGCAAAACCGTTATCCCGATGAATTGAATATGCTATCTGTAGAAGGCAGCGAAATCTCCAGAGGGCACCATATAGGAAGTTATTGGAACGATTTTGCCGAGGGTGAAGGTGAGGAATCCAGAATTTTTGAAGAAATTGCAGAACGGGATGGAATTTCTATGTTTTTTCATCCCGGACGATACGATTATGAACCAGAATGGTATGTAGAATTTTTTGAAGAACACCCTCACCTGGTAGGTATGGAAATCTACAACCAGGTAGACCGCTATCCTGTTGACCGAAAAAAATGGGATAGAATTTTGTACCGAACTATGCCTGACAGACCTGTTTGGGGATTTGCTAACGACGACACACATCAAACCCATCATTTTGGTGCAAATCGAAATATTTTTCTTCTAACCGAAATGAATTATGAAAATGTGCGCGATGCTATGATTGAAGGACACATCTATCTCTTTGTACCAGAAGAGCTGGGTGTTGAACCCAATCTGCATATAACCAACATTTCATCAACTCAAAATGAGATTGAAATTACAGTTGATGGAGATGATAATAACTATGAAATTAAATGGATTACGCACGATCCCGAAACCAACGATAGCAATATATTTCACAGAAATAACACAATTAGTCTATCGGATGTGCCTGAATATGCAAATTTTGTACGGGCAGTCATCATCAATGATACCGGACGAACCTATACACAACCATTTGGTATCAACCGTGTCGAATAGATTTTAAGTACAGTTAAAAATTAGAATCGAATGATTTATTTCCTGTTTTTTTCGCCCACATTAACTGGTGACGAAAAATAAATCAAAGAATATCTTTATACATATATATCATTGAAAAAAAGAAATCAGAAGTTCAATTTCCATTCTTACTCTTTTGTCAATGATTGGCAATGATTGTATATTCAAGCCAAATCTTTCAAACCTGAAAATTAAATATATAACCTGTTTTAAATGAGTGTATTAGTTGGTAACGAAACCCGCCTGATTGTTCAGGGCTTCACCGGAAGTGAGGGGACTTTTCACGCGGGCCAAATGATTGAGTATGGAACCAATGTAGTGGGTGGTGTAACGCCAGGCAAAGGCGGCCAGACCCACCTCGACAAACCCGTTTTTAATACCGTTGCGGATGCGGTTGCTGATGAAGAAGCCAATACATCCGTTATTTTTGTACCGCCACCCTTTGCAGCGGATGCTATTATGGAAGCTGCTGTCTCCGGAATTAAAGTTATTATCTGCATAACCGAAGGAATTCCCATACAGGATATGGTAAAAGCCAAACAGGTTTGTAAAAATCACGGAGCGACCCTGGTAGGCCCAAATTGTCCGGGTGTGATTACTCCCGGACAAGCCAAAGTGGGAATTATGCCATCTATGATTTTTTCCCCCGGTAACATCGGGCTCATTTCCAGATCAGGAACACTTACCTATGAGGCTGTGGACCAGCTCTCCAAAGAGGGGCTCGGCCAAAGTACTGCCATTGGAATTGGCGGCGACCCTGTAATCGGAACCAATCATACCGATGCTGTAAAACTTTTCAACGAAGACCCAGAAACTGAAGCGATTGTACTGATTGGTGAGATTGGCGGTTCGGCCGAAGAGGAAGCTGCTGCATACATCAAAGAACATGTTAAAAAGCCTGTTGTTGCATTTATTGCAGGAAGCACAGCCCCTCCTGGACGCCGAATGGGCCATGCCGGAGCGATTATTTCAGGTGGAGAAGGTTCTGCCGATGATAAGAAAAAAGCTTTACGTGATGCTGGTGTAACAGTTGCAGACAGCCCTGCAGACATTGGTAAAACACTTAAAAATCTTCTCTAAATAAAAACCGGGTTGAATTGTACTTGTTTAGCGGACTTAATAGTCTTCTAACGTAACGTCGAGCGCAATGAAAAACGATAGGGACGAATGAAGTCGAGATGCTGTTTCATATCATAACCATTCTCGACTTCGTTCCTTCGTTACACTCAGACTCTGCCCGAACTGACGGGTATTTTGCCCACAAATGAACGTTGAATCTTTCAACCTTTTTTTTTCTACCCACCTAATTAATTAGAGAATTGATTTCAAATGCTGTACCCATCTGGTATGACAGCGCCTTTTTGAATAATCACGATTCCATCCACTACAGAGTGACAATCATATTCACCGTCCTCAAGATGGCTTCCTCCTGTAATTTTTACATCATTTCCGATCCGGGCATTTTTGTCGATGATGGCGCGGCTTATAAAGCAGCGCTGGCCAATACCCATAAGCGGCTTGTCATCTTGCTTGCTAAAATCATCTTCAGTTGCAAAATGATCATTACCCATCAAAATAGAGGATTCTATGGTAGTTCCTTTTCCAATTCTGGACCGGATTCCGATTACCGAGCGTTCAATACGGCTTGCTTCAATAATACAGCCTTCAGCTACCAATACGCGCTCAAGGTTGGTTCCGGTTAATTTGGATGCCGGCAGGTATCGAGCACGTGTAAATATAACATTCTCGTTATCGTATAAATTAAATGCAGGCAGTGGTTCAGCGAGATCGAGATTCGCTTCATAAAATGAACTAATGGTTCCGATATCTGTCCAGTACCCATTAAATGAATAACTTGATACTCTGCTTCCTTCTTCGATAGCCTTTGGTATGATCTCCTTTCCGAAATCAGTTGCATCGGGGTTTTCTTTAAATAAACGAAGCATCATTTTTTTACTGAACACATAAATCCCCATCGATGCGAGAAAGATTTTCCCTTTTTCTTGCATTTCGGGTGAAGTTTCAGAAGACCATTTATCAAGCTCACTTGCAGATGGCTTCTCTACGAAACTTTCGATCCGGCCATCTTCATTGGTTTTCATTATTCCAAAGTCAGTAGCTTCACTGGCAGTAACGGGAATTGTTGCAACTGTAAGGTCTGCATTATCTTTTGCATGTACCTCCAGAAGTTTTCGATAGTCCATCTGATATAACTGATCTCCCGATAGAACTAACACATGACTGTAGTCGTAATTTGACATATGATGTATTGACTGACGCACAGCATCTGCTGTTCCCTGAAACCAGTTCTGACTTTTCGGTGTTTGTTCAGCAGCAAGAATATCTACAAAGCCGTGAGAAAATATATCGAAGTTGTAGGTATTTTTGATGTGTCTGTTTAGTGATGCGGAGTTAAACTGAGTCAACACAAAAATTTTGCGAATCCGTGAGTTCAGGCAATTGGAAATAGGGATGTCAACCAAACGATACTTTCCTGCAATCGGTACCGCGGGTTTACTTCTGTGTCTGGTCAGTGGATCAAGTCGGGTGCCCCTGCCCCCTCCAAGAATGATAGCAATAGTTGATTCTTCCATTATTTGTACCTCATTATTTCATTGATTGATACATTTTGATGTAGTTCTTTGCAGCTTTATCCCATGAAAAATCCAGATTCATAATTTGACGCTGTTTACTATTAAATAACCGTTTTTTTTCGAACAATTCCACACCCCTTTCTACCGCATTAACAGCTTCTTCGAGATTAAAATTCTCGAAGACAAGCCCGTAACCATTTTCCTCCCGAATGTCAATCACGGTATCAGCCAGTCCACCGGTTTTTCGTACAAGTGGAATGGTGCCATACCTCATCGAATAAAGCTGATTTAAACCACACGGTTCGACTCTCGATGGCATCAGCAAAAAATCACTACCTGCATAAATTCGATGGGCAAGCTCTTCGTTATACTCCAGCCGTGAATCGAAATAGCCAGTATAGTTGCTTTGCAGACCTTCAAAAACCGAATGCAAATAGGGTTCACCTGTTCCAAGAACAAAAAAAGAAGCGTTAAGATTTCTTGCGATAGACTCTTTGATTATCTCAGGAATAAGATCAGCACCTTTTTCCCGAACAAGACGACCTATAAAGGAAAAAAGCGGCCGATCTTCATCAAGACTAAATTGTTCACAAAGAGCATTTTTATTTTCTGATTTACCAATTTTGTAATTGCGAGAAGAGTAATTCACTTTAAGAAAAGGATCTGTAGATGGATCCCACACTTCATTGTCTATTCCGTTTAGTATTCCGGTTGATTTTTGTGATTCCTGCCTCAGCAATATCTCCAGGCCGTGACAATACTCCTGAAGCTCCTTCAGATAACCTTCAGAAACCGTACTAACCCTCCAGGCTGCTTTAATACCTGCAGCCAGAGCATTCATTCCCCCATCCCAGTCGAGCAGGCCCATGTTATAGTAATCAAAATCGGGAAGAAGCGAAACACTGCTCATCTCATAACGCCCCTGATATTCACCATTGTGAATCGTAAGTACAGTAGGGATCGTTTTCATCGGCTTGAAACGATGGCATTGGGTGATCATAAAAGGTACCAGCGCCGTGTGGTGATCATGACAATGGATGATTTCGGGTTTTTCATCCAGATGCAGTATCCACTCCAGAGTTGCAATCTGAAAACTGAAAAAACGCTCTTTTTCATCCCAGTACGGATAACCCGACCAAGGGTCCAGGTACACTCCCGGACGGTCGAATCGACCCGGTATATCTACTAAAAATAACTCAAAACCAAGATCTGGCTTTTTCAGGCGGCTGATACGAAAAGGGAATGAGGATTTCCCGAATGGTGCACGCCCTTCAAAAATAAGTTCGGTTTCGGCTTCTTGCAGCCATTTATTGTGATAGTGAGGTAAAATAACCGATGCCTGATGTCCTGCTTTGTTCAAATACTTGGGCAGTGAACCTGCAACATCACCAAGCCCCCCCGCTTTGGCTACCGGGTAACACTCTGCTGTAATATGAGCAATTTTCATCTTTTGGAATTGTTTCTGTGCCGTCTTTAAATAGAACTATTTTTCAAAAAGAAGAAAGAAAAAGATTAGGCCATACGCAATTACTTAACTATTTGATTACAAAATTTTTTAACCTCTATTATTTAAAAAGTATAGATGGCAAGATCTATCACTATGCCCATCAGCAAGATACGATCCAAAAATAATATTAATTTTTATTTAATGTATTATCTGTTTCTGAATAGCAGCCTGGCTGCTTACACGGAGGTTCTGTTTCTCTGGTCACGATCCCTTGTGGCTTTTCCCCGGCGCTTTATGATCAGCATCAAAGGGAATTATTTATGGTTCACAACACTGACAGATTCGGTCGGTGCTGTCAGGTTGCTCGAATCGAACCGCTAAACACGTACATTGAAAGACAATGTATTCTGTGTTAGCGGTTCCCACGCAGTGAGTAACACAGTTTAGAAAATAGCACATCCAAAAGCCTTTACTTTTAAAATGTGTTTATACTTCCTCAGCTGCCAGGGTTTCCTCAATTATTCTCTTCTGAATATCATGCGGAACGGCCGAGTAATCATAAAATTTGCGAGTATAGGTTGCTGTACCCTGTGTCATCGATTTCAGACGTGTTGTATATTGATCAAGCTCATGAAGCGGAACAATTGCCTTTACTTTCTGAATCGAACCTTCAGAGTCCATGCCTTGTATCTGACCGCGGCGGGAGCTCAGATCACTCATTACATCTCCCATATAAACGGCCGGGAGAGTGACTTCAATTTCATAAATCGGTTCAAGAAGTTGTGGTGAGGCTTTCAGAAAAGCATCACGGAATGCCATTAGGCCAGCAGTTTTAAAAGCAGCCTCGTTCGAATCAACCGAGTGCATGGATCCGTCATACACCGAAACACGAATATCTCTGGCCCGGCAGCCACTCAGCGGACCGTTCGACATCTTATCCATAATTCCCTTCAAAATCGCAGGCATAAAACGGTTATCAATCACACCTCCCACTATGCAGTTCTGAAATACCAGCTTACCACCCCATTCCAGGTCAATTTCCTGTACATCGCGCACATTTAGGTCATCACGGTCGGGCATTCCCTCCTGCCATGGTTCAACGGAAAGATATACTTCTGCATACTGCCCTGCTCCTCCGCTCTGTTTTTTATGGCGGTATCGGGTATCCACTCTTTTTGTGATGGTTTCGCGGTAAGGAATTCTCGGTTTGATGTACTCAACATCGAGTTTGAATCGCTCTTTAAGCTGATGAAGTATCACGTTCAGGTGCTCTTCACCCAAGCCATGCAGAATGGTTTGCTGAAGTTCCTGGCTGTATTCTATATGTGCTGAAGGATCCTCTTTCTGGATCTGATTCAACGCAGTTCCCAGCTTATCCTCGTCTCCTTCTTTCAGTAATTTCACCGCAACACGCATGGTTGTGACAGGATAACTGACAGGAAGAAATTCAAGATCGTTCTCTTTTTTTGTCACTGTATCACCCGATAGTACGTCCTTCAGCTTTACAGCTACGCCAAGGTCACCGGTTACCACCTCATTTGTTTCAAATCTTTTCGCACCCTGGTTAACATAAAGAGAGCCTATACGCAGGGTGTCCATTGTTCGCCGATTCACAAGATCCATACCGGGCTTGATGCTTGCCCCGGTTGTCTTAAAGTATGTAAGGTCACCAACATGTGCCTCAGATGACGTTTTGAACACGTAAAATGACGGAGCAGAATCTTCAGATATGTAGTATTCGTCCTCATTTTTCAAAGTCATGGGCCTCTCGATGGGTGAAGGTGAAACATTACCGAGGAACCCTAAAATTCGACCTGAACCCATATTTCGGGAAGCACAGGAGCAAAACAAAGGAAATATATCCCGGTTTTTCAGGCTCATTTGTAACCCATCGCGCATTTGATATTCGTCGAGCTCTCCGTGTTCAAAATATAAATCGAGCAGCGTTTCATCATTTTCGGCAATCGCCTCCACCAATTCATTCTGCAGCAGTTCAGCCTGCGCTTTTTGTGATTCAGGAATTGGAAGTTTATCGGGACGTCCGCCATCTTCGGGAAATTCGTACATCGTCATTTTCAATACATCAATTATGGCGTGAAATTCATCTCCTTCACTATAGGGATACTGTACAATCACCACTCCCCTTCCAAATCTCTCGCGGGCCATATCAACAGTATTCTGAAAATCAGATTTATCACCGTCGAGTTTATTCACAACAAACATAGATGGAATACCGCGCTTCTGAGCAGCTTTCCAAAATGCTTCTGTCCCCACTTCGACCCCGGCTTCACTGTTCAACACAAATAAAGCAGTATCAGCTACATAAAGTGATTCGGAAACTTGTCCCCAAAAATCACTTGAACCGGGTGTATCAAGAAGATTTACTTTTGTCCCCCTCCAGTCGAGATGAAGTAATGATCCATAGATCGATTTCTGTTTCTCTTTTTCGATGTCGCGATAATCTGAAAATGTATTATGATTTTCAACAGACCCCCTCTTGTGAGATGTGCCCGATTCATAAATCATTGTTTCGGCAAGCGTTGTTTTTCCTGATCCGGAGTGGCCGAGCAGTGCCACATTCCGGATTCTTTCCGGCTGATATGTTTTCATTCAAACTCCTCTGTTATTTTTAGAAATGTGTTTGGAAACCCCTGTATTACTTTCAGACAGATCTGAGCCGATGAAATCCAAAACTGTTTGATTGAATACCCTGCGGTATCTGCCTGATCTGTATTACAAAGAACTTGTGGTAAAACCTCACTGAATTATCTTTCTTCTCATAAAAATGAAAAACCATCAAATAAAATCATAACTTATTTTCAAAAAATTTATACAGAGGCTCCCGCAATCAAAATCGAACGTAAATTCATCGTCACCTCAAAAATTATCAGTCCATGAAAAAGATTTTGCTGTTGCAAACCGGAGGTACTATCGCTATGCATTTTGGCAAAGATGGTGCAGCTCTGGCTCCCGAGCGATGGAGTGAATTACTCTACAGGGAGATGCCCGAACTTTCTGGCATTGCTGAACTTCATTCTGAAAGTTTGTTTTCTGAAGATAGTTCCGATATCAATAAAACCCACTGGAAACAGTTGTGCGAAATGATTTACAGCTACATTGATGAGTTTGACGGATTTGTAATTTTGCATGGGACAGACACAATGGCCTATACAGCATCTGCTCTTTCGTTTGCTTTTCGAAATCTAAGCAAGCCAGTAATTTTAACAGGCAGCCAGGTGCCCATGAGTAACATCAGAAGTGATGCACGCCGGAATCTTGTAAATGCAGTAGAGCTGGCCACTTATCCTATCCATGAAGTAGCTATCTGTTTTAATGATCATCTCTTTCGGGGAAATCGTACCACAAAAATGAGCATCGGTGATTTCGATGCGTTTACTTCTCCTAATTTTTCATCGCTTGCAGAAGTGGGGATCAACATCAAACTTTCTGATGAAATATTCAGAAACGCAAACATAGAAACTACCTGCAACCCTGTTTTTGATGATCGTCTGTTTACTGTAAGGGTTCACCCTAACCTTCCCCCTTCATTTTTAGAATGCATTAATTTGAAAGAGGTTAAAGTGGTGCTGATCGAGGCGTTTGGCATTGGCAACATACCGGTGAAAGGCTCCTACGGAATGATACCCTTTGTAGAGAAATGCAGGGAAGCCGGCTGCCATGTCATCATCAATTCCCAGGCAGCCTACGACTCGGTGGACCTGAGTAAATATGAAAGCGGACGTATGCTTCAAAAAAGAGGAGCCAAAAGTGCGGGTGATATGACGATGGAAGCCACCATCACCAAAACAATGAACCTTCTCGGTTTGGGACTTGCGGATGATGAGTTTAACGCCCAATTTATGACTTCCCTTTCAGGTGAGAGATCCAACTAATGATTGAATCCGGGAAACCTTTTATTCAACACTAAACACTGCTATTATGTATTTTGTATTTGACATTGAAACCATCCCCGATTTTGAATTTATCCGGCAAGTTCTGGACGATCACGAATGTTCTGAAGACGAACTTCTTGATAAAGCGAGTGAAGCGCTTGCCAGGAATCAGTCGGGATTTTTACCGCCAATGTATCATAAAATGATTTCCTGGGTAGGCTTATGGGTGGAAAACACTGGAAAACCTGCAAAAAAATCAGGCTGGCATGGCAATGATGAGGTTGAAGGACTGAATCAACTTTTTAATGCACTCATCACATACAAAGATTTCGGACTGATTCACCACAACGGGCGCGGTTTTGACCTTCCGCTGCTCACCTATCGCGCGATGAAGTACAACCTGCAAATGCCATTGCGGCTAAATCATTACGACATCCGCTACCGTTTCAGCAGATCGAATATCGACCTGATGGATGAATTCAGTAACTATGGAGCAAGTTCTTATCCCAAATTAAAGCACCTTGGGCATCTGATTGATATTCCTTTCAAGCAAACTGCAGAAGGAAATGAAGTTCTTAAACTTTATCGCGATGGAAAACTGGAAGAGATCGAACATTACTGCTATGAAGATGTAATGGCCACTTACATTGTCTGGCTTCGGATGAAATATACCGTCGGTGAAATTTCTGAAGATATTTTCACCAATCTGAACGAACGTGCTGTAAGCAAACTAAAGGAGATTCAAGGTTTGGATGATTCTTGAGTCATCATGGTCATTCAGGGGTAGGCGAGACGTTTTCAACATGTGAGTTATGGCACAAGCGAAACGCTTGCACCATGTCGCACCTGGAAAACTCATCAAATGACTTTCATTCGGAGAATTGCTCTATCTCCTTCTTGTCAAAAGCCCCACAACTACCACAAAAATTACCGAGCCAATGATGGACCAGATAATCGGAAATTGATTCCCGCCTACTGTAACATTAAACAGTTCCGGCAGGCCCATCTGCTGGCTCATCCACGAACCGAGTAGTGCCCCGATAAATCCTACCACGATTGAAACCAAACAACCGCCGCGAGAATAACCGGCAATGGCCTGGCCGATGGATCCACATATTCCGGCAATGAACAGAAGCAGAAAAAATTCAAGTAATGTCATATTTTTTTAATTTGGGTTATTTGAAAAGGTTGATTTTCTAAAAATGTTTGATATTTGCATCCAAATGCAATATTGGGGGTATGCAAGTTGACAGCTTCTTAAATATTCATTTTCTTTTTTTAATCCAATTTATTTACTCTCCCATTACCACTCCTTCACGGCGGGGATCGGCACCGCCATACAAGCGGCCATCTTCGGTTACCTGGATGGCCTGTAAACCGCTGGTTAACGGGCGTACTATCACATCGTGGCCAAGGGCTTCAAGAGCATCAATGATTGAATCGGGGAAACGTTCTTCTTCCAGTACGGGTGAGCTGTTGAAGTCTGTAAAATTGGGAAGGTCAATAGCCTCCTGTGCATTCAGCCCCCAGTCATACATTCCAATGATCGCCTTGGCTGTATAGTGGATAATGGCGGCCCCGCCGGGAGATCCTACGGTAGCGAGCAGTTCTCCGCTCTCGCGGTCAAAAATAAGGGATGGGCTCATGCTTGAGCGCGGACGCTTTCCTGCTTCAACACGATTGGCTATCAGGTTGCCATCCTCATCGATGGGTGTTCTGGAAAAATCGGTAAGTTCGTTGTTCAGCAAAAAACCACCGGTGAGACCTGTACCGCCATCACTCATAATTCGGCTGCCAAAACCGCTTTCGATGGTTGTAGTCATAGATACTGCATTTCCATCGCGATCGATAATACTGATGTGACTGGTTCCCCTCTCTGGCTGTTTTGACTGAATTCCGAGAAATGCCTGCTCACCTCCGGGGTAACCAGGCTCAGCAGTACCCATTGTTTGATTAGCGGAGAAAATCGATGCCCGCTCCGAAAGATAATCATCATCGAGCATGGTTTGCCAGTCGCCTCCAGGTGCTTCTGTAAATAGTGGATCTGCCACATATTTATTCCTGTCGGCAAAAGCCATTTTTGATGCTTCAAAAAATTGATGCAGCCAATCAGCCGACGGGACTGAGTCCTGAAATGTAGTTTCCGGGGCTTCAAAATGCTCCATGATTCCAAGAATTTGCATGATGGCAAGGTGCCCTGAAGATGGCGGCGGGAAACCACAAATTTCGTACGTTTTCCACTCATTGCACATCGCTTCTGTACCCAGGTCGAGATCAAGATAGCCGGTCACATCTTCTGAAGTCATCTGACCGGGGCGCTCAGGATGGTTTTGCACCCGTTCAGCAATACTTTCAGCTACTCTTCCCTCATAAAACGCACTCAGCCCTTCATTTGCTATCTCTCCTAAAATTTCTGCAAGTGCAGGATTTTTCAGGTTGTGGCCAACCGGGTGGGGATCTCCGTTTTCATCATAATAGAAGGCAGCCGCAATATCGTCATTTCGCAGGGCATCATCCGACTTCAGCAAGCTGTGGAGGCGCGGGCTGATGTTGAATCCCTGTTCTGATAGTTTGATGGCCGGCTGAAACAGGTCAGCCCACGGCAAAACTCCATGTTGATCGTGCGCGGTTTTCAGCAGGGCCAAAGTGCCGGGTACACCCACCGAAAGCCCGCTTCGAACCGACTCGGCAAAACTCAAAGGTTCACTATCATCATCAAGGAAAAGGCTCTCGTCGGCCGCAGATGGCGCTGTTTCGCGTCCGTTATAGGCATGGATTTGCTCACCATCCCACGCAAGTAAAAAGGCTCCCCCTCCTATTCCGCTGGATTGGGGCTCAACAAGGGTTAACACCAGTTGTACAGCAATGGCTGCATCAACCGCCGAGCCACCGGCTTGTATGATCTGGTAACCGGCATCCGTAGCCAGCGGATTGGCAGCGGCCACTGCAAACTCGGATGTTTCCCAGCCCGGTTTTGGCGTAAATCCGGTTGGTTGTTCCGGCTGTTCGGGAATGGCATAACTGAGAGTACGGTCTGTAGAAGGTTCATCACATCCCGTCAACATAACAGCAGATACAACAAAACAAATAATGTAGAACGCAGAATGAAATCTCATATAGTGATATTCAGCATTTAAAATCATAAAAAAGGTAATTCACTCCCGGTTATGATTTAATTTTTTACGGCTTACGGCCAAACGGCCCAGGGAATACGAATCAGAATCAAAAATAATCCAATTCCGTAATAGAGAATAATCGTTTTAAAACGGCGTGCATCATCTCCCGGTTTTTTGGCTTTAATGTATCCGATGGAAATGAGGATGATACCAATAAGCATCGTTAACGGATGTTCAAGAACATAAATTCTTGAAAGCGTATTCTGCATCGCTTCACCAGAAAAATGACTTAAGCCAACCGGGGAAATCAGATATAGAATAATTCCAACCAAAAGTTGAAGGTGAGCAGCAATAAAACCGATCAGCATAACTTTTCGGACGCTCTCGGTAAACTGTTTTTTACCAACAACTTTTACAATAGCATATATGATGCAAAAAATAAGGATGGCAAGCAGAATATAAGCCAAAAAGGAGTGCAGGTGCTGAATACCGGTATACATGAATCAAGTTTTGAGTTTATATCTTTCAATACTCTTTTATGTCATGAAAAGATAAGTGCTTCAAATATCTTTCTTCTGCCGGCTATTATCAAATAAATGTGCTGATTGCTGATTGCTGATTGCTGATTGCTGATTGCTGATTGCTGATAGATGATTTATCATTGATCATTGATGATTTCTGATTGATCATTTCTGATTGATGTTATATGATTTTCATATTATAGAAGT
>JAFIFB010000016.1 GCA_020832285.1 Balneolaceae bacterium
ATCTCGTATTTTTTCGAAAAAATAGACGCATAAATGATAAGAAGTTTGCATATAACTGAATTTTTCCTTGCATTAAAATTATTTTTATTGAGTGTAAATCATTGGAGCACAATTGACTATTTTAGTCTGAGGAAGCCCTAAGTAAACCGGATCACCGATTTGAAAAGATAGTTGTGAAAAGGTTGGCCAACTCGAACTGATCACACCAAAAAATTAAAATGTCTGATGTATCAATCGCATAAAGTGTTTGCCATTTTTACAATCCTGCTTGTAATTATTACCGGATGTGAACGCGGAACAGAACTCCCCGTGAATGACGAAGAGGATATCCGGTTCATCGAACAGATGAGTGCCGATCGGGCAGAAGCGTTCCGAAACGGTGATGCAGCCGGAATCGCAGTTCATTTTACGGAGGATGGAATTCTGATGGCGCCCGGCTCACCGACCCAACAGGGAAGAGAAGCAGTTCAGGAGTACTACCAGTCGATTTTTAACGAGTTTGAAACCAGCCTCGAAAGTTATTACGATGAGGTGGAGGTTTCCGGCAATATCGCCTTCGGCCGCGGATTTGCCGATGTGACCGCCATTTCGCGAGAAACCGGCGATACACTTCGCTCCACATCCAAATATATCAACATTCTGCAGCGTCAGCCGGACGGCACCTGGCAAACCACTCACGACATCTGGAACGATAATGAATGATATTGATTCACTTAAGAAAGTTCGTAATTACAATCACTTACAATGGATCTTAAATTCAGGGTCACCGATTTGTAAATGCAGGTCTCCAAAATTATTTAAATTCGCCTTTTAAGACATAAAATTAATGTAAACAGAGGCTTTTCATTCATCAATAATTTGTTCATACTCCTTTTCCATTTGGTTATGAACAGCCCAGAACCCTTCAGGAGGATTGCCTTCCAGCCGGTCGATGAGAATACCGAGGTGGGTGTGCCAGCCGGCGCCAACGCTGATGAGAACTGCTGGGTCATCGCCCAGGTGAACGTGGGTAAGTTTGAGCAGAACTTTGTTGTTCTCTTTTGGAATGAGTTCATATGTGACTTCTGAAATTTCACCAGTTTCCTCGCCCCAGGTGTAACTCAGAAGGCGGGGCGGGTTCCAGCCGGTAACCCGGCCCTCAAAGTAGGTGCCGTCTTGCATGTGTTTGTACTTCTCGGGAACGGGTTCGTCGGTTTCGGAGAGGTCTTTATGTTTGAACTTAAATTCCACTTTACCACCCACACGCGGTTCCACGTCACCGGCAGAGAGCCATTTGGCTTTCAATTCTGATTTGGTGAGGTAGTCCCAGATTCGTTCGGCAGGCCCTGGCAAAAGCCGTTCAAACTGAACGGTTCCGGGTTCCGGGAAAATTCCGTGTTTTTTATTCATAGTTTTGTTGTTTTTTTAAACCTCCAAGGGCTTTGAACCCTTGGAGGGTTGGCGTTATTATGCGAATCTGTTTTTCACGATCCGATGCTCCACTTATTTGTTTCTTGTTCCGCAACTCTACTTACTTCATACTTGTTCCGCTGCTCTGCTTTCTTGTTCCGCTGCTCTGCTGCGGAACATAGCATCGGAAGCTCTGCTTCCTGTCTGGTTTTTTTAGGAAGCAGAGCTTCCGGTGTGCGTAACGGAGCAGAGCACCCTTACGAGGATGGTTTGTTTTACTATTTTTTTAATTTGTCAACTCTCCATAATTCAACTGCCATGAGACGCCGAACCGGTCCTGAACCCAGGCGTACTTCTTTGAAAATCCGTAGTCTCCGATCGGCATCGCCGCTTCTCCTCCTTCCATCAGCTTTTCATACAACATATCCAGCTCTTCTTCCGAATCACACTGTACAAACAGCGAAATAGCAGGGGTGAATGTAAATTCGTGCCCAAAGCTGTCTATCGCCATGTATTGTTGTCCGTTCAGTGTAAAGAGCGCGCGCTGCACAGTGCCTTCTGCATCCGGTCCACCCGGACCATCGGGGCCGGATTTTGTAATACTTACAATTTCGGAGTCGTCAAACAGGGATGTATAAAAGGTAATCGCATTTTCCGCATCACCTTCGAACATCAGGAATGTGGTTATTTTTGGATTCATGTCTTGTGCGTTTATGGGATTGATGGATATTGTTGTAATGAAAAAAATGGTTGTAATTAATGTGACGGTTTTCATTGTATTAGTGAGTGGATTATGTCCTAAATTTCATGACACTTAGCTCTTAAATACTTATACTATTTTCCGGCATCATGATACTATTTTTGTTCGTTTGTCCAGGCATCAGACATCAGGTCGTACCCCTGCTGCCACCCTTTTTCACTTTCTGAGACTTCTCCCGCCGGAAGTGCTGTTAATTCTTCGGAGATACCAGGCCCGCTTTGAGTAAACGTCATCACACAGCCACCGTCGCCATCTGCCGCGATAAAAATGGAAACCGTATCACTGTTCGGGGAGAACTGTGGCATGGAGATTGTGTATTTCAGCCGGATCGGGCGGACAATGTCAATGTATTTGCCGGTCATCTCATATGTTACGTCTCCTTCTTTACGGGTGATGGTCCAGTTTCTGCCCACACGAAGGTCAATATCAAATATTGTATCCTCAGTCCACCATACCCGCATCGCCTGAGGTTTCGTGAAGGCATCAAAAACAACTTCGGGGGCGACGTCGAATTTGCGGATTATTTTCAGTGAGAGTGGTTTGCTGGTTTTTTGTTGGTTGTTTGAAGCGTCCATTACATTCATTGTTTTATAATGATTTCGTGTATGCTGCGAATTGATGCAGGTAGTGCCGCCAGCCCTGCGTATGGGCATCCATAAGTTTTTTTTGTCTGTGCGGGGGATGAGTGTCCCATCCCGAATGTATCAGGTGCAGCCGGGTGCTATTGTCTTCATCGATCAGTAAAAAGGTGACGGTTGTATATCCGGGCCAATTTTTATCCCTCCAGGTCATACTCAGCACAAACGGGGGATTGAAGCTTGTAATCGTTCCTGAAGTAATTAACTGTTTCCCGCCGTCATTCCATTCTTCGTGAAAAGTGCCCAGTGATTTGGGTTCAATTTGTACGTGTTTGCCCCACCAGTGTGCGATGTACTGGTTTTGAGTGAGAATATTCCATGCCACTTTCGGTGAAACGGAAAGTACCACCTGAATTAGGATTGAATATTTATCGTGGTTGGGACTCATTCCGAATGCGGTTTTTTTTTTAATTTATTGCGGACTATGATCGGCAATCAGGTTCAGGTCGATTTTATATTCAAGCCAGGCTTTCATATTGGCTAAAACCAGGTTCCAGCCACCGTTCTGCCCGAGCATCAGGTTGATCTTTTTTTCAAGATTTTTGTCTTCAGCAGGCGGGGTGTTCAAAAACCCTTTTTCAAACACCTTTACAAAAGTGGCCGTGTCTGATTTGGGCTCAAAATGTATTTCAACGGTGGTGGTAAGGTCTTCGAGCCGCCAGTTCAGGGTGATTAGCTTATTTGGTTTCACCTCAAGAATGTTCACAGTGTCTTTCAAGCCGAACTGGCCCCATTCCCATTCGATGGATTTACCTGCTTCTACCCGGCCACTGCTTCGTGTGAACCAGAATTTTGATGTGATCTCCGGGTTTACCATAGCCTCGAAAACTTCATTCACCGGTTTGCGGATCAGCATACCTGCTTTTACAATTACTGTTTTTTGTGAGTCCATTTGCTGTTTATTTGAGTTTGTGGTTTTATCCGGCATATATGGATTGAACTCCGGCATACCTTTTTGACCATTCTGGCAGGGATTTGCCGTTGAGGTGCGCTTCGAAGCGGTCGAGGAATGCGTGCCATCCCGGAGCATATCCTCTGGCGTCGGAAATCTTCAGGCCTCTGTTGATCACTCGAAGCATGGTTTCGTCTCCGTCGGATTCCAGCTCAAACCGGACGATGCTTTTTCCGATCGTGGTCGCTTCTTCTTCATATTCAAACAGCCGGGGCGGATCCCATTCCGTGATGATACCGCTGCTTCTGCGCACTTCAGGCGGTGCAGGTGGGCCTTCGGGCATGGTTTCAATACGGCCACCCTTTTTCGCCTCGATAGATGTTTGCCCGAACCATTTGATCCGCTGTTCCGGTTCTGTAATGGCCGCCCATACCTTTTCAGCGGGGTGGGGCAGGCGGCGTTCGAAGGTGATAGTAGCACGATTATTTACAGTAGTGATGATTCCGGTTTCCTTGTTCTTCATATTTCATTTGTTTTAATCCGCCTTGTTCACAAGCAAATTTCTTGGTGAGAAATGCGGCTTAAGTTTAAATTAGTTCTCCTCCTCTTCCAGCATGGCTTCCAGGGCATCCAATTTTTCATTCCAGAATTTACGGTAGCGGTTAGCCCACTCTGCAATTTCCCGGAGTTTTCGTGTATCGGCCCGGCAGAATCGTTTGCGCCCCTTTTTTTGGATCACCACCAATCCGCACTCATTCAGGATTTTAATATGTTTGGAAACAGCCGGACGGCTGATCTCGAACCGTTTGGCCACATCGTTCACGGGCATGGTTTGGTGTGCGAGCAGGTCGATGATTTCGCGTCGGGTAGGGTCGGCAATGGCCTGATAGATATCCTGTGGCATGATGGAGCTTTATTTTATGTAACTGATTGGTTACAAATATAAATGTAACTGTTTGGTTACGCAAATAAATTTTTAAGTGCCTCTGCTTCTGGAGCCAATATCTCTTTAAAGTGAAGGAAACCTTTAATTTTGAGTTCTAAACATCATGTTTATTTCAATAATCAGCTACGATATCTCAAATTACCAGGGTGGGTCCCCATGGCAAATCTGTAGTAATCAGAAATAAGTTTCACTTCAGTTCAAGGGTTAAATAATGAACTCTCGTACTTGTGCGGAATGAATAAATAATAGAATTCTTGAAAAATTTATCTGATAATCGTGATAGTTAAGGACTTTTATTCTATTCACCAGGCAAAGTTTGGAGTTTGTTTGCAGGCAGTGTTTTTCAAAGATTTAAAAATGATAAAAGTGTTTGCAGGACTTCATGTTAAATTTTATAATTAGATTTCAAATATTCAGTGCTTTGCGTTGCAATGAGTTTGGGGTATAGTGAAGATTTTTCAAATTGTTGCAAAGCTGTACTTTTATTTAAAAAAAATGATTTAACGGGAATACAAAAAGAGTTGAAGGATGAAAAAGCTATTTCGGTATCTCATCTATATTTTGGGTGTTTTGTTACTGTTGGTTGTTTTGGCTTTAACGTATCTCACATTTTTTCTTCCGGATGTTGGACCTCCCCCCGAAATTCAGGTCGAGCTTACCGATGAAAAAATTGACCATGGCAGACATCTTGCGCATCACGTAATGATGTGTATGGATTGCCATGCAGTACGAGATTTTAGTCAGTTCTCCGGCCCGCCAACTCCGGGGACATTAGGAGCCGGAGGTGAGGTGTTTGACCAAAGCATGGGATTGCCCGGCAGGTTTGTTTCGCCCAACATCACACCAGCCGCTTTGAATGACTGGACTGATGGGGAAATTTTCAGGGCAATTGTTTCGGGTCTGTCCAAAGATGGCTCAGCTCTTTTTCCAATCATGCCGTATCCACTTTATTCTCAGCTTGATGAGGTAGATATTCGTGCGGTGATTGCTTACCTGAGAAGTATCGAACCGATTGAAAATGATCTTGAACCATCAAAGCCTGATTTTCCTGTAAACTTTTTGATCAACACTATGCCGATGGAAGCAAATTTGCAGCCCCGGCCGCCATCGGATGATATTGTTGAATACGGAAGGTACCTCACAACTGCCTCTGCCTGTACCGATTGTCATACCCGGATGGAGAGGGGAGAATTTGTAGGTGAACCGTTTGCAGGAGGCAACGAATACAGGTTTCCCGATGGTTCGGTGGTGCGAGCTCCCAACCTTACACCTCATGAATCCGGCATTGGTAATTTGACGAAAGATCAGTTTGTAGCCCGATTCAAAGCTTATTATGACACTACATATTCAGCAAGAGAGGTGGAGCCCGGCGAGTTTCAAACTGTTATGCCCTGGGTGATGTATGCAGGCATGGATGAAGAAGAACTTGAAGCAATCTTCACATACCTGCAAAGCTTGCCTGCTGTTGAAAATGAGGTTGAGATATTTTCACCTCCGGGTGATTAAAAACGGGACCTATTGAATGCAACTCATGCCAGTGTACTGAGGTATATTTTCAGAAAGAAGAGGATTCTGACACATAACGGCGTCTGAATTTTGATTAAACTGTGTTTCAAAACTGAGTCATAGCTTCTTTATCGGCCAAAAATCCGGGCCAAGAAAGTGAGAAGAAGGCTCAGCACAATACTGATAATAATCATGGTAGAAATGGGAAAATAGAATCGCACATTTTCCCGTTCCACGCGGATATCGCCGGGTAATTGTCCCAGCCATCCCAGTCGGTCGGCAAAAAGCCAGAGAACAACTCCGGCCATTACGATAATCAGACCAATGCCGATCAGCCATTTTCCAAGGTCTCCGGTCATAAATATTATGGGTCAGAAAGTGAAATAATTGTTGGTTTAATGTATTGGGCTAATCAGAGCTATACAGAAAGCCTGTAAAAATCTGGAGGTTATTCTTTAATGCGATACGCACATCTGCGCTGTCCCTTAACAATATGTTCGGTGCGTTCTACCTCTACATCATCACCCAGGATTGCCCGGAAGGTGTTCAGCTCTGCGCGGCAAAATCCCTGGCAGGCTGTTGCAGCCACACATATTGGGCAGTGATTTTCTATAAACAGAAAGCCTTCATCAGCTTTTTCATATTCCGCCATGTAGCCCTCACGTGTGCGGATGTCAGCAAGTTTTGAAATTCTATTCTCAAGAGCGGCATTCATATCGATCTCTTGCCGGTAGCGAGCGAGCATTTTTTCCTCATGTCGGCTAATCACTTTATCCACTGCTTGTTCTCCCAGGGTTTCCTGCATCAGGCCGAGAAGATTGGCAGTAAGGTTGGCATGTGTATCAGGGAAACGTGTGTTTCCTTCATCAGTGAGTGACCAGATCTGTTTAGGCCTACCGCGTCCTTTCGATACACTGCGTGACTGTACCAGCCCTTCTTTTTCCAGTTTCAGCAAGTGAAAGCGGGCACCCTCGGTGGTTACATCCAGCTCACCGGCAATTTCTGCAACGGACTGTGGTCCTTTTTTTTTAAGGATCCAGAGCGCCTTTTCGTTATCCGGGAGGGTGGTTTTCATAATTATATGAAATAATTGCTTGGTTTATTTAATGAATTTAAGAATTCGGTAAACGAAACGAAATCTTTAAGCTGGGCAGGTGGATTAATAATTTTACATCGTGGCATTCAGTATTCTTCCGGTCAGCCATAGCTGTACCTGCTGATATTGGTAGGTGTGGTATGCCTGGTTTCTCTGGAGAATGTAATTGTCAAATGGGTAATGGTCACTCGGTATTCGGGTTCGCCTGAACATGAAGTTGTAGCGCCTGTCTCTTGTTTCTGCAGAACCAAGCCAGTGCTGAGCATTCAGATATCTCTGAATTCTAACGGGTGGGCCAAACAGAATATAGATCATTCCGCGATCGGTTTTCCAGCCTTCCTTAAAATTGGTAAACTGCCTATTGGCTTCTTCCACGCGTTCATAATAACGGGAAATAACTTCTTTGGCCCTGTTCATACTGCCAACATTTTCCAGCCAGAAACGGTCTACAGCTTCTTTTAATTTATCGGGATCTTCGATAGCCATCATTTTTTCGTACTCCCGTTCGTTCATAAGATAAACAAGGGGTTCGGCCAGTTCTCTTGGACTTTCAACGCGGGGAAAGTTTTCTCCTTTTACGCTGAAATCTCGTCCTCTCAGTATTTCTTCTTCCCCGTCAGCTCGTTCGGCTGCCACTTCAAACCGATAATTACCTCGCTCAGGTCTTTCGTAGTTAAACTCTATCATCACGATCCCGGTTTGATCAAGTATTCGCTGGGTTTGTTCCACATTTTCTTCGTCCCGGTAATCGATACCTCTGTAGGGCAGGCTTGAAACGGAATAGTCGGGCTGACTGGCCCATCTGGCTGTTGTTGTATCCGAATCAAAACGAATCAGCCGTGAACGCAAAAGAAGGGGTTCACCGGGGCGATTATTAGCCACCTGTACAACAAATCGAAGACTATCGGTTTGGGTTGAGACATTATAAGTGGTGATCGGTTCGAACTCTTTTTCCGGCTTATCCGGTGATTTAGCGAATAGCTGGATCGAAGTCAGATCCACAATCTCTTCTCCGGGATCAGGAACAGTGGTATATACTTCCCGTATTGTTTCGCTGTCAGATGCCTTATCAGTAATGGAGAAGTAAACTACATATCGGCCCGGAGGTACTTCGATATCTTTTTCATAGCGTGTAACATTAGCGAAGATGAGAGGGCCGTAAACCTCATTTTCGATAGTTTTTGTTTCAGTATACGTCTCAATGTAACGCAGTCCCTCTCTGCCAACAATAGTGATAGCCATTTCAATATCTGCAGAAGTTTTACCGTCAAGGTGCCGGTAGATCAGACTTCTGTTTTCGATATCTGCGGTAACTGTGATTACTCCAACATCAGTTTCACTTAGAAAGCCCATCGCAGTGAGCCGTAATTCGGGGTGTCCGTCCTCATCTCTGTGATAGGAGTCGTTGTATTCCGTGCCTCTTTCAACTTCAAGAGGTTTGGTTCCTGAACAGGCAACAGTTACAGATATCACCGCTGCGATCAAGAAAAATGTATATCTGCGCAAATTCAAAAAAAGAGGACACATGAACGACTTTTCAAAGGCCCGTAAAAGGGCGGTTAACATAAACCGGATATCTCATTTGGTTCTGTGAAAGTATTGAAATCTTCTATATCCACAACGGAAAAAAACAGTGAAATGTTCTTTTGGATTAAGCCGATCAATAATTTTTTTCAGCGAGGTTGATTTGGGTGTGATATTCTGATGGATTCAAGGGCCTGACTTTGCTGAGCCACAAGAAAAACCGAAATTTTTTGTCTATCTCTTCAATAAAGAACATCAATGCCGATTTGCTAATAGTTGATAATATTTACTTTAAGATTGTTGTATTCAGGGAATATTTAAAAATAATAAACAAAGTGAATATTTTGTTTATTAATTCAGATTCTTACATTGTTCTTTCAACAAATCAACAAAACAGTAACAAAAAAATCACAAAGTCATGTCACATCAACTTCCAAAACTTTCATTTTCGTATGATGCCCTGGAGCCAGTTATCGATGTAAGAACGATGGAGATTCATCACACCAAACATCACCAGGGTTATGTGGATAAATTCAATGCAGCTATTGAGGGGACGGAACTCGAAAACAAATCTCTCAAAGAGATATTTGCATCGGTTTCAAACCATTCCGAAGCAGTGCGCAACAACGGGGGCGGACATTATAACCACAGCCTGTTTTGGGCAGTGATTGGTCCGAACACTGCAAGCGCCCTTAAAGAGGGAGGTGAATTGGCTTCCGCAATCGATAAAGCGTTTGGATCATTCGACGCATTCAAAGAGGCTTTTGCCAATGCTGCGGCAACACGGTTCGGTTCCGGCTGGGCCTGGCTGATTGTCAATGCTGATGGGGAGCTTGAGGTAACATCTACCCCAAATCAGGACAATCCGCTCATGGATGTAGCTGATGTACAGGGAACGCCCATCCTCGGACTGGATGTGTGGGAGCACGCCTACTACCTGAACTACCAGAACCGAAGGCCGGATTACATCGGCGCTTTCTGGAATGTGGTGAATTGGGATGCGGTAGAGGAGAAGTATAAAAACGTTTTAAAATGAAGAAGTCTCCCCTATCAAGGGGAGATTTAGAGGGGCAGTCCCCCTTAAAAAAGGGGAAGTGAGCGGAGCGAACAGGGGGATGTACACCCCTCCCGGCTTTGCCGTACTCCCCTTGTTAGGGTGATACCCCTCTTTGTCCCCCCTTGATAGGGGGGAATATCCTTGTTGACAGAAAAATACAAATAGACATCATTATGAATCACTCAAATAATAACAACAAACCAAACCTCTACCTGGTAACCGGTGCGACCGGACAGATAGGAGGACACATTGTGACTGACCTTCTGAAAAAAGGTCGTCGCGTTGGGGCCCTTACACGAAATCCTGAAAAGGTGAATTTTCCAGAAGAGGTGGACGTAGTGTCAGGAGACCTGAACAAACCCGAAACCGTAGCTTCTGCCTTTGAAGGGGTAACGGGAGTCCATTTTATCACGATAAACGGAGAAGGTTTTGGTCCGCTGGAATCGGCGCCTGAGCTGGTCCGCCTGGCTGAAGAGGCTGGTGTAAAGCGGGTAACCGTATTGTGGAATGGAGTACCGGGTCCGGTGGAAGATGCTGTAAAGGCGAGCCGCCTGGAGTGGACCATTCTCCAGCCGCAGGAGTTTATGTCGAATGCAATTGAGTGGAAAGATTCTATCCGTAAAGAGAACGTGGCAATTGAAGCATTTGGCCACCGGAGAACCGCTTATATCCATCCGGCTGATATCGCATCCGTTGCGGTTGCAGCGCTCACCCAAAAAAGCCATGCAGGGAAGGAGCTGGTGCTAACCGGGCCGGAGGTGCTGAGTCCCGCAAAAGCTGTGCAGATTATCGCCGGGGTAACCGGGAAACAGATTCGGTTCGAAGAGCGATCTGAAGCAGAGGAGCGGCGGCGGATGAAAGAAGAACACGGTTTGGAACAGGAGATGATCGACTATGTGATCTCATGGACCAAAAACCCACCACCGGAGGCGTACACCATCAGCCCAGTGGTTGAGGAAGTTACCGGACACCTGCCGCGGACATTCCGGCAGTGGGCCGAGGAGAATGCAGATGAATTTAAATAAACATCTAAAAAGTGAGGATAAGATTATGACCGAGAGATTTATCAACAAAGAAATTGAGAATCAGGCTCCGGCTTCAATCATCTGGACCGTGTTAATAAAACGCCGGTATATCAGCCAGTGGGCCAGGCAATTCTCAGAAGGGACGTAGGTTACATCAGACTGGCAGCCGGGAATCACGGCTAATTTGCTTTTATAGCAGGAGGGCGCGAGATCGGTCACCTTCACGGAGTCCGCACAGCCCATTTCTATTTCCCCAGGGAGATCGGAGCCGAGCTCAGAAAAGAAGGGCGGGTTGGGCCGCACCCGGTAAACTCGGATTCACCGAAACTCGCTTCGCGTACCAATCGAGATCAGTCGGATGTGGAGGAGGTGATTACATTGATGAGATTGAACTATGACCGGATTGTGAACCAACCAAACCAAAAGGAGGAAACATCAGAATGAGCAATCAATCTCATCATAAAAACAGAACACAAAATAACGAATACAATGAAAGTAACCATTCTTTTAGGATCCGTACGGGAAGGAAGAGAATCTCACAGGCCGGCACGCTATGTGGCGGCAAAATTGAAGGAAAAAGGAATTGAGACAAATCTCATTGACCTTGCCGAAGAACGGCTTCCCATTTTGGGCTACGAAACCGGTTCTTCAGAAGAAACCATCCAAATCAAAAAAATAGGGGAACAAATGGATGAAAGTGATGGGCTGATTTTTGTCACCCCGGAATACCAGGCCAGTTTTTCCGGTGCTATCAAAAATGCGATTGACCATTATTACCCTGAGTTTCATAAAAAAGCAATTGGTGTTGTGGCAACTTCAGCCGGTGGCATGGCGGGAATCAACGCGTCCAGTCAGCTTCAGGATGTAATATTAGGAGTTGGTGCATTCCCCATGCCCATGAAATTACTGGTTCCGCATGTTCACAAAGCTTTTGATGATTCTTTTAAACCTCAGAACGGCAAGGTTGTTAAGATGACCGAGCAGTTTCTCGATGAATTTCTCTGGTTCAGTGATGCACTGGTTCAGAAGAAAAAAGCAGAGAATGAAAAGGAGCAGGCAGCCTGATGTAGTTGTATTATTGGGAAAAATCATTCGAGTGAGATCCACTCTTTTTCTCAGATTATCCGGATTCTCAGGAAAATTGACAGAGAAATCGAAGAGTGGGTCTATCATTTTATCAATCAGATCGAAAGCACAGACCGGCATCAACGTCATAACCAGAAATGAACTGATGTAAGGATGTGAGAAAAAGGAGATGTTATGTTCCGGAAAATATCAAACCGAACATTCTATAAATCAATTGTGCTCAGCATGAGCGTTTTTCTTTTGGCCGGGATCCTGGCGGGGGTTATGGTTGATGCCCTGCCAGAAGGGATTTTTGCCGGAAATATACTGGGATTTCTTTTCGGAGTTGTCCTGTTCCAGGTATTGAAATATAAAACAGCGATGGAGAAAAAAAACAATGAAAACAACAACAAACCTTAATGCCTACTACGAACGGATCGGCTATCGTGGCCCGGCCGAACCAACATTATCGGTTTTACAAAAGCTGCACCTGCTTCATCCGCAGTCTATTCCGTTCGAAAATCTGAATCCGTTTCTTGGCCTCCCTGTACCGCTTGATTCAGAATCTCTTCAGCAGAAACTGGTTCGTGACGGTCGAGGCGGTTATTGTTTTGAACACAATCTGTTGTTTAAGGAAGTGCTTGATGTACTGGGATTTCGGGTGAAAGGCCTTGCAGCGCGGATACTCTGGAATACGCCGGTGGACACAATCACTCCCAGGGGACACATGCTGTTACTCGTGGAGTCCGAGGGAAAAGAGTACGTGGCCGATGTGGGATTTGGCGGACTCGGGCTTACGGGACCCTTGCTTCTGGAGTCCGGAATCAGGCAGGAGACACCTCATGAGCCGTATAAACTGATCCGGAAGGGCGGGGAGTTTACGCTTCAGTCGAATATAAAAGATGAATGGAAATCTCTTTACAGATTTAACCTGGATGAACACTACAGGGAGGACTACGAAGTAACCAACTGGTACCTGTCGAACCATCCGGAATCTCATTTTGTGACCGGACTGATTGCGGCCCGTTCCGATATCAACCCGAAACGCCGCTATGCCCTCCGTGGTAATCTTCTCTCCATCCACACACTTCATGGAGAAACGGTAAAACAGACATTGAATAGTGTGGAAGAGTTGAAGGAAACACTTGAAAATCGATTCCTGATTCGCCTGCCGGATGTTCCGGGAATGGATGATAAGTTGAAAACAATCATACATACCGGCCAGCAGGCATAAAAATTACTGAATGACACTATTTGTCATTCGAAGGATTAGTAATATCCAAAAATGACGAAAAAGCAGATAATAACACCAAGACCGGCTTCTGCCCGGAATTCTATCTGGAAGGAACTGAAAGATGCCATTCGCGGTACGGAAGCAGATTATACTAAAATCGGGATTAAAAGGGCCATTTTCCTGCTGGCTGTCCCGATGATCCTCGAACTGGTAATGGAATCCACATTTGCAGTGGTTGATATTTACTTTGTCGGTAAACTGGGCCCCTCGGCCGTTGCTACGGTAGGCCTGACGGAAACTTATCTCTTCCTGCTCTACTCCGTAGCGATGGGGATGGCTTTAGCAGTAACGGCTATTGTTGCCCGGAGAATCGGTGAGCACAATCGGGAAGAAGCCGGAAAAACGGCTGTTCAGGCCATCATGCTGGGAGTTCTGATTTCTCTTCCGTTTGCAATTGCCGGAATTTTCTTTTCCAAAGAGCTGCTTGCTCTTATGGGCGGCGATGAGTGGACAATAGAACACGGTTACCGGTACACTCAGTGGATGCTCGGGAGCAACGCTGTGATCGTACTGCTCTTTGTCATTAACGCGATTTACCGGGGTGCCGGAGATGCTGCCATTGCCATGCGGGTGTTATGGATTGCAAATGGTCTGAATATCATACTGGATCCGATCCTTATTTTCGGTTATGGGCCCATTCCTGCGTATGGAATTGAAGGAGCAGCAATAGCAACTGCGATTGGCCGTGGTACAGGTGTAATGATTCAGTTATGGATACTCTTCAGGGGAGGAAAACATATTCATATCAGCCGGGATCAAATAAGGTGGGCCGGTGATGTCATCAAAAAAATTCTAAAAACTTCTGGTGGTGGAATTGGTCAGAATATCGTTGCTATGACTTCCTGGATCTTCCTGATGCGTATTCTGGCGGATGTAAGCAGTGAAGCTGTGGCAGGGGCTACGATTGCTCTCAGAATCATGCTTTTCACCATGATGCCTGCATGGGGACTCGGCAATGCGGCAGCTACGCTGGTCGGGCAGAATCTCGGGGCACAACGGCCTGAAAGGGCAGAATCATCCGTCTGGAGAATCGGGATGTACAACATGATTTTTATGGTGAGCGTCTCACTAATTTATTTCACTTTTAATGAATCACTTATGCGCCTGTTCACGGACGATGAACAGGTGATCCGCATTGGGGGGGAATGGCTCCGGATTCTATCATATTCTTACTTCGTGTACGGCTGGTGGATGGTATCGGTACAGGCATTTAACGGAGCGGGTGATACCATGACACCGACAAAAATCAACCTGGTCTTTTTCTGGCTCATACAGATCCCTCTTTCTTATTACCTGGCGATTACTTTGGGATGGGAACACAGTGGTGTATTCTGGGGTGTGTTTGTTTCAGAAACTTCGGTTGGATTGTTTACACTTTGGCTGTTTACACTGGGAAAATGGAAAACGAAAACGGTCTGATGTTAACCATAAATCAGTCCTGATTATATGAACCGGCTCTGGAATAAATCATGCACAGGTTAACTTCATGAAACATATATTTATCGCAGGCGGAACCGGAATGCTGAAAGGTGCGGCTGAGCACTTTATCGAACAGGGCCACATCGTGTCACTGATGGCGAGGAATAGTGACCGGCTTGAAGCGATCCGGGCAAAGTATCCAAAGAGAAAAGGAAAAATTCTGACTCTTTCACAAGACTATCGGGATACGGAAAAGGCGATGAAATCTGTAATAAAAGCAGCGGATATGTATAGTTACATTGATTTAGCCGTACTTTGGATCCATACATCCGGTGTGGAGTTTTCTGAAGCTGTCAAGGAGTTTCTTTTTAAACACCACCCCAAAACAAAAGTCTATCAACTCTGGGGAAGTGCAACGATTCATCCGAAAAAGCTGAGCCAAAAAGAGTGGAGGGAACAGTACCCGGAGCATTACCGGGAGATTTTCCTGGGATACAAACAGAATGGAGATTCAGCCCGCTGGTTAACTGACCGGGAAATATCGGAAGGAACCATTCGTGCGGTGGAGTTGGATAAACCGGAATTTAAGATTGGAATCGTTGATCCCTGGATTGTTTATTAAATTGAAAATGAACATCCATTGCAGATTATTCGAAAAAAAATATTATTATACACATTTAACTGTGTAGAATTATGTGTGAGGTGATCATTGTGGCGACAAATTTAGATATTGACAATTCTCTTATAATGCGGGCAAAAAAAGCCGGCAAGCATAAAACCAAAAAAGAGACGGTAACTCAGGCCCTCCTCGAGTACATTGAGCGGCGGGAACAGAAGAAAATTGCTGAGTTGTTTGGCAAGGTCGAGTATGACGAAAACTATTCATACAAGACAAACAGATCCCGGAAATGAAAATTTTGGTCGATACTTCGATCTGGTCTGTTGCTCTTCGCCATTCTATTTCTACAGATGAAACAGATGAAATAAAAGAACAATTGTATTCACTCATTGAGGATTCAAGGGTTGCAATGATTGGTCCGATACGCCAGGAGTTGTTGTCAGGAGTCAAATCACAGACACAATTTAATAGATTAAAAAAACGATTAGAGCCTTTCAGGGATATCCCAATGGAAACCAATGATTATATTCTTGCAGCAAAATTCTTTAACCGATGTCGCTCCAAAGGAATTCAGGGATCACATATCGATTTTCTGATTTGTGCTGTTTCATCCAGGAAACAATTTCCTCTTTTTACAATCGATAAAGATTTTGGACAATACAAAAAGCATTTGGATTTTATACTTTTCAAAGAATTGAAAAGATAATCGGTTTTCTGAAAATAATGGGCCCAAAACAGATGGAAAAAGTTTCGGTCATTCCGCCTATGACAGCCCTCAGTGGGCTTGCCATAAAATATTCCAGACGCCCGGATGAAGCGTACGATCTTGTGCAGGAACTTCTTCTTGAAACGGTCCGGATCCGTAGGAAACCATCGGATGAGAGTTTTATGCTCTGGGCGCACGGGTTCAACAAAAAGCTGTTTCCTGTACCCTTTTACACGATTATGATGAACCTTCACGATGATTTTCTCGTATACGGCACCTGTTCACAAAAACTGATGAATATTTGATGGAAAAACAGTACCGATATAACGAGAAGGAAATCACCGAAATTTTTAAACTGGCATTGAACCGGCAGGAAAGTAAGGAAGGAACGGATGAACCCGGACTTACACTCGAAGAGATTCAGAAGATCGGACGGGAAACTGGAATGAATCCGGAAGAGCTGCGGCGGGCGGCCGATCAGGTTCGTTTATCGACTGAAATGAGAGGGAGCCGAATGATCACCGACTCATCCGAAGTTCAGGCAGAGCGCTGGATATCTGGCAGGACTGACGACAACGGGATTGAAAATGTATTTGCGGCTCTTAGGAATCAAATGGGTTCCAATCCCGGCTGGTGGGGGAAGGCAGATGAGATAAAAAAACTGGGCAACACCCACGAGTGTTACCTGAAAGGTGCAAGGGTAACCATCACCGATCAGGGAAACGGCTATCTGGTACAGGTGTTTATGTCACAGTTTTTTAATGGAAAAGCACTGGAAGCTGCTATACTCTCTTTTCCTGTTGCTTTTATTGCGGGTGTGCTGCCTGTAGCCGCGGCTGCAGAATTTCTGAACATTACATGGGCCGTTCTGGCCGCTATTCTGGCGTATTCCGCTTCATTTGCCTACATGAAAAAAGTGACCGCCCAAAAAAGAAAAGAGGTTTTTCAGCAGCTGACAGGCATCGCTTCGGAGGCAGAACGGCTGCTTTCTGAAAAACTAAATCAGAATTCAGAGGCATCTGAATTACAGAAAGAGAAGATTCAACTTCCTGCAATTGAAAACGAAACTACCAATACTACTGAGTTTACAAAAGAAGAAATGAAGAAAAACAGAACCAACTGAAATTATATTAGTTCTGTTTAGGCTGCAGTAAAAATCAGTTAATTTTCCTTCTAAAATACAGTATCTTAAAGGTATGGATTTAACAAACTTCAGATATGTAGACAAAATACGCCGGGCCCACGGCGTATAAACCATTTCCCGCTCCGGGAAATAATTAGTGATCATTCAAACTGCCGGATGGATAGAATTCCTGTATCAGGTCGATGCTAAGGCTATGCAGGCCGGTATTGTCATTGAATGTTTTTTGAATCTGTTTTGATCTGCAGATAATTCCAAAATTGTACGTCGTGGTTACCGTGGCCGCATTTCTGCCACGGATGAGATCTCTTCATAAAACATTTCATCTGAAGTAATCATGAACCATGACAATAAAAAAATATACCCGAAAACCGATTCGGTTTACAGGGCAGCACTTTCTTTGCGATCATTCACTAATCAACCAGCTAATTGAAGCCGCTGAAATCAAAAACAGAGATCTGGTGCTCGATATCGGGGCTGGAAAAGGAGCACTGACCTTGCCGCTCTCCGGGAAGGCAGCCCGTGTTCTTGCTATTGAACAGGATGCCCGGCTTGCTTGTATGCTCAAGGAGCTGTTCTCAAAAAAGGAAAACGTGACCATTCTGGAGGGTGATTTCCGTAAGGTTCCGGTTCCGGATGAGCCGTTTAAAGTCGTTTCCAATATCCCTTATGCCATCACTACAGATATTTTCGGTCGGCTGATGGACTCCCCCTCTGAAACTTTTGACGGAGGAGTCATTTTGATGGAACTCGGAGCGGCAAGACGGTTCACAAAGCCGGTTCAGTCCAATCCCCGAATCATCGGATGGAATACCTGGTTTGACCTGAGCATTGTTCGTTCCGTGTGCAGAAAATCATTCAGCCCGCCGCCAAAAGTGGTATCGGCAATGGTTAAAATTGACCGCAGGCCAAATCCGGCGGTTCATCCGGATGAGGCCTGTGGCTATATCGCTTTTCTGCATTTTTTTCTCAGCCTGCCTCAGCAGCGGGCGTCCCCGGCTCTTCGGAATCTGTTTACGCGTAATCAGGTAAAACGAATCCTTACAGATGCCGGAATTCATCCGCAGAAACCGGTCAAAGCCATGACAACAAGCCAGTGGGCACATTGTTTCAACATCATGAAGAAACTTCTGCCGCCGGAAGTGCACCCCACACTGCCGGGGAAGTACAGAAAGCTTTTTTTTCCAGCTGAATGAAATTTGATTTATTCAGGATAAAGCCATTGGTTTTGTTTAGTTAATCCACACTCAGCAGTTCCACTTCGTAGATCACGGGGGAGTAGGGCCTGGTTTGCGGCCAGATATCTCCCGAGGCGGCCAGTTCATCTCGGAGTCCCTGTGGAATCAGCTGCACACTCTTGCCAAAGGCAATTTTCGAAGGCATGACCAGTTTCGCTGTTTCCCCCTCTCTCATCAGTCCGAGGCCGGTTTCGAAGCCGGGTACCAGTTCGTTGTTATTGAGGATTACGCGGATCGGTTCATCATCTTTTGTCGTTTCGATGACTGTTCCGTCCAGGTAGCTGCGTGTAAAATGAATCTCAACCTGGCTGCTGGTTCCGGGGGTGGAACCTGTTCCTTCTTCTGTCATAATGTGGTACAGACCGTTTGGATAAGAGCCTGCATCCGGTGCATTTTCTTCGATGTAGTTTTGGATCTTTTCGAGCTCCATTTCGTAGATCGCTTCCTCGGTTTTTACCTCAATCAGATCCACCTCAATTATAAAATGGGAGTGGGCATCGAAGTAATCTTTATGGCTAAACCCTTCGAAAGCGCGGTAGGAGGGGATGTAGAAGCGAAAAGTTTCGCCCTCTCTCATGTTTCCGATTTCGTAATTAAGCCCCGGCGGATAGATCGAATGCTGATTGAAATTGTAACTGTTGCTGAACCGGAGCGGATTCAGCGAGTCGCTGTGAGCTTCAATTACATGACCGCCTTCGAGGTGGGTAAGTGTGTAAAGGATACCCGCCACATGATCCTCCACAACCTGGATGCCATCTTCATTTTCGTATACAACTTCGATGTAAACACCGCTGATCTGTTTTTCGGCGTCAATATTGTTTTCTGAGATGTACGTTTCCAGAAATTCATCTGCAATACGCACCTGACGTTCGTAATCACTTTCGGATGCGTCCAGGCAGCCCTTCAAAAGTAATGCAGTAATGAAGAGGGAAATGAGTAGTAATCGGTTCTTTAACATAGAGAAGGTTCTGTTTGATGTTCAATTTTTTAATCTGAACTTCCTCTACGGCTGGATGGACTGATTCGCTACAAGAATTTTATCCAATGAAGGCGAATGGCCGGGTAAAGATAGTGGGATAATAGAATGGCACAAGCGGGTCAACTACGCCAAAGGCTTCGAAGACCAGGGACGCTGCGCCACCTCAATAACATGCAAAAAAAGAAGATTAAAACTGCAGAGTCACATCGAGGTGGCGGTTCAGTCCGGTAATTCTGTACTGGTTTTGTGCTGTACGTGTAATAGAGATGTCATCGGCGTTGAGCACAGAAAGTGATATCGAAATATCTTCATTTGCCAGTTCGCGTCGGGTCAAATGAACGGCTGTGACTGATGGGCTGGAAATAGACTGTCCCTGTAACGATCCGCCAAATGCCACGATCACTTCATCATCAGGATGGTAAGTAGCATATAAAACAGAACTTTGGGAGGAGGCACTGCCAAGGCGTTCACCGCTCAGTATGTCGTAAACCTGCATTCTGTTACTGGTAAAAGTGGTCAGGTAGCGGCCGTCATTGGTCAGGTCGGTCCCGCGTAATTCATCTTCTGGTATATGGCGAAAAATTTCGTTTCCGAACCGGTCATGCACGAATACTTCCTGTTCTGTACCATTTGAAGCGATCAGGGTAGTGAACGATCCGTCTTTTTGTACATGCAGCCGTTCTATCACACGTTCATGATCCTGGAAAAAGATCTGTCGCTGCAAGTCACCAATAATCAAACTGGCCCTTGACCCGGTTTCGTCTCCATAGGCAATGACCGGATTATAGAGTACAATAGTTTTTCCGTAGCGGTCTGTCGCCAGTTGTGACGCTTGTTCCCCATCCACGCTATCTGATGAGTTCGATACAGATGAAACCCGATTCCCCTTGGCGTCGAAAAAGGTAAAGTTCGCCACATTATCTCTTGTGGCAATACTTCCGTCACTAAACTGGTATACCTGTATGGTTTCATCATCAGGATCAAAAAATTCGATCTCCTTTTCTATAAGTATATGCCCCTCTTCATTATACGACTTCAAGTCCAGAAATTCTCTATGCTTGAGAAACGCAAGTTTGTTTTTTTGTTCCGAGATCGCCCAGGAAGCAGGCTGAATAATCTGTGCCGACCCGAACAGGTATTGGTTGTTGGATATAGTAAGAGACCCGCTTTTTGTGGGGAATGTGTTGCTGTCGTGATCGTTGTGAGCCTGAACGGGAGAGATGGAAATTTGCTGTGAAAAAAGGCTTGGAGAGGCCAGTGCGAAAATAAATAAAAGAAAAAGATGCTTCATTAAATGGTGTTGGAATGTTGTTATATTCTTGTCCCCCTAAAGAACGAGAATTTTGAAAAGAATTGCATCTATGCTTTATTCGGTGATCATTCCGGTTTATAACAGGCCGGATGAGGTTCGTGAATTACTGCAAAGTCTTGCTGCACAGTCATATAAAAAATTTGAAGTGCTGATTATTGAAGATGGATCAGAGAAAAAGTGTGAAGATGTTGCCGAAGAATTTTCCGGGAAAATGAAGATCCGCTACTTTTATAAGGAGAACAGCGGGCAGGGTTTCTCCCGAAATTACGGTTTTGAACGGGCTGAGGGTGATTATTTTGTAGTATTTGATTCGGACTGCATTATCCCGTCACACTATTTTGAACGGGTTAGTCAGTATCTCGCACTTTATCGGGTGGACTGCTGGGGCGGGCCAGACAGGGCGCATCCGTCATTCACCCCGGTTCAGAAAGCGATCAATTTCAGTATGACCTCCTTTCTGACGACTGGTGGAATCAGAGGAGGAAAGAAACGCGTTGGTGAGTTTTATCCGCGAAGTTTTAATATGGGGATCAGCCGGGAAGTTTTTGAAAAGACAGGGGGGTACAAAATAACCCGGATGGGAGAGGATCTTGAATTCAGCATCCGAATCATCCAAAACGGTTTTATAACAGCGCTGATTGAAGATGCGTATGTTTATCATAAGCGAAGAACCGATTTAAAGCAGTTTTTCTGGCAGCTCCATTTTTTTGGCCGGGCACGAATCAACCTCAAGCGATTTTATCCCGATGAACTGAAAGGGGTTCATTTTTTTCCTCTGCTGTTTTTTCTTGGCTTTTGGATAT
Organism: Balneolaceae bacterium; assembly: GCA_020832285.1. GTDB lineage: Bacteria > Bacteroidota > Rhodothermia > Balneolales > Balneolaceae > Rhodohalobacter. The sequence continues at coordinate 21,410 of JAFIFB010000016.1, forward strand.
CGGTACTGTTGTTTTTCACAAGCCTTCCGTGGAGCGGGATTCCGCTGTTGCTCTATTTCTTTTATGCACTTTGTCTTTTTGCATCTGCGTGGTTCAGGGAGAAGAGTTTAAATGTGGCCGCCCTTGCTGCCGTTGCCGGTTATATACAATTATCTGCTTATGCTATCGGTTTATTAAATGAGCAATGGAAAGAAGTAAAAAAGAATTTCTGAAATTTCTCACAATCTGAAATTGCATCCAGAATTTAAAACCTTTATCTTTCTATTCTTTTGAAAGATTGATTGTTGAGGCTTTCCAGAGGATGATCATCCTTATTGGGGGCAGCGATGTTTTGACATATTTTTTACACTCGGGGAGTGGCGCAGTCCGGTAGCGCATTCGCTTTGGGAGCGAAGGGTCGCAGGTTCAAATCCTGTCTCCCCGACAGTTAAATGATATTGGGTTTTAAATCTCCTTATCATAATTTGATTTATTTTTAAGGTGAGGTAGTTTTTAAGTTGCGAAAGCAGTGCTTTCGCGGTTCCCCCAAAGGGATACCGTTGGAAAAATCCTGTTTTCCCGACAATTTATGAATGATGAGTGCCGGTCGCAGCCTGGTGGTATTAACGCCGGGCTTCTCAGTTTTTTGAAAGTTTGATACACGGCATTCGAATGTTCAGTCGCGCCCGTAGCTCAACTGGATAGAGCAACTGCCTTCTAAGCAGTAGGTTTCAGGTTCAAGTCCTGACGGGCGTACAGAGGCAGTAATGCTGAATGCCGGATAAGGGTATTGATAACAAATGGTATTTTCCATTCGTAATTCGTTATACCTTTTTCGATATTTAATATTCTATCGGGCGACATGGCCGAGTGGTTAGGCAGAGGTCTGCAAAACCTCGTACGGCGGTTCGAATCCGCCTGTCGCCTCTTTGATTTAGTGAGTTGTTATTTGTTTAATGGTTATTCGTAAACGGGATTGTAGTTTATTTATAGACACCCGATTAACAAATAACCGATAACCATTAACCAATTGCCGCGTTCGTCTAGGGGTTTAGGACGCCGCCCTTTCACGGCGGTAACACGGGTTCGAATCCCGTACGCGGTACGTTGGAAGTATTGAGTAGCGAGTATCAGGTATTGAGATTTAAATTTCTCAATACCTGATACTTCATACTTACTGCTTTTTGAAATGGAGCTCGTAGCTCAGTTGGTTAGAGCGCCAGGTTGTGGCCCTGGAGGCCGTGGGTTCAATTCCCATCGGGCTCCCATTTTATGCTTAAACGGCCTCGGAGGCCGTGGGTTCTCCCATCGGGATCCCTGCGGGGAATTCCCATCGGGCTCCCCATTTTTAGTTAATCGTTATTTGTTAATGGTTATTCGTGAACGGGATTGTAGTTTTATTACAGACACCCGAATAACAAATAACCGATAACGAATACCCAAAAGCCGCGTTCGTCTAGGGGTTTAGGACGCCGCCCTTTCACGGCGGTAACACGGGTTCGAATCCCGTACGCGGTACAATCACTTACCCCTTTTGCAAAGATCACAAAACGAACTCCAAGTGCGTGATTTTGCATTCATCCTAATTATAGCCAAAAGGCAAAAGCAGTGCTTTTGCGGTTCGAATCCCGTACGCGGTACAATCGTTGTACGTTATATTTTTGGATAAGATCTATCTGTGTCAATTAGCTTTTTTGCTGTTATTAAATTGAATCAGAGATTGCGAAAGCAGTGCTTCCGCGGTTCGAATCCCGTACGCGGCACAGAGTGAGTAAACAGTATTGAGTATCAGGTATTGAGATTAAATTTTTTCAATACTTGATACCTCACCACTTTTTACTTTCCTTTCTTTCGTTTACCCTATCCATTTAAAACTGCACTCTCTCTGTTATATTTGTTTCGATACTCTATCGGAGAAAGGCCTGTAATTCGTCTGAATACATTTCGGAAAGATTTATCATCAAAGTAGCCTACATCATACATAACTTCATTCACATTCTTCCGGGTGGTTTCCAGGCTGTTTTTGGCTGCTTCTATTTTTACCCGCTGGATATATTCAACAATAGTATTTGAGGTAGCTTTCTTAAATCGTCGTTCCAGACTCCTGCGGCTTAGAGACAGAACGGAAGCAAGTTCATCTACGGTCATTCTATCCTGGAAATTCTGCTCAATGATCTGCTGAGCTTCGCGCACAATCTCGTCCCCGTGATCTTTTTGCCCCTCAAAAATAATGAATGGTGATTGACTCTCCTTATCGATATCAATCATAAACATTTTTGCAGCCGTAATAGCTGCTTCTCTTCCTGCATATTTTTCAATCAGGTAGAGAATCAGGTTCAGGTAGGAGTAAGCTCCGCCGCTGGTGTAAATTCCGTCTTCTGCAGTCATGATACGGTCATCAACCAAATCCACATCGGGATACATTTTTCTGAAGGCTCCGGCATGGGCCCAGTGAGTGGCACATTTTTTCCCTTTTAGCAGACCGGTTGCAGCCAGCAGATAGGCGCCAATGCAAAAACTTACTAATTCGGCACCATTTTTATACTGATCAACCATCCAGGGAATTAAATCACGGTTTCGTGTTACACCATCCTGAGGATCTCCGTGGATGGCAGGGATGACAATAATGTCTGTTCGTTCAAGTTCACCGATCAGCCGCTCGGGGTTTACTGTGAATAGCCCCGTATCCTGCGGTACCTCTCTCGACAAACCCACAAGCTGAACATTGAAAACCGGCCCCTTTCCGAATTTCTCTGCAATTCCGTTCACACTCGAAAATATCTGATGGGTTCCGGCGATATTCACCAGGCTGGTATGGCCATTCGGTATGAGAATCGAAATATGTTTCATACCGGAATCTATCAAACTGGAATGACGCAATCAACCCGCAGTATTGGCGTATTTTCCCCCTTTTATTTTTCATTTCTTCGTTTAAATTTATGCTAACTATTTGATAGGCTTTATGATATACCTGTTTTAACCTGAACCTTCAATTGAAAAATCAGGACTATGAGCGGACACTTATATTTTGAAATACAGGCCGATGATCAGCAGCAGGCTTCAGGTTTTTACAGCTCCCTTTTTGGCTGGAAATTTCACAAACAAGAACAATCAATCCAGTATTGATGGAGGTAACCTCTGGCAGAAGTTTGAAAAAAGAGGATATCGTTTCGATTTTGAAATATATGATGAACTAAGCCATAACTGGAATGATGCCGAAATCGATATTGATTTGTCGTAAAAAACGACGGGATTTGTCAAGATGAAACTCACAGCAAAAGAATTTATAAACGAGCTTAAATCGTTTCAGTCAGATGCCGAAAAGAAGAAAATCCGCCGGTACTTTCAGGAGGATGATGCGGATAACCAGGTGATTGGCGTTCGGATGAAACGAATTTTTGATCTGGCGAAAGACTCTGCCGATATGCCGCTGAATGAGGTCAGTAAATTGCTGGACAGCCCGTATTACGAAGCAAGGATGGGAGCGGTCAGTATTATGGATTTTCAGGCGCGGCGTAAAAGCACAACTGATGAACACCGGAAAGAGCTGTTTGAACTTTATATCAGCCGGCACGACCGGATCAATAGCTGGGATTTTGTGGACCGCAGTGCCCCGCATGTGGTGGGAGGATATTTGCAGGATAAACCGCGTGATATTCTCTGCAAACTGGCCCGGTCTGAAAATATCTGGGAAAGGCGCACTGCTATTGTAGCGACCTGGTTTTTTATACGTAAAGGAGAACTGGATGATACTTATGAAATCGCGGAAATATTGGCAGATGATGAGGAAGTACTGATCCAAAAAGCAGTGGGAAGCTGGATTCGGGAAGCCGGAAAAAGAGATGAACAGCGCCTGCTCGGTTTTTTAGAGAAGCACGCAGCCGGAATGCCCCGCCCGATGCTGACCAAAGCTGTTGAAAAATTGGACAAGAAGCAGAAAGAATATTTTAGAAACAAATGACGATTCAGACAGAAATGCTTATCGCAGCTGTCAGAACTAAACCTGAAAGATGATAAAAACAAAATGCTCCGTTTATATTGCCGCCAGTCTGGATGGTTTCATTGCCAGGCCTGACGGAGATATTGAATGGCTTCATAACCCGGACTACGGCCCTATGGGTAACGACGGGCTGAGCTACGAGCAGTTTATATCTGGTATTGATGCCCTGGTGATGGGTCGCAACACTTTCGAAAAAGTGCTGGAATTTGACCCCTGGCCGTATGTAAGCACTCCGGTTGCGGTACTGACCAGCCGCCCGCTTGAGATTCCCGGTAAATTGGAGCAAAAAGTTATTCCTGTTTCCGGCGAACCGGAAAAGGTGGTGCAAGAACTGGCCGGGAAAGGATTCCGGAATTTGTATATCGATGGGGGGCTGACCATTCAGCAATTTCTTGAGGCAGGTTTGATTGACAAAATCACTATCACACAAATCCCGGTTCTTCTTGGGGATGGGATTCCCCTGTTTGGAAAAATGGATAATGAAACCCAACTGAGTCTTATTGATACAACCGCATATAAAAACGGATTTGTGCAGTTCCGGTATGAAATCAGAAAATAAAAAACAGGCCTCCGGGGTTTTGGAAACCCTGGAGGTCATTCAAAAAAAGGAAAACAGACATGCAAAAAATAGTCCCTCACTTATGGTTTGATACGCAGGCGAAAGAAGCCGCTCAGTTTTATGTATCCGCTTTTGGCAAGAATTCAAAAATTAACAGCATCACAACGCTTCACAATACACCTTCGGGCGATGTGGATTCTGTTACGTTCGAGCTGCTGGGTCATTCATTTATTGCAATATCAGCCGGACCCCATTTTACTTTGAATCCCTCCATTTCGTTTATGGTAAACTTTGACCCGTCTCGTGATAAGCAGGCTCGGGAAAACCTTGATGAACTTTGGGGAAAACTCTCGGAAGGAGGAGCCGTATTGATGCCATTGGAGGAGTATCCATTTAGTAAGCGTTACGGATGGATAAAAGATAAGTTTGGTGTTACATGGCAACTCATTCTAACTGATCCAGAAGGTGAACCACGTCCTGACATCGTCCCATCGCTGCTGTTTACCGGTGATGTGTGCGGTAAAGCGGAAGAAGCCACTGAATTTTACCTCTCTGTATTTAAAGATACACGCCGGGGTGAGCTCTTCCGATATCCGGCAGGCGGGGAGCCGGACAAAGAAGGTACCATTATGTTTACCGATGTTATGCTGGAAGGAGTTTGGTTCGCGGCGATGGACAGCGCACAAGAACACGATTTCAGATTTAATGAAGCGATCTCACTTGCTGTAAATTGCAATACACAGGAAGAAATTGATCACTATTGGGATAAGCTGTCTGCCGTTCCCGAAGCCGAACAGTGTGGCTGGATCAAAGACAAGTATGGTGTCTCGTGGCAGATTGTACCTCGCGTATTGGGTGAGATGATAAGTAAAGGCACACCTAAGCAGGTGGACCGGGTAACACAGGCATTCCTTCCGATGAAGAAGCTTGAAATTGCAAAACTTCAAAAAGCTTATGATGGCAACTAAACCCATATTTGGCATATCGCTCAGGGGGTAATATGAACTTTAACCACCCAACAGAAAATTGAATGAGAAAGCTTATTGCAGCAATCAATATGTCACTTGACGGGTTTTGCGATCATACAGCAATGACTCCAGATGATGAAATACTTCAACATTACGCTGAACTTTTAAATAACAAAGACATCGTTCTATATGGAAGAATAACATATCAGCTTATGGAATTTTGGCGAACTCTGACAGAAAACCCTTCAGGTGAAAAATCAATGGACGCCTTTGCTATTGTAATGGACAAAACACCGAAAATTGTCTTTTCCCGCACGTTGAAAAATGTAGCTTGGGAAAGTGCAAAATTGGCCAATCAAGATCTTGAAGAAGTGGTTTTAGAGCTCAAAAAGAATCCGGGTAAAGACATATTAGTTGGAAGCAGGAGTATAATTATCCAGCTAATGAAACTTAATTTAATTGATGAATTCCAGCTTTGCATTCATCCTGTAGTTGCAGGAGGCGGTTTACCGTTATTTGAAAATCTAAACGACAGATCAATTCTTAAACTCGTAAAGAGTAAAACCTTTAATGGTGGTGCAGTAGTGCTTTACTATGAACCAAAAAATAACTGAAAGTATGATATGGCACGTCAAGCAAAACAAAAGAGGACCTGCAGCAAAGGACATACCTATTACAAAAGCAGTGACTGTCCAACCTGCCCGACCTGTGAAAAACTGAAAGAACCAGCTTCAGGTTTTTTAGCACTATTGAGTAACCCCGCAAGAAATACATTACTTCATTACGGAATTGACACCATTCAGAAACTTGCCGGCTACACCGAGAAGGAAATACTTGACCTTCACGGAATGGGGAAAGCCAGTATGCCAATCTTAAAAAATGCATTAGATGAAAATGGGCTCTCATTTAAGGATGAAGGGTTCTTGGGAAAACTGAGTGCACCTGTAAAACGGGCACTGGAAAATCAAGGAATCAAATCAGTAGAGAAACTTGCTGGATATACGGAAAATGAGATAATGTCACTGCACGGAATTGGGCCTTCTTCCATGCCTGTGATGAAGAAAGCATTAAAGGAAAGAGGTCTGAGTTTCAAAGAAAAATAGCTGTATTAATCAATAATAAGTAAACATATTATGAAAAAATCTATTTGGGCAGTAACAGCCGGATTCCTTGTAATCCTCGTTTCATCCATTGCAGTGGATACAATTCTAAAGATTGCAGGCATTCTTCCATGGGATCATCTGCATGTTTCAACGGGTCTGATTCTTTTTGTCATGCTATACCGGTCGGTTTTCAGCGTGGCAGGATGTTACCTGGCGGCGCAACTGGCACCAAAAAATCCCATGAAGCACGCCATCATTCTGGGGGGCGTCGGCTTAATCATCAGCTCCATCGGTGCCGTAGTGGCAAGTGACCTGGGTCCGGTTTGGTATGCATGGACGCTGGCTGCTCTTGCTCTGCCGCTTGCCTGGGTGGGCGGAAAGTTGTACGAACGCAACAAAGGTAGTCATTCACAACCAGCGAATAATAAACTGTAATCAGATGAAAAAACAACTTTTTTTTGCACATTGCGGTGGTCCTCAGGGAAAACCCGGGCAGGGAAGTTATGATTTTGTACAGTGGTTACGAGAAAGTCTTGGGGAAGAATTTCAGATCCATGCCCCTGTTATTGAGGATCCTGACGCCCCAACCTATGAGATGTGGAAAATGATGCTCGACAGGGAGCTCTGCAGTCTGAATGGAGATGTTTTATTGATCGGCCATTCATTGGGAGGCTCCGTGCTTGTGAAATACCTTTCAGAAAGAAAATGCCAATTTATAACAGCCGGGCTTTTTCTTGTTGCAGCGCCCTGGTGGGGATCGGGCGGATGGGATGCCAATGAATTTTCTCTGAAAACAGATAGGCAAAAACATTTTCTCAAACAAAATTTGATCCACATATATCACTGCACGGATGATTCTGTAGTACCCTTATTACACGCAAAGCTTTACAAAAAGATGTTTCCGGGTGCATTCCTTCATGAGTTGACCGGCCACGATCACGTATTTGCAGAAGGCTTACCTCTGCTTGTTGAGCATATCAGAAGTATACACCATAACCAACAAACCAAAGAGAGGTTCGAAGATGACAAAAATACGGGTAAATAGTTTTTCCATTTCAATTGACGGGTACGGGGTCGGCCCCGATCAGGACATCGATAATCCGCTCGGTGTTGGTGGTACGGATTTGCACCATTGGGCATTTCAGACGCGCTCGATGCAGCAAGTCGTTTTTGGCGAGGACAAAGGCACAACAGGAATCGATGACGACTTTATCGCTCGCGGTTTTAAAAATGTGGGGTCATGGATACTCGGCAGGAATATGTTCGGGCCCATTCGCGGTCCCTGGCCCGACATGGAATGGAAAGGCTGGTGGGGTGAAAATCCTCCCTATCACGTTCCGGTTTTCGTTCTGACCCATCATGCGCGTCCGTCTATCAAAATGGAAGGCGGCACAACGTTTCACTTTGTCACTGGCGGCATCCACGAGGCCCTTGAACGCGCGCGCGAGGCAGCCAAAGGGAAGGATGTCCGCATTGGAGGCGGCCCTAACACAATTCAGCAGTATCTGCGAGAAGGCCTCATTGATGAGCTTCACATCGCGATTGCACCAGTCGTGATGGGTACAGGTGAGCGGCTGTTTGATGGTATCGACTTGCGAACCCTGGGATACAAGTGCGACCGGTTTGTGGCTTCGGAGAATACCACCCATGTTATACTCTGGCGAAAGGACCAAGAACAAAATGATGCCTGATAACATAACTGACGATTTTAACCACAAATAACAGCAGTTTATAATGGCACAACAAACCATCACCTCACCCAAAATTGTAACCCGGCAACAATGGCTTACCGAACGAAAAGCCCTTCTCGAAAAAGAGAAAGAAGCCACCCGTTTTTTGGATTCGGTGAAAGCAGCAAGGCGAAGGCTGCCGATGCCGGCTGGCTCGGTGATTACGAGGGCGATGTTGCAGGCAAGAGTGTATTTCTTCGGGATGAGGACACTGTATGCCATGTTTATTCAGCGTACGCATGTGGTACAGAACTTCTGGGGACTCATTACAACTACCTGGATCTCACTCCCTACGGACGCCAGGAGGACTGGGAGGATTCGCCCGAGGGATGGCCTCAAAAACCAACATATGGATAAACTTTCGGCAGAGATAATAAACCCTGATTGATGTACCCCTAAAAAATGAACCTTAAAACAAACCGATCACAACATAAAAACAGCAAAAAATGAGTAAGACAGAACAATTCATCCGCAACCGACAGGTATGGGCAAACCTGCCTGTCAAAGACGTTAAACGTACACGAAAATTTTATGAGAGCCTTGGTTTCAAGTTAAATGGCGATCACAAGAGCGGACATTTAGTCAGTTTCTTTGCCGGCAGGGATGACTTGATCATTCACTTTTTTCGGGAGGATATGTTTAAAGAAGCTTCCGTGGGTAATGCAGCCGATCTCAGCAAAGGAAGTGAAATCATGTACACGATTGGAGCAAACAGCCGCATGGAAGTAGACACCTGGGCAGACCAGGCAGAAAAAGCCGGGGGTACCGTGTTTGCAAAACCGGCAGAATTGCAGAGTCCGTGGTACGGATGCGGATTTACCGACCCCGATGGGCATAAGTGGAACGTGTTTTACAACGGGAAATGAAGCCATGAGAAAGCTCATCACATCTGCATTTGTGTCACTTGACGGTATCATGCAAGCACCCGGTGGACCTGAAGAAGATCACACTGGAAAATTTTCCTTTGGTGGCTGGATGTTCAATTATATGGACGAAAGCATGGACATCTCTGCATCAGGTTTCGATGGCAAGAACCGCGAACTGGTGCTTGGGCGAAGGACTTATGAGATATTCGAAGCATACTGGCCATACCAGCCGGATGACCACCCGGTAGCCATCACACTCAATGCAGCGAAAAAGTATGTGGCTTCACGCACACTGACGAAGCTCCATTGGAATAACTCGACTCTGCTCCGCGGCAATGTCGTGTCGGCGATCATCGCTCTAAAGGACCAGCCCGGCCCCGACCTGCAGATGATTGGCAGCAGCAATTTGATTCAAACACTACAGGCTGCCTCATTGATCGACGAGTACAACGTTTGGATGTTCCCTGTGGTGCTTGGCCGGGGTAAGCGACTATTCAGCGAAACTGCGAAATCATCCTCACTCCGTCTGGTCCGCTCACAGATTTCGGCCACCGGTGTTGTGATGAGTACCTATGTAGTGTCTGTAAGAAAACGATAAAATAGGGATTTAGAAATAGTTGGCAAGGTTTTTAGACCTTGGGCAAGTTTGAATCGAAACGGGTATATTTATCCAACCTGCCCCCTGGTGCTTTACAGGCGACTTCCAAGGTTGAGATTCGAACAAAAAACCATCTGTTTTTTTCATTATGCGCAAACGATTCGAGGCCCAAATGAGCTTGGGCTGCACCCCGATAGACCAGGTAGAAATTCCTGCCAAAACCCGTGCTCACATGACCGCCCTGATGCAGGCGCTCCAATATATCTACACCCACCCGGAATGGAATCAGAAAATATTTGATCTGCTCTCGAAAAAGGTCTCCGCCGGCAAGAAGCGAACGGGTCGCCGTGGAATGAGCCTGTGGGAGATTTTTGTACTGGGCCAGGTACGCCTGTGCCTGGACCTGTCCTACGATGAGCTGCACTATCGTGCCAATTACGACAACCTGTTACGGGGGATTTTAGGGGTTTTGCCCACCGATTTTTCTACTGGTAAACAGTATGAGTACCAGAATATCTATGACAATGTAGGGTTGCTCGATGAGGCGCTGCTACGGGAGATCAATGATGTGATTGTGCAGGTGGGCCACCAGGTGTTTAAAAAAAAAGAACCGGTTGCTTTGCGCTTAAAGACCGATAGTTTTGTGGTGGAGACCGATGTGCATTTCCCCACCGATTACAACTTGCTGTGGGACAGTGCCCGTAAGTGCATTGATATTGCCGGGAAACTGCCCATTACCGGTTGGCGCAAGAGCCAAAGCTGGAAGCGCAGCCTGAAGGGGCTGATGCGAGCGGTGGGCAAAGCGAGTGCGGGCGGCGGGGCCAACAAAGCCTGTCGGGTTAAAGCCGCAGTGGACGCCTACCTGGGCAAAGCCCGGACCTTACAGGGCAAAGTGTGCAATGCACTGAAGGAAGCTCCTGGCGAAAGTGTAGTCGATATGGCCCGGTTCGTGCAGCTCGACTATTACCATCAGATGCTCCTCAAGCACATCGACCTGGTGGATCGCCGGCTGATCAAAGGCGAGAAGATCCCTCATTCGGAAAAGGTGTTCTCGATTTTCCTGCCCTGGACCGAGCTCATCAAAAAAGGCAAACGCAATCCCAGTGTAGAATTTGGCAAGTCCCTGGTGGTTACCAGCGATCAATACCACCTGATGGTCGACTGGCAGATCGCCGAGCGGCAGTCCGACAATGAGTTGACCCTGGGAATTGCCGGGCGGCTGAAGCAAAAGTACACCATACAAAGCCTGAGTGTGGACAAGGGGTTCTCCGATATGGCCGATAAAGCGCAGTTGGAGAGTTGGATTCCGCAGGTGATCATGCCCAAGAAAGGCAGGCGCAGCCAGAGTGAAAAAGAACTTGAGTCGGCCCCGGCCTTCAAAACACTCAAAAACAAACACAGCGCTGTGGAGTCGAACATTAACGAATTGGAGCATCGCGGGCTGGACCGCTGCCCGGATCGCACCCAGCCCAACTTCACCCGTTACGTGGGCTTGGCCATCACTGCCTACAACCTGCACAAAATCGGGCGGGAATTGTTGCGGCAACGCCGGGCGAAGGAGCTTCGGCGCAAAAAAGCGGCGTAATCTGTCAGTATCCACCAAGTTATCCACATATCCACATTTTCTCGTGGGAGAGGTGCGTTTGGAACCCGCAAAAAACGCACAAAAATTCACCTTGCCAGGGCCAGTTCTCAACCATCAGCTCTGATTGCAGACCAAAAACATCCATCGCTATATATCCACACTGAAAATCGACAGAAAAAATTTGGATTTTTCTTAAAAAGAAGGTGTTTTCTTAAAGACACTAAATACAAATCAGCTATATTTTAGGAAGTACTATATTGGTATGTGTTAAAACATTCCAAACTGTGATCGTATGAACTATCATCATCTAAAGTAAAGACAGCAACCCTGCTGATATGCAGATAGCTGCTGATCTGTTACTGATGATATCTGATAAATTCAACATCCAGTTATTGAATCTACCAGGGTTTCATCTTTAAAAGTGTGGAAAATCATCGAATGAGTCGATCCGGGGTCATCCATAGCCTTTTAATTGGTTTATTTTTCGAGAATCCCGTCCGGTGAATTACCCGTTGTTTTATCTTTGACAACAAAATAATACTTCAATACTCCCAATAAACTGGCATATTTTTTTCGGCTTTTTTTTTACCGGGTTGTAACAAAAAAACTTTGCAACATCTTAATTCTGTAATAAACAAACACTACAGAACTTAATCATCTTAAAAATCTACTGTACCCAGTGCTCAAGCAAAACTTAGGGCTTTATCAAAACACATTTTTCATCTGATAAGGCTCAAGGTTCTTACCTGTACAATCTATCAAATAGCTAACCCTTAAATGGCAATATCCTTTAAGAAAAATATGAGCTCTCAAGAGGTCAGAAAGGATTATGAATGGAATCCTGTTTCGCTGGATTTTCTATTATCGAACTATAAATTTTCCAGCAGCAAGATTCTTTTACCTTTGCTGTTCTGGACCCTTTTGATCGCCCTGATCCTTTTTCTCACGGCCGACCTGATGTACAAAAATTGGTTTGAAATCACCGAAAGCCGTGTTCAGCTAATCAATTTTTTCGTTCTGAATCCTGCGCTAATTGCAGGTATTCTATTACTGCTGTGGTTTGGATTTGAATGGGGATTCATACCCGTTTATCTGTGCAGTTTTATTGTTGCATATATTTCAGGTATTCCTGTGTTATGGTCATTGCTGATCGGGGTTTCTTTTGTTTTAGGCCTTGGTTTTATTGCATTGGCCTATCACAGCACAAAAATCCCATACAACCTGCGGAGTTTAAAAAGCTTTACGATGTTCGTTGTGGTAGCATTCCTGGCAGCCCTTGCCAGTTCGATGGGATCGTTCATCTGGAGCTTTTCTCATCAGCTTTCAGCTTACGACACAATGGTAGTATGGAAGAGCTGGTGGACCGGAGTTTTTTTTCAGACCTTACTGATAGCAGGACCATCCTTGTATCTTTTTTCACCAATCATCGAAGAGAAAAAACGTAAGTTCTTCGATCTCCCTGAACAGAAAGATGTCTCCATCAACTGGATTTATGGTGCCGTAATTTGCATTACACTTACACTCGGCCTCTTTATTTTTTCCGGTTACTGGCTGGGCCGACTGAATGTAAAGGAAATTGCAGCCGGACAAGGCATGATCGCCAGCTCAGATGTGATGGGGTCTCTTGAAGCCTTCGAAATTATTACATGGACATCAATCGGTATTATATTTGTAACTGGCTATACGGCAATTTATCTACTCAATAACTGGAATTTTACACTCAGAGAGCAGGTAGAAGAACGAACAAGAGACCTGGCAGAAAACAAGAAAAAACTTGAACAGTCACTCAGGGAAAAGGACATTTTGTTTGAAGAGATACAGCACAGGGTAAAAAACAATCTTGCACAAGTTCACGGATTGCTTGAGCTGCAGGAAACCATGAGTCAGGACCCTGTGATTTCTGATTTGCTGAAGGTGTCGAAGTCAAGAATTCGCACCATGTCGTTAGCTCACGAGGCGCTTTATAACAACAAGGATTTTTCAAAAATCAGCCTCAGAGAGTATATCGAGCACATCGCGCGGGTAACTCACGATTCGTTCAAAGACACCTCCAAAAACACAGTACTGAACTACAATCTTGAAGACCTGCACCTCGATATGGCAAAGGCAATTCCACTGGGGCTGATGATCAGTGAAATACTGATTAACGCTCATAAACATGCCTTTAATGATCAGGATGAAGGAGCTATCGGCATCTTTACGAAAATAAAAAATAAAAAGATATTTCTAAGTATCACCGATAATGGCTGTGGAATACCAGAAGATATCGATATAAAAAAGAGTAACTCTCTGGGTATGATTCTGGTCGAAAGTTTTACTGAACAGATGAACGGCAGCCTTGATATCGAAACCAGCGAAAACGGCACCAAATACAGCTTTCAGATCCCGCTAAAAGCAATCATAAGTGAATAAAAATTACAAGTCCTGAATTTTGGGCATTTAGGCTGTCCAAAAAGTGAGTATCAAGATCTTAGAACCTAAAAATTTTAGGTAGGTTTTAGATAATTTTGTCTTTTTGGACAGCCACGTTGAGCAAGCCATTTCCGAGACAACACAGCACACGGGCGATTCCTGTGAAACGAAATACGGGATAGAGCTGCTCAGGGAGAAAGCCGTTTAATGTGCCAGTTTTCATTCTCTTTGATGTAGCAAATACGATCATGGAGCCTGTTTAGCCTTCCCTGCCAAAACTCCAGTCGGCGGGGGACAACACAGAAACCACCCCAGTGCGGCGGACGGGGAATTTCACCGCCTTTAAATTTCTTTTCCATCTGCTGTAACTGTTTTTCCAGCTCCTCACGCGAAGAGACCTCACGGCTCTGCTCCGAAGCCCAGGCCCCCAGCTTGCTGCCATCGGGCCGGGTTTTAAAATAGGCATCGGACTGAGCCGCTGAAGTTTTTTCAGCCTTCCCTTCAATATGAATCTGCCTCATCAAATCAGGCCAGAAAAAAGTAATGGAAACGTTTGGATTCTTATCGATGTGAGAACTCTTTCGGCTTTTGTAATTGGTATAAAAAACAAATCCGTTATGATCAAATTCTTTTAACAGCACAGTTCGAGATGTGGGAAATCCGTTTTCATCGGCCGTGCAGAGAGTCATCGCATTCGGGTCGTTTTCAATCAATTTCACTGCCGTTTTAAACCAGACTTCAAATTGCACAATTGGATCGGGATCAGCATGTCTCACATCAAACGGTTTCCCCTCATATTCTCTGCGAAGCATCGCGATAGCCTGTTTGGCAGCTTTTTTAGGTTTTTTCACTTCGTCTCGGGCAGGGAGCCACCGTTTAAAAAATCGAATCATAATTTTTTAGTTTATCTGTTTCTCGGTTTTACGGTTTATCCCGACAATTTAGAGTTGACTTAAGAATAGTGCCTTATTCGTTTTGATGACCACAAATGTACTCAGCCGATGATAACTTCTTTATTCTGTTTCAATACCATCTGCTGGCTCTAACGGATTGACTGCAAAAATATACTCCAACACCGGATTGCCTCCAATAAGATGTTCCTGGATAATTCGCTCCAAAACATCGGGTGTACAGGAGTGATACCAAACTCCATCCGGATACACTACCGCAATTGGCCCTCGTTTGCAAACCCTCAGACAGTTGGCTTTTGTCCTGAAAACACCGCCTTCGGTATCGAGCTCCAGTTCACGCAGGCGTTTTTTTAGATAATTCCATGACTCCAATCCGGTTTCAATCTGACAGCACTTCGGTTTTGATTGATCGGCACAGATAAAAATATGCTTCTTTATTGTGGGAATGTGAAGTTCTTCCGCTTTTCTTCGGACGCGTTTGATCATTGAATAATGAAAATTAATAGAGTTCTAACAACAAAAATCAGATTGATGATTTGCTAAAAAAAACTATATACAAGGTAAAAAGATAATAAGAAGTCAATCCACAAAGTTTTTAAAAAAAGAGGTTCTGCAGAAAATTTCTGGTTTGAGTTCTGATTTTCCAAAGAATTGAAGAATACTAGTTCGAAAAACTTCAACATTTAGCTACTCTCTTTGAAGAGAATTTTACCTGCTGAATTATATTGAACATGTAACTTGCTGCTGAACAAACAACCTCTTCTTTTTATCCACAAAGTTTCCGGTTAACCCAAAAATTAGTTCTTCTTAAAAAAAACGTAACATTTACTGTTTAAAATCATTTTTAAATTAATACAGTTTCATTTAGGGTTGGGGTTCTGCTACAATACACCTTTTACAACTCAGGGGATCTGCTGCCTTGTGACTGTTCAAATAAACTAACTGAAAGTATCAATATGATTAGGAGGAAAAAGTGAGAGATAAATCCAGAATTTCATCGTCTTTAGATATTTTACAGCAAAATCTTGAAAACACAGCCCGGGTGGCTGAATGGGCACGTTTAGTTGGATTTGAATGCCCGAAGAAGTTTGCCCGTCAATTTTTACGACACTATTCAATCCGGCCTCAAACCTACCTGAAATATGTGCGGTTGAAAAATATTTCAAAAGATCTGAGAAACGAGACAAAAACCAATTTCGAAGTTGCCCGTAAATACGGCATCCCGGATGAAATTGCTCTCAATAAATTTATAAACTACCACCTGAACTGTTCCCCTACCGATCTGAAATGCATGCCTCAGAATCAATTAGAGGAGAAAGTTGAAAAATTCGGTAGTAAAATTAGGTAGTGAAAAAAACCGGATTAATACAAATACTCAGATACCATCCGGTCTGCAAATAACATTTTAGTAAATCCGATAAATCTTTGGAGGCCGGCGAACAAGAGAATCCGGTCAACCTGAGGCAAAACCATGATTGAAACAGCAATGGAATTTTTGGCAGACTCACTCAAGAGTGCTTTGGAGCTGGATGAAAATGTCATTTCTGTCGACACCCTTCAGGTTCTGCAGGATAATAATGGGGCAGATGGCATTGTAGTTTCGCTTCTGAATGTAGAAGAGGAATCCACCCTGAAAAATTCTCCACACCATTTTGTACAGGGTAAAACTTTAGAAGATAAAATTCTGTACAGGCAGGCTCCTCCGCTCTCTTTAAATCTCCGGATTGTTTTTGTTTTCGATTTTAACGATTACGGAACCTCACTACAGAGACTGTCCGAAGCTGCCAATTTTTTCCATAAAAAAAAATGGTTTAATCCGGGAATTGATTCAGAAACATCCCTTCCGGAACCGATCGGAAAATTAATCGTGGATCTGGAAACACTTACACTTGAACAGCTCAATCACGTCTGGAGCATTTCAGGTGGAATACACTATCCCGCACTTTTTTACAGAGTAAGACTGCTGAAGCTCGAACAGGATGAACCTGCTGAAGGAACTGCAATTAAAAATATTGAAACACAGCATGAGAACTTTTCAACACCCGAAGAGATGAAAAAGCATCTTAAAGAAAAACTGGAAAACGGAGTTTAACTATGTCAAATTACAGAACACCAGGGGTTTACATCGAAGAGATCCCCTCCTTCCCGCCATCTGTCGCACAGGTAGAGACCGCAATTCCCGCATTTATCGGTTATACTAAAAAAGGGCCGGACGAGCCGACCCGAATCAGTTCGATGGTGGAATACCGAAATCTGTTTGGCGGTCCCGATAATGAAATCGGCAAGTTCGAAATTAAAAATAATAATTCGATTGAATCACCTGTGATTCCTTCCACTCCTAAATACCGCCTCTATTACACCCTGGAAATGTTTTTTGCTAACGGCGGCGGAGACTGCTACATCATTTCAGTCGGAAATTACAACGGTGAAATTGATCACGACAAGCTGAATGCCGGCCTGAAATTACTGAATAAAGAGGATGAACCCACTCTTATTCTGTTTCCCGACGGGTATGAAGATCCCTATGAACTCTACAAAGACGCCCTAACACAGTGCGCCGACCGGAAAGACCGCTTTTTGATCTGCGATGTGAAACATGTGGCAGGGGATACGAACCCGATCAGAAAATCTGCCGAAGAGTTCAGGGACGGAATCGGATCGAACGATCTGATGTTTGGAGCAGCTTACTATCCCAACCTTAAAACCACAATGTCCCATCAATACAACGAAGATCAGATTAGCGTGGAGGTAGAAGGAAATGGAGATGTGAAGGTATTGCGCCATTCCGATGAAACGATCCGGGCCGATGATGACAAGTCGAAAGAATCACTCTTCCACGCTGAGAACGGCAACTACAGGGATAAATACAACCAAATCAAAAAAAAGATCGATTCCGTCAGGTTAATCCTGCCGCCAAGTGGTGCCATTGCCGGTGTATATGCACGGGTTGATAACTCAAGAGGCGTCTGGAAAGCTCCGGCAAACGTATCACTGAATCGTGTGTCTGCTCCCGAAGTAAAGATTGATGACAATGATCAAAAAGACCTGAATGTAACCCAGTCGGGTAAATCGATCAACGCTATTCGCAGTTTCAAGGGCAAAGGCGTACTGGTTTGGGGCGCGCGAACACTGGCCGGAAACGACAATGAGTGGCGGTATGTGCCTGTGCGCCGTTTCTTCAATATGGTGGAAGAGTCGGCAAAAAATGCTTCGGAACGGTTTGTTTTTGAACCCAACAACGCCGATACCTGGATGAAAGTGAAAGCTATGCTTGAGAACTATCTCACCACGCTCTGGAGATCAGGGGCACTGATGGGAGCCAAACCTGAAGAAGCGTTTTTTGTGAAAGTGGGACTGGGCGAAACAATGTCTGCCGAGCAAATCCTCGAAGGACAGATGATTGTGGAAATCGGGATGGCAGTGGTGCGGCCGGCTGAATTTATCATTTTGCGCTTTTCTCATAAAATGATGGAATCCTGAGTCAAACATTTGATGATGAAACCAATGATCCAAAACCAATTTTAAAACTATGAATTACAGAACACCGGGTGTTTACGTCGAAGAAGTTTCCAAGCTGCCTGCATCGGTTGCACAATCTGAAACCGCCATTCCCGCTTTTATCGGTTACACAGAGCTTACAGAAGCTGAAGGAGAATCCCTCCTCAATAAACCGATCCATATCGATTCGATGATGGATTACGAGAAGTTTTTCGGCGGGTCTTCTGTGCAAGAGTTTGAAGTAGACCTTAAGGAAGAAGAACCACATCTGCCGGAAAACCTACGGTTCAAAGAGAAGGAATCCCCTTTTTTGATGCATCACGCACTGAATCTCTTTTTTTCCAATGGCGGAGGTTCCTGCTACATTGTCTCAACCGGAGGATATACAGATTCGGATGGCAATGCCGTTGAACCCGAATACGATGCGCTAAAAGATGGGCTCGACTCCATCATCAAAAATCAAGAGATCACACTTATTGTGATTCCAGAAGCGATCAGGCTCTCTGATGAAAATCACTATGTTCTCTGCAACGATGTTCTGCTCCATTGTGATGATCAGGTGAACCGGTTTGGTATTTTCGATGTAAGAAAAGATGATCAAGACGCCTCGGGATTTCGGAACGGAGTCAGTTCTGGCCCTATGGACAAAGCCGCTGCCTATTACCCTCACCTGAAAACCACCATTCGGTATCCCTGGCAAAAAAATAAATTTACATTTAAAAGCGAACCCTTTGAAAATCTCACCTGGCTGGCTGTTGATACCGTTTACCGTACCCTGGATCTGCAGGAAAAGTTTGAGCGGGCAAAATCTAAATTTGATGAATCAACCTCTGAACTCCGTGAAGCCAGCGAAAGTGACCTGAGCAATGATTTTAACAAGAAACAGGTTGAAAGCATTTTTAAAGATGGTTACAGAACATCGAAAAGAGCCCTCGGCCTTCTTTACGAAGCCCTTGAAGGAGTAGCAGACGAAGATTTTTCAATTCCCGGAATTGATGAAGTGTTTGATGATGAAGGTACCACACAGGAGGATATGGAAGGTCTCCTGGAGAGTGGCACAAAAGCAGATCGGCAAGATGGTGCAGAAAAACTTTATAACATTCTCGAAAAAGCCTATGAGGAATTTGGAAAAATTGTAGGAAAAATTAACGAAGAGACCGATAGCGGAGAAGAAGATCAGAATGATGAGATCCTGAAGTATTACACCAGTGACTTCACTTCAGCGCTGAAGAAACTTCTTGATGACCAGAGAATCACCATGCCGCCTTCACCCGCCATTGCCGGTGTTTACGCCAAAGTGGATGCTGACCGCGGTGTCTGGAAATCCCCTGCAAATGTGAGCCTCAACCGCGTGACCGGCCCTTCCGTAAAACTTACCATTTCGGAGAACGACCGTCTTAACGTTCATTCAAGCGGAAAATCGATCAATGCTATTCGTGCCTTTCCCGGAAAAGGTACGCTCGTCTGGGGTGCCAGAACACTGGACGGAGGAAGTAATGAATGGCGCTACATTTCTGTACGGCGATTTTTTAACATGGTGGAAGATTCTGTAAAAAGTGCCTCTGGCCGTTTTGTGTTTGAACCAAATGATGCCGGAACCTGGGTGAAAGTAAAAGCGATGATCGAAAACTTTCTGACCACACAATGGCGCGCCGGTGCGTTGATGGGATCAAAGCCCGAAGAGGCTTTTTACGTTCATATCGGGCTCGGAAAAACAATGGACGAAATTGATATCCTTGAGGGCAAAATGATCATCGAAATCGGAATGGCAGTCGTCCGCCCGGCCGAATTTATCATCCTGCGATTTTCTCACAAAATGATGGAGTCCTGAATTTGACCTGACAGTGTCCGTCAGGTCCTGTCAGCGTCAAAATTCGACCAATTATTATCAATAATTTAAAAATTTCAACCAGCAAACAAACCCAAACGTTATGAGCGACTATCCTTTAGTGAAATTTCATTTTTCGGTGGAGTGGGGCGGTACCAAAATCGGATTTACCGAAGTTTCGGGCCTGGACATCGACATCGAGCCGATCGAATATCGCCACGGTGCCAGCCCTGAATATACACCTACAAAAATGCCCGGCCTTCAGAAATACAGCAACATCACCCTGAAGCGCGGTACATTCGCAGGCGACAACGAGTTTTTCGAGTGGATGAACAGTGTGAGAATGAACAAAATTGAACGGCGCGATATCACCATCAGCCTGCTTAACGAAGAGCACGACCCGATGGTGGTGTGGAAAATCAAAAATGCCTGGCCGGTTAAAATTCAATCCACCGACCTGAACGCAGATGGCAACGAAGCCGCAATCGAGACACTTGAACTGACCCACGAAGGATTAACCATTGAGTACACCTGATGACAGACACGTATCCGCCCGTCAGTTTTCACTACATCGTCTCCTTCAACGGAATTGGCGATAAAACGATAGACACACAGTTTCAGTCGGTCTCGGGCCTGTCGGCCGAAATGGAAACCGAAGCGGTGAAAGAGGGCGGCGAAAACCGGTTTACACATCAGCTTCCGGTTCGTGCATCCTACACTGACCTCGTGATGAAACGGGGCCTTGCCAAAGATTCCGACTTGATAGACTGGTTTCGTGATACATTTGAAAGCATGATCATTCAGCCAGTAACAATTGATATCAGCCTGCTGAATGAAGAGCATGAGCCGCTGGTATCCTGGAATATCGTGCACGCATGGCCCAAAAAGTGGAGCCTCTCCGACCTCGACGCCGAACAAAACGCCATCGCTATCGAAACTCTCGAACTCCATTACCGCACATTTTCGATCAGCCGCTGACAGACAGCATTTTTAACAATCATTAAAACCAGAGAAAGATGCCCATTGAGATAAAAGAGTTGCACATCCGGGTAAATGTGAACAGCGAAGATTGTGAGCCCGGAAAGGAACAAAACATTCCGGGACATGACCAACCACCGACCGGCGGGAACATGGACAGAATGGTGGAACTGTGTGTGGAGCGGGTTCTTGACGTGATAAAAAGAGAAAAGCAGCGATAATTGAAAAGATTCAGAACAAAAAAATATCCGCAAAATGAGTGAAACGCTGAAAATGACCATTTTGGGTTTTACCGATCCAAAATTTATGGTTAAAGCACTTGTACCGCCTTTTATAGCGCACGTAAATCCCGATTCTTACACACAATCCACGGAGATCTGCTATTCGGATGAGCAGGCACAGGGCACCAGTTCGGGAAGCGGGAAACAGAGCCATACCAAGTCCAGAGAAATATCTTTCGATCTGCTTCTGGACCGGACCGGAGCCCTCGGCCACACACAGCCCAATCCGGTGGGGGTGGAAGCAGACATCAAACATTTCAAAACCCTGACCCTTGATTACGACGGGAAAATTCACAAACCGCGTTACCTGGTTCTGCTCTGGGGCACCCTGATCTATTTTTGCCAGCTGAAAAGCCTGAGCGTGGAGTACAAAATGTTCAATAAGGCCGGTGTACCGGTCCGTGCTGTATTGAAAACCAAGTTCAGGGAGTTTATAGAAGTGAAACTCCGCACCATTTTTGAACAAAAAAGCTCTCCCGATCTCACTCACGTTCGTACAGTAAAAGAGGGAGACACCCTGCCGATGCTGGCCTTCGAAATTTACGGCGACTCCAGCTATTATATGGAAGTAGCCCGTATAAACAACATCATCAACTTCCGAAACCTGGAACCGGGCCGGGAAATTAAATTTCCACCCATTGAAAAACTGGAGTCTGCCTGATGCTGAATGGATTTTTAAATCGCGATAAACCGACCGATCTGGTCACGTTTGAGCTGCTGGTGAATGGTGAGTCGCTCCCTCAAACCGTAGAAGTTTTTTCTGTGGACATCTGGAAAGAACTGAACCGGATTCCCCGAGCCAAAATTGTAATTCTGGATGGCGATCCTGCGGAAGAAATTTTCAAAGTTAGTGAGGGTGAGTGGTTTATACCCGGCAATGAAATCGAAATCCTGGCCGGCTACCATTCCGACAATCAATCAGTTTTCAGCGGGATCGTAACCACGCACTCAATCAAATCGAGACAAAACGGCGGGCATCGGCTCACAGTGGAGTGCTGTGACAAGACTGTAAAATTGACAACCGTGCCGAAAAGCCGATACTTCTATGATATGAAAGAGAGTGACATGTTCCGCGAAATCATCCAAAGTTACAGCGGACTGGATGCCGACATCGAGGACACAGGCTACACACACAAAGAGCTGCTTCAATTTCAGTCTACCGATTGGGATTTTATTCTGAACCGGGCCGATGTGAACGGTTTATTTTGCACAGTGGCTGGTGGAAATATCTCTATTAAAAAACCGGATTTTTTGGGCAGACCGACTCATAAAGCTGTTTTTGGAAGAAATATGTATGAGATTGATGCTGAGATCGATGCATCCAGTCAACTGGCCGGTGTAAAAGGAACATCATGGGATTATTCAAAAACAGAACCCTCCGGAATGGATGCTACCTCACAATCGCCCGTTTCTCCGGGTAATTTGAGTTCCAACGATCTCTCGGAGGTTTTTCAAAATCACGAATGGATACTGCGGAGCGGTGGGAAAATTCCTGTTGAATTGATACATTCCTGGGTCAACACCAAACAGATGAAGCATGAACTGGCAAAAGTACGCGGCAGGGTGCGAATAGAAGGGTCACCTGTTTTGCCGGGTAACATCATAACGCTCGAAGGACTTGGTGATCGCTTCAACGGCAACGCTTTTGTGAGTGGTGTGAAGCACTCCATTGGCAGGGGCGAATGGCTGACCGACATCCAGTATGGACTTTCCCCGGAATGGTTCAGTGAGCAGTTCAAAATATCGATCCCTCCTTCGGCTGGGCTCCACGCTTCCATCAGCGGCTTACACGCAGGACTGGTTACACAGATTCAGGATGATCCCGAAGGAGACGAACGAATATTGGTACGTCTGCCAATGGTGGATACTGAAGAACAGGGTGTCTGGGCACGGCTGGCTACCACAGGTGCCGGGGACGAACGCGGACTGGTTTTCCGGCCGGAAATCGGTGATGAAGTGATTGTGGGATTTATTGATGATGATCCAAACCAGCCCGTTATCCTGGGATCTGTTCACAGTGCCAATAACCCGGCCCCGATCGAAGCGGATGATGAAAATCACAAAAAAGGATGGACATCCCGCAGCGGTATTGAGTGGAAAATTGATGAGGAAAAGCCATCCATGAAAGTAAAAATGCCCTCGGGCCGGATGATACGGCTGGATGATGACAGCGGTGAAATGCAATTCGAAGATGGCGACGAAAACAAGATCACACTGAATGCCAACGGAATTACCATCGAAACGAGTGGCGATTTAATACTGAAGGCACAAGGAGATATCAACATTGACGCGGGGGTCAACCTGAATGCTGAAGCAAATGCCGCATTTACCGCAAAAGGAAGCAGCACAGCGGAACTCTCTTCCAGCGGACAAACCGTTGTGAAAGGATCGCTGGTGCAGATAAATTAATCAATCACAATTATGAGCTTTGCAGCCAGAGTTACCGATATGCATGTTTGCCCGATGACAACCGGAACTGTGCCTCACGTTGGCGGACCCATTCTGCCGGCAGGTGCTCCCACCGTTCTGATTGGCGGAATGCCTGCGGCACGGGTGGGAGATATGGCCACATGTACCGGGCCACCCGACACAATCATCCAGGGCTCTGCAACGGTTTTGATTGAAGGAATGCCCGCTGCCCGGATGGGAGACTCAACCGCTCATGGCGGCTCTATTACCGCCGGTGAACCCACTGTTATGATCGGAGGATAATGATGGAAAACGGAACCGATTTTACCGGACGAGGATGGAGCTTCCCTCCCGAGTTTGACAAGACGACCCGGCAGACGGCAATGACCACAGGCCGCGAAGATGTAGAACGGAGCCTGGAAATTTTACTTGGAACTATCCGCGGAGAGCGTGTGATGCGCCCCGATTACGGCAGTAACCTTGATGAAATGATGTTTGAGTCCTTTGATCAATCGATGAAAACATACCTGGTTCAGTCTGTAGAAACCGCCATTTTGTATCACGAACCACGCATTGAGCCGCTGCGGATTGAACTCGACGAAAGTGAACTTCCCGAAGGAAAAATTTTGATTGAAATTGAGTACCGAATCCGGGCAACCAACTCGCGCTTTAATATGGTCTATCCATTCTACATTGAAGAAGGAACTGAATTATAGAACGGAATATGAGTGAAAGCTGTGAACATACCAATCCGCTGCAGCGTGAAGGAACCTCGCAAACCGGAAGAAGATCGGACGTGCTGAATCCGGAAAATGTAAAATTTCACGATCTCAGCCCTGATGATTGGTTGAGTTTTTCTGAAACGTATGCAAAGCTGATAAACTTTTACCTAACCGGAAATCCTGAAAATCCATCAGGTGACTGGCAGGATTTTTTTGAGCAAAGAGATGAGATACAGCAGATCACAGAAGAATACACCGGCGGAGAGGCCGATCCATTCTTTGGTCTCTTTATCTCTTTTCTAAAATTGCTGGCCTTTCCACAAAAAAGTTTAAATCAACTGCCCAAACGTCATCTTGACTATTATTATCGCGAAGTTTTGCGGCTCAAGGAGAAGCCATTTCAGTCCGATCGTGTCCACATACTGTTTGAACTGGCCAAAAATGCCCAAAACACCCTGATCGAAGAGGGAACACTGCTGGATGCAGGCAACGACAGTGACGGCAACCCACTCCGTTACAAAGTGACTTCCCCGCTGGTGGTGAACTCTTCAAATGTGGAAGCAATTAAATCGGTTTTTACAGATGAAGGAGCTTTAAGATTTGCCCATAATGCACGGCATCCCGAAGGCCTGGATGAAGATGCAGATGAAGGAACCACCTGGCAGGCTTTTGGGAATGAAAACTGGCCAGAAGCCGAACTCTCTTTTTATGTTTCCTCCCCCATTTTGAAAATGAATGAAGGCAAAAGAACCATCACAGTCAAGATGGATTTTGACGAACCATTTGAAAAAAACCTTTCTTCCAGTAAAATAAAGGCAGCAATCACCACCGAAGAAGAGTGGCTTTTATGCGAAACACTGAATATATCGGCAGCGGAGGGAAGTGACCGGATCACGCTGGAAATTGAACTAAAATCCGATAATGATCCTGTTACCGGCTATGATGAAGAAATTCACGAAAGCGGACTAAAAACCACATATCCGGTGTTGAAATTTTCCTTCACAGACTCTGAGAATTACCTGATGATCCGAAAGCTTAAACTGCAAGAGATAAAAATTTCGGTGGATGTGAAGGAGATTAAATCTCTTAGGATGCGGAATGAACTTGGAAACCTGGATCCCTCAAAACCCTTTATGCCGTTTGGCCCGCAACCCAAGGCCGGATCGAAACTGAGAGTTTCATTTGACGAAATGGCCGGAAAACCGGTAACAAAGATCGGGATGAAAATGCAATGGCTGAACCTTCCGGCAAATTTTACCGATCATTATGAAGCTTACGAAGACTTGATTGAAGGAAGTCGATCCAGCAACCTGGCTGCGGGAACTCAGAGTTACAATTTGTCTCAGGGGCTAAAAAAGTTGGCAGCTGAGATGAAACTACAATTATTGGAATCGGATGATGAATATAGCCTTCGAAGGCTGGAAAAAAATCAGCCGCAAGAAGATTTCATTGTCAAGTTAGAAAAGGAGGAAAGTACAGAAGAGAAAAAAAAACCGGAGGCACGAACCCCATTTTCACTCAAATCGAAAAAAATTACAAAAATAGAATCAGACGATCCGCTCAAAGAACTTTTCAATGTGAGGATATCCTCAAGCTATGCCGGTTCAAAAATAACTCCACTGTTCACAAACGAAGACCCGATGATTGATGTCGGGGTAAGCGGGGCACAGACAGTAACCGGGAACACGGAAATAGAGCTTACACTGACAGAATCTTTCTTCCACGATCTCTATCCAAAAATCTATGTAGCCAAAACAATTAATGCGAGCAAAAAAACTGACAATGGAAATGGTGAAGTTAACCCCAATGACCTCCCAAATCCGCCCTACACTCCCCTTCTGGATGAACTGATGCTTGACTATTCCGCCGAAACTATTCTGGATGTCACCTCAGCCGGTTACGATTCGGAGGATTCCCAAATTACTCTTTTTCGGCAACATCCATTCGGGACTGAGCAAGTGCGGGACCTTGACCCTCCACTGCTGCCCGATTACCAGAAAAAATCGCTCTTCATCGGATTGAAAGACCTTAAACCAGGCAGCAATATCAACCTGCTCTTTCAGGTTGATGAAGGGAGTGAAAATCCCGAACAGAGCCATTTTACCGAAGAAGACGAACCCGACTGGGCGGTACTGTCCGGAGAAACCTGGAAATCGCTGGCAGGGAGTGATATTGTACGGAACAACACGAATAACTTTCTGCGATCGGGAATTGTGGAGCTGCAAATTCCGCGAGAAGCCACTCTTGAACACAGCCTGTTGAATGCCGGACTGACATGGCTCCGTATCCGGATGAATAAACCCGCCGATGCCGTCCCAAAATTCATCAATATTCATGCGCAGGCGTGTGAAGCGGTTTTTTCAGATAATAGCAACAGTAAAGATCACCTTGAGAACAATCTGCCTGCGGAGACTATCGGCCAGCTTGTCTACAGGCGTTCAGTAATCAAATCGGCAGAGCAGCCATACACATCATTCGGAGGGACTGCGGCTGAATCATCTGAATCGTTTTACAGGCGGGTGAGTGAACGGCTGCGCCATAAAAACCGGGGCGTATCCATCTGGGATTATGAACATCTTGTATTGGAGCAGTTTCCTGAAATCTATAAAGTAAAGTGCCTCAATCACACGCAGAAATCAGGTGATAAACTGAAACAACTGGCACCCGGTCATATTACACTTGTACTGATTCCAAAACTACCGGAAAGCAGCTCTCCAGTCCGATTTTATCCGAAAGCGAGCCAGGATTTAATGGACCGCGTGCACTCTTTCCTGAGATCAAAGATGTCACTTCATGCTAATCTTCATGTTGTTAATCCTGACTACGAAGAGGTTTCCTTTGAATTTAATGTAAAATTCAGGCACGGACTCGATTTTAATCATTACAGAAACCGAACCGAAGAAGACCTGAAAAAACTGCTCACACCCTGGATGTTCGACCGTTTGGCAGAGATCCGCTTCGGTGAATCCTTTTATAAATACGAAATCATCCATTATCTCGAAAACCTCGGCTACATTGATTATATCGAGAACTTTAAAATGGTGCACACCCCTTCAACAGGGGGCGGAGTGACCACGAAACAAGTGAGTCCGGCGCATCCGGCAGCTATTCTGGTTTCAGGCGATCATGATATTAAACCGGCGGCGGGGTGCTGATATGGAAACGGAAAAAATCAGAAAAAATATCAGAACCAACGACGACCGGGACTTCGAATTTTTGCGAAGCGAAGGGCTGAAATATATTGAAAACCTGAGCCGGAAAGTGTGGACCGATTACAATTCGCATGATCCCGGCATCACGATCCTGGAGGCTCTCTGTTACGCCATCACCGATCTGGGCAACCGCATCCGCCTGCCTGTACGAGACCTGATTGCCGAAAGCAAAGGCGACACATCCACAGCCCTCCCTCCTGCCAAACAGATTTTAACCACTGCTCCCGTTTCCGAGGCGGATTACCGTAAACTCTTTATCGACATCGATGGGGTAAAAAATGCATTTATCCGGCCAGATGAAGATCATACAGTGTATACTCAATGCCTTCAAAAAGAGGAGTCGGAAGAAGCCTATTCCCGAGGAAAACTCAGCTATGAAAAAAATCTGGGTGAGCACTACAAAAAAACAGATCAATTTACCCTGAAAGGCCTGAACCGGATTCTCTTTGAACCGGACCTGTCGATACAGATGATGGATGAGCCGAAAAAAGAGGAGAAGATCGACCGGATCACGGAGGAAATTCGAAAAAAATATCACGCTAATCGAAATCTGTGTGAAGACCTGGCTGATATCTCGGAAGCGGAAACAGTGGACATCCTTGTTTGCGGAGACATTGAAATTGAAAGCAACGCCAACGCTTCAGCCGTTTTATCTGAATTTTTCTTCCGCATTCAGCAGTATCTTTCACCTCCTGTAAACCGCTACTCGCTGAATGAGCTTCTGGACAAGGGTAAGCCTGTTGAGAAGATTTTTGAAGGGCCGGTTCTTCAAAACGGATTTATCCTGGATGAAGAGCTGGAACAGGCCAATTTCCGCGACACCATTCATCTGTCTGATCTCATTCGCATCGCAAAAGAAACACCGGGAATCAAAACCATCCGGCACCTTCGTATGAAGCAGTGCCTGGATAAGGAGAACCCCGATGGATGCAGTGAAACTAAAGAGCATAATAATGAGTGGACGATCTGTTTTCCCCCCGGCCACGACAAAACCCTGCGCCTGAAACTGGCTCCTTCCATTCAACGCACCAATCTTTTTAAAGATGTAGTACCAATGTATGTAGATGCCGATACTGTAAAAGAGGAGCTTCTTCAAAAACAGCTCGATGCAGAAAATGAGCTGCAGCCTGGTTACGACGATCTGTCCATTGAAAAGGGCACTCCCCTGCAAACCGGCCGGTATCAAACCGTTCAGAACGATCTGCCTGCGCTTTATGGCACCGGGCCGAACGGGCTCTCATCAAAGCTGCCCCCGGAACGCCACTCTAAAGCGTTGCAGCTAAAAGGCTATCTGCTCTTTTTTGACCAGATCCTGGCCACCTACTTTTCGCATCTCAGGGAAATCGGCCAGCTCCTCTCCCCTTCCGGGGCCGATTCAACCTACTTTCACAACCGGGTTGATAATGTGCGTGATTTCGAAAAACTGGTGGATAATCTGACCGGTTACGATGATGATGTAAAAGAGGCTCTTGCAAAACTGGACTCGTTTGAGGAGCGAAAAAACCTTTTCCTGGATCATCTGCTCTCGCGTTTTGCGGAACAGGTAAACGACTACGCTTTTATGCTGCTGGATGACCGGGATGATCTTCATTCTGAACGGCTGTGGCACAAAACCGCCATACTGAAAGAGTATCCGGCGATTAGCTACCGTCGGTTTCAGTCGTTCGATCTTTACTGTGACGATTGTGAATCTTGGGAAACAGAAAATGTGGCCGGTTTGAAGCATCGGCTGGCCCGGCTGCTGGGAATTCGCGATATCCAGCGAAAAAATCTGACAAATTACCGGTTTGAATTTGCTGAGGATGAATCGGGAGATGGGTGGAGCTGGCACCTGAAAAATGATGAAGATAAGATCCTTCTGAAAAGCATCGGGTTGTCAGAAAGCCGCACTCAGGCTCATGATACATTTTGGAATGCGATCAGGCTGTCGGATGATCCGGCCAATTATATTATTGAGCAGGACGGAGAAACCTACACTGTAATACTTCAGAACAGAAATGGCGATCCAGCTGCAAAACTGAACAATCAGTATGCTGATGAGCTGGATGCTGAAACAGAAATTAAATCTGTTGCTTCATGGATGCGGGAAAAACAGCTTGAGGAGGGAATGTTTCTGTTTGAAAACATTTTGCTTCGGCCGGACCCGGATGATAATGATGCCGATAAAAAGTTTATGAAAATCTGTATGAGTTCAGAGTGTTCGCAGTGTCCGCCGAACGACCCCTACTCTTTCCGGCTGACAATTGTTTTGCCCGGCTGGCTCAAACGGTTTTCGAACATGTATTACCGTGAATTTGCCGAGAATGTGATCCGCAGTGAAGTTCCGGCTCATATCCTCACACGAATATGCTGGATCGGCTACGGTTCGGACGAGGAAACCGAACGCCCGCAAATGGCTCAGCTCGATGAGCTTTACAAAAACTGGCTCACCCACAAAATGAGCCATCCCGATAAACCGCACGAAAATGAACATCTGAAACCGCTGGCCGATGTCCTTCACGACCTGCAAACCATCTATCCGCAGGGACGGCTTCACGACTGCCAGGACGATGAGGAGCAGCACACATCAATCATACTGGGACGATCAACCATTGGAGAAATCAAAGAGGAGAAGAACAACGATGAATAATTATCTGCAATCCCAACCGCCCGTTTACAATCGCTTTATTAATAACCAGGTTTTGACCGAGTCACAGCTCAACTCCGTTCTGAACCACCTGAACTACCAGGATAAGTCCACGCGTGTGCATCTGACGGGTGTAGGCATCGTCTGCGGGCTTGAAATTTCACATTCCGGTAACATTATTTCTCTGACGAAAGGTGTGGGCATCACTACCGACGGAGATCTCATTCAGCTTGATGGGGCAGATTACAAAAATTTCAGGCGGTTTGATGATTCCAATGTGAGATATGAGCGCTTTATCCGAAATGAAAAAACGATACCCCTTTGGGAGCTGACGGAAGATCCCGATGCATCGGATGCAAAACCACTGAGTGACTTCGAAGATGCTGCAGAGTTTGAACTCAACTCTGCTGTTGCCCTGGTCTACCTGGAATATTATCATAGCGAACCGGAAGATTGTTCGCCCGTGGATTGCAACTCTCAGGGAAAAGAAGTGGTGAACCGCCCGCGAGTACTTCTGATTTCTGCCGATGATGCAGAACATCTTCTTGAAAAAGATACCATCCACACTCAGTTATTAGATAAAAAACTGGAACCCGTCAATGAAAAACTGAAGCCGGTTCGTGTGCGGCGTGTGGTTCATTCCGGCAAACAGGAAAACCTGGATGAATTTACTGCAGCTTACAGGAATGTTGCAGATTTCAAGAATATCGTCGAGCAGATTGAATTAATAGGCAATTTATCTCTGTTCAAAGATGAAATGCCCGACGTGAACGTTTCGGATAAAATAAACAATTTGGGGGCAGACACTTACAGCTCTCAGTACTTCTACGACTTTTACCGCGATATTGCCGCGCAGCTGAATGAGATTACAGGATTTCTGAAGCAGAATATTTCGCTCTGCTGCCCGGACACCAAAGCGTTTCCCAAGAATCTTCTTCTCGGATCACTAAGAAAGACAAAACGAAGTTTCAGGCATGGCTTTTATCCTTCACCTGCTCTGAATCATCCTGTGGATCTTAATCGGCTTAGAAACGCATACAATAGATTACTGCTGATGATCCGCGATTATAATCCAGGCCTTCAAAATGAGGTGAGAGTCACTCCTTCACTTTCGCACGATTTTCCATTGAGCAAGCGTGCAATCCCTGCCTATTACAATTTAGATAGTTCTGAGAATTCCAAAGAGTTCGTAGCGGGTTGGCGGCAGGAAGGAATCAGGCCGGTTCCCAACTTTTTTGAATTTGGTTATGAAGATTCTGAAAACCCGATCGACATTCACCTGAAAGGCCACACTTTTTTCCGGGTGGAGGGTCACAATGGCCAAAGTGTTGCAAGCGTGCTGGATCAGATTAAAAAAATCAAAACAGAAAAAGGTCTCGCATTTAAAGTACTGCCGGTTTCTGTCGGGAATAGCGTAATTGAAGAGACCATCGATACAGAAGAGTATCGCACTTATTTTGAAGATTTACAGTCCATACTGGATGCCTGGAACCGGGAACTCGAGTGCCTGATTAAAAAAACCACTGAATTTATGTTAGGTTTTGACTGGGAAGAACCGGGAAAACATATCGAAGATTTAACACAAAAGAGTAAAACAGAAGATCCATTTATAAGCGCAAGAGGAAGTGGTTTATCTGTATCTAAAGATTTGCCTGAATATGATTCTGCACTAAATTATTCCAGTATCCCCATTATTGAAAGTCGCAGAAATGTTGTAATAGAACAGTTTGTAAACAATCCGGGATACCTGGGTAATATTTTTTATAAAACGATTCAGCCAGAAGATTCCCGCAATGATATCCGTGCAAGAATGATGGATCTCATTTCAGAAAGGTCAAAAGATGTGGACGAAGATCTTGCATGGGCAGCCTACCAGTTTCCTGTAGAAATTATTGGCACTTTGAAGGAGTTTGAAGATCGAAAAATGACCGATACAAGGGAAATTTCCGAGGAAAGCAGAATTAACCTTGAAAGAATGATTTGGGAATTTTGTTCGAGGCTGAAAGAAGGACAACTGAGGTATCGGAAAATGTTACGTCGGGATGAAAAATTTTCTTCCTATACATGGACAGACAAATACTCTCATCTTCTGCAAAGTCTGACAACTCTATGCTGTTTCCCGGAGAAAATAGAAGGTATGCAGAAAAAAATTGAGAGAAGAAAAACTGAACTTTTCAGAAGGTTCAGGCTCGCAGAGTTTGTCCGCGAACACAACGGGGCGGAACATCTTGCCGGCGTACCTAAAGGAGGGACATTTATTGTGCTTTATACCCCGGGAAGTGACCTGTTTAAAATAGCACGAGGCACCGTAATCGGCGACCTCTGCCTGCCCTACGTTTGCTGCTCCGGTGCCCCCCCGGTAACTTTCGTAATTCCTGATGAAGAAGTAATTCTGAGGCTGCCGACGGACCACATCTGCATGAAACCGGGAGAACGAGCCGGTGAAATAAAACTGGATGTTACACCGGCCACCGGTGAAGTAAAAGCTCTGATTGATAGTGAAGAGCAGAAAACGTTTATTCTGGAGAAAGATGGTGAAATCCTGTTTGACCCGAATGAGGTTGCTGAAACCGATTACGGAAAACCTATTCGATTTACTGTAAACGAATCCCGTGTTGAACCGGTATTGAGAATCTTTGAAAAACCGGTACCCGAATTTTCAAGAGAAGCAGAAATTCAGTTTACGAATGAGAACACCGTCGCCGAAGTTACATTCATCAATCAAACCAAAAACATAGAGCAGCTTATTTTCGAATGGGACTTCGGGGATGAAAATACAAAATCAACAACCGATGAAAAAGTCACACATCTTTTCCATGTTGAACCGGACAGTGTATTCAGCAGTACGGTTCGGCTGAAAGCTGAAAACGGTCCATGCTCAGATGAAAAATCGATGGATATCGAATTCAAGGTTCCTGAACGTGAGATCGATGATCCCGAGCCAGAACCAGAGCCTGAGCCGGAACCTGAACCAACACCTGAACCTGAGGCCAGATGTAAAGCAGTTGTTGTTGAAAGAATTGAAAGATCATTACAGGATATTATAACAAGTTTGAGTGATGACAGAAGAGAATTAAACAATTTCAATCCCTTTGTAAATGAGGTTCTTCATGATTTTTATAAATCAATGCTCAACGAAATTGATCTTGCGATCAGAGGAGAAATGGATGATGAAATAAATGATTTTATTATCGAGTATATGGAGAAAGCTCAGTCAGAAATGCCAGAGCTAACCAGCCAGCAGCAAATCTTTTCGCTTCTGATCTATTACGAACTGGTTCTTTTTTACATCTACATCCGGGCTTGCAGACCAGAGCAGATCCCTCCTTTTAAAATAGAAAACGATGCCCCATTAACATGGGTGGATTTCACAAATAGTGTTATCGAAGATATGCCCGAAGAGTTCAGGAAATTTGCACTTGATAACAGCATTTATGAAAAATTAAAAGAGACCCGACAACTGTTTGGTGAAAACTACAGCAATACTTTCACCGAGGATATCACTAAAATCACTGTTCTGATCAAGGAGGTTACAGGTTAAATTTGAATAATTCACAGCCACATATCATCAATAAACTCCGGATTGATTTAAACCTTCCGGGAGATCAGGAGCCGTATCAAAACAATCTCTCCGAGAAAGTAAAGGCTAGTGTGCTTTCCGGAATCAGCCGGTTTGACAAACGATTTGTGGATATCACAGAGAATAACATCCTCCGGTTTGAACGCCTTTCCGTTGAATTAAACCTGCAGATTGATGATCTGGATACGCTTGAAAGACAGATAGAGGAGGCACTGCTGAATAAGATAAAATCAGCACAAAAAAGGATAAGAAGGTCAGAAAGACAAAAAAATGAGATTCCAGAGAGAAGTACCCCTGAAAAACGCAATCAAACATTACTGACGGATTTCCTGAGCACCGGTCGTTTTCCCTGGTGGAGATCTGCTGAGGATTCCCTGCAAAGAATTGAAGAACAGCTCATGTTAATGCCGCAATCCCGGCTGAAAATTGAGATTATACCGCAACTTCGAAGGAATCCCTCTGTTCTCCGGCGACTGGCCATCCAGTTTTCTGAAGATACCATATTTGTTCTGTTAAAGCGGATCGTTTCCGGGAGTGATTATTCGGAAATGAAGTCCTTTTTTGATGCCTTTCAACGGTTCGTCCGGGAAACCAAACCACCTGTTTCATCGGGAAAAGTACATCGAACTGAAAGATTGCTGTTCTACGAAGCCCTCGGGTATGCTGCCGGAACGATCAGAAACAAAAAAGAACTGCTGGAGCGATGGATGACATTGATTTTTGATTCAATTCCCGCAATCGGCTCAACCGGCCTAACCGGCCCGTCGACACACCCCTGGACTGAGTGGCTGGATTCATCGGCCGAACGGTACCAGAACGAATGGCTTTCCACTGTAAAAAGAATGAAGTCTGAACGGTTCAGCGTATACATTAACACAGGAGAATCGATTTCTCAGGCAGATGAACTGCCAAATCAGCCCGATATTACAGATTTCATGAAAAAAAGGGCCGAATCAGCAGAAGAGTACGAAGTTCCGCAGGCCGGACTTGTGCTGCTTAATCCTTTCATCACCCGGTTGCTTGATAATCTCGGTTTGGTGGAGGAAGAAATTTTTCCGAATGAAGAAAAAAAAGAGCGCGCTGTGTGCCTTTTACACTATCTTGCCACAGGTGAAGAGCAGTTTGATGAACCGGCCCTGGCCCTGCCGATGCTTCTGTGCGGATGGCCTGTGGGTATGCCTGTTCACCGCTTTTTACCGGTGAGTGAGTATGAAAAAGAGGAGTGTAAAAAAGTACTCAACAGTGCGCTTAATCACTGGAAGGTGCTGAAAAATACCACTCCCGATGGACTACGTGAGAACTTTCTCCGCCGCAACGGCCGACTGAAAAAAAGCAGTTTTGGCTGGACGCTTTACGTAGAGGAAAAAACGCAGGATATTCTGCTGGATCAGCTTCCGTGGGGAATCTCTGCGGTAGTGTTTGCATGGATGAATCAACATTTGACCGTTCAGTGGAGGAATTAGTCATGACGGATTACGAAAAACTGGTTGCGCAGGTGCGCGAGTTTACCATCGACCGGATGGAACATTATTTTAAAAAAGAACGGGATGCTCCTGTTGCCCGATCGTTCCGGATAGAGGCGGATCGTGACAACCCGATTGGAAAAATTGTTCGCCGGGAAAAATTGAACGGAGAAGAGCAGCTCCTGCTTTCGATCGTGTTGATGCCTCATCTCGATCCCGATTTCTTCTCAGGCATCATCCAGCGGTTTCTGCCGAACGGTGGAAATCTGCCCATTTTTGGGTGTGTGAAAGGAAAACATCATCGCGGATTTATACCAACCGGTGAAACGGCGATCTTTATTATTGCCGGAACCGACCTGAAAAAACGGCTTGAAGTGGCCGCCCTATTGAAAAGCTCCCGGCTCATAAATAAGGGTATTCTTTCGGTTGAACCTGTTGAAGATGGCGAGCCGGAAATAAGCGGAAAGCTGGTTCTCTCAAAAGAGTACGCCGAACTTTTTTTAACCGGAAAAGTGTCATTACCCTCTTTCAGCCCTGATTTTCCGGCACAGAAAATTGATACGGAGCAAGAGTGGGACGATCTGGTGCTGACCGATGAGGTAATTGCCCAGATCGAAGAACTGAAAAGCTGGATTGAACATAATGACCGGCTGATGAATGAGTGGGGAATGCGCAAAAAACTGAAGCCGGGTTACCGGGTATTGTTTCACGGTCCGCCCGGTACCGGAAAAACGCTCACCGCCTCCCTTCTTGGAAAATACACCGACAGGCCTGTGTTCCGGGTTGATCTCTCAACCATCGTTTCAAAATATATTGGTGAAACCGAAAAAAACCTGAGTAAGCTATTCGACAAAGCTGAAAACAAAGACTGGATTCTCTTTTTTGATGAAGCCGATGCACTTTTCGGTAAGCGAACCGAAGTGAGCGATTCGCACGACCGGTATGCCAACCAGGAGGTGAGTTACCTGCTTCAGCGGGTTGAAATGTTCTCGGGCCTGGTTATTCTCTCCACCAACTACAAGTCTAACCTGGATGATGCATTTGTCAGGCGCTTCAACAGTATCATAAAATTTCCGTTTCCCGATCCCGCCATGCGCGAGAAGCTCTGGAAAAAATCATTTTCAGAAAAGGTAACCATCGGCCGCGATGTGGACTTTAAACAGATTGCCTCTGCCTATAAACTTGCCGGAGGAAGCATCATCAACGCGGTTCATCAGGCATCACTGAAAACGATCAGCGAGAATTCGGATAGTGTCTCCGGTGAAAATATTTTGCATGGTATCCGACGGGAAGTGGAGAAAGAGGGGAAGGTTTTTAAGCCGCTTGTTTTGAAGGGGAAGTGAGTAGTGTTATGTCAAAGATAAAACGTCGGGTTAAGTCATCTGACGAGTTTTTCAAAAAATATACCAATGTAGATGATTGGGATGATCCCGGATCGACTCGTCTGATGACTCTCTCACACTTTTACAGTTGACACGACAGTAGTTAGTAATGAGTATTGAGTTATATACCAAATTTAATTTTTTCAATTATATGCCGAGTTAAAGGTTCTACACTGCTGATTAAGAGCCTGCTCCGATCGTTTGGTGTGGTGCCAAGAGCTGACATTACCCTTTTAAATATGTTGTAAATCAATGATTTAAAGCGTTAAGTAAATATTTTGTTCATCCCGAGGCTTCGGGACGAACCAAAAAATCAAGGCTGTGAATCACTTGTCGGCGGGTGCTGCCGGGCGACGGAAAATTTTTGCCCAGGGCATCCCTTTGGGGCAAGGCCGATTTAGTTTAAATTCGTTCATAACATTAATTTACGGCTGATGAAAATTTTCATTACGTCACCCATCAGCCACCCTGTTCCCGCCAATTGATTCAAGGCCGGGGGAATTCAATAAAAAACTTTAACTATAAAAAAAATTACATGGGTAATGTTAGGGCCGGGGGTGGTTGGCCCGATGCCATTTTCTATAAACGTGGAGCTGATGGCTAAAACTTTAGAACCACCCAAAACGGATGTTTGCAAGCGGCTTGTTTTTTGAGCCGGCAGCGCAAGGTGAGAGCCTGGCGTGGGTATCTGATCGTAATCCCTGAAAAGGAGATCGTATGAAAAATTACTATGTAAGCTGGTGGAATCTGGAGAATCTGTTTGATGTGGAAGATTCGGTGCAGCGGCCTGATTATTTACAGAGCCGCCTGAGGAGTGAACTGAAGGGGTGGAACGAAGAGGTGCTGGATAAAAAACTGAATCAGCTCGCATTCATCATCAAAAGAATGAACGGCAACACGGGTCCCGATCTGCTGGGCGTGTGTGAAGTGGAAAATAAAATCGTTCTTGATAAACTTATTGACAAGCTCTCTTCGCTCAACCGGACATACGGAATTGCTCATCATGATATGAGCGATAATCGCGGTATTGATATTGCTTTTTTATATGATGAAGAACTGTTTGAATTTGAAGGCCAATTCAGCCATGAGGTACTGAAACGGAGCGCCACGCGTGACCTTTTTCAGATAAACCTTCGCACAACAAACTCAAATCCGCTGATTGTAATCGGCAACCACTGGCCTGCCCGCAGCGGCGGAGTGTATGAAAGCGAACCGTACCGCATAATGGCCGGAGAAACCCTTAGCTACTGGCTGGAACGGATTTTTGATATTCGCGGAAATGACATCCCGGTGATTGTGATGGGCGATTTTAATGATGAGTGCTTCAACCGTTCACTGGTTGATTATGCACAGTCCACAAGCTCGCTGGTACGTACACGCAATGCACGTATTCCCAGGCTCTATAATCTGATGTGGCCCATCAACGGAGAGGCAACGGGCACCTTCTTTTTTAACAATTTTCCTTATGTGATTGACCAGTTTTTGGTCACACGCGGGATTCTGCTAAACAACTCAAAGATCCGGCTGGCTGAATTTGCCGACGGCACGACTACCAAAGTAGAAAAGTTTTCTGAAATGGTGAGCAGCGGCCAGTATCCCGACCCGATCCGATTTGGGCGACCGTCTTCTTCTACTTATAATCCCGATACGGGCTACAGCGATCACTACCCGGTATCGGTGATAATTT
Organism: Balneolaceae bacterium; assembly: GCA_020832285.1. Classification (GTDB taxonomy): domain Bacteria; phylum Bacteroidota; class Rhodothermia; order Balneolales; family Balneolaceae; genus Rhodohalobacter. Next base: position 59,787 of record JAFIFB010000016.1, read on the forward strand.
CTGAATCGTAACCTGCATTAATCAACCAAAGATCTGAAAACTTATGAAACGACGAATTAAACTTGTTCAGCAAATCCTTAAAGAGAAAGGCCTTTACGACGGGGCCATTGACGGCATTGCCGGGCCGATTACCCTGCGCGGCCTCTCGCAAATTGAAGGAATCGACAGCGAACTTCCCAAAACACGGCAGATTACCACGTTTATCCAGATTGAGGCCGGCAACCGGAATATTGACACCGGGCCGGTTGACGGCTTATGGGGTCCGCGCACCAATGCCGCTTTTTTAGAGTTGGAATATCTGGTTCAACACGGTGACCCGCAGCCGTCCTGGCGCCCCGATGAGATTGAAATACCCAACCCCAACAGATGGCCGGGACAGCGTACTCGTGAATTTGAAGAGTTTTTCGGAGACAGGGGATCACAGCTTGTGACTGTGGATTTTCCTTATGAAATGAAACTGGCGTGGGACCTCCGTACCAGAGTCCGCCGAACAAGGTGTCACAAGAAAGTAGCGGACAGCCTTCAGCGCATACTCCACAAAGTGAAAGATATTTATGGGGAAGAAGACATCAACGGACTGAAGCTTGATCATTTTGGGGGCTGTTTCAATGAACGGGCCATCCGTAACGGTACTCAATGGTCGATGCACTCCTGGGGAATTGCCCTCGATTTTGACCCTTCCCGCAATCAATTGAACTGGGGTCGTGACCGGGCTGCCCTCGCTCATCCCGATTACAACGAGTGGTGGAAGTGCTGGGAAGAAGAGGGATGGATCAGCCTCGGCCGAAAACGAAATTTCGACTGGATGCATATTCAGGCTGCACGGCTGCCGGAATAGATATTTTCCCTTTTTTTAGACCCCCAATCAAATCAGTGAATCATGAAAACCTCAACCTCGACTTCTAAAACCGAATCGAATGCTTCGTTTCACACTTCTCATTTGAACAAGGAGAACAAACCTGCATTCTTTTCACAGAAAGTTTCGGGCGAGATGTTTTTTGGCCCGGCCACCCTTCAACCCAAGCTGGAAATTGGATCCCCTGATGATGCTTACGAACGGGAAGCCGACCGTGTGGCTGACCAGGTAATTAGAATGTCTGATCCTGCCATTCAGAAGTTTGATGATGAAGACGATGAGCTTCAGATGAAGAGGAAATCGGCCATTCAGATGAAGTGCGATACCTGTAAACACGAGGAAGAGTTGCAACGAAAGCCGTTAATTCAGCGAAAAGCAGACAACAGCCAGGCAGTTTCTTCAGAACTGTCCCAAAAAATCTACTCTATAAAAGGTTCCGGCCACTCTTTACCGAATAAAACCCAGCAGGAAATGGGAGCCAAAATAGGCGCTGATTTCAGCAGGGTGCGGGTTCATACAGGATCAAATGCCATTCAGCTAAACCGTGAGCTTGGAGCCAGGGCCTTTACAGTTGGCAGCGATATTTTCTTTAATCAGGGGCAGTACAATCCCAATTCCGGTGAAGGAAAACGGTTAATGGCTCATGAGCTGGTGCACGTACTTCACCAGTCCACCGGTGACCACATTCGGAGGCAAGAAACTGATGAAATGGTATTTACTCTCAAGGATGTACTGGAAGAGCTAATTAAGGAAGATGCCGAAAGCGATGAAATTTTGGACGTAATCCGTTACATGGATGAGAATGAACATGCAGCCGTAAAATCTGACCCCAATATGATGGTAGCTTTGGAGAGTGTTCTCGACGACGGATATTATAATTTAACCCGACAGCTTATACATCGCCGATCAGTATGTGGGCCCGATATTACAAATCCACTCCGACGTGCACTGGATCTTGCTGAATCTATGTTTCTGGGGTGGGAGGACGGAGAGCGTCATGACCGCTGCCGAGCGCTTGTTTCTCCCTCTACTGGTGCTATAGCATGGGACATAAATCAACTATATAACGAGAACCATTTTCAGGAAATCACTCTACCGTACCGCTGCGATCCAAGCGAAGGTAACTGTAGCTACAAGCCTGATAAAAACCAATGTAACTGTAGTGGTGAAGAAGTGTGTGCTACTAGTCAGGTGCTTGACACAGACCAACTATGTGGCAATACGGTCGAAGTAAGTGGGCAGTGTCATTATGCAGGCACTCCTAATTACATCATATTTGGCAAGATGATGAAGCTCTGTTATGATCATTATGATTCTACAGACCCGCGGTGGCGTCTCAGAAAACTTGATTACACGTTACCTTGGGTTATCGCTTTGACCAATTTATACAAACCGACATCGGCCAATCGAGAGGGTAGCCTCGAATTTGCGCGTATTGGGTACAACGGCTCCTTAGGAGGGTCACCGCCAACTGGAGACCGGCCAGGGTGTTATCCAGAGTGTCCGACTGATTATCAGGGTAATTTTACTGTTCGATGGTCCAGTTTTGAAGAAGATCGCGAATCAGGACGAGATAAAACAAGGAGTGAGCTTAGAAATAGACGATAGTATAGCTATAGTCTGCGGCGACAATAGTCGTCACCCTAATCACCGGACAATTCCGCGGAACCCCACATCATTGCTGAACTATTAGGAACTTGATGAATTCTCAATTATGTCCTTCCCAACTACAACGAGTGGTGGAAGTGCTGGGAAGAAGAGGGATGGATCAGTCTTGGCCGAAAACGAAATTTCAACTGAATGCATGTATAGTCTGCACGACTACCAGAATAGCGACTATTTTCTTTATTTATCAGACTACTAATTAGAATTATAGATTTATGAAAACATCAACCCAAATTTCAAATTCCGAATCAGATGTTTTGGTTCAGCATTCTACTTTGAAAAGGGAGAACAAACCTGCGTTCTTTTCACAGAAAGATTCGGGCGAGATGTTTTTTGGCCCGGCCACCCTTCAGCCCAAACTGGAAATTGGATCTCCTGATGATGCTTACGAACGGGAAGCCGACCGCGTGGCTGACCAGGTAATGAAAATGCCCGATCCCGCCATTCAGAAGTTCGATGAAGATGAAGAGATTCAGATGAAGAGGGAAACTGGAATTCAGATGAAGTGCAATGCCTGTGAACACGAGGAACTGTTACAAAGAAAACCGATGGTTCAACTAAAAGCAGATAATAACCAGGCTGCTTCTTCGGAATTGTCCCAAAAAATCCATTCCAAAAAAGGTTCCGGTCACTCTTTACCGAATAAAACCCAGCAGGAAATGGGAACCAAATTAGGTGCTGATTTCAGCAGGGTGCGAGTGCACACCGGATCAAACGCCATTCAGCTAAACCGAGAGCTGGGAGCACGAGCTTTAACTGTTGGAAATGATATTTTCATTAACAAAGGGCAGTATAACCCCAATTCTGGTGAAGGAAAACGGTTGATGGCTCATGAGTTGGTTCATACGGTGCAGCATAAGAAGTCTTTGAATAGTCATATAATACAGAAGCAGGAAAATGCCCTAAATGATGAATCAAGAGATCTTGACGAGCCAATTTTACCCACTCAGTCCCACCTGTTTGGTCAATCAGGATGGCCAACAGGTCACATTGCGACCTTATTTTTTCGGACTGGTAGTGATGTTGTTGACGATCCCAGTATACTTGATATCATTGCTAATCGCTATAAATTTGTACATCGAGCTGACTTCTTCATGCTGGGCTACACTGACAAGCGCAAGTTCCGTAATGAAGCACGTACCAATGAGCAATTAAGTCTCGAACGAGCAGAATCGGTGACTAACAAACTAAATTCAGCTTTTAGTAGTGTTGACAATTTAGATACATTGGATTACGAGGTTTTTCCTGTGGGAGCTGGTGTGATTGGCACAACTCGTGACGAATATGAACTCGCGTCAGCCCGACGAACAGAAATATTCGTATACAATGTGGAGGAACCATCGCCAGTTTTAACAAATGAGGAAATACGCGATCGCATAGAGGGTGCTCGTGAGAATGCTACAGAAGACCAGCGTGATAAAGCTGATAAGGCTAAGGAAATAGACAAGGAAGCAAATCGGAGTTCTTGGTGGCAAAGAGGGCCAATAGATCGGCTCGAAACTGAATCAGTACCTCGCGTAACTCAGCAAATTCTCGAACTGATGGAGAATACTGATGATATAAATTGGAGCTATTACTCAGGATATAATGTTCGCTATCGAAAGCGTAGATTCTATGAATTTGTGCATACTGATGGTAACAAAATTGAAGATTTTGATCGCGAAATTCTGTTCGCGTCGGATGAAAATGCCGGGCCACGTGACTTTTTTACCGATGTTATAGATGAATTCCGTAATCAATCCAATATCGATAACGATGTTGAGCGCCTCGTTACAGCAATCAGAGTAAACGAGATGGCACTTCGCGTAGGATTCTCAGATAGTAGAAATTGGATAAGAGACTATCCGAGATTTCATACCATGCACCGAAGATATCCCAATCACGAATTACTACAACTTAATACTGAATTAGATCAGTGGATGACTTCGGACAACAATATCTACAACGCCGCAAGCCTTTGAAAACATTATTAAAACCGCGATATGTAGTGTCTCATATGTTATTATTTACCCTTGGCTGGGGGTTTATAAAATAAACAAAGCCTATAGATTATTTTTAAAGGAAAACATCATTACATCGAAAATAATGGCAGAATAGCTATGGCAATAACAACAATACGTTTGTCAAAAGTCGATAATTTGGCAACTATCATTTTAAAAATCAGACAGTTTACATCATATTATAAAATGAGTGTGGGATTGATACTGACTCAATTGCCAAGGCATCGACTGTTGACTTTATCAGCCAACTAAAAAATTATTCATCGGCTTATGAAAACCTCAGTCCAAACCTCGAAAACATATTCGGATGCTTCATTTCATTTATCTCATTTACAAAAGGAGAAGAGGCGTTCTTTCTTTACACAGAAAGATCCGGGTAAGCCCTTCTTTGGCCCTGCCACACTTCAGCCCAAACTGGAAATTGGATCCCCTGATAATGCTTACGAACGGGAAGCCGACCGCGTTGCTGACCAGGTGATGAAAATGCCCGATCCCGCCATTCAGAAGTTCGATGAAGACGAAGAGATTATGATGAAGAGGGAGCCTGGCATTCAGATGAAGTGCGATGCCTGTGAACATGAGGAACAGTTACAAAGAAAACCGATGGTTCAACTAAAAGCAGATAACAGCCATGCTGCTTCTTCTGAATTGTCCCAAAAAATCCATTCCAAAAAAGGTTCCGGTCACACTCTCGCGAACAATACGAAACAGGAAATGGAGGCAAAAATAGGCGCTGATTTCAGCAAGGTGCGGGTTCACACCGGATCAAATGCCATTCAACTAAACCGTGAATTGGGAGCACGGGCTTTTACCTATGGTAATCAGATTTTTTTCAATTCAGGCGAATACAACCCGTCAACAAGTAAGGGAAAGCACTTACTTGCACATGAATTGACACACGTCATTCAACAATCCGAGAGTGAGTATAAGATGGTGCAGCGTTCCGTTAATCCCGCAATATGTGAGGTCCTCAATTTTGAACAAGATCATGGGACTTGGGCAACCATTCGAGAGTTCAATGCACTCAGCGGGACAATTCCTGGTCGAGGGATCGAGGTATTACGTTCAAATGGAGCACAATTTGATCTCAATTGGGCGCTTGATGTATCCTATGTGGCCGGTATGACCGGCGGGACGTGCAGTGAAATCGTTGGAACGGTCTTCGGTCGACCGGGAGTCCTCATGTGCGGAGGTACGGGATACATTACCGGCGGTATGAGTTATTATTTTGCCCGACTCATCGGTGCCGTAGTCGAAGGATACGAACATGGAATAGGTGTCGGTTGGAATTATTTAACACATGCGACACTTGATGAAGCAAATGTAAACGGTGCAGAGGTGGGCATGTTGGTTGGAGCGTCGGGTGCTCGAGGGAATGCAACTCCCTTCCGTGCGTTCGTACATACGAGTGTATTGGAAGAATGCGGTATACTTGCCCAGAGTCCTGTCGAAGATGAAAAGTGAAACCACGCAAGATGGATAAAGAAAGCACCGGCAAATAAAGCGGTAACCTTTTATGCTTCGTTTGTGGCTGTCAATCTGCTACCAGTCAGACTTCACAATAAAAATCTGGCTCCAACTAAATGTCAATTTCTGAAAATGATGAAATCATCAGCCCGAATTTCAAAATCCGGATCAAATACTAAAACCCGCTCTCCTGGTTTTAAAAAAAAGGAACAATCCGGTTTCTTTGCACAGAATGATCCGGGTAAACCCTTCTTTGGCCCGGCCACTCTTCAGCCCAAACTCGAAATTGGCCAGCAGGATGAGCCTCATGAAAGTGAAACCTTAAAATCACCACGGCTTAAAAATAATAAACGGTTTCAGGCTGTTTTTGAAAACAAAAGTGTGATTGAATATGGTGATCAGGGTCCGGAAGTCAGAAGAATTCAGCAAATGTTGATTGATTTAGGCTACTCACTCCCGGAGTATGGAGCAGATGGAATTTTCGGACCAGAAACCGAACAAACTGTAGTAAATTTTCAAGCGGATCACCCGCCATTGATCATTGATGGAAGGGTGGGATTTGCTACAATAAGAGTCATTGATGATTATTTTCCCAGCTTTGAAATTACTGCGGATTTATCTGAAGCCTGGACAATCGGCTGTGTGCTGGAAATCATGTGCCCCTGGAACAGCCATATCATAGAAAATATACTGCCTGGATTCACCATCTATATGTTTGATGATTTTGAAATTCCGCAAAAAGAGTGGACTGGATCCGGCTGGGTTGATAATCCGATGCATCCTCGTGCATATCACTGGCCTGCTATGAATGAAATCGGATTTCGAAGCGACCTTTCTTGCAATGAAGCGGCAATTGGATTTTATCATGAGGCCTGGCATGCTCAGCAGCCTCCACGTATTACCCATGTAACGTTGGATCGTGAAGTTGATGCATTTATTCAAACCGAACAGTGGAGTATTGACATTGGTATTGCCGGACAGGTAAATGAATCCTCAAACTCTGATGTAAAAAGTATTCGTTCTGAAAATAATGGCCAAACAGAAGTTGATGAGGAACTGACCCGGCAGCATGTAAGCCAAAGATACGGAGGTGCAAGTGAGATCCCGGGGGAGACAATTCATTCTAAAACCGAAGACAAAAATAAATTGAGGGTGAGAAGAGCTGACGGTACGTTTTATGAAAGGTATCCTATCGAAGGGGAGATCGTACCTTTTTTTGATGAAATAGAATTTACAGAGAAAAATGAATTGGATATCGGTGACTGGACCTGCGATTAACTTCTGAGTGTATTACGAAAAAACGGAAAAAATTTGCAATGCTCATAAAGCAGGTATACAGAAGTCGAAACATACACTTTGGATGGGCAATAAAATCCCCTCTTTGAGAGGAGATTTTTTTACCCTCACAATATAGAAAGGTCGTAAATCCGGTGTAATGTGCAAATGGCAGGTTTTAAAAATAAAAATAGCCCTTACCGATTAAGTAAAGGCTATCTATTTTAGATCAATAAAAAAAAAGCAAGTGCAGGGATCTATCTGCTGTCCTGACCTGTATTTACATAGCGAATACACTGACCCTGGTTTCGGAAACCGAACTCTTCCCAGACGCCGTTCATGCAGTCCATTCGGCTGCTGGCGTCCGATAATACACCTACTCTTGTCCAGTCGAACCGCTCGTCGCGCTCGGCGCCGAACACCATGCGGATCTCGACGTACTCGTTGGCTTCCAACGTCATCTGGTATGTGTCACGGTCGTAGGCGTCACCCAGGCAGATGAACGACCACAGCCCGTCGTCGATGTCAGTGTTGAAGTTGTCCTGCTCGTAGGTCGGCTCCTCGCCATCGATGCGGTACTCGAAGCAGGCGGCGAACGAACGTGGTTGATTGAAGGTGATGTCGACTTCGCCGACACGGACGTCGTCCACAACGAAGTGGGACCAGTCATTTTCTTTATTCTGTTCATTTGTGCTTGGAGTTACCTCGCTTGTGCTAAACTCCTGTGCCACTTCATTTTCAAGTAGTGATTGACTATCTACATCGTGATTCGTTACTGAAGAATCACACCCTAACGCTATTAAGCCTGCAATGGCAAGCATTCCTGTTAACTTCATTAATGAATGTTTCATAGATCTATCCTATTTGTTTTGGTTAATAAGCCTGGTGTCAGGCTTTATTTTTTGTTTATGAAAATGCTATCCGACTGCAAACTTTAAACAAAAACCTCTTTTGATTAGCATTTAGCTATATAAATAAAAATTATATTATGCTTAATCAATTAAAATTTACCCAACCTCAAGCGGAGCAATGAGTTTAAGGATGTTCCGATATGGTAATTATTTTAAATATATTCACTTATAAATTCCAGAATGACTGGTGACGATTGGCGGTCGACTGTGGATAGTTTTTCGGCATCTAATCAAGGGCAGTCACCACCGACGTTGTGGGCCCATGCATTCAGTGATACATCATATCGCTAAACAGATACTCAAGTTGAGTCAGACAGGGGTGTGTTCAAGGGCGTTGAGTAGAGATATGGGAAGGGTGCTGGCTCCACTCGAGAGGAGATTTATAGTACTCCCTCAATAGCCCGTCGGGATGCACTACCGGACTACGCCTCAATTCTACTTAATTAAATTCAGGTCTCTGGACGAATTTTTCATATTCTTCAGCTTATGTTCGATTTGTGCGGCTTCCGACTTTCTTTGGCATGCAACATAGCCTCTTAATATCCAAGGTCCTTTGTCTCTTGTATATTTTGAGTAGAATTGTGGCTTTTTACCCTTTCTTCCAAATCTGAAGTATGACCATAATAGTGCATAGTGTCTTCCTTTTGATTCGCATCGAATCATTTCTCAAGTTCCGAAAAATGGCGATGTAGTGGCTCCAAAATAAGTTTTATTTAAAAGTGATAGAAATAGTTTATAGCATAACTTTTCATATAAAAAATTGGTTTAGCTGATCATTGTTCCTTCACTGTTTTTAAAACAGTAGATCTTAGATGAAATGAATGGCGTTCATCTTTTCAGGGGAAAAACCAGCCCCGTTTCGGGGCGGCATCACTCGAATTCTGAATTCAATAAAATAAATGGTGGGCAAAGATGGTATGGTCGTCTTGCAGGGGTACGGATATATCGCACCTACGGCGCTCCCATTTTTCATGCTCGCTCCTAACCCATGGCCACCGCTGCGCAGTGACCATGGGCTACGGACATGTCGCACCTCTGGTGCTGTATTTATCTGAGTCATTTAAAACATTGCTTTTTAGTAACCATAGAAACAGAAAATACCATCCGCAGGCGGGTTGGAAAGGATGGCAGAACAGGAAGCTTATCCGGCAATTAAAATAATGGATGTAGCACTACAAAGCGTTGTTTAAAGATAATTGAGATCGATATTTAAGATTTATCGGAAGTTGAGATTTATGCAAAATAGCCCATATTTTATTCCTTTAGTATGGCAAAACAAAAAAGTCCTAACGCACGAGATTTTTTTTGAAGTTGCCTTAAACTAAAAAAGAACCGGGTTTAAAAAAACCACGGCTCTTTAATTTGGTCGGGGCGACAGGATTTGAACCTGCGACCCCTCGGCCCCCAGCCGAGTGCGCTACCGGACTACGCCACGCCCCGATTATTCAATAACAAATTATAAATCAACCAAATGTCTGTTTTAGGTGGACAATGCAGGCTTTTAACAGTCCTTCAAAAAATCAAACAGACTTTAAAGATACCAGTGTCCTGTTCAAAACTCAATAGCCGTAAGCGGATTTTGTTCCACGCTTACTTGTCCTGCTACAAGTCAAAACCGTTAGGTATGTAAATCTGATTCGAAAAAAGGGTTTAAAAACTTTCACAGATTCCTTCCTCTTAACTCCACGGATCAGTCGCCTCCACAATCCATCCGTCCAGTGGATTACGGGGATTGGCACTGCAGTGCAGGAAATGCTCCGGTTTTTCCACAATGCCGAGGGATACTGCACGATTTTGGATTTTCATAGATAGCTTGTCGATCTCATCCTGTTTGTAAAGAGACTGCAGAAACAGCTCCCTTTCCCAGATGTGAACACCTTCCGGTTTGTCCGGTGGCCCGTACTCCTGAAAAACTGAGAGCATCCATGACGTCTCCAGGTTAGATGCACCGTTCCTGAATATCAGCATCACCGCTTTCGAAGTGAACGCTTTGTATGATTCCAGCAGGTCGGGAAGTGAGCCCCAGGCCGTGTTTGCAATCATCACAATCCGGTCAGGAAGAATGGAGTAGTCGTAAATCCGCAAGCCTCTTTTTTCGCAGCTCCATCTCAGTCCGCTTACCATTTTCTGGGTGATCAGCGGCTGCACAAATAGCGGTACTGATCCCGCTGTTCTAAGTTCCGTGTAAAATACCTCTTTCGCTTTTCTGGTTCTTCGTCTCATCGTTTTCATCGTTTTTAATTCATAGCCTCTGTATATATGAGCAAAAAAATGCCAATTCCTTACAGATCAATTCACCACAGCTTTTATTTACCCGCTGATTTGGGTATTATTGAGCCGGAATAAAAAAACCTGAAATCTGACTGATTAATCCTACGAAGACATGAAAATTCACGAGTATCAAGCGAAAGAATTGTTCAAAAAATATGGCATTGCCGTGCCCGGCGGCGTAGCCACCTCCTCTACTGATGAAGCCGTTAAAGCCGCTGAAGAGATGAAAGCCAATGGCAGCAGCCTGTTTGTGGTAAAAGCACAAATTCACGCAGGCGGACGCGGTAAAGGACGCACCAAGAAAAACAATGCCAAAGGCGTGATCCTCTGCAAAACGATCGATGAAGTGAGAAAAGCTGCCGAATCGCTTTTGGGAGATACACTCGTGACCATCCAGACCGGAGAGGAAGGCCAGAAAGTTAAAACCATCTATGTAACCGATGGTGTAGATATCGAAAAGGAATTTTATTTGGGCATTCTGCTGGACCGCGCCAAAAGTAAGAACGTAATTATGGTCTCAACCGAAGGCGGTGTGGAGATTGAAACAGTGGCCGAAGAGACTCCAGAAAAGATTGTGAAGGAGTGGGTAGAACCGGGCATGGACCTTCAGCCAAATCAGGCTCGGCGTCTTGCATTTGCCCTCGGCTTTGAAGGTGATGCCTTCAAAAAAGCCGTGAAATTTATTGCGGCTCTCTATAAGTTTTATGTAGAGAAAGATGCCGATATGGTTGAGATTAACCCTCTTGTGCTCACCCCCGGCGGCGATGTTCTGGCACTCGATGCCAAAGTGACATTTGACGGCAACGCAACCTATCGCCATAAAGATGTTGTTGAGCTGCGCGATACCGCCGAAGAAAACCCGATGGAGCTGGAAGCCTCCAAATACGGTCTCAGTTATATCAAGCTCGACGGAAACGTGGGCTGCATGGTGAATGGCGCCGGACTTGCGATGGCCACGATGGATATCATCAAACTTTCCGGCGGTGAACCGGCCAACTTCCTGGATGTAGGCGGCGGTGCCAATGTAGAAACCGTAAAAAACGGATTCCGGATTATTCTTGATGATCCCAGCGTGAAAGCGATCCTTATCAATATTTTTGGTGGGATTGTCCGCTGCGACCGTGTTGCCAACGGCGTGATTGAAGCGATTAAAGATCCCGAAATTGCCAAAAAAGTGGAAAGTGTTCCCATTATTGTACGATTACAGGGCACCAATGCCGAGGAAGGCAAAGTGATTATCGACAACAGCGACCTGAACGTCATCTCGGCTGTGCTGCTGAAAGAAGCCGCCGAAGAAGTTTCGAAGGTACTCGCTGCTTAATTTTTTAACCTGCTCTCTACCCAAAAGCCCCGGCTGAAACATGCCGGGGCTTTTCTTTTTTTCATCAGTTTTGATTTTCCCAGCCGGGCATCTTTCTCCTTCTCTGGTTTTAAAACAGTAGATCTTATTTTAGATGAATGGCATTCACCATTTCAAGAGTATAAATCAGCCCCGTTTCGGGGCGGAATATCCGTAGCCCCCCAGTATCACGCAGTGATTCTGGGGGGGTGGAAGCAGACCAATAATTAAAGAAGCGCCATAGGCGCGGCATTATTCGAATTCTGAATTCAATCTCAGGCATAACTCATTTTCCGAAAAATTTTATAAATCGACCTCAATGGCTCGTAAAAAACGATTTATAGTGCCACATCCATAATCTTTAAAAATCTCAATAAATCTTATTTTTGAAAAGGTGCCCCATTTTTTCGTCTATAAACCAATTTTATCGGCCTCACTTGTATTGTCCTTTTGGCTTGACCCAAAAGGACCAAAAAGTCAAGGCTGTGAATCACTTGTCGGCGGGCTTTTCATCGACGCGGTACCCTTTTAATGGTCCATCACACTCATTAACCATAATCAAAGATCCGGCCGGTATAAAATGCTGCCATAGCGTCGCTGAAAACACCCTGTTCCCGCCAACCGATTCAAGGCCGGTTAAAAAAATTTCTCAAACAATTTCTACGTATTAAAATTCATAAGTTATTATTTTTAATATTCTTATTTATTTGAAATCTGAAATATGGGAGTAACTTTTCATTTTTTTAGCCACTACATCGCCATTTTTCGGAAAATGAGATAATGTCCCCTGCAGTCCCCTCTTGCCTGTTCCGACCGATTCGGACCCGTTTTCCCTGTTGCATCAATCCCGCCACGGTTTTCCTTTCCGGATTTCAATGATAACCCCTCGAAACTGTGTGCATCTTTTTCATAACTACTCGCCTTATATGTTTTTATGTTACGATGTCATCCCAGGGCGTCGTTCGCGGTGCTTACTTTGCCCTGGGCTGTGTTATGGCGCCCTTTAAGGGCTTGGAATTGTTCCACTAACCCGGATACCTCACCAAGACATTTTTTCCTCAGCAAGGCCCTACTACGCTGCCCACTACGTTAAAACTTCGAGGACTAGGAAAGCTTTGTAGGGCGGGCGAAGTACTTTGCACGCCTGCTCTCCGTAGCTTTATGCGAAGGAGAGCTATTTTAAACTCAATGAAGATGAGGAAAAATGCCGCAGAAAAACAGAGTGTTTCTTTTTAAGATCCCAAACTTGGATCATAAAGTATGTTATATCTATAATTTACACTTCGTTTAGTATTTTTACTATGAGAAATCTGGGATAGCACTACTGAGCATTTTTTTAAAGATAATTGAGCTTGATTTTTAAGATTTTGCGGAAGGTGAGCTATACAGCATTGGCAACTACGGAGAATAATGAATCAGATCTGTTTAAAAGCTTGGAATTTTTATCTTAACTTTTGCAGAACATTCTGGAATTGACAATAGTGTTGTCTCAACTGTAAAAGTGTGAGAGAGTCATCAGACGAGTCGATCCGAGATCATACCAATCATCTTCATTGGTATATTTTTTGAAAAACTCGTCTGATGACTTACCCGACGTTTTATTTTTGACATAACAATAGGTATACTGCCATTCCGGTTTGTATTAATAAAGAGAGAGTCGCTAACTTGCTGCTGAATTCCACTTCAAACTATTTTTGCCAATAATCTTTACTTATGAGCCGATTAAACCTTTTTATCTCTGCCTGTTTACTTTCGCTGATTCTGGCTTCATGTACTGCTATCACCACTGAAGATCTCTCATTTACCGCCGATGAAGGCGGAATGCTCCACACCGATGCCGAAATCTATGAAGCAGAAATTTTTCAAGACGATCGGCAGGGAGTACGTTTTAACATTCCCTATACCGTTACAAATACGTCAGAAAAAGCGGTTTATATGATCGGATGCAGACAACCCTCAGCCCCGGTTCTTCAAAAAAGTACCGGTGAAGAGTGGGTTTCGGCCTTTAGTCCGGTCGAGCAACTCTGTCTTAGCCCGCCCTTTATCCTTGAACCGGGCGAACAGCGCGGGGACACGCTGCAGGTTTACGGTTTTTTCCCGGGACAAAATACATATCCGGAATTTCTTACGGATATCGAAGGGACATACAGACTGAAAAAAAGAATCTATTCCGACCCCAAAACATTTGATGATCCGGGAGGGTGGAATAACCACATACTTGACCAAGACCTGAGAATCTCCAACACATTCCAGGTTATTGAAAAATAGTTCTGGCCTGTTAAATTTTAAACTCCACTGTCCCCTGGATTCCATCCGGCACTTTTTCTCTCTTCGATCTTCTCTTTTAAATAATGCGGCTCCTCTACCTGCACATTGCCGCCATAAGACAGAATCAACGATTCCAGTTCGTAGTTTGGAATGACCCTGATGGTCACTCTCAGTCTGCCCTCCACCCATTCCGATTTCTGACTGGGATGAAGCGGTTTGGTTTCCACATAGGGAGCGGCACTTTTTGCAAATTCCAGAATCACGGTTTCCAGCTCCCGATCATGGTGTTTCGTCACCCCAATGATGTCATAAAAGTACTCGTTCCAGTCGATATCTGTTGTTCGGTACTCTCCCCTGGTGTGCTCAATGGCCTGAATCCGGTCGAGGGCGAGGTTCCAGGTCGGGATCTCCAGCTCTTCATTCAGCCCGAATACAAACCAGCGGTTATTGTACTGCTTGAGGTGGTATGGATGAAAAACAAGTTCAAAGGGTTGTTGCGATTTAAAATCCTGGTATTCTACACGAAGAACCTGTTCATGGATGATCGCATCATACAGAGGATTCAGATACTCAATTCCCTTCAGGTCTATGTTGGATTCAAGAGAGATCACTTCTTTGCTGGTCTCCTTCAATCCAAGCCGGTCCTGCAACACCGGAATTAACTCCTGCACCCACTCAAACTGCGGGGCACCTGCAAATCGCGACAGCACAGAAATAGCAGCCTCAATCTGCGAAACTTCACTTTCATTCAGTGGTTCGTTGCTGATGGAGAATTCCGGATCGGCATAGCGATAGTAAACTCTTCTGCCGTCCCGAATTTTATCCAATGGGATGCCCCATCCCTGGTCACTTTCCATAAAACGAATGTCATCATATAACTGACGCCGTTCAATTCCGCTTCCCGGTCCGTTAAACTCCTCCAAAGCTTTATTCACCTCAGCCAGCAAATCCTGCCAGAAATATTTCCGGCCGGTATTGCGGAAACAGCGGTCTAAAACCCGGTAGCGTAAAAGTGCGTTTTTGTTTATGGACATGGGTTGTTATTATCTGTGCAGGTTGAGTGCACAAGTTGATTGTAAATTTTACTCAATCCAATAATTAAAGAGAATCATTAAAACAGTATGAATAAAAAAATAATTGAAAATGAGATTGATGCTTTGGGAAGTGCACTTCTTGGTTTAAAGGATCCAACCAGTTCAAATATACTTGCTGAAATGATCAGTTCTGGTTTTCTGCAAAACAAATTTTCAGAACCCGACATCACTGCTGAATACTTAGAGAAAATAGCAAAGATGAATAGTGATGAATTTGATTTATACAATGGAGTCATCTCTTTAAAAGATCAACGAATTGAAAATATTGATGACCAAATTAATGAAATAACGAGTTTTGTAAGGAAACACAATTTAAGTTACATCGGTCACCTATTAACTATCACTATTTTAGTCCTGAGATATGATGCAGTAAAAACAGAGCACAATTTAAAAGATATTGGCACAGAGAAATTTGTCGACAAATTTTTTAACAACCCATCTGATATTACAAAGGATGATTTCATATCAATTCTAAACGAATTTGTTGAAGAGTATAGCTTAAGTAAACGACCCATTGAACTATCTGAGATTGATAGTATTATAAATAATGTTGAAAAATTTTCTGATGTTGGACTAAACATGTCAATGATCCTTTCAGGATATGATTGGAGAAAGAGAAAAATAGGTATTTATGATTTTGAAAAACTGATAATTGAATTAAGTCGTGAGTTTAACCCCTTGGGAAATGTTACTACGCAAAGTTTATCCGATTTTTTTAGAACATTTATAAAAAATACACTGCCAAAGAGAGTCGCTTTTCTGTACCAAACATTTGATAATTCTATTCCCACTCCTATCTACGGCAGATATACAGACATTGAATATGAAATCTCTGAATTTGATAAAAAGGAATTATTACTTAAGAGTCTAATGATGAGTGTAAGTGGGCCAGTAAATATTAAGTTGTCAAATGGGATTTTTGAAAAGTCAAAAGAGGATCTCGACCTATTAATAATGGTACCACTTACAGGCAAAGTAAAAAAAACAGATTGGAAAGAGATTTTAGGTGAAGAACTGGAATTTGATACTTATGAAGAGTTCTCAATTCGATTGAGTTTAAAACGATTACATGGAAATGGAAGAGCAATCTTTATTATTTCAAATGACTTCTTAGCAGATAAAAAAGGCTCATCACGAAAACTTAAAAGGCAGTGGATTGATAGCAAAGTTCTGGAAGCTGTTGTAAAACTACCTTGTAATATTGGATTACCTTCTAATAACTATCAAATTAGTATTGTTATTATCAATAATAAGGGAGTTGAAAAACCAATGTTTATTGATTGCGATTCCTACAATATTCATTTGGCAATTCACGGAAATAATGATGTAGAACATTACTACGATTCATCAGATTTTGTAGATATTGCTGGAGATGTTATTGTGGGTCAAGAAGAGAAAGTTCAATTCAGCAGATATGTTAGTTGGAATGAAATAATCAAAAATAAATATGATCTCAGTGTCCAAAATTATGTAAATCCTAAAGTCTTTGCTGAATATCATGTAAGAAATAAAACTGAAGAAATTTTAAAACTATCTGATGTAGTCAAGAGGTTAAAACCTAATCGGGAAGAAGTGTCAAGTGATTACCATTTTTTGAATATGGCAGATTTACCGGCCAATTCAGGGGAGTTTATTCTCAATCTGACTGATTTAAACTATAAATCACATTATAAAAGTAAACTTCCCTTGTTGAAAAAAGATGCTTTACTCATTGGTAAAGTAGGCCGATCATTAAAACCAACATTATTTAAATATGAAGGGAAACCCCTTTTTATAGGATCAAATGTGTTGGCTCTAAAGATTGACGATACAATAATAGACCCAGAGTATTTAATTAGTGAATTGAATTCTAGATTTGTACAAAGACAGTTGGAAAATCTTCCTGTTGGCATAACTATTCCTAATGTAAAGATCACTGATCTTTTAGATCTATATATACGTGTTCCACAACCTAAAAATCAGAAAGAATTTTTTTCGATTTGGATAAATAACATTGCAAAGGAAAAATTAAAAGAAATTGAAAATCTGCATGAATCTATCAAATACATCGAAAAAGACGTTTTTTCATCATTTGCACACGATTTCGGTAAACTACAACTTAAGATAGCAAGTAGCATAGATGCATTAGAAGCTTATATCAAACTATTGAACGAAAAAGAAGTTATCAATTTGGAGGATTCTGTATTTGGTGAAGAAAAGCCTGATGAAGGTGAACGTGTAATAGATGTAATTCATCGATTGAGAGAGAGTCATCACCGATCTGTTGAATTTTTAAAGACAGAGGTAAATAGCTTAACACGAGATATTCAAAATAATCAAATCATTGACTTAGGTGATTTAATTATTAAATGGAAATCGATGCAAGATGAAAAGTATTATAAAATAAAATTAACTGAATTTACCATCAATGATTCTGTCAGAATTAAGGAAGTAAATAATTCATTTGGCGATAATTTTTTTATTAATGCTAATGAATCAGATGTTTACAAAATTCTCGATAACATACTTGATAATGCAATAAAGCATGGCTTTGATTTAAAAAAAAGAGAAAATATTTTCCAAATACACTTAAGTAATTCGATAGATGATACAACAAATTTATCCTTTGTTAGTATGTGTGTTGGTAATAGTGGTAAACCTTTTCCTAAAGATTTTTCATTTGAAGATCTATTTAAAAGAAGGCATAAAGGCCCTAAAAGTAGTGGGGAAGGTTTAGGAGGATATAGTATAAAAAGAGCATTGGATAATTTAGGGGCTGAAATAATGAATGATGTTCCTCTTTTTTCAAAAAAAGATTTACCAGTTCAATTTACCATTGACTTTAAAATCGTAGATCATGATGAATAGACCAATAAGGGTTTTGTTCTTAGACGATGATGCACCAGAAATTTTGCCGGATTTAAAATTGAGTGCAAAGGCTCACAGAGTTCTCATTTATAAATCATATACAAATGCAAAAGAAGGAATTCAATTTCTAAAAAAGAATCACAAGAAATTTGATGCAATCATACTGGATGGGTTCTTTCTATCCGAACCGGGCTCTTCAAAAAAGAAAAATTTAGATGCTTTAAAAGAGACTGTTGAAGAGCTGAAAAAATTACTATACCGAGAGAACCTCAGAATACCGCACTGTGTATTAACCGGATATCTCGAGGATATCAGCCATGATTCTTTATTATCTGATATTCAAGTATTTCGAAAAGGTGAGAATAATAAAATCATGTTCGACTACCTGAAGACTGAAGTTGCCAAAAATGAAGTTTATCAGATCAAAAATGAATTTGATGAGATTTTCGAACTATTCGACAGCAATCTGTTACCTGACGATAAAGAACAAGATCTTGTCGAAATTATTAAGAAGCTTAGAAGTAAAGCAAAGTACAATGATGATGATGCATTCAATCCCATTCGGAAAATGTATGAGGTAATCGTCACAGAGCTTTACGAACAAACTTATTCTGTAAATAAACACCCGGATATTGTGCCGGATGCATTATTTGGTGGAAACGATGATTTAAACATTACCGGCTCATATTATTATTTATCCGGTTTTGATGTAAAGAGTGGCAACGAGATATTCATTCGAGGAAGAGGAAAAGCTGTCTGGCCGGATCACATAGCCAATCTCGTAAATCTTATCGTCCATATTACTCACCAAAACTCCCACGATTATCCCGAACACGTCCATCACTACACCTATAAAAGTGTAGTTCATGCTTTATTAGAATTACTACTTTGGTACAAAGAATTCATCACCAACTACAAAAAGAAACATACAGATGGCTAAAAACTCCAAAAATTTAAAACTGTGGTGGATGACAAAGCCAAATACACCGACTGGAATAAACGATCTGATATAAAAGCTGAACTGAAAGCGGACCTGATCGTACTTTTAGCCGAGAACGATTACCCGCCAATTGACCGGGATGAGGTGTATAAGGAGATCTTTGAACAGTCAAAGCTTTTTATAAGGAATAGGTGATGTTTGACCAATAATGATAACTGTGCAGTTAGGCTGCATAGTTATGAATTATTATAGAGAAAATTAAAAAACAGAAAAGAATATGTTGCCAATTAACGCATTTTCAATAGAGAATTTTAAATCGTTTGGGCCAAAGCAACGCTTTCCATTGAAGAGAGTAAACTTTTTATTTGGGCCAAATAGTCAAGGGAAAACAGCCTCACTCATAGCTTTAGGTTTGTTGATGAATGGTTATTTAAAAAGGAAAACAGATTTGAATAAAATAACTCATCTTGATAATTCACCGGAGATTGAAATTGGTTTTCAAAACGTGAACAAAAGCATTAATCAGGATTTTTATTTATTTGAATCTGAATCGGTTGAGACTTCATTAGACTATAATATTAAATTAAACAAGTTTAGTCCTGAAAAAACCAGATATTTTAAAAAGATGTTTTTCATAAGTGAAGATGAATCAAGGGTTCTAAAAAAATTTCAATTATTCGAGGTGATTTCTGAAAAAGAAACGTTAGTAATCGAATTAACGGACGGTTCTGTTACTATTAACTTAGATTCAGAATACCTAAATGAACAGTCTGATTTAACTATAGATGATACTTTTCCTAAATCTTGGTCATCAAATGTAAAAATTGACAATATTGATGTTGACCTTAAGAATGTACGGGTTAGTAAAAAGCTTCAACCGGGAAAAGGATACAGTATAGCAGAAATCCTCAATAACCCAAGCAAAGAAGTATCTATTGTAAATGATATTTTAGATTTATTGTTTACTAAATTTATAGAGCCGGGGACTCGATCGCCAATAGATATTCCGCTTGACTGGGTAGGTCCTAATAGGTCAGTATCTAATAATTCCTGTTCTGTTAATGGTAAAAAAGATTTCATAGAGGATTCTTTTTTAAACAGCAATTCTGTCAATGAAATGAATATATGGTTGCAAAATTCAGATTTAATAGATTTAGGGTATGATCTAATCGTAAAAGAACTTGATAAGAGTAAGTCTGAGACAAGTTTTACACTAAAAGAATTTGGTGTTAAAAGATATGGGGAGGATGAACTCCTTAAAATGAGCGAAGTTGGCTCAGGTATAAGTCATGTTTTTCAGATGATACTTCCACTTTTTAATCAAGTTGAATTTTTAATTATTCAACAGCCAGAAATTCACCTGCATCCATCATTGCAAGTTCAGTTGTGCAAAGCATTGATAAAGCTATCTAAAGAAAAAAATGTTCAATTGATATTTGAAACACACAGTGAACATTTTATTAAAGCAGCGCAATTGGAAATTGCAATGGGTTTACCAGAAGATGACCCTACGTTAACAAATGAAGATCTTTCGGTTCTTTATATCTCAAAAGATGATGATGGGTTTTCAAAAGTCAAACAGATGGAAGTTGACAAGACAGGGGCATTCACGGAACCCTGGCCGGATGATTTTTTTGAGCTTTCTGCAGATTTGAGTTTAGAGAGGTTGCGCAACAGCATTAAATCAAGAAACTAATTATGGATGGCTTTCTATCGGATCCGTTTATAAAAAAGCTTCCGGGTAATTTAAAAGCAAGTTGGTTGCCAGGTAAGAGTGCGTATTCTGTTTTTTATAAATCTATTTCACGTGGATATTTGCAGGTTGCAGCATCAGATGAAAACTTCATTACTTTTATTGAAGACCTTCGGAAAACAGAACCGGAATTGGCAAAGGCTTTAATTAGCCTTGAAAGCAGTGGAAAGCTTCGAACTGTGCAAATAGATACGTCTCTTCCGAAGGAGTTAAACGTGTCCGGAATTCGAATAAGTGAAAAAAAGCATATTAGTGGTGGTTTTACTATCCCAACTGATACAATTTTTCACGATCAATTTGATAATCCTGATAGCAGGCAAAAAATAACAGATGCAACCCAAAAGCCCTTATTTATTGAACATGATCTGTCGGAAGGAACCATTGAATATCTATTTAATGAAAGATCATTCTGCCTGAATATTGGAGATACATTTAATTGGGCGAGGTTTATTATCGACTATGCACTACCATTCAAAAAAATTAGAATTCTTGATCCATACCTATATAAGAATATAGATAATGTGGATTTGAACGGTCTTTTGAAAACCGTAACAAAAAAAAGTGATTGTGCTTCAATCGAAATCATATCAAACGGAAGTGAGAAGCAAATAGCAAAGTTTAAAAATGAGTTGATTGCAATCAGTGGCTTAAAAGCAGATATCAGGCTTTATAATCAGTTGAGTGATGTGAGTGATACATTTCATAAAAGACTAATTTGGACAGATTTTTGGGTACTATTTGCAGAGAGAGGCTTTGACTTTTTAAAGTTGGAGAGGGGATTAGGTACTGTTAAAAAAGAGACGAACCTTTTTTTAACGGGAAAATATGCAGCAAAAAATTCTATTTGGTATCAATTGGTTAATAGTTGGCAGGGTTATTTGGATAAGTGTACAGAAGTTTTCATTAATTAAGATTAATTAGTATGCTGATGTATTAAATGAAGTTATTATGCAAAACGATCTTTTTAGCAAATCAAAGCCACAATCCAAGCCAGGTACACTGGGTGAAACCAAAGTTGCTTACCGTCAAGCTTCTACGATATTAAATAAAAGTACTGGTTTTATGGATGGGTATGATTATACATTGAATCCATATTCAGGTTGCTTTTTTGGGTGTACATATTGCTATGCAGCATTTTTTGCCAGAGACAAAGAAAAGATGGACAATTGGGGATATTGGGTTGAAGTAAAAGAAAATGCGTTGACATTACTGCGGAAAAAAAGGAAAAGCAGTATTGAAGGGAAAACCATATATATGAGTAGTGTTACTGACCCATATCAGCCTATTGAAAAAAAATTGGAACTAACTCGTGGTATACTTGAAATTCTGTTGCACCATCAGCCTCACCTTGTAATTCAGACCAGAAGTCCTTTAGTAACAAGAGATATTGATCTGTTGAAAAAGTTTAATTTTGTACAGGTTAATATGACTGTAACGACTGATAGTGAAGAAGTGAGAAAGGTATTTGAACCTCAATGTCCTAAAAACTCTGTCCGACTAAAAGCGATAAAAGAAGTAAATGATTCAGGTATTCAGAGTGTGATTACTATGACACCCTTGTTGCCGGTGCTGGATGTAGAAAAATTTCTTGATCAATTACTAAATACTGGTGTAAAGCATTTCATAACACAACCTTTTCATGCAGACAGAGGAAAGTTTGTGGCTGGTACACGTGAAGGTGCTATGCAACTTATTGATAAATATGATTGGACAAGGGAAAAATATTTAAAAGTTGAGCAATATTTAAAGAAAAAATTACCCGATATGGGAGTAGGTAAAGATGGATTTACACCCCTGTTTTAATGAAAACTATTGATAGTGCAACAAGTTGGCTTCTTGATCAACAAGAATCATTGGATAAGATTATTGCTGAAGCAGCAATACAGTTTCACAAAGAAAATCATTTTAGAGTAAATTATGCTTACGACCTGAAAACCTGCAATAAAGAGAGCTTTCGACTGGTAAAAGGTGGAGACTTGTGCTATGACAGATACACAATGGGTATGTCATATAGTACCTGGTATCATGGACGCCGAGTTAACACAATGATTTCAGCGGTATTGAGAGTATTACTGGATTTTGGGAGTGACAGAGAATCTATTGATATCTATGATCTTGGGGCAGGTACGGGTGCAGTATTGTGGAGTTTAGCCCTATCAAAGCTGGCATTGGAAAAATCCGGTCATCAAATACCGAAACTGCATATCCGGATGCTGGATGCAAGTCCGTTCATGCTTGATTATTGTAAGCGATATTTGATGCCTCAATTTTATAAAAGATATTCTGAAAGCTCAGAAATAACAATAGAACTATCGGTTAACTCATGGATCAATGAAGCAGAAGAGGGGCTTACATCTCCTTGGATTTTTGCCAGTTATTTATTTGATCATCATGAAAACTATCAACAAGTGCAGGAAACCTTTCAGTCTCTTGTTGAAGATGTAGAACCTGAGTTAATCGTCTTAAGTACTTCTACACAGGCTACCAAATCTAGATATCTGAATTCTGCTGTAACCAGAATTAAAGATTTAGGTTATTCTGAACGAAATTATAAACACAATCTCATTTATAATGGGGTTTTAAATCACACGCGAAGTGTCCGAAATTCTATTCAAAATCAGCTTGACGTTGGATTTTTTTATACCCCAACATGGGACAGAGATAGCAATATTTTTAGAACTGTTGTTCTGAATAATCTTAAAACCAGAGAGTTAGGATTTGGCCAGAAAATTGATAAACGCGAAAGATTATCAATGTATCAGGCTCCTATTTCAGTTAGAAACGAAATAGTACTGAGTGAAGAACAGAAAAAGGCTGCGAGCCCAAATGGAAGGCCAACAATTATAATGGGGCCTGCAGGTTGTGGTAAAAGTGTAATAATCACGGAAAGGATTAAAAATATTTTTGAGAAACATGATTATGATCCGTCACTACTCATACTATTAACTACTTTCAACAAAGAGCTCTCCGAACAACTCTATAAGTGGATGAATGATCTGGTTGGAGATAAAATGGATTTTAAAAAGAAAGGGCAGTATGGAAGTAATCACTGGGAAGGGCAACTTAAAGGGAGTAATAAAGTGAACTTATTCATTATGCACTTTGATATACTTCCAACACGATTATCTCATAAACAGTTTAGGAATCAATATAAAACTGTTATCAATGAAAAAGCTTCTCATATTATTTTAGAGCAAGTAATTCGCGCCTATATTAAGGAAGAAAGTTTATCAGCATCAAGATACTCTCACATACTCTCTCCTCAATATATATTGGATGAATATGTGAGAATTATTTATGGTTTAGAGTGCTATTCTCGTGATGAATATCTGGAAATAGATAGAAAAGGTCGTGGAGCACGATTGTATAAAAATGGGAAAAGCAGACAAATTGTGTGGGATTTAATAATTAATTTTTTGGAGACTATTAAAAATGATGAAATAGACACATTTCAAACTATCAGGTATAAATTTTTTAAGTCTTTGCGTAAAGGTGGAGAAAATGAAAATTTGCTAAATAAATTTGACTATGTATTTGTCGATGAGTTCCAAGATTGTACTGAAAGTGACTACAAGCTCTTTTATAAACTGCTTAAAAAGCCAGATAACTTGTTAATTGCTGGAGATTACGCACAAGCAGTACATATGGGTTTTTCATCAGACATTCCCAGAGATGAAGAAATGCGCAGAAATTTTGACAGAAGAGAAATTAATGGATCATATAGATTGCCAATGTGGGTTAGCCATGCATTAAAGCCGTTAACTGTACACATAAATGGAAAAGAAAAAAATAGTTCTATAATTCAGCCATATAAAGGAGCACCACCGGGTTCCAGAATAATGAGTGTTTATGCTTCCAATACAGAAAAAATGGCAATGAAGATAATTGATGTTATAAATACATATTCAATTTATTCACTTGAAGAGTGGGATAAATATACAGGAAAAAAAGCTAGAGGAACAGTTGTTTTAGAGATGGATTCTGAATTAAGCAGAACTATAAATCATGCTCAAACTTCGAATATTGTAGCAATTTCAGACACTATACTTCGATTAAAAGGAATCGAAAAGAAATGTGTTATTTGGTCTACCAGAAAAGAAATTGAAGACAAAGACGAATTATATCATTTTGTTTATACGATTTTATCAAGAACTGCAGGGCTTTGTATCATTGCTTTATTTGATAATATGCCCAGTGAATTCAAAAAATGTGTTCAAATACTAAACAGAGATTTTATTTCATGTTGGGATCAGGAAACAGAAAGATTTTATCATAATAAAATTCTTGCAAATGGTGCATTAAGTGTTGAAGACCCAATAATTGAGTATGATTAGTTAATTTATGACCGCCCAATTTCGCGATACCCTCAAATACAACGGAAAACAATACTCCATAGCCTCAGAGCCGTTAAGCCCATATTTGCAGGCAATAGGTATTGAGTATCCAGGCACCTCAACGGCGAACTATCGAGGGTATATTGCTTCGTGGGAAATCAGTGATAAAAAGCTCTACCTCGTTAATGTAACACTTCCCGGTTTTATCTCAGATATGGACAGGCCGGCCAATTTATTTCCTGACCAGGAGAAAACTTTTGCGAACTGGTACACTGGAAAAATCAGAATACCACATGGAGAGTTGCTGGAATATGTGCATCAGGGGTATGGTTCTCTCTATGAAAAGGAGCTTTTCCTGAGGATTCTCAATGGAGAGTTGGTTGGCGAAGAAGAGAAAGATAATCGGCCGGAATATGAGGAGAAGCTTGCGATGAGGAGGCGAATTAAGAAAGATAAAGAGAGCAAGAAGTTAAAAAATCGGCTACGAAGTTTGTTCAGGAGATAGTACAGAAGAAGGAGAGTAAAAATGAATCTTATTTGTCCAGTTTATTAATTAAAAAACTGGACATTTTTGTTTTTTATTTAAACCACAAATATCACTGAATTCCTTGCACTTACATAAACTGATTCCTGAAAGTTTTTCTGTTCACCTGTAATGATTTTATTCTGAGGTGAATGCAGGCGTTTTGGGCAATTACAACTGCTAAAAAAGATCACTCGAATGGCATTTCCACCAGCTTAAATGGTCTATTTTGAGTTTACCCCTCAAGTCACCCCTCAAGTACCCCTCAAGTTGGACAGCTCAGAAAAAATTGGCTATTATGGATGACATTGTACCACCTTTTTTGGTCATGTTATACCAATATTCATAATGCGTACATTACCGCTTAAAAAACTTCTATTTCAAATTCCGCAAAATGGCAATGTAGTGGCAGCAAAAGAACAATCAAATTCGAAAGGCAAATGTACAATGAAAAAAATGGGGTGACTTCTCCAATGATATACAGCCGATAATCACGAAAATTATATATAGAAGAATTATGGGTACACTGAAATATACCGTAATTAAAACTGAGGAGCAGTACTACGAATATTGTAGTCTCCTGGAAGAAATTGATTTTAGCGATGAAGCTGAAGAAAGAGAAGATGAGATTGAACTTCTTACACTACTTATTAGAACATGTGTTACCAGAAAGTAAATATGCTTGATTTTCGGAAATTAAGGATGCAGGAAAATTGGAAAATAAGGATGCATGATTTTGAGTCTAAATCAGGTTAGTTGTTTTTGTTGTCGTTTTCAAATATAGTTTGTCTGTTTTCCATTCGGTAGCTGTTGCCGGTCAGCTTGATGATCTCACAGCGATAGAGGATCCGGTCCAGTAAAGCTGTGGTTAACACCGTGTCCTTGAGCACCTCAGCCCACTGTTTCGGAGATTTGTTGGTGGTGATGATCAGTGATGCCCTCTCGTGAAGCTCGTTGATGAGGTTGAAGAACCCCACAGCGTCCTGCTCGCTTACAGGGAACATCATGATGTCATCGATTACCAGCAGGTGTGCTTTCAGGATCCGCTTGTACTCGGTGGCGGCCTTTCGGGTGATCTCTTTCATTTTGAGCACTTTTACCAGCTCTTCCATGGTTTTAAAATACGCTCTATAGCCCTGCGCCACGGCGTCAAAGCACAAACCTGCAGCGATATAGGTCTTGCCTGTTCCGGAAGGCCCCATCAGAATCAGGTTGAAGTTTTGTTCGAGCCAGGCGAGTTCCCGCAGCTGACCGAGTTGCTGTTTTTCCAGTGCTCCGGAGGCGCTGTAATCATACAGGTCCAAATTGCAGGCGGCCGGCAACCGGGCCAGTTTGGTGCGCCTATGAAGGGCTTTCTCCTCGCGGTGAGCAAGCTCTTTGTCGATCAGCCTTTTTACCAGCTCCAGGTAACTAAGGCTTTGGGCTTGGGCCTCGGCGATAACCGGATCGAGATAATCGGCTATCCCCGAAAGTTTTAATTGCTTGCAGTGATCTTTTATCCGTTGGGTTTTTGTCATGTCGGGGTGGTATTTGGGTTAGGGTTAATGATGGTTTCGTAATCGTCCAGGTTGCTCGTTTGCGGGGCCTGGCTGGCTTTTGCTACATGGTCGGTGCTTAACCCCTTGATGGTGTGAGGGTTGACCGCAGGTGTGGGCTGATGGCGATGCACTTGGAGGACCTGTTCAAACTCGCTGCCGCTGTAGAGCTCATTTTTCAGGCAAAACGCCAACGTTTCGTCGGCAACGACGGCGTCGACACCGTCCAAAGCTTTGACGATGCATTGCAGATGATCGCGAATGTAGCGGGGCAGCTTCTGTTGAATGCGGGCGATATAGGATCGTGCACGATCGGGATCGCTAAAACAGCCGGCCGCCTGGCCGGTTAGCTCCTCCAGGCTCCTGGAGGTGTCCCGCCGGTGGTTCGTATTGATGATGGTTTTGCCTTTCCCGGCGGCGAGCTCATGGGTGCAGATAAGCGTCTCATTGACGCCGTAAACGGTAAAACCATTACCGGTCTCTTGGAGCAGAACCTGGCTGCCCCTGCCCTGATAGGTTCCTTCCGGAAGGGTGTAAAAGTTGCTTTTATAGGAAATGGTATTGTCTTTTCGCACATGGTAGGGACGGGGCTGTTTCTTCACGGGTATGGGGTGATAAGGGGTTAGGTGCTGCTGTTCAATGAGGTGCTGGCTCTGCGGGGATTGTTTGGTCACGTTGTGGGGCAGAAAATTTGCTGTCCTGCCCAGCCAGGCCAACGCCTGGGTGTTCAGGCCCGGCTGGTCCACATAGGCCCGGTTGAGCAAAAAGTTCTTTTTGACGTAACCGACCACATTTTCCACCTTCCCCTTGCTTTCAGGATCGGCTTTCCGGCAAAAATACAGCTTGAAGCCCCTGGACGCTACGTATTGTTTGAAGGCGTTGGTGAGCAGAATCTGGCCCATATTTTCATCGACAACCAGGATCCGGTCCAGGTCATAGACAATGGTTGCGGGTATGCCTCCAAAGAAGGCAAAAGCCTGTTCATGAGCCTGGCAAACCGTGGTGGATGTAAAAGGGCCATCGGAAAACCACAGGTATTTCATCCGGCTTCGCGAGAGCACCATTACAAAGAAGTAGACTTTTTTCCTGACCCCGGTGGCCCTGCGCATGTTATATTCGCCAAAATCGACCTGCCCTTGTTCTCCCCAGGAGAGTTCCTCAACAGGAAAGTAATCGCGCTGGGTGGTTGCCACCGGAATGTTGTGCTGGCCTCTGACATACATCACAAAATTATAGACCGTCCGCGGGGGGATCTCCAGGGGAAAGTCGGGGTATTGCTCCTTCAGCCAGTCGTGCATCTGAGCGGTTGAGGTGTCTGGATATTCGACGAGCCTGGCCCTGACAAACTCCTCATAGCCGCTCAATTTTTTTGTTCGTTGCCGGCTGTTTAGCAGAAATTGCCCGAACTCATCTTCCGTCATGTTCAGGTATTTGCCAATGGTTCTGACATCGGCTACCAAATGGCGGGCAATTTTAGCCTTGCTAAAACCAAGCCGGGCAAGTTGATGTATTTCGTGGTACATGATCCAGTTGCTTAAGTCTATTGAGGTCATATCGGTTAGTTGGTTTAAAAAGAACCGATATACCGTTTATTTGACTTAGACTCGACTGTTGGGATGGCCCCCGGGGGCCATCCCAAACAAAATCATGCATCCTTATTTTCCGAAAACACTACATTCTTGTTTTCCGAAAGTCCTGCATCCTTAATTTCCGATTTTCCAGCATTGTTATTTTCCGATCACAACATGGGATGATGAACACCGCATCGCTCCTGAATCAGATCCCATCGGGTTGATAAAAGCCCTGAAAGAAGATCATAGTCTTTCTCAAAACGATCTTGCTGAGATCGCCGGAGTAGGAAAAAGCTATATTTCTGAGATTCTGAATTACAAAAAGCGGATGTCGAAGGATGTCATCAGAAAGTTTGCAAGCCACTTTAAAATCCGGCAAGAGGCTCTTAACCGGGAGTACAGATTGAAGGGTGATGATATAATCACAGAAAACAACGAAGAGGCATTGGCTTAAGTGTTATTCTAATAATTTTCAATTATATGTTTTTTATAATCTTAGATCAATAAATGTCTGATCTTTTTTCAGAACATCTTTGCGCCTCTTTGCGGCCTTAGCGGTTTCCCTGTTATATCAACCCTGCCACGATTTTCCATTCCGGATTTCAATGATAACCCCTCGAAACTGTGTGCTGCTTTTTCAAAACTACTCGCCTCGGGTTTTTTTTATGTTATAATTTCATCCCAGGGCGTCGTTCGCGATGCCTGCCATCCGAAGCTTTAGCGTAGGCTGGCTCACTATGCCCTGGGCTGTGATATGGCGCCCTTTAAGGGCTTTGTAAAAACCATTCCCAGGTTCGTTTTGTGAATATGATGACTATTTCGGAGGTCATTGTGCCACCCATTTCGGGCATATTGTGCCACCTGTTTTAAGTTTATCCCCCATGACACCCCCATGTTCACCCCCATGATGATCAGCTCAGATAATTTCCTGGAAAAATCAGGTTGGAGGCTTCTTGTCAGAAATATGTGCTAAAATTCTGACAGAAATCTGATCACCCTTTTAGGAGAATTCGTCCTGCCCACTTCTGAAACTGGTCAGTTATTATGGTCTGAGATATTTAAATGTGAAAGAGTACTGATCCAAACTGGAAGAGCATATTTTAAAAATGCAATTCCGAAAGGAATATCAAATCGTACTCACAAATTCTCCCCGCATATTGCTCCCAACCCATTTTATTAGTAAAGTAATAAATTACTTAACGCTAACTAAACCAAAACAGATCATGAGTTTAAAAAACGACTTTAAGGCATTTATCATGCGCGGAAACGTGCTGGACCTGGCGGTTGCTGTTGTCATTGGCGCGGCATTCGGGCGTATCGTCACCTCTTTTGTAAACGATGTGCTGATGCCTCCAATCGGGATACTTCTCGGAGGGGTTGACTTTTCAGACCTCGTTATCACCATACAACAAGCTACGGCTGAGGTTGAGGCTGTAACCATCAACTACGGCGTATTTATTCAAACACTGATCGATTTTCTGATTATCGCAATGGCCATTTTTATGGTAATCAAGGCATTTGAAAATGCCAGAAAGAAGGAAGAGGCAAAACCTGCGGCACCTGCCGAACCACCCGCCCAGGAGAAACTCCTTATAGAGATCAGGGACCTGCTGGCAGCCAAAAAGTAACAGGTAGATGTGACATGCTAAGTTAATAATTCTACCAAAAAACCTGCACCCCTTCGCTGCCAATTCAAGCGATCTTTGTCCTCGAAGAGGTGACCAAATGTAGCCCCACAGGGAATTATTTTTGGTTCACAACGCTGACAGATCCGGTGGGTGCCCCGAGGGGTCGGGACGCCGCGATCGCTGTCAGGTTGTTTGATTCGTACCGCAAACCCGCCAGTGCTCCGGTCAAAATGCCAAGGTGAGTTTGGATGGGAAGAGCGGCACATACCTTTCATAGCCAAACCAACACTCACTGCCGTGCCATTAAATGGCCACGTTTCAATCTGCAAAAGGGAAATTGTGTTAAAAACCATAGCAGCGGCGTAAATCAGGACGGTGCAAACCTGGGATTCTTATACGCCGCCTGCTGCAGATAATAGCGCCTGCTGTCATCTCGACTAAACGAGCAGAGCGAGTGCATGGAGAGATCTCCTTTTTCTCAGGACTAACAAAAACAACGCCTCATTACACTCACAAATTCACACCGTCACTCCCTCACTCACTCACTCACTCAGTCACTCACTCACCCAATGCCATCTCGACTAAAAATACGGAACGAGTGCATAGAGAGAACTCCTTGTTCTCAGGACTTACCAAAACAACACTCCAACAAGTACCCAATGGGTCATATTAAATAATGAATAACCTTCACTTCCTTCAACCCAAAACATGATTCCCACCCGTTATTGTTTTATATTATGTTCTTATGGATTTAATGAGAGGTTTTTGCTCAATACATGTCGATTTTTAAACTTCATTCCCCGTGGGAACCGGCCGGCGATCAGCCTAACGCTATCCGGGAATTGACCGAAGGGATTCATCAAAATGACAAATTTCAGACGCTGCTCGGAATAACGGGCTCCGGGAAAACCCGCACCGTCGCCGGGGTGATTGAAAATGTGCAGAAACCTACCCTGGTAATGAGCCACAACAAAACGCTGGCCGCACAGCTCTATCGCGAATTAAGCGACTTTTTCCCCGAAAACCGCGTGGAGTTTTTCATCTCTTACTACGACTATTACCAGCCCGAAGCCTACCTCTCCGCCCAGGACAAATACATCGAAAAAGATCTCTCCATCAACGAAGAGATCCAGCGGCTGCGGCTGCGTGCCACCAGTTCGCTGCTTTCGGGCCGCCGCGACGTGATTATCGTCTCCTCGGTGAGCTGTATTTACGGCATCGGGTCGCCCTCAGAGTACGAAAAACTGATCATCCACCTTGAGACCGGGATGGAGATTCCGCGCAATACGCTGCTCTACGACCTTGTGGATCTCCACTACAACCGCAATGACCTGGATTTTACACGGGGCACCTTCCGCGTGCGTGGTGATGTGGTGGACCTCTACCCCGCCTACTCCGAAGAGGGACTGCGTGTATCTTTCTGGGGCGATGAAGTGGAAAAAATGGAAATTTTTGATGTGGATTCCGGAAACATTATCGAAGAAATTGATGAATTCCGCGTCTACCCCGCTTCGCACTATGTAACCACCAAAGAACGGCTGGATGAGTCGATCGAACAGATCCGCGAAGAGATGTACTGGCGGGTGGAAGTGCTCCAAAACGAAGAAAAGTTCCTTGAAGCCAAACGCCTGGAACAACGCACGCTGTTTGATATCGAGATGATGCAGGAGATCGGGTACTGCTCCGGAATTGAAAACTATTCCCGGTATCTGAGTGCCAGAAAACCGGGTGAACGCCCCTACTGCCTGATGGATTATTTCCCCGATGATTATCTGCTCGTGGTGGATGAGAGCCATCAGTCCGTTCCGCAGATCGGTGCGATGTACGGCGGCGACCGGTCCCGCAAAATTGAACTTGTGGAACACGGTTTCCGGCTTCCGTCAGCAATGGATAACCGCCCCCTCACTTTCGATGAGTGGGAAGGCATGATCAATCAGGCCATATTTGTGAGCGCCACACCTGCCGATTATGAATTGGAAAAATCTGACGGGGTTTATGTGGAGCAGATCATCCGTCCAACCGGTTTGATGGAACCCGAAATTGAAGTACGCCCCCTCTCCACCCAGGTGGATGACCTCCTTGAAGAAATCCGCCTCCGGGCCAATAATAATGACCGGATTCTGTGCATCACCCTTACCAAGCGGCTGAGTGAAGAGCTGAGCGAGTACCTGAAAAACCTTGGAATTTCTGCCGCATACATGCACAGTGAGCTGGATGCGATGCAGCGCGTGGAAGTCCTCTATAAATACCGCCGGGGAGACTTCAAAGTACTGGTTGGAATCAACCTTTTGAGGGAGGGAATCGACATCCCGGAACTGAGCCTCGTTGCGATTATGGATGCTGATAAGGAAGGTTTCCTTCGGTCCGAAACATCACTGTTCCAGATTGTGGGACGTGCGGCCCGGAATGTTGAGGGAAAAGCCATTCTTTATGCGGATAAGATCACCAAGAGTATGCAGAAAGTGATCGACGAAACGAACCGCCGCCGTGAGATTCAGAGGAAATATAATGAAGAGCACGGCATCACCCCGGAAACTATCCGCAAAGAGCTTAAACCGCTTGTTGATCCCGCACTAATCTCCACGCAGGACTTTACCCTCGATTCCACAAAAAAGGAAGAAGATGACTATCTTGAAGTGGTAAAAGTGGCCGACGAGGGCGTCCGGTACAAAGCCAGTCCGGCCATGAAAGAAGTTACGTTTGAGAGTAAAGAGAAGTTCCTCAAATATCTTCGCGAATCGATGTATCATTCCGCCAAAAACATGGAATTTGAGGAAGCCGCGCGGATTCGCGATCAAATTGCTAAATTAGAAAAAGAACTCTGAATGATTCGTTACCCATGAGCAAAATAGACTTTTTGAAAACCTTCATCAAAGACCGTGATGTGGCTTCGGTCACACCCACTTCTCAGCACTGTGTAAAAAAAGTGTGTACCAATATCGATTTTACCAAAGATTTTACCCTCGTGGAGTACGGCCCGGGGGATGGAGTTTTTTCGAAATATCTGGTCAATAAAATGTCACCCGATTCCCGCCTGATTCTGATTGAATCGAATGAGAATTTTGTGACTCATCTGAAAAAAACGATCAGAGATCCCAGGGTAGAGATTCACAACGTCCTGGCTGGTGATGTGGAAACTGTCCTGAAACCGGATGAGATCGGAAGCATCGACTATGTGCTGTCGGGCATACCCTTTTCTTTCCTGAAAAAAGACCGGAAAATTATAGTGCTGGAAGCCACCAAACGAATATTGAAAAACGGAGGCCTTTTTCTTGCCTACCAGACCAGCGGACACCTGAAAAAACCGGTAATGGAAGTATTCGGAAACCTCGAAACCGAACGTGAAATGCTGAACCTGCCTCCCTACCTGATATATAGGGTGGTGAAGAATGAATTTGAGTAGTGAGTATCGAGTAGCAGGTATTGAGACTTTTTCGGACTTTTCAAAAAGATAAACCCAGAATAAGTGCCAAGCCAATTCAGGGATAAACAACATCTGAATACTCGATACTCAGTACTCGATTCTCCAAAAAAATGAACCCCTCTGAAAAAAAAATTATCCCTCCGGAAATTCTGCTGAACGGGTACCGTCAGGGAGTTTTTCCGATGAGTGAATCCAGAGAGGATAAAAGTGTGGGCTGGTATTCAGCACGGAGACGGGGAATTATTCCGATGGATCGGTTCCGGGTCTCCAAAAATGTGAGAAGAATCGTCCGACAGGAGAGGTTCGAATGCCGGGTTAACACCTGTTTCCGGACGGTAATGGAAGCGTGTGCTAACCGCGACTCTACATGGATTTCGGAACTGATCATCAACTCATTTGAGGTACTACACCTGGCCGGTCACGCTCATTCTGTGGAGATGTTTGATGCAAATGATCAACTTTCCGCCGGACTTTACGGCGTATCACTCGGAGCCGCTTTTTTCGGTGAGTCGATGTTTAAACTTGCCAATGAAGCCGATAAAGTGGCCTTGTGGCACTGCCATCAGATTCTTCAGCAAAACGGTTTTGAACTGTGGGACACTCAGTTCTACAGCGATCACCTCTCTCAGTTTGGCTGCATTGAAATATCAACCGAAGAGTACGAGGAACGGCTTGAACTTGCCCTTCAAAAAGAAGCTGATTTTGTAATCTGACGGATTTTTTCACCTCTTTTTTTAGGTTTACTTATTCACTTGACTGTCATCCTGATGTAAGTGATCCGCCGGCTGGCGGAGAACGCATCGAGGAATCTCCTTATTAAAACTCCCGCCTATCACAGGGAGATGTCTCGACTCCATTCGTCGCTTTGCTCCTTATTGCGCTACTGGTGACAGATTGTTTTAGCCCTATCCACTCGGACCCATCCCCCGGCCCCTTCCCTATGCCGCAACTGCACGGCACAAGGAAGGGGTGACTCTTTTGTTGAGTGGTTGCCTTCGAAATAGGTGAAAGCCCCTCCTTGCGGCGTGCTTTTCGCCGGAGGGAGGGGTTGGGGTGGGTCCGCAATGATCGAAATTATGACTCTATATAAAAGTGGATTTCTG
>JAFIFB010000018.1 GCA_020832285.1 Balneolaceae bacterium
ATCTCGTATTTTTTCGAAAAAATAGACGCATAAATGATAAGAAGTTTGCATATAACTGAATTTTTCCTTGCATTAAAATTATTTTTATTGAGTGTAAATCATTGGAGCACAATTGACTATTTTAGTCTGAGGAAGCCCTAATTAATTATAGTTGATAATACTATAATGAAATTAAAATCAGATTAGCTTGAGATTAAAAATTGATTAGAATTCAAGAGAGCACTTTACTGATTTCTATTATTTAAAATAAACGGATATTGTTTTGTCATTGCCTGGTGATGAACTTACCTGCAATTCATCCTTCAATATTAAAAAAACACTCTCTTAACAAGTGAAAATTATTGAAAATGTTAATCAGCATATACTACTTTGAAACTTGTCCAGGATTAGTACGGTTACTATAATATGAACTCAAGCAGATCCCGCTGGCTCGTACAAATCAATGTCGATGAACCCACTTGCGGGTTCTCCGGAGTTGGCTTGTTTATGTTTAGCAACCCAGTAGGCAAAGGTGCCAACATATAGCTCATGCTCGGCACAAAACTGTTTTTGCTGTCATCGATTTTTGACAAGCAAGCTACCACCCTCACCAATCCCCCGAAAGATGTAGTTAATCGGGCGTATACGTTTAATTTTCAGCCCTCTCTTAAGCTTAAGCCAGAATAATTTTCAGATACCTTCTTTTAGTAATGGTACAATCCTGAAAATTGACTTCATAGATTTCGATAATAATTCAGGTGTATCAAACACATGGATAATTTTTTCACGATCAATATAATCCCATATCTCAGAGTTTGGATATGAGTGAATAACATCTTGAAAGTGATCAGAATGGGTATTCAGGAAATCCCGCCTTACTATACTTGAGTATTTGATCTGCTCTATATTAATCTTTGCAAGGGCTTTGTCTATAAATTTCCGTTTTATATGATATTTGATCCTGTTAAACTTATTAGCATTCCAATGTACATTTTTAGTGAACGGAATTGGTTTTGTTTGTCCGTTTAATAAATAATTCGTCAATTCATGATGAATACTCCCATTTTTTTCTCTCATGAGTTGTTTTGTTTCTGATGAAAATAATAGCTTGATATAATCTCTGTCTGCAAATGGTAAAAACAGATCGTTCTGGCCTTCAAATATGTAAGAACTGTACTTATGCCCCTGATAACTTGCAAAACGCTCAAAAATGAAATGTGCAGTAGGAAGATTGAAATCTGGAACATTCAAACATAATTCGAGATATTTTTTAGTATAGTGTTCTGTAAAATTCTGATTAGAAACTTGTTCACCGTATTCAGTCAGCAGGTCATGTTTGATAAGTTTTTTTGCAAGTATCTTTATTGCCTGCTCTCCTTCAACTTTTGACAGATCTCCGAACTTTTTGATGCCAAGGTCAGTATCGCCACCATTTCCACGTATTTCAACTTTGTCCCAGCCACGGATGTTTTGTTTTTGTTGATAAAAAAGATAGTCAAAGACAGAACTGTAACAGGCAAGTGGATAGTTTTTGATTACAAATTCATGAAGATCATCCACATCAGGAATTTGCTGAGGTTTTAGTTCCACATGAGTAATACCATATTCATGTGCTACTTTTTTTGCAATTTTAAGGTCGTAGGGATGGTCGGGATAAGAAAAAGTGGTGATATTGTGTGTATTTTTTCCCGAAAACATATTCAGGACTGTGCGTGAATCATAACCACCGGAAAGTGGTATTAAAATGTTGTGCTTTTCACTTAGATAAGCAGATTCGATATTGAGTTCAAAAGCCAGCTCCGGAGCTGATATGTTTTTGGATAGTAAAAAGAAATCTTTAAAATCTTCATAAGATGTTATTTTTAAGCCGTTTTCTTGTGTCCATAACAACTCACCATTTTCGGGCAGAGTAAATACATTTTTTTCAATCGAAGAGTACCCATAAGTGCCTCCATTATTAATAAAGTTAATGAGGAAGGGGAGATTTATATCGTTTTGTTTAAAATATTGAATGAATGGTAAATAGTTGGATACATATATCTCACCCTGAGGGCATTCAAAATAAAAGACTTTGTGCATGCCTATTGCATCTACAACACATCGAAATTGAGTTTCCGTACTGCCAATGAGTGCGAATTGCCCATTCACATTTTTTGCAACTGCCGAGAGTTCCTGGCTTTTTTCTGACAAGGTTTTGGCATTTCTGTAATCATTATTTTCTGTCTGTTTTTCAACGATTAATCCACTGTATGAATAGAGTCTTCCGTTCAGGTAATTATATTGCCTGATTATTTTGTCAGAATCAACTATAAATGAGATATAGTGTATATGTTTAGTTTTATATTCAAATTTTTCCGAAGAGGTTTGAAATCTTTTGAACAGAATTTCTTCAAGTTTATGGGAATCATTTTTTGTGATGCCACCGGGAAAATTCAGTTTTGCAATCCAGAGATTCATTCAGTAGTTAAGGTTTTGTTTTAATTATTTTTTAATTGCAGTAAAATCATTCAATGATTCTGCAAGTTCACGAAATGAAGTTTTGTGAATCTTTACATTTTTGGATTTATGTAGGTATCATAAATAAAAGACTTTTGGTAGTACTTTTAGAAATTCTGTGTATAGCCGGTCACCATATTCACGAATTTTATTTAAAGAAACCTAATCTGTTTCAATGTTTTACGTGAAAGGGTTTTATGTTTTATAAACCGGAAGTACCTTGTTTTCGATTAGCTGATCTTGTGGTGAGAGCATATTTTTTTTAATATGATTTGTCTGTAAGATGATTTTATTTTGCAATTGTAAGCATTATTTATCCCAAATGGAAGAGTTGTTTCAAGGGGGGCTAATTTATTTTAATGCTTAAAATTTGGCTTAAAGTGACCATGGGTTTTTAGAAATACCGGCTGAACAGTCAACAATCTTTAACTTATTGTAATTTAATAGTTTTTTGTAATTACAAGAGAACATAGTCCACCGTTTACTGGCCGATACCCTGGCCGCTGGACAAACTTCACCCAACAGCCGTTCCTGGCTGGTGTGATTTCGCGGGTTTTGTTTGACCATGTGATACTTTGGTTGTGATTCCAATAAATCAGGGCCATCACAAACCGTGTCTGGTTATGAACTTTGGTTTTTACCTGCGCCCAACGCATCTTATATCGTTCTTTACTCACCACAAAGTGATGTTCTGCCTGAGTACGAACCCGCTGGTCCATTGAATAAAGTTCCAAGCTATAAATGATCTTGTTTGTGATGATTTAGTCGTAATCTAAAGTTAAAATACCAAAATAGCTCAAATTACAGGTTCTGTATATCTCTCCATAAATTTGATCCAAAAATTTTAAATTGGATTAATCTAATACTTCTGATTAATATGAATTGAAATAGAGTTGATGGTCCGAAAAAAAGGGATAAAATTTACTAACGAGTTACATTTTGTACTGTCCGATTCCTGTCGTCTTTTGAATGCATTTCCATAAAATAAAAATTAATCTGATGTCTTTTTTATATATTTCCCTATTAGTTTTGTTGGTGATATTATTTATAGAATTATTATTAAGATATTATTTAACAAAATATTTATCTGATGAATCAGAGTTTCCAAAATCAAGCATTAAAACACTTCAAAAATTTAAAAACTATGATGAATATCTGGGATGGGAACCGAAGCCAATTTTGGAGGCATCAGATACCGGACATCACAGGGCAAGTACATTTCAAAAAGAGAATAAGCATACATATACCATCAACAAAGATGGGGCAAGAAGTCAACCTAAATTATCTGAATATTCAAAAAAAATATTGGTTGAAACATTCGGTGGTTCAGCTACATTTTGCAGAGATGTGAGAGATGATGAGACTTTTCAATACTATTTAGAAAAAAATCATGGTATTGGCCCATGCAAAAACTACGGGGTTGGCAGTTATGGTGTGGATCAGTCTTATTTAAGAGCGAAAAGAAGGATGGTTGGGGGGGGGGTTGCAGTCCTGTATTTACCCTTATTGTCGCTATATCGCACCAGTTGCGTTTACAAGCATTATGCAACACCTGGAAACAATTGGGCCGTTAAACCTCGCTTCTTACTAAAAGGTACTGACTTAATTTTGCTTAACAGGCCATTCAAAGATCGTGATGAACTGGCAGATTTGTCAAAATATGCCGACTTTTTCAGAAAATATGATAATCATTATGAGGATTTTCGTGAATACCTGATAACAAATCGTTGGTGCTATATTTATTATTTTTTTAAAAACAAACATGCGCTCCCAGAGTTGTTAAAAAAAATTAAGAAAAGTTCAAATAATGCATACATAAAAAAAATAAGTAACAAAATTATTGAAGTTTTAAAAAAGAAAAGCAATAAAACAACATATAAAGAATATAAAAGAAGTGGTAAAAAATTAATCTATTACTCGACTCATGAAGAGGGAAAGCTTTTTGCCATAATCGCCAAAAAGTTCACAGAACTTGCAGAATCAAGAGGAAGTAAAGCGATAGTCATAGTAAGTCCACAGGGGTTTCCAATGAACTTTCCAGATGAATATAACCATGCGGTGATGAACTTAACCAGGCTGTTTAGTGAACAAGGTGTTGAATTACATGATATGGGAAAAGCATATTTTTCACTGGATTTAAAACAAAAAGGAAAATTTAATACTTCTTCTACGCACGCATCCCCCGAAGGAAATGAATATATTGCGTCTTGGCTTGCTAATCTCATTTTGAAGAAAGCAGGTTAAATGATGGCCGATGCATTAATTCGATAAATATCTACGTTTCTATTGGAATGTTTGTCAAACAGAATTGATGAATAGGTGTTGTTAGAATACGTTATCTATAAGTTCACAGTGGCATAGGGGTGTTAATTATTTTAGTGTTAAAATTTTTAGAATAAACAGCAAGTAAATATTTTTTATGGAGTTGTCAGGACTCATATTGTTAATTTTACTTTTGTTAGCGATCATTGCGCTGGCTGTAAAAAACTATCCTGCTGATGTAGTTTTTATATCTGTTCTTACCGTTATCGTTGTGACGGGAATCGTCACTCCCGCAGAAGCACTGGTTGGCTTCTCTAATGAAGGAATGTTAACCGTAGCGGCCCTGTATGTTGTAGCTACGGCTCTGAAAGAAACCGGTGCCGTTCAGTTTGTCATTAATAAAATACTTGGCAGGCCTCAAAATAAATGGAAAACACAGGCAAAAATTATTTCGCCTGTTATGGTAATGAGTGCTTTTCTGAACAACACACCGATTGTTGCAACATTTATACCCGCGCTTCAGGAATGGGCCCGAAAATACAAGGTCCCCTCATCAAAGCTTCTGATTCCATTGAGCTATGCAGCCATTCTCGGGGGAACCTGCACACTAATAGGAACCAGCACAAACCTGATTGTTAACGGGCTGCTTATTTCTGAACAGGGAATCTCTTTGAATTTGTTCGATCCGGCTTATGTTGGTGTGCCCATGGCAATAGCCGGTTTTTTTTATCTGCTTATTTTCGGGAATAGGTTGCTCCCCAATAAGTCTGTTCAATCAACATTCGAAAATACCCGCGAATACACGATCGAGATGATCGTTGAGCCCGGCAGCCCCTTGATAAACACGCGGATCGAAGATGCCGGTTTACGGAAGCTTCCGGGGCTTTTTTTGGTTGAAATAATCCGGGAAGACACCATACTGGCAGCCGTTGAGCCAGACGAAGTACTTCAAAGTGACGATCGTCTGATTTTTACGGGGCTGGTGGATTCCATTGTGGATTTGCAATCTGTGAACGGTTTGGTGCCGGCAACCAACCAGGTATTTAAACTGGATACGCCAAGACGAGACCGCCACCTTGTGGAAGCAGTTGTTTCTCAGACAAATCCGTTAAATGGCCGAACGATAAAAGAGGGGCAGTTCCGTAACCGTTTCGGCGCGGTTGTACTGGCCGTTTCAAGAAGGGGAGAGCGGATTAAGAAAAAGGTGGGAGATATTATTTTGAAAACCGGTGATATCCTTCTGATGGAAACGCCTCGGAATTTTGCAGAGAGATATAAATATTCCAGTGATT
The DNA here is from genome assembly GCA_020832285.1 of Balneolaceae bacterium. Lineage (GTDB taxonomy): Bacteria > Bacteroidota > Rhodothermia > Balneolales > Balneolaceae > Rhodohalobacter. Next base: position 6,030 of record JAFIFB010000018.1, read on the forward strand.
TTTTACTGGTAAGCACACTTACCCATACCGGTACACCAAACTATGAAAAAAGCAGGACAGCCTGGGCCATACTTGGCGGTATGATTTTACTGGTGACACTAAATGTACTCAGCATGTTCCAGGCATCGTTTCTGGCGGCCATTATAATGATTGTGACTGGTTGCACAAGAGTAGAGGAATCACGAAAAGGAATCGACTGGCAGGTTTTGATTGTAATTGCTGCTGCTCTTGGTATTGGAAATGCAATGCAGGTAACCGGTATCGCTTCAGAACTTGCAGGCGGTTTTATCGGACTTGCCGGGCAGCATCCCTATCTGGCCCTGATTGCTGTTTATTTGATTACATGGGGGTTAACTGAAATGATTACGAATAATGCAGCTGCTGTACTGATCTTTCCATTTGCAATATCTGTAGCTGCAAACCTGGGGGCAGATTTTATGCCATATGTGATGATCATTATGTTTGCAGCATCAGCAAGTTTTGCCACTCCAATTGGCTATCAAACCAATTTGATGGTGTATGGCGCGGGTGGTTACGAATTTAAAGATTTCCTTAAAGTAGGGCTGCCCCTTAATTTGATTATCGCTGTAATCGCCTTACTTTTAGTGCCTGTTTTTTGGCCATTTTAATGGAATGAATGGTTCAGGAACCACTAAATGTGCATAAAAATTATCTCAACATATAAACCTAACCTGGCAAAGCCAGTACCCAAAAATTTGAATATGTTAAGCTATCAGCTTTTTTTCAGCAACGACCATGCTGACGGCTGATAGCTGTATGCTGATAGCTTTCTATCCACTTTCACAAAGCGTTTAAAAATTGTCTTGCCAGTTTTTGGCAGGACTTAAAATCTAAGACACTAAAAAAAGACAAATTATCTGAGACGGAATTGACCAGCAAAATTTATGGAACTGATTAAAGAAGTTATTGAATGTGCACAAAAAGCCGGAGAGGCGATTCTTACCTATTACAAGGAAGAGATCGATGTTGTGCAAAAAGAGAACAATTCACCCTTAACAAAAGCTGATCTTGCTGCACATCATGTAATTGCGGATGGATTAAAAGATTTAACACCTGATATTCCAATATTGTCTGAAGAGGGAGGAATTGCCGGATATTCAAGCCGAAAAAACTGGAAAAAATACTGGCTTGTTGACCCGCTGGATGGCACCAAAGAGTTTATCAAAAAGAATGGTGAATTCACGGTAAATATCGCTCTTATAGAAGATAACATACCGGTGTTTGGTGTTGTCTATATCCCGGCAAAGAGTATCACCTATTACGGGAAAAAGGGAGAAGGTTCATTTAAAATAGATGCTGATGGAAAAAAAGCCCGCATTTTTTCCGAAATACCCAATCTGAACAAACCTCTGACAGTGGTTGCGAGCCGTTCACATGGTTCAGATAATCTCGAAGAACAGCTGCTAAGTTATGGTGTAACAGTAGGTGAAAAAATACCCGCCGGCAGTTCTCTGAAATTTTGCCTTGTAGCAGAAGGAAAAGCAGACATCTACCCCAGAATGGGCCCCACAATGGAGTGGGATACAGCAGCCGGAGATGCAGTATTTCGTTTTTCAGGAAAAAACGGAGAGCGCCCTTCACCCATCACATATAATAAACCCGATTTGAGAAACAGCGGATTTATTATCGGGCTGGAATAAACAGGTGTAAATTTTTTTGATCTGACTGACGATCAATATGTTTGGTTTTATTGGTGATCCCCGATTTTCCCGATGGTATCTTGATGGAAGAGCTAATCCCGGTGATGAATCACCGTGCCTGTTTGGCGGATAAAATGACCGTCAGTTCGAGCCCCAAATCTTGCCCCAAAACCGGGCAACACTATTTTAGAGGTGACAGACACGCTTTCACAAGGAGTTATAATTCCGATCGGCTCTGACCCACCCTAAATCCCTCCCTATCGCGCTGGAAAAGCACCAGCTCGATAAGGAGGGACTTTTTAAACTATTCATAAACATTGTAAAAAGTCACCCCTTCCTTGTGCCGTGCATTTGCGGCATAGGGAAGGGGCCGGGGGATGGGTCCGAATGGATAGGGCCAACTGTCAACGATATCACAGGGACTGAGTGACAACGAATGAACGAAGTCGAGAACGGTTTTTTGAAAAAGCATCTCGACTTCATTCGTACCTATCGTTCCTCATTGCGTTCGATGTGACGTTTTAAACTGATTTAATCCGCTAAACAGGTACGGAGCTGTACTCCCCTGCCTTTAATCTTCGTCATCTGCCTGCTCATTTTCTGCTTCTCGCTCTGCGGCTTCACGAGCTTCTTCAAGCTCCTCTTCGCTCATAAACATTTCGTGATCGGGATTTCCGCCAGATATGATGTAGGCGATCAAATCCCGGAGTTCATCTTCATTTAACGGATTAATGAGGCCTGGAGGCATCTGAGAAATACTGGAGTGTTCTACAGACCGGACCTCTTCCGATGAGACCACGGTTGGTTCAGCGGATGGATCTCGTGTATAAATTTCGAGATTTTCACCACGCTCTACCACCAGTCCGGTGATGGTGCTCCCATCACGAAGCGTTACAACGGAGCTGCTATACTGATCAGAAATCAGGATGTTCGGATCGATGATTTTTTCTACAAGTCCCCTTGTGGAGAATCGGCGGTTTACGGAACTGAGGTCCGGACCTATATCGCCGCCGTAGTTATCAAAGCGGTGGCATGCAGCGCAGGAGGTAACAAAAAAGGCATTTCTGCCGCGTTCATAATCGCGGTTGCTTCCGCTGCTTAACTGACCCGAAAGTATCTGCATCGCTTCATTTAGAGTCCAGTCACGTCCGGGGCCTTCTGCCGGTTTGATTTCAAAATCGGGTTGTTGAGCCAGGCTCACCCCGGTAATATCGGCCACGGCTTCACGCTCTTCATTGGTAGAGTTTCGCAGAGCTTCGGCCCTCATATCTTCCAGAAAACCGGAATAACTTCTTCCCCCAAATCGGTCAGCCGCCTGGTTGATGAAGGTGAAATATTCTCTGCGCTGTTCAATGGTCCATCCATCCCTGAGTGTACGAAGCATAAATGCATAACCCAGTTCTGTGGTGGGAGGAGGGCTTTCAATCATTTCCTTAATAACACCGCCATAATCCAGGTTTCTCTCCAGCAGAGAGCTGCTCCAGTCGGGTGCCCGGGGAGGCTGTTCTTCACGAATGAGAGCCAGGGCCGGCTCAATGACTCGTGAATCGCGCAGAAAGACCATCACACGGATCAGTTCAGTATTGACTCGTTCATCATTGTCGGGGAGGAGTCCATTTAGTGCATCACCCACCTGCGATCGTTCGGGTTCATCGGGTTCACCGAGACGCATAAATATTAATGACATCGCACGCAGATATCCAAGTTTTTGATCTGCACTCAGTTCTTCTGGGTTCAGTTCAAGCAGTGACTGAATGGCGGCCGGCCGGTACTCTTCGGGAGCGTTTCTGGCAAGTGCAACCACTGAGGTTATTCGAGCCTGAGGATCTTCCTCGGATAGGGCTCGTTCTGACCAGCTGCTTACTGGCTGTGATTCAACTGCAAGTCTTGCAGCATTACGTATGATGCGGTCTTCACTTGAAAGGTAAGGCCACGCTGTTTCGATTGCATCGATATGCTCAATGCCGTGAAAGGCTTCAAGATTATGGCGCAGTTCCCTTGCCTGCCTTGAATCGGGATCATCAACCGGTTCGGCCGGATCGGTGGATTCATTACCTGTGTAAATCACCCTGTAGAGCTGAGAGTCCTGGTTTCGGCCTCCGGTTACAAAATAGAGTGCACCATCTTTGCCAATGGTCCCGCTGGTTACAGGAAGCGGGCTGCCGGTTAAAAACTCTTCTGCTTCGGCTTTGTAGGTTGGTCCGTCGGGCGTCAGGTGAACGGCGTAGATGGTGCCAAAAGTCCAGTCAAACGCATACATAGCCCGCTGGTATTTGGCCGGAAATCTGGCTCCGGTTCCGAACTCCAGGCCGGTCGGGGAGCCGGGCCCTACATTTAGCATAGGAGGGAGGCTGTCTTCAAAATATTCAGGCCATTTTCCGCTGCCGCTTCTCCATCCGTAATCGCTGCCACTCACTACATGAACGATTCTTGTGGGGCGATACCACGGCATGCCCATGTCCCACTCCATGTCCGAGTCGTAGGTGAAAAGTTCACCGTGTTCGTTCAGGGCGGCATCATACTGGTTGCGATAGCCGATACTTACCATATCCCATTCGGTGGCTTCCTGGTTGATTCGTGCGATATATCCGCCAGGAGCGAGCACTCCGCGGGCGTGACCCCGTGCATCCCATTCGCGGGGAAGCAGAAGATCTTCATCCCAGGTGACAACCCGGTTTCGGGAAAGCTGAGAGGGAGGGGGAACGTGGTTTCCGGCAACGTAGTAGAGGCCTTCGCCATCTGCTGTTTTGATAATGGTATGGTTACCGTGTTCACCGCGATATACCGGTCCTCCAAGAAATTCCATCAGGTTGAGCTGGCCGTCGCGGTTTTCATCGCGGAGGCGAAAAAGGCCCACACCATTCCGGTTGGCGTAAAGATGATCGAATGCCCACAAAAGGCCAAATGCACCCGAAATAGGCATCACGAGGGGTACCACTTCCACAGATGGACCTTCACCGTTCTCACCCTCAATAACCTTGATACGATAAGTACCATGATTTTGCTGATCAGATGCAATCAGGTAGCCGTCTGGATCAACTGCGAGAGAAACCCATGATCCCTGCTGACTAAGAGGTACATCATAAAGATGCTGAACTTCAAATCCCTCCATCACCCAAGTGATATTCGAACTGGTTTCGTTTTCTGATTCGTTTGTTGAAATGTTCAGTTTTTGAAGGGTCGGCGGTTCAGTTGCAGGGCGGTTTTCGGCTGGATGAGCAGTTGCCACCAGATAAATAAAGCTGAAGACCGCCAGGATCAAGCCGAAACGTTGGGGTGTGAAGTGATGAATCATTGATCAGTAATTCAGTAGTTTCAGTTCTGCGTCTGTAATTTCAACCCTCATCGGCGGACCGCTGTGGAGCTGGAAAGCGATGATTCCGCTCTCGCGTGCTTCAGGTGCCCGGTCAATCAATTCATGCATCAGCTGTCCGTTGATGGTCGTGCGGATGGTGTCACCATTGGCGTATACATGGTAGTCGTTCCATTCTGTGTGGGAGATGCTCCGGCCCAGTTCATCCTCTTCGGCGAATCGTTCGCTGTGAACTGTTCCGTCGGAGTCGATTTCAACCCGTTCTCCCCGGCGGGCAAGAATCTCTCTGCCGGCTTCTTCATACAAAATTCCGGGAATCCAGTCGCTGATGGCAAAATCGGGCTGGTAACCTCGCACGCGGTGCTGTAATTCGGGATTTTCATCATCAGTGAATCGCTCAGAGCGAATCTGAATGCCTGAATTCCCATAATCATCATCGCTCACTATGACAAACCGGTAGCGAAATCGTACTTCAAAGTTGTCCGGTTCACCGCCTTCCCAGATTAAAAAGGTATTTCGCTCGGAGAGATTATCGGGCGAGGTTTCACCCACAATATTTCCGTCTTCAACTGACCAAAAGCGTTCGTCGCCATCCCAGCCATCCAGGTCGGTTCCGTTAAAAATCGATTCAAATCCCTCTTCCTGGATTACAACAGCCTGTTCGGTTTCAGGTGATTCAGGGGAAGGAATTTCTTGTGAAGCTTCGCGGTCGCTGCACGCTGCAAGTAATATGAGGGTGGAAGTGAGTGTAATCAAAAAAGAAAAGTTCAGTCTTGGATTGAAATCAGGAATAATCATCGTATTTAGCATCTTTGGGTGAACGCTGACAAGTTTGTAATTAAATCAGTTGATCAGCTTGGAATAATACTTTGTCTGAAGTTATCCCGCAAACGGAAATTCAGGGGGAGTTGCCAAATTTTAGAACAAAACCCTCCAAGGGTTCCAAACCCTTGGAGGGTTTTCCAGGGCCAACCAACCATGGCCCCTTCTTAACAGTACCTGTTTAGTGGATAAAGTAAGCGTCAGTGAATGGAGGGAACTCCTTATACTGGATAGGAAATCAAAACAAGGAGACCTCGTTGTTTAAGCTTACGAGTTGCATCAGAGAGACCCCTCGACTGCGGCACCTCCGCTGTCGCTTTGGTGCCTGCGCTCGGGGTGACAGGGTCGCCTTTATTCATTGGACGGCGTATCAGGTGCCGTGGTTTGCGGGGGTATAGATTGACGCCGCCAAAAAATGAATTAAATCTGTGAGGGTTTTTCCACCCGTGGTTCTTGTCATCCCGACCGCAGCCCCGTGTATTTCGGGGCGGAGTGGAGGGATCTCCTTGTTATGGCTGGTGAATTGGAACAAGGAGAACTCTCGACTCCGTCCCGATAGAAAGGCACTGCCGGGTTGCCGGTGACAGTTTCGGTTTTTGTCGTTGAGAGTTGGCCCTATCCACTCGGACCCATCCCCCGGCCCCTTCCCTATGCCGCAACTGCACGGCACAAGTTAGTGTTTTTCTAATCCCGACCATTCGGGGGAAGGGGTGACTCTTTTGTTGAGTGGTTGCCTTCGAAATAGGTGAAAGCCCCTCCTTGCGGCGTGCTTTTCGCCGGAGGGAGGGGTTGGGGTGGGTCCGCAATGATCGAAATTATGACTCTATATAAAAGTGGATTTCTG
>JAFIFB010000028.1 GCA_020832285.1 Balneolaceae bacterium
GGTCGTCTACATCAATTTTGGTTACTTCCCACTCATCACCAAAATTCAACAGATGCTTAAATAACTTAGAGATTTCACTCATTGGATTTTTCCTCAAAAGTACTACCTCATCTATTTACCCAAAAGGTTTCCAGTAGAACCTAAAAAAATGGGTGTGAAAAGCCTGTTTAATATGCTTTTAGTTTTACAGAAAACCGGGTTTTAAAATGGGGCAAGAATATAGAGACTTGAATGAACTTCTTGATGAGGTTAATTCTTTAAAAATGATTTTGGAGAGACAATTAAAAACTGGTGCAGATGATACAACTGAGGCCAGCAAAATTGTTGAAAATATTGCTAAGAAAATCAGAAAAAAAGAGGAGGGATTACAGAGCACAAATATTGCAGAAGAAAAATACAGGTTAATATTCAGGAACTCTCCTGTTGGGATTATTCATTTTGACGAGTATGGCAGTGTCAAAGACTGTAACGATATCCTGATAGAAATTTTAGGGTCTTCTAAGGAAAAAGTTATTGGATTAAATATGAAGGATCTGCCAGATAAAGAGGTTGTGGAAGCCTTAAAAACAGCTCTTAACGGAAAAACGGGGAGATACGAAGGAATTTATGAGGCGGTTACATCAGGCAGTGTTACCCCTTTACGAACAGTTTTTACTCCTATTTTTAACAGGGAGGGGATGCCTTCCTGACATTACCCATATAATTTAGAATAGATGGTTATGTGCCTATTTGCAGGCGATAATGACGCATTTTAAACGCCTGAACCATTTTCATATAAAGTGCCTCCGTTTTGCGGTATGCGCTGATATAAATGTGTCGAAAACGCTGCAAAATAGATGTTTTTTCTTCCTCACTGGGTGGAATATTAACCGTTGTACCAATACATACCTGGATGGCATAACTCAGGCAGCTTAGCACAACCAATTTTTCCAACCGTTGATTTTCAGGAATCTTCCGGGTGTAGGTTTCCCATTTTAAAACGCTTTTTAAATCCTTGAAGGTTTGCTCGATCCATACGCGATGCTTATAATCGGCAATGGCCTGCTGCGGATCATCCAATGAGGTGGCCAGATACCAGCGGGAGTCCTCATATTGGTCATCCTGGTGAATGGCTACCTGTAAGAAATCCACCGGATCTCCTTTGCCCAGTATCACATCGCGGTAGCTGCCCTCATCACAAAGGTGCAACTGTACATACTCTTGTCCACCGGGGGTTTTAATTTTATAGCTGCCATTGATTCGAATCACCTGATCCCACTCTAACTGATTGCAAAGCTTGAACATATATGAGCCTTCAAACCCTCTGTCGCCAATGATTTCGTAGGAAAACGTATCCGGAAGAAGCTCCTTTAATTCCCTCATAAACCCCTCCACACGGCCCCAGTAATCGTAGGATGCATGCACATCTTCCCAAATCTTCAGGTAGACCGGAATGCTGCGGCCCCGGTAACTGATCGAAGCCGCCAGGACCCAGTAGTCATCCCGCAGAGTGGTCGCGTCAATGAGTAGTGTGACGTTCTTGCGGGAATGTAACTTCATATAGGGAAGACAGAACAAGGTTTGAATGAAGCTCTTCCAAAATTGCCGGTCGAGCTCAATACCATCCAGGAAGTTTTGCAGCCGTTTTAACTTGTGTTTAACATTGGTTTCTCCCAGCAGTAGAGAGGCGATATGCCGCAAGGTAAACCGCTGGTGGAAAAACATGGCCAGCATGAGTTCAGAAAGACAATCAAGGGTATATTTGTTATACTGAGGGAAGGTTCGCTTTAAAATATGGTAGGTAGTACGGGCAAGTTTATTGGTCATTATCACTAAATTATACATAACGCTATAAACTACTGTAGTATAACAATATAATAACTATTTATCAATATTATATGGGTAATATCAGGGATGCCTTCCGGTGGTTTTGCTTTTGTTGAAGATGTTTCCGAAAGACATGAAGCATACGAAAAACTAAAGGAAAGTGAATCAAGGTATCGGATTCTGTATGAAAATAATCATACAGCAATGCTTTTAATTGACCCGGTTGATGGAACTATCTATGACGCGAACCCTGCTGCCTGCAACTTTTATGGTTGTTCCAGAGAGCATTTAAAAACGATGAGTATTTTCGAGATAAATATAATGCCGGAAAACAATGTGAAAAAAGTCATCCAAAGTATCCTCAAAGGCCAGCAAGCTGAATTTTATTTTAAACACAAAAAGATTGATGATACGCTCTGTGATGTGGAAGTGTTCAGCGGAACAATGCTGATCGAGGGAAAAGAACTACTTTTTTCCATAATTCATGATATTTCAAAAAGGAAACTGCTTGAAGGAGAACTGAAAAAGTTCAGGCTTGGCATCGATCGAACCTCAAGTCCGGTAATTATTACAGATGTTAATGGTTCCATAGAATATGTTAATGCAGCCTTTGAGAAATTGTATGGTTACAGCAGGGAGGAAGTAATAGGTGAAAATCCCAGGATTTTGAAGTCGGGCCGGCAGGAAGATTCTTTCTATGAAGAGTTCTGGGACAGAATTAAGGATGGAAAAGTTTCACAGGGAGAAATAGTAAACAAAACCAAAGATGGTGAGTTTGTCACTGTTTTATATACAAGTAACCCAATCGTAGGCAAAGACGGAATTGTTATCGGTTTCATAGCCATTCATGATGATATTACCGAGCGAAAAAGGATTGAGAAAAATCTGCGTCAGTCACTCTATGAGAAAGAGGTCCTTCTTTCTGAAGTTCACCACCGTGTAAAAAATAATCTTGCCATTATCTCTGCTATGATGCTTATGCAGGCCGAAAAGGGTGGAAATCGTGAAGCAAAAAATAAACTTTACGACACCACCAACCGAATAAAAGCCATCGCAAATATTCATGAACATTTATATGAGTCAAGCACATTTGCAAAGATCGATTTTACAGAAAACACGTATCGGCTAATAAAGAAAATTGTTTCGAGTCTGCAGTCGGATACAGAGATATCCGTAATTAAAAAAAGCAGAAAAGTTAATCTGACCATAAATCAGGCTGTGTACTGTTCACTTGTTGTGAACGAAGTGGTGACCAATATCATAAAACATGCGTTCATTGGTAAAGAGAGAGGAGAAATATGCCTTTGTATTACAGAAGAGGCCGATATGATCAACCTGAAAATTGTTGATAATGGGAATAAACTGCCTGATAACTTCAAAAATGGTGGTAATAGCTCTTTAGGAATGGAATTAATTCATATTCTGTCACGACAACTGAGTGCCGCTTTTGAATACAGCTCGTCTGATCAAGGTACTGTTTTTAATCTCACATTCAGAAAAGATCCGGTTCAACAAAAACAGTTTGAAGTGGAGGACAAACAGTGGGTTGAATCATTATCATCAGTAAATTAATGTGGTAATGAAAAATCAATAAAAAAGCCGGTTATCCCAATAAAGGATAAACCGGCTATAAACTGATGTTCAGCTGAATTTAATCAGCACTCACTTACTTCTTCTTGGTAATCTGGCTGGCCATGATAAAAAGAGGCTGATTTTCAAATACATTATAGTAAGGCCTCAAACGCTCCCTGTTGTAGTATTTATCGATATCCACCACTTTTTCGGAATTGGTTACCACATCAACAGGTACATTACCATATTTTCCGTTGTTTAGAACAACCAGGCGTCCAAACTCTTTTCTCATCGTAAGATCAAGAGCAATATTTCCAAAAGCCATTGGTGCAATACTGTCGATTGCATCAGGGCTGCCTCCACGTACGGTATAACCGAGCTTTTGATTAACAACACCGATTTCACGGCCGTTGTTAAACTTGGCAGATCGTTTTTTTACTTCTGCGGAAACAATGTCTCCAATTCCGCCGAGCTTTTTGTGACCGTAGGCATCTGCTTCTTCACCTTCAAATACCATATCGCGGCCTTCAATCATTGCCCCTTCGGAAATCATCACCATCGAATATTTGCTTGGGTGACTGTTACGGTCTTGAACCATGATTTCGGTAAGGTGATCCAGGTCGAATTTAAATTCGGGAATCAGACAGCGGTGGGAAGCTCCTGCGAGTGTCGGAAGCATTGCGGTGAAACCGGCATATCGGCCAAAAACTTCCATTACAAGAAACCGCTCATGAGAACCTGCCGGGGTCCGGAGGTCGTTGGCAAGCTGAATGGTTCTTGAAATACAGGTACTGAAACCAATACAGTAGTCAGTTCCCGGAACGTCGTTATCCATCGTCTTGGGAATAGCCACCACATTAAATCCTTCCTGGTGAAGTCGAACCCCGTAGCTGAGCGTATCGTCACCGCCTATTGGAATCATGGTATCAACGCCAAGAAAATCGAGGTTTTTCAGAACCTCTTCGGTGAGATCGTTGATGTCATCAGTATACTTATCTTTATACTGGTCGGGCATATCTTTTTTGCTTACCCGGCTCGGGTTTGTTCGGGATGTATGCAAAAACGTGCCGCCTGTTCTTGCAGCCCGGTTTACAACTTCTTCCGTCAGCTCAAAATAGTTTGAACTGTTATCGGCGTTTTTGTCACGAATAATATCGATCATTCCTCCCCAGCCACGCCGTATTCCAATCACTTTATAGCCCTCCCGGATGGCTCGGATGGTTACACCTCGGATGGCAGGATTCAATCCGGGAACATCGCCCCCTCCTGTCAAAATTCCAATAACACCTTTTATCTTATTTATGTTAGCCATGTATTCTACTCTGTTTGATTAACATTACATTTTTGTATCTAAGCACTCAATATAAAGTTATCTCGTGAATATTGAGTATTAAGGAATGAAAAAAATTGGAATTACCGATGAAAGCGATTTCAAAGGGACTATTTTACACTTTGGGTTGTAATAACTCTCTAATCTGCAATAGAAGACACTACAGCTCTAAAAAGTACGGTTTGTTATAAATCTGAGATAATTATTGCCTGATGAAACTGTTAGATTATTGCGAGTGACTAAAACTATAAAAAAATGTGTGTACGTTTTCTGGTATTTTTAATATCGGCAATTCTGCTATATGGCTGTGGTGATCCTGAGTTAGGCCGGGCTCCCGCTCCGGAAATGTATAAGGAAGTGGTTGAAAGCTGGAATCAAGACCGGATTGAAAGCCTCAAAGAACCCGACGGATGGCTTCGACTGATGGGAGTGTTCTGGCTTGAAGAAGGAGAAAACAGGTTTGGCAGTGGTGAAGAAAACGATTTGATCTTCCCGGAAGGAACTATACCGGAATATGCAGGGACCATTATTTATCAGAATGGTCAGGTAGTTATGAACACAGCCGATAATGTGCCAGTTACACACGATGGTGAACCGGTTTCAGAAATTATGCTGTATGATGGTTCAGACGCACCCCGCGCAGAGTACGGTTCTCTTGAATGGTTTGTTATTGTTCGGGGTGATATGACAGGCATCCGCCTTTATGATAAAGAGAACGCCCGGGCCGATGCATTTGATGGTTTTCCCGCTTATCCGGTAGATCCCGAATATAGACGGGAGGCCCGATTTATTCCCAATCCCGAAGAAACCACAATTTCCATTGTAAATGTACTGGGCCAGCAGATAGATGCACCATCACCTGGTGTGATTGAATTTACTATTGAGGAGGAAACTTTTACACTGGACGCACTGGAAGGGGGTGAGAGATTGTTTATTATCGTGGGGGATGAAACCAACAGAACCGAAACTTATCAGGCCGGACGGTACATTTACATCGATTATCCTGAAGAGGACAGCGACTATACAGTGATCGACTTCAACAAGATGTACAATCCACCCTGTTCTTTCAACATGTTTACCACCTGCCAGCTTCCGCCGCTCCGAAACCGGCTGGATGTGGCGATCCCCGCTGGCGAGAAACGCCCAGTTGATTGGGTGGGACTTGATATAACTCCAAATGGATGAACGTCCCATGAGAAGATTTTCTTTGAAATCTCTGATTCTTTTTGCCGCTCTATTCCTGTTGAATGGTTGTGCAGACGATAAGTTAGGCCCTGCGCCTGTACCTGATAATTATCTGGAATCTATTGAAGAATGGAAGCAATACAGGATTGATGTGCTTAGCGGGCCAACCAACTGGCTTCGTCTCGACGGTATCTATTGGATAGATGAGGGAGAAAACAGCTTTGGAAGCGGAGAAGATCAGGACTTGCAATTTCCTGAAGGAACCATTCCGGGGCATGCTGGTGTGGTGATCCTGAAGGAAAATATCATTACCATGAAAGTAGCTGATGGGGTTACCATCACTCATGAAGGAGTGCCGGTGGAGGAGATGGTTCTGTTTGATGGAGAAAACCGGCCGAATGTAGAACATGCGGATCTGGAATGGTTTATCGACACGAGAGGAGGTCGCCACGGTATCCGCCTATATAACAAAAACAACTCCAAGGCCGATGCATTTGATGGTTTCCCGGCCTATTCCGTTGATCCGGATTGGCACCTGAAAGCCTTTTTTGTTCCCCATTCTGACAGTATAGCTGTCACCCTCGACAACGTTATAGGTGAAGAAATAGAGCGGTTCTCTCCCGGAACGATCGAGTTTGAGGCAGGCGGTGAACGACAGAATGTATTGGCTTTTGAGGCATCTTCAGGACTGTTTATCATGTTCTCAGATGAAACCAACAAAACCGAAACCTATTACGCCGGCCGCTACATGATCATCCCATTTCCAGATGATAAAAATAAAACCATCATCGATTTTAACAAAGCCTACAACCCGCCTTGTGCATTCAGCAGATATACCACTTGTCAACTCCCCCCGCCTCAAAATCGTCTGAATGTGTCAATTCCCGCCGGCGAAAAACGTCCGGTTGATTGGGAAGGGATTTGAAAAATTGTACCTCGGGTCGCTGACCCGAGAAGACAGGGTTTGGGACAAGTTGGAAATTTGGTTGAGGGATCTCTTTCTTGGAGTTGGTGCAGTTTAGGGTTGGCTGCTTTTTAGGGGTTTTGATTCCTTCCGGCTCGGCGAGCCGGGCTACAGTAGCTCGGCTCGCTGAGCCGACAGGGTAGGTTTTGATTAGGATAGTGGAGTACTCATTCCCATACTAAAGAAATATCCATTTTTTGAAAAAGCCAGAATATTTCTATTAAAACTGATTTTCTAAGAAAAAATAAGTTTTATAAGCCTTCCTCAACAAGAACACTACAGCAAGTCAGTCCTGCCTCCGCTTTAGCTAATTCGGACTGGTCGATAAGGATCAGGTTATATCCGAGATCGTCCAGTTTTTTTGCGGTGTGCGGAAATGCTTCGGGACATAGCGCAAAAGAGTTTCGGCGCATTACATTTGCTCCGCAGGGTTCGTCGGGATGAACGTGAACAAATTGGCAGCCGGGAAAGAGCTTTTCATCCATCCACTCAGGATTAATAAGCAGCAGATCATCTTCCAGAATAGCGATGGCCGTTTTAAGGTGAAGACAACCGGTTACAGGAACTTCCTGAACGCTGTAGCCAAATGGGTCAAGATGTTCCCGGAACTGCCGGATTCCTTCTTTATTGGTTCGGGTGGATTGTCCGATATATACTTTTTTACCAAGAATCAAAACATCGCCTCCGTCAATAGTACCGGGTGATTCGATAAACCGGAGTTCCCTGTACTCCTTCAGTACATCTGCCATTGTATTGGTTTCTTCTCTGCGGGAGGCTGCACCGGGACGGGTGATGATGCCCAGTTCTGAAAAAACAACTGCGGTATCTTCCACGAAAACACCATCAGGAAGGTGAGGAGTTTCAGGCAGGCGGCGAATAGTATAGCCCATTTTGTGAAGAGCATCTTCGTAGCGCTGGTGCTGTATAGCCGCTTTGTGAATGTCGATGGGTGATCGATCCATGTGAGTCAGTTCACAATCTGTAAGAAGAGGGCTTACGGCACGGGTTAAAGCTGTGGGCATAAAATTTGGGATGGTTTAGAAAGTGATTGAAGGTTGGCCTTTTTTAAACATTTGAGTGCTGAATTTCTGCATTCTTCTTTCAGCAGGTAAACATCTATATTGAAATTCTAAAAGCTGACGGCTTTCAACTTTTATTTGCACAAGGGATGATTCAGAGTCACTTCAACTACGTCATGTAAACTCTTCATTTTCCTGAAGAATGCAAATTTATAAATGATTATTGGAGTCGATGGTAATTGGTCTTAAAAAAATCACAACTAATCGTTCTATAATTTCGTTAATTTGACGGTAGTGGACTAATGATTCCAATTTTGAAAAATTTTATTTACAGTGCTGAACTATTTTAAAAAATCGAGTGCTTCCATCCAATGAGATCTTTACAGCGATATTGCGGGAAGTGGATTCTTAATCTTGATTTGCGTGAAAGTGTTAAAAAATTTCGTTCATTTCGTTTGTACATCTTCTGTTTGCTGTTTTTCGTTTCTTTCGGATTTTTATCTGAAGTTCAGGCACAGGTTGAGGACGACACCACTCGAGTAGAGAGAGAACTTGAAGAGCGTCCTGAAACCGATCGATACAATGATTTTATTATGGCTCCTTACCAGATCGACATCCCGGAATCACAGATTGAGCGCTACCGTCTTTACGATTTTCAAAGCCCCCACCGGTTCTACAGGAGGCTTCAATTCTACGGTATTGCCGACTTTTTACTGGATGAGGACGAAGAATATAACATGTATGGGCCCGAATGGGAGCGTCAGTTAAACGAAAACCTGGCATTGGTACTGAGCTCCACATTTAAAGAACAGAATAGTATTTTGCAGCTATTGTCGCGTATTGCACCGTTTTTGGGATTTGGCTTTTTTGAGCCTTACGAAGTGCCAGTGGTTCCGCGAATGGAAGATGGTGACCGCGTTTATACGGAGGATTAATTCCCGGCTAAGCATGACGGCCGATAAGATTCAGATTTTTGTTATTAGGATGTACTGCCCTGAGACTTTCCATCAGGTAATTTAAATGGATTTTATATATATCTCTTTTTTGAAAGAGTAACTTGATTCCACATTTCAGCCAAGAGAAATTGCGATGAAGCCATTTTACATCTTTCTCCTTTCCTTATTTTATATAACATTTTCTAATTCTTGTGCAGAGTCTTCGGCGGACAACGGCCCGGAAACCCCTGAAGAAGACACTGCGATAGAAAAAGAGTGGCAATTGGTTTGGTCGGACGAGTTTGACAGTGAAAGTCTTGATGCCGATCTATGGAGCTTTCAGTTTGGAACCGGAAACCATTCACGGAACTGTACACTACGGGCCTGACTGGCCGGAAAATCAGCACACTGGTGAATCTTACTCACTGGAAGAAGCAACCTTTTCTGATGATTTTCACATCTATTCTATTGAGTGGGAGCAGAATGAAATTCGCTGGTTTGTGAATGGAGAGCTGTATTTCAAAGTGACACCCTCCGATCTTCAGCCCCACAACTATCCGTTTAATGCCCGTTTTCACCTTATTTTGAACCTGGCGGTGGGCGGTAATTGGCCCGGCAGCCCCGATGGTACCACGGATTTTCCCCAATCATTCTTGATAGATTACGTGCGGGTCTATCAATACAAGTAACTCAGCGATCGGAAGCAGTTTTCACCAGTTCCCTGAAAATTCGCCGCTGTCTTTTGATCTGAATCATATACTCCGGGTGCCACTGGACACCAATAGCAAAAGTGTATCCGGGATGCTCCATACCCTGGACAATCTCCGTATCCAGCTCTTTTGCCACAAGCTGTACACCTTCTCCCGTTTTGTCAATCGCCTGATTGTGAAGGGCATTTACATTGCAAATATCGGTTTGAAGGATCGATTGAAGTTTAGATCCGTCCCTGATCGTAATTCGTTTTTTTGGGAAAATAGTGGCGATTTGCGGCTGCTCCACGTAATAACCGCTAATGTCCTGGTGAAGATTTCCCTGGAAGTGCACATTCATGAGCTGCATTCCGCGGCAAATGCCGAGAACCGGTTTATTAAAGGCGAGAGCATCGTGAAGAAGGGTAAGTTCCAGTTTGTCCCTTTCCGTATCGATGGGGGCACTTTTAGTGTGCCGGAAATATCGGGCAATCCAGTAAACCGGGAAAAAGAGAATCGATAGTACCCATTCAAAAATGGTTCGTTTGTCTTTGGTAAGTTTTGTTTTTTCAATCCGTTCCTGCCCATATTTTTTGGGTTCTACATCGGCACCACCGCCCAGAATCAGGCCGTCCAGGCCAGACATCTCAAAAGGGTGATTTGGGGTGACTCGTTTGGGGATACCACCAGCCAGACGCACCGAAAGTGCCGTGAAAAACCAGGCGGCACCTCCGCCTTCATCCGGTCCGGTTACACCAATTACAGGCTTTTTTTTACTACGCATTCTCCTCAATTCTGCGGTTCATAAGTTCAATCCATTTTCTCTTAAAACCGATCAGCGTCTCCTTCTCCATTTTCAGCCAGGCCCGGGAATATTGGTTCAGTGCGCTTTTATCGGAGGCGAGCTCTTCCACCAAAACCCATCGATTCCATTCAGCAGCAAGGGTCCAGTTTTCATCTTCGAGCGAGCAGTTTGGCAGCCGGTAATGGAAGGTAGGGCGGGAGGATGTGAGGCCCTCTTCAATAAGAGATACGGTGAACTCTTCTTCCAGGTGCATGAACAAGGGAAGCATATCAAGCGGACGGTTACGTGAATTTTTGTATGAAAAATAGTCAGTGATCAACTGTTTGAGATCCGGCTGATAGTCCGGGTTTAAAATCAGGCGGATATATTCATCCTCATACGGGTTGATATAGGGTGTTATTCTGCGGCTGATGTCGATATCGGCAGCTTCACGGATCCATGGATCAAGCATAACGTATGCACGGAGATGATTGAGAAGGCTTTCTGTCCGTTCGGATGGAATTTCGGGATTGAGGTGAAGACCAAAAGCGTAGATGAACGAGCTCCCGGTTCCCCTGGCTTTTTCATTTCGCAGGTGACTAACGAGACTGTTAAGGCGGTACATTTCCGGAACAGGAATCGGTGGAGTCACAATTTCAAAAGGAACTACTGTGGATGCTACGCCCAAAAGCGAATCTTCAATCTTCTCTTTATCTTTGAATCTGGGTAGATCGACACCCACAGCACCGAGTAATTTTTCATACTTTTTCTCGCGCAGTAGCTGTGCATCCAGTTCCAGTGTGAAAGTGCCAAATTTTGTGTCGTTTACCTCATATTCAAATGTGGTAATTTTCTGGACATCTCCGCCATAAAGCTCTTTTACAATAGCTGCAACCCGGGCCATGTCAATACCTGTAAATTCAAATTCATAGCCAACTCTTCGTATATCACCATGAATATTTTGGAGAACAGGAGGATGTTTAAATTTCTCTGACATTGTACAGTTTTTCTGGAGGGTTAAAAATGATTCTGCATTTCAGCTATCATAGGTTTGATTTGTTAAGACAGAGATTACAACCTGTTTTTGATTGAGAATTCAGTAGAACACCATTATATATTTTATATACTTTTGTTACGCTTTTGTGCAATAGTTTGTGGCATATCAAAATAGATTTTAACTGTTGGATTTTCGGGCAAATTCAGGCTCCGCTTATAAAAATTCCCAATTAGGAGGCCGGATGCAAAAGTCCGGTTTCTTTTTTTAAAAGGAGATCAATACACCGTTTTTCAGTTCATAGGTCAGTCTTGGTATATCGATAATTGGTTTCGCATCGTGCTGCATGGTAAAGCTGACGGCAAGGCTTACGTAGCGACCCATTCTAACTCTCAGCTGGCTTTCCAGAATAGCTCTTGGGGTAAAAAAACGGTCGGGCCGTGCCTGGTAGTAACCGGTTAGCAGCAGGGACGTTTGCTCATTAATGTCTCCGATAAACGATATGTTACTGGTACTTTTAAGATACCGGGTTTCAACAGGGTCCAGATCGGTTACTTCCCAGTCTTCATATTCATACATCAGGCCGGTTTGAAAGTGGCCTGAAAACTGGCGGGCCGAAATCAGCTGAATTCGGATTCCAGTTCCAGCCAATGCGCGGTTATTCAGTCCCAGGTTATTATTGTATTGATATTGTAGAAACATTTCGGGAGAAACCGTTCGGTTGCGCAGCAGGGTAGATCTCAGGTGAAAATATCCGCTGCTGATCAATGAGGATCCATCTACATTTACCAGTTCGAGATTGGTGAGAAACAGGTAGGAGTGGTTTTCTGTGTTATAGGAAGCATTGGCACTGTTTGCAATTTTTATCACACGGTCTTTGTAGCGGTTCACGGAAAAATCGAAGCCGAGATCGCCGTTCCAGCCTGTGTCATCTGTTTCGCCTCTAACCCGCTCAACATTTAAGAGTTGGGCCTGTACCGAAGAGGCCAGGAAAAGTGTGAGAAAAAGGCAGATAGCTGCACGTTGCAAATGTGGCATAGGTTAGCAGTTATTTAGGTTTTTCGTAGTGTATAAGCCGCTGTATTACCCGGGATTTTTATCAATCAAGAGGGTCGAGGGTGTTCGTGGTGTGGATGAAGATAAATGCGTTGTACCGATCAGGCAACACTGATGGGACATAATTGTTGGATTCATTGGCCGGATTGTAGGTGACACCGATCGCTCTGTGCGGATAGCGATCCGTCAGGCCGGAGGCCAGTTCTTCATCGCCAAAATAGAGATAGAGCTTGTCGAGTCCGGTTTGCATCAGCAGGTGTTCCCAGCTCCCTTCCTCTGCTTCAGGTGTGTTCATGCTTCGCATGGCACCTTCCCACTCTCTTCCGGCCAAAACCTCACCGGTGTAAGTTCCGAACCCGATGGCAAAAGTGTTTTCCCGGCCGAGGGCGTCGCGGCTGAGCTGGCCGATGTTTTGCATGCCCACCTGCCCCATGTCCGTAGCCCGTGCATCTCCGATGTGTGTGTTATGTGCCCAGATGATACCCCGGCTGCTTTCGCTGTAATAATCAAGCAGACGCTCAGCGGTGAGGTAAAAATGAGAAGCCCTGTAATTCCACGATTGCGGACCCTGCTGGAGATTTGCCCGGTAGTGTAGCTCTGCATTAATGGCTACTTTGGCCCCGTGTTCTGCTTTGAAAAATTCCCATTTGGTGACATCGGGATGATCCTCAAGTGATCGGACAATGCCCAGTACTTCTTCGATATCTTCCGAACAATCTTGTCCGGTTCGGGCTACCATCTGTACATAACCAGCGGGTTCAGGGTGGCGGCTCATGCAGGAGTAGAGTCTGTCGGCACGGTCACCTTGCTCAGAATCAATTGATGAAATCCATGCTGCCACATCCTCCATCGATGAGTAGTTGTCGTAAACATCAATGCCGTAAAGGCCCACACGATCGGCGGGGTCAAGATCCTCATTAAAATCGCGCAGCCATGCCACCAATGCCTTAAATTCCTGGTTACGCCACATCCAGAGGGGCCACCGGTCAATGGCTGCCATTGCATCGTCCAGGGTTTGCGGGCCGTGCTCTTTGTGTTTTACGTATTCGTTCAGCCTTGAAAAAGAAGACCAGTCTCCTTCCACTGCAATAAAATTAAACCCGTGCTCCGAAACCAGGTGTTTACTCATAAAGGCACGTTTGGTATAAAATTCGGATGTGCCGTGTGATGCCTCTCCCATCAGTACAAGCCGTTCACCGCTGATATGTTCCAGCAGAGAAGCCAGTTCGGATCGGTCATCAAAAGCCACCGCTTTTTCTGAAATGAGCTGTCCTGGATCCTGAGCGGAAAGGGAGCATTGAACTAAGGAGAATATCAGAATCGCAAAAAAGATCTTTCTCATCGGAGTAGATTTTAGAATAATAGGTTCATTGAAGATAAAAAAACGAGAGCGGTGGTGGGAAATTTCTTCAATGAAAGTTTGGGATGTACACAGGACAGCATGTCCGGCTCCCCTGAGCCATCGCATAGGCTAAAAATCTTGAGCATGGCTGAGATTTTATTCCCTGGGGGAAATCTGGATTTGCGAGTACCTGAGTAACGGGCAGGCTGCCCGTTGTACGCCTGACAGCTTGTCCGGCACTCCGGGTTTGGGTTTAATATGATGTGTTCTACAGTTTCGAAAACATGTTTCTTTCTTTCATACAGCTCAAAGGGATTTTCAAGGATCATCAGTAACGGTCAGGCTGACCGTTGTACATTACCAAAACATCAGTTTCATGCAAAAGACACTGCCGCCGCTTTTCAGATATTCACGGGTACTGTATTCGTAAACGATAAATCCGGCATCGCGCAGTTTTTTGTTTACATTAGTACAGCCCTGCTGAATCAGGACATTTTTTCCGTCGGGACAGGTGGCGTTCACGGCAAAAAGTTTCTCAGCCTCATATAGGTTTGCTGTGATTACGTTATCAAAAAGTTTGTGAATTAATTCCAGGCCGGTATCAGTGAAGGCACCGGGATAGATGAGTACTGACTGTTCGCTGAGCATGC
Source organism: Balneolaceae bacterium (assembly GCA_020832285.1). Lineage (GTDB taxonomy): Bacteria > Bacteroidota > Rhodothermia > Balneolales > Balneolaceae > Rhodohalobacter. The sequence continues at coordinate 14,327 of JAFIFB010000028.1, forward strand.
ACATACAGGTGTCGAGGTGGTAAAATTTTTCATCCACCAGTTCGAGGGCGATCACGGGCGTATTAAAAAGTTGTGAAATCTGCTCATACGCATTTTGAGATGTTCGGAATCCATAGGCACCCCAGATCAGTTTTCGTTTAAAGTGCCAGAGTGCATCACCCATTCCTTCAAATGTTTGGGTTTTTCCGGGATCCAGACGAAGTGTTTCGTAGCCTTGTTTCTGATACCATTTTTCGATAACTGGCACCTCACCTTTGCGTTGTGATGCATGCATGATGCCCATCAGGGCTTTTTTATTTCCTTGTTCATCGACAAAGGGCAGGCTTTGGTTGGCACAGAAAACCATATCGGGCAGGCCTTTTTCTCCTTCAAGAGTGTGTATGTTCAGGCCCAATTCCGAAAACCCGTCTCTGAGTAATTCCCATTCATGATCGGCCCGGACCTTATCCACTCCGCCAATATGCCCATGCATGTGCGGGTTGATGATATATTCTACATCAAAAAATGTAGGTTTTACCATCAAAACGTTTGCGGGGACAGGCATAGAGGGTATATCAGAAACAGAGAAGTCGACCTGATCGGCAGATGTATAGATTTTTGTCATGAGATTTTATCATTTTTTGATGTACAAATCCATATTTCAACTCACAGAAGAGATATCTTGGGCTCATAATGAAAAATAGCAATGTTGTGTAAAAGTAAAACGTTAGATATCCAGATGGCGTTCGGGATATGAATGAGCCGCTGAATACATAGATCAATACTGGGTTTTTATTGTCTCCTGAAATTTAGTTTTGATTTATCTTATCTGTCCGTAATTACCACAATCTTCACACTTGGTGTTCAATAACGAAACTCTTAGGTTTATTTATGATTTTAGATCCCAACTTGCTCACACAACTTGCCCCGCTCGATTTAAAAGCGCGAACCATCGTGGAGGGATTTATCTCCGGCCTGCACCGAAGCCCCTTTCACGGTTTTAGTGTGGAATTTGCCGAACACCGCCCCTACAATAAAGGTGATGATTTTAAACACATCGACTGGAAAGTTTACGGTAAAACGGAGCGATTTTATGTGAAGCGCTACGAAGCTGAAACCAATCTTCGTGCCCATATTGTACTGGATATCAGCAGTTCGATGTATTTCAGGCATTTTGCCGAGTGGAGCAAGCTGCGTTATGCCATTCACTACGCTGCCTCGCTTATTTATATGATGCACCGCCAGCGTGATGCCTGTGGGCTGGTCCTGTTTGATGAAGAAGTAGAAGACCAGTTCCCGGCTAAATCATCTTACAGCCATGTTCGCATGCTATATAGTGAATTGGAAAAACGCCTCGAGGATGAACAGAAAAAATCGTTTGAAAAGAGAGCCTCTGCATCGGCCAATGCGCTTCATCAGCTTGCCGAAAACCTGAAACGCCGCAGCCTTGTAGTGATTTTAACTGATCTTTTCGAGAATGTAGGCTCGCACGAGGCGCTTATCTCATCGATTCGCCACTTGCGCCACCAAAAGCACGAGGTGCTTCTTTTTAACGTACTGGAACATAAAAGTGAGCGACAACTCGATTTTCCTGACGGCAAATTCCTGTTCGAAGATATGGAAACCGGTTCAGAGCTGGAGGTGATCCCGGCCCAGGTTAAAGAAGATTATCAGCAAAAAGTAAATGAGTACACACAGCAGTTTAAAATTGCTTGCAGCGAAGCCGGGGCAGATTTTGAAGAGATTGACACACAAAGCCCGTTCGACCTTGCCCTGCTTGCCTATCTGAACAAGCGGAAAAAACTGAAATAATTTTGAAGGATCAGGTTGTTGCGGTCAGTCAGCCACCTTTACCATTCATTCCAAATTCCGGGCCCTATGGTACTGTCATCCCTTACATTTCCCCTGATCCGTGTATTCGATATTCCGCATCTCCCGTCTGACCACGAACGGTTTAGCTGACCTTGTGAATTTCTCCAGTTTGCCAAATTGGTGCCATCAGTGAATTGGTGACCTTCACAAGGTGTGGAGTAAGCTGCAGAATAGAAAGCAACATTGCTCGATTCCCAGCGCTCACTGTACATTTTATTTCCTTCCACTTTAACCTGAACTCCTCCGGCTATCCCAATTCCAACCTGGCCGGGATTCACACCAATGTTGCCCACCGCCTCCTGATAGCTTCCGCCGTTGTCACCCAGCATTATGAACGATCCGGAGTTCGAATCCCCGTGCCCTTTTGCACGATTGTAATTCACCTGGATCGAGTTGCCTCTTTCGCCATTGGATTCATATAAATTAATCCAGTCTTCCAGCGGGACATTCCCAAACTGTTCCGTTTGCTCCATAGAGTTAAGATTAATTCTGATTTGGCTGCCGTTACATTTATCGCACTGGAAAAAATTACGGCCTGAGTTCAAAGCGGTGTTTTCTGATACAATTAAAGGACCGTTACTGTTTCTGAGCCGGATACTTGAGGCCACGTTTTCGAAGTGATTCTGTTTGATCTCCAGGTTCTCAGAGTATTGAAACATTATTGCGCCGTGTTCCTGTCCGTGCTTCTCTCTGGCTATATTATGAAAACGGTTGTTTTGGATCAGAACATTTCTGCTGCCCGAGGCATATACGCCATGGTCGGTATAATTCCGGATGTCGAGATGACTGATTATATTTCCTCTCAACCCCCCGTTAAAGGCTCGTGCCAGTTCGTTTTCTCCATCCATGAGAGCCCGGCCAATCCCGATCCACCTGTTTCCCTCTTTGGAAGATTCAACCTTTTGGCCGGTATGTGTGCCCGGCAAAACGATAAAAACGGAACCTTCGGGACAGAGCTCATTCGCAATATTGAAATGATCTCCGGTTGATAACAGAACATGGCCGTTCTGAACATTGAATACGTCGGCGCACGATTCACCAGCTTCTCGTTGATTGATGTTGAGCAAAATTTGGCGTACGGTTTCGGCAGATAAATTTCGGACCTGATGAGATTCATCTTCATAATTACCAACGATCTGTTCGATCTCACGGCTCAATCTGTTGTGATCCCTGGCTGATATGGTTGCGTGGTTTTGAACAATCCTGGTGATTGGGGCATCCAAAGCCTGAAGAGTGGAATCGCCATAAACCACCGAACTTATCGCAGCGACACGAAGCGGGTTGCCCAGCTCCAGGATATCCCGGTCACTCCGGCTGGTAAGCTGAGACCTTCTCATTCGTTGAACTCTTACAACCATATCAGCAAAATCAGAAGATAATTCGGCAGCTGTCATTTCAACAGATTCAGGTACTTCCTGAGTGGTGATATCTTCGGATTCCGGAGAGTCTCCCTGCATGGCAAGTTCCAGAAATGTGCAACTGGCCATTCCCAGAAGGAATAAGCCGGATAGAACCAGAACGGTGAGAATAGATTTTTTCGCTGGTTTCATGAGTTTTATTGAAGGGTTATTTCATCGAAAAAAATCTCAGAGTAAAAGATGTAAAGATACATAAATAAGAATTTGAAGATTGCGCCAATCAAAAATCAGGTTTTGCTACACTTATTTAAACGGAAATTTTAGAAAGTGTTTCCAGGTGGATGATTTTTAGGTGAAAATTATCATTTCCATTATATTAAAGACTGGTCTGTTTTTAACAAACAAGTTACAGCAATTTATTATGGCAGGACATTCGAAATGGGCAAATATCAAACACAAAAAGGCGAAAGAAGATGCCAAACGGTCAAAAGCATTCACCAAGCATATCCGTGAAATTACGGTAGCCGCCCGTGAAGGAGGGGGCGATCCCGACGGTAATCCGCGTCTTGCCCTGGCAATTGAAAATGCCAAGGGTGTGAACCTTCCAAAAGACAATATCGAACGTGCTATAAAAAAAGGTACGGGTGAACTGGATGACGGTTCCGGCAACTACGAAGAAGTAACCTACGAAGGATACGGACCCGGTGGTATCGCCTATTTTATAGAGGCGACCAGTAATAATCTGAATCGCACCGTGGGTGAGCTCCGCCACATCTTCACCAAACATGGTGGTAACCTTGGCACAGACGGCTCGGTGGCTTACCTGTTTGAACAGAAAGGCTCCATAAGAATAAACAAAGAAGGGATTGATGAAGAGGAATTGATTCTGATTGCTATTGATGCAGGTGCCGAAGACGTTGAGATTGAGGAGGAGTTTATTGAAGTGATCACCATTCGGGAAAATCTGATTTCCACCCGTAAAAACCTGGAAGAGCAGGGAATTAGTATCGAATCGGCTGAATTGGTAAGAATTCCAATGACTGAAGTTTCAGCCGACCCCGAAACGGCAAAGCAAAATCTCAGGTTGATGGACCTTTTTGATGAGAATGATGATGTATCCAACATCTTTACTAATATGAAGCTGGATGATGAAACACTTGAGCTGGTTGGACAGGAGCAGTAATCGGCAAAAATGTATCAGTACATCTAATTTGTATTATTCTATTCCTATAAAAATTCTTGGTGAATAATACAGGCTAAAAAAGTAAATACTCCATTTGAAGATTAATCGTTATCTCACTGCCTAAAATAAAGTTTGATCCGGAATGAGACTGTTCACACTAATTTTTCTTTTTTTAATTCTGACGGCATCGGCGCTGAACGATGCTCGTAAAGCCAATGACGCATTTGAGCGCGGAGACTACGCTGAAGCTGTGGAGCTTTATCAGCGTGCGATTGAACAAGACCCCGAAAATGCCCGTCTTCATTTTAACATGGGCAATGCACTCTATGAGCTGGGCCGTGCTGATGAGGCGAGAGAGTCGTATGAACGATTCCGGAACCTTACCGACAACTCTTTGGAACAATCTTTTGCCGATTATAATACCGGCCGAATGCTCGCTGATCAGGGACAGTATGATGAAGCCCTCGAATATTTTCGGGAGGCTTTGAAGAAAAATCCCAATGATGCGGATGCCAAGCATAACTATGAGCTTGCACTGCGTCAGCAGCAGGAACAGGAGCAGGATCCAGATTCTGATAGCAATGGCGATGATGATGAAGAGCAGGACCAGGACCAGCAGCAGGATGGTGACCAGGATCAGGATCAGCAGCCGGACATGGGCGAACAGCCCGACTCTCCTGAAGGGCAGGACGGCGATCAGGAACAGGAACAGCAGCCCGAACCGCTGGATATGAGTCCTGAAGAAGCGGAAAATATTCTTGATGCCCTTCGACAGCTCGAAAGAGAATTACTTGAAAACAGAAAAAAAGAATCTTCAGATCCAGACGTGAGAAATGAACAAGACTGGTAACGTATCATCCGGGCTCGCCTGTTTTTTTATTTTTGTGATGTTTTGCACCGGCGTAGCACCAAAGCTGTTTGCCCAGGATTTTAATGTGGATGCAACTGTATCTGAAAACCAGGTCTTTATCGGGGAGCAGTTTTCGTTGCGCATAGAAATAACAGGTTCATCCATGCGTGATGTTTCCCTGCCTTCACTGCCTGACCTGGATGGCATCAGAGTACTTTCTTCCACACCTTCACGCAGCACCAGTCTCTCCATTGTAAACGGCCGTACCAGCACCTCCACAACATATACTTATACACTCATTGCCCGGGAAACGGGTGAACATACCATTCCGCCTGTTACCATAGAAATTGGCGGTGAAACCTTTGAAACCGAACCGGTTCGTGTTGAAATAATTGAACGGGGCGGGTTGTCTCAGGAAGGGGACAGGCAGCTGCCCGATATTTTTTTAGAAGTAAAAGTAGATGAAACCAATCCCGTGCCCGGTCAGCAGATTGTGGCCAGTGTGGTGCTCTTTTTTAAACAGGGAATTGAGGTCTCTTCCTTTCAGCCCACAGCAGGATGGCGAACTGATGGCTTCTGGAAAGAAGAGCTTGAAAATATTCGTCAGCCCCAGGCCGAAACTGTTGTGCTCGACGGAGTGAGATATCGTTCCGCCACGCTGATGCGTTATGCGCTGTTTCCTTCAAGAAGCGGAGAACTTTCCCTGTCTGAATTTCCAATGAATGTGGGTGTCCGTTCACAGCCGTCGAGAAATGATCCGTTCGGAAGTTTTTTTGGTTCTGGCTCGAATCAGCGGAGAGTATCGCTCGAATCAGATCCGGTAAGCCTTACGGTGCGTCCGCTGCCCGCAGTGGAAAACGCCCTTGGAATGAATGCTGTGGGAGATCTCAGGGTAGAACGAAGACTTTCTAATACGGAGGTGGAAACTGGAGAAACACTTGAACTTATTACCAAAGTGGAAGGCAGCGGAAACATTCCGCTGGTTCGAAAGCCCGACTATAGTCTCCCGGATGGATTGGAGCGGTACACCCCCCAGGAGAGCAGTAATGTTGAGCGGCGAGGCCTTACCATTCGCGGAGATAAAACATTTACAGAACTGCTTTCTCCCAGGGCTCCCGGACGATATGAAATTCCGGCTGAACGTGTGGCTGTTTTTGATCCTCAGAGCAGAAGTTACCGTTATATAAATCTGCCTGCTATTGAGTTTGAAGCTCTGCCTTCTTCTGCTGCCCAAATTGCCTCTTTTGACTATCAGCCTGTTCGCCTTCAACCCGTTACCGGCCTGGCAGTCTGGAAAAACTCCGGAAGCAGATCTGTGTTTGACACAATTTGGTTCTGGCTGTTATTGATTATTCCCGCTGCGGCATTTATCGCAGCCCTTCAGCGCCGAAAGCTGATGCTGAGGCTTCAAAATGACAAAGAGTTCGCCCGGTCTCATCTCGCTGATGAAGTTGTTGCCACTCGGTTTGAGAAAGCGAAAGAATGGGTGGATGCAGGCCATGCTAAAGAGGTTTACAACACCCTTCACAAAGCTGTGGTTGGCTATGTTACTGATAAACTGGGTCTTCCAGAAGCCGGTTTGTCGGATGCCGAGCTGATTGAAGAAGTGAAAAACAGCGGTGCTGATCCTGCCAGTATCAAAAAACTGAAAAGTATTCTCGAAAAGTGTGCTACAATCAGTTATGCCCCTACAGGAAGTAAGACAGATTTCAGGGCCGATATCGATAAAACTGAAATACTGATTGAAGAGTTGAGGAAGCAGCTTTGAAACAGACAGCATTTCTGATCATGGCATTCTTACTTTCGGGATGGCTTACAGATATTTCTGCGCAGCAATCCCGGTTTGATGAAGCCAATGACCTTCTGGAAGAAAACAGCTATCGCGATGCCATTGAGATTTACAAATCTATTGCAGATGAAGGCTACCACTCCGGTCCGCTCTGGCTGAATATGGGTATCGCTTACACCCACCTTGATTCACTGGGAGCGGCCAAATTTTACCTGATGAAGGCAGAGAAGTATTCCGAAACCCGTGAACTTGCTTCCCAGTCTCTTGAGTTTGTAAATGAAAGGTTCAGCCGGCGTTCTGCTGTACTCCCGCCATTGCCCTGGGACCGTTTTTTCCAGTGGCTATCGGAAAATATTGGTGTTGGGTGGCTGGTGTTTATCGCTTTCTTTTTTCTTTATACCGGTGCGGGTTTGCTCATCTGGTCGTGGTTCCGGTACGATCTTCACAAGCTTCTTCGTTACTCCGGATATTCGTTGTTGGGTGTTTCGCTGGTATTTTTCTCCTTTTCACTGATTGTGAATTACCAGGATAACCGGTACGGTACAGGTGTGATGGTAGATCGGCAGGGGCCGGTTTATGAGCAGCCTCAGGAAGCTTCATCTGTGGTAAGTACTGCTTATGAAGGCTATATCATGCGGGTTGATTATCGCAGAAGTGAGGAACATGCCGACTGGAAGTATGTTCGGCTCGAAAATGGCATGTACGGCTGGGTGAAGCAGGATGGATTGATGGTTTTTTGATTGTCTGATTCAAATCAGACGTTAAATCAATTTACTACTTCAAAGCGGATTTTTCTCTCTTTGCTCTGTTCTGACTGGATATCCTGAATAGTAACAACCAATTCATAAACTCCAGGCTGCAGATCGGCTGTTTCGATTTCGAGATCTTCTATAATTGTTCTATCCTCATTAACGAAGTTCAGCGTAAGGATAAATTCAGTTTGATCCATCAGTACATTACCGCGCTCATCCACCGGAAAAATTCGGTAAGTCAGCTCAAATTGAGTGAAACCGTCGTACATTCGTTCAAGATTATACACCTCAAAATGCAGGAGCAGGGTTTCTCCGAATGGAACTTCCTGAGTGTTCGCTACTGCAAATGAAAACGGTTCAGTTGTACGCCCGTCCGGGTCCAGATAGCCCAGTACCAGGTCTGCAACTTCCAGCGAATCGGTATGGCTTTTCAATGGAGGAGGCTGTCGGAATTGTTGTTTATTCCATCCCCGCAGTGCCGGAGAAAACGGAGTATCGTGAACAGGTTCGGAATCGGGATCATAATTCATTAGTTCTACCGAAGCCGCCTGATATTTACGGTTTGTGTGTGGAAGTTTAAATACCGTGCCAGACATTCGGTTTCCTGTGGAAAGGCTGGCATAGAGAGGCGGATGTTCCTGCTGCAATTCGATGATGCCCCAGTTTTCATCATAAGACTGGAGGCTGTGAACAAGTTCATAATAGGGGTTGCCTTCCAGCAGATTTTCTCCGTTCAGGAAATCGGCATCCTCCGTATTTCTTCCGCGCGTCCGGTGGTAATCGATCATAAATGCTTCATACGCCGAACTTTCAACGTAGGTTAAAATATATGGGCGCAGAGAATCATCCAGGAACCGATAGTGCTGAACTTCCAGTGGAATTCTGGGAATAACTCCTTCATAGGTAGAGCGTTCTCTCGGTGCCTGAATTGCCCGCTGATTAACCAGTTCCTGGCTTTCGGATCGGAATGCTTCGTCTATACCTCTGAATGCTTCTATTCCCTGATCCAGAACATTATCGCGGAGAGCATTCAGCCGTGTTTCGAAGAAGGGATCTACTTCGGCCAGTTGCTCATAATAGAGGAGCTGCAGCATAAGTGCGGGCGTGATACCTGCACGTGTGAACTCAAGTACCTCATCAGGGCGTTCACGTTCGGGATTGTAGGCTCGCTCTGGGATAAAATCTTCGAGGCTGGTCTGGAGAGCAAATTGATCATTACGAACATCAGTGCCAAACATAAAAATTGTAGGGTCCCGCTGGTTTTCAAAAATATTATCGTAAAACCAGATTTCATATTCCGGATAACGGTGCCACCGGTAGATCGCATCAGATAATCTGTTGATAATTTCCTGATCACGAATTTCCGGATCCTGTAATTCACTGCTTTCCGAATCACGGCTGCGCCTTCGTTCTTCTGAGGGATAAAGCTGGGCAGCCAGCCAGGGTTTGAGGTTAAAACTCTGGATGGTTAGGATTCCGTTTTTTACCCGGTCCGGCTCGCCATACCGAATGAGAATCAAGGCACGGTCATCCGTTCCGTAAACAGTTCTTTGGTTTCGGGTAAAAGATTGCCGTGCCGCAGCAATACGATCCCAGTGTTCAATAAGCCGTTCGTTTTTTAGATGAGCCGGAGTGGGATCTTGCTGAATCCAGTAGCCGTGCATATCGGACTCCAGTGCAGGATTTCGTTCATCCCACCATTCCATCCATTGTCGGTAATATCCTTCCCCGGCAATCGGCTCAAGCCGTTCAATTTCCTGGCGGATAGCGATCCGGCTATTGATTCCAACACCCTTGGTAAGTGCCAGGTAGTACATTTTAGTAGCCGATTCATAATAGGAACGCATCCCCTCTTCAGTAACCACACGGATAAATTCAAACCCGATGCGGCTGTCCACTTCCTGAGATTGATCGTAGGAATTGTACCAGATGTCAAGAGCCTGGCTAACATTTCCGCGATTCAGCTCTTCGATACCTCTGTCATAAGCCCGCTGCGGTTGTGCCTGTACAATCTCTGCAGCAATGCCCATTAAAAGAACCGCAAGTGAAAATGATATGGTGTGTATAAATGAAAGCATGTAAGGGTGGAAATTAACGGATTCTTCTTAAAATAAAACGTTTGTTTTTTGAGGGACTGAATTTCTTATCGATTGAAAAACTTTTTGAACTCATATCTCAGGGTATGTTCCGTACAATAACGGATGGTTGCTAAGCGGCAGTATTTTTCAAAAAACAGAGGATAACTTTCTGAATGATCATTCGGTGTTAAAAAATAATGGAAGGGTTCAGAAAGGTAGCTCATTTTTTGTACCTTTCAATATCAGATTCAGAATGACCATCATTGTGAAGACCAATCAATTTTATGGCCGAAAACTACCGGGCACTAACCCGAAAATACCGACCCCAGTCTTTCGAGGATGTTGTATCGCAAGAGCATGTGAGCAGCACCTTGAAAAATGCAATCCGCCAGAACCGCCTCTCTCACGCCTATATGTTTTGTGGCCCGAGAGGTGTGGGTAAAACTACGATGGCCAGAGTGCTGGCACGTTCTATTAATCAAATTGGTGAAAATGTAGATGGTGAAGCCCTCAGTCAGACCCTTAACGTGGTTGAAATTGATGCCGCATCTAATAATAAGGTGGAAGATGTACATCACCTGCGAGAGATTGTAAGGGTTCCTCCACAGAGCGGGAATTACAAGATTTTTATCATAGATGAGGTTCACATGCTCAGCAAGGCTGCATTTAACGCCTTGCTGAAAACACTGGAAGAGCCGCCTCCCCACGCTATTTTTATTTTTGCAACGACGGAGCCACACAAAGTCCTTCCCACCATTTTATCGAGGGTTCAGCGGTTTGATTTCAAGCGGATCAGTGTGGATGAGATCGTGAGCCGACTGAAGGAAATTTGTGAAAAAGAAGGCATCAAAATTGATGATGAATCGCTTCATACGATTGCCAAAAAGGCCGATGGCGCACTCCGGGATGCCTTGGGGCTGATGGACCAGGCCATCGCATTTTGCGGAGTGGAGATCGCTTACGATCAGCTTGTGCAGGCATTGAATGTGGTTGGCAACGATCAGTTGTTTGAATTCACACAAGCTATTTCCGGGAGGGATTCTCATGCCGGACTTCTGCTTATCGACCGGCTGATGAAAGAGGGTGTGGACATCCAGGAATTTCTCGTCTCTATGACCACCCACCTGCGTAACCTCTACGTGGCAAAGCAGGGCGGCCGGATGCACCTTGTGGAGGCAACGGAAGATACAAAGCAGCGTTATCTTGATGCAGCCAAAAGTTTTTCCGAAGAAGATCTGATGCGAATGCTCCATCTCGTGAGTGAGGCTCAGATTAAAATCAGGGATGTGCAGCAGCCCCGGGTTCATTTCGAGATAATGATGCTAAAACTGATTCACATGAGCCGGGCCAAAGAGTTGAGTGAACTGCTGAACGGGCTGAATCAGTTAAAAAAAAACGCCAATAACTCCGTAAACTCGCTCAAAGAAAGTGAAAGCGTTGAAAATGAGCAGACAGAACAGGCTACTTCATCTGAACCGGCCGATACAGAAAAATCTTTGGTTTCAAAATCTGATACTGATACTAATCTGCAATCGTCTCAGTCTTCAGAGGCTCGGGAACTGTCCGCTTTAACCGAAAAGAATGTACTTGCCACAGATGCTGATGAGGAAGATATCGACACACTGCTGACCGGCAAACCCAGTCTTGGATTTGCAAAAAGCAACAGGCCGCCAAACGGGGCCGTTAATAAAAAAAAATCTCAGAAAAATGAAGTTCCGGAACCTGTCGTTAAGTTGAACGGGATTGAAGATATTGAGGCCTGCTGGGACCAGTTTTTAAACCACCTGAAAAAGAACAGTTCTAAAACCTTGTTTCACCAGGTAGAAGCTGTCCGGTTAAAAAACCTGAAGGGAACCGAACTGTTTGTTTCGGTCAATAATATGTTTGCGGCAAATCTTCTTGAAGAACACCGCGTTTTTCTTTCAACCCTGCTGAAGGAAACTGTTGGGATTCATATTCGTTTGAAGTGTGTTGTTGAACGTGAAAAGAAAACTTCAGCCGAATCGCTGAATCCGTATGACCGGTTTCGGGAACTCCAGAAAAAAGATGCACATTTAAAAACCATTGTGGAACTATTTGGTGCAGAGCTGGAGTATTAATAAATAATCCGGATTTTTAATATGGAAAATCGAAATCAAAAAAATCAAAAAAAGAAATGAATCAATTTAACATGGCCGATATGTTCGGGAAAATTTCCGACATGCAGGCAAAAATGAAAGAAGCTCAAGATCGTCTCGCCGAAGTAATCGTGGAAGCGGAAGCGGGCGGAGGCATGGTAAAAGTGAAAGCCAATGGAAAACGCCAGATTATAAGTATTGAACTGGACCCGGATGTAATCGATCCAGATGACAAGGAGATGATTGAAGACCTGGTTGTTGCCGGTGTGAACAAAGCTTTGGAAAAAGCCGAAGAAGCTGCCAAAGACAAGATGCAGGATGTATATAAGGATATTTTACCGGGCGGCGGGATTCCGGGCATGGATATGAGTAAATTCGGTATGTAATTTTTTTCATCCTGCATTATTCACAAATAATAGTTGATTGATTTTATCACTATGTCCATCAGCATGATACATCAAACAAAGATTAAAATTCATTCAACGAATTGTCACGAGCTGCGAAATTTACTTGTGGACTGCGTTGTATCAAAAATGGTTTACTCAACGTCCGACAGCCGTCGGACTGTTTCCGTCACCATTTTCTCCCGACCGCCGTCGGGCTTGACCACAACCAAATTTCTTGGTGAATAATGCAGGTCATAGCTTCATTCAATTATTTATAAATGCAAATTACCTCCGAAGCCCTCGAACGGGCGATTGAAGAACTGGCCCGTCTACCCGGAACCGGGCGTAAATCAGCTCAGAGAATTGCCATTCATCTTCTGAAGCAGAGTGATGAGCGCGTAACAACTCTTGCCGATGCGCTCATTCAGCTTAAAAAATCGGTGATCCGCTGCTCAGTATGCGGTACCATCACCGATTCGGACCCCTGTTCCATCTGCAGTAACCACAAAAGGGAAACAGGGGTGGTTTGTGTTGTGGAGGAGTTCCAGGATGTTTACATCATCGAAAAAACCAATGAATTTCGGGGGCGCTACCACGTACTGGGCGGAACTATCTCACCACTCGAAAATATCGGGCCGGACAATATCCGCATAAAAGAGCTGCTGGAGCGAATGTCGGGAGAGGAGGAAAACATCAGCGAGGTAATTCTTGCTCTCAATCCTGACGCCGAGGGCGAGGCAACTTCCTATTATATAAACAAGCTTTTATTAAATTACGACGTTACCGTAACTCGAATTGCCTACGGTATCCCGATGGGAACGGAGTTGGAATTTATTGACGAAGCCACTCTAAGCCGTGCTTTTGCAAGCCGAACCCCTTTTTAAACGATCATCCAAGCCATTTTAGATGTTTTTATTCAGCAATTTTTCAATGCGGAACAGACGTAATAATTTCACACTTAACTGGCGCGGTCATTCCGCCCAATCTCCCGTTCCGAACAAATCAATTTCACAGAAATGGCGCAAGCATCTCGGTTGTGCCTGTTATTCTTTTACTGAAAAAAACTTTATGTTTTCAAGTCACTCCCTGAAAAGTGAAAGTTTAATATCGGACAAATTACTACAAGGTTTGGCAGAAGCGGGAGGCTTGCGCCATTGCGGTTTATTGCTCATTGCACTGCTGTTTTTTATGATGTTGGCGCCGGTTCAAGCCGAAGCGCAGCGGGCGGGTTACTGGCAGCAGGCCGTAGAGTATGAGATGGAAATTGATATGGATGCGGAGGCCAATCAGCTCAGAGGCCATCAGGTGCTTACCTATCATAACAACTCACCCGACCGGCTGGACCGTGTTTTTTATCATCTTTTTTTTAACGCCTTTCAGCCCAACAGCATGATGGACAAGCGTTCGCGGACTATTGCCGATCCCGATCGCCGGGTAGGTGACCGGATTTATCACTATGATGAGACGGAGATCGGATATCAAAAAATTGACTGGATGACCCAAAATGATGAACCGGTAGAGTTTACAGTGAAAGGAACCATCATGGAAGTTCACCTGAACGAGCCAATTGAACCGGGTGAATCTGTAGTGTTCGAGATGGAATTTGATGCACAGGTTCCTCTTCAGACTCGCAGGTCGGGTCGAGACAATGCTGAGGGGATCCGGTTCTCAATGGCACAGTGGTTTCCGAAAATTGCTGCTTATGACGAGATGGGTTGGCACGCCAACCCCTATATCGGTCGGGAGTTTTTTGCTCCCTTTGGCACATTCGATGTAACTATCCACATCGACCGGGATTACGTGGTTGCGGCAGCAGCAATTCTGCAAAATCCAGAAGAAGTAGGATACGGTTACGAAACCGAAGGTATGGAAGTGAATCGGCCAGACGGAGAAAAACTGACCTGGCACTTTAAATCAGAAAATATACACGATTTTATGTGGGCAGCTGATCCGGATTATACGCATGTAACTGCCCGGGTGCCGGATGGCCCGCTGCTGCGGTTTTTCTATCAGACCGACCCTGTTGCAGAAAATGCAGATGAAGAGCGCCAGGAAGTTTTGCTGGAAAACTGGGAAGCCCTGCCGCAGTACACCATCGATGCATTCGAATATATGGACCGATATGGTGAGTATCCCTACGATGAATATATCGTTATTCAGGGCGGTGATGGTGGAATGGAGTACACCATGGGAACGCTCATTACCGGAAACCGGTCACTGCAAAGCCTGGTGGGTGTGACGGTTCACGAGCTGGTTCACGCCTGGTATGAGGGAGTACTTGCCAACAACGAGGTGTACGACCAGTGGATTGATGAAGGTTTTACCACCTATGCTTCAGCTTTTATAATGAATGAGCTGTTTAGCGATGGCGAGGGAGATCCGATGATTGCGCGCTATAACAGTTACTACCAGATTGTAAATGCAGGGTTCGAAGAACCGATGCACAAACATGCTGATCACTATGTAACCAATACAGCCTACGGAGTGGCATCTTACACTAAAGGTGCCATATTTCTGCACCAGCTTGGGTATGTCATTGGGGATGATGTGCTGCAGCGCACACTCAGGAGGTTTTATGATGAGTGGAAATTCAAGCATCCCAACGGTATGGATTTCATCCGAATTGCCGAACAGGAGAGCGGCATTGAACTGAAATGGTATTACGAATACTGGGTGACGACAACCAAAACCATCGACTACGGAATTGCGTCTGTGAAAGAATCGGAAGATGGAAGTACCACACTGGTTACACTCGAAAAAATCGGGCTGATGCCGATGCCGCTCGATGTGGAAGTGGAGTTTTCTGATGGAACTATCGTTCACCACTACATTCCAATGCGAATTATGTGGGGAGAAAAAGAGAATGAATTTTCGGACATTGAACGGTTTGCAGAAGAAGACTGGCCCTGGGTATTCCCGGAATATGAATTCACCATCGATAGTCCGCTGGAAGAGATTGTCCGAATTGAAATTGATTCTTCTCAGCGTATGGCCGATATCGACCGCAGCAACAACCTGTGGGAGCCTGCCGAAGAAGTGGAGGAAGAGGAAGCTGAGGTGAAATGATATTCATAATGTGAGCCTCATAATTTATTAATGGTATCTGGAATCGCACGTCACGATTTTCCTTTTTACAACATTTAGTTTCATGTTGGGCGTAACAAAAAAGTATCCAATTATAAACTGCCAGCCTCAGATTTGTCTTCTGGAAAAGGGGATGTTATAAAAATGGTGATGCCTTTTTAAAGTTCTGCCAAAAATTGTTATCGAGCTATAGTTCTGCTCCATGAGGAGTTACACCGGTAATACCTGTTGTTGAAACATTTGCAAGTATGTGGAGAACTTTTATATTGTATAATCAATAGGTGGTATTCGTTCGGTAGTATGTATCCAGCCTGAATAAATGGTGAGTTAATTAGTCAGTTACCCAGATGTTATTTTCCAAATATGCCAGTCATGCATCTCGTATAAAAAAAGGGGATAAGGACGCGTTCCGGGAGGTATATTATTCCTATTACAAACAGCTTTATGCTGTAGCGGGAAAATATCTGAAAGACAGCCAGATGGCAGAGGATGCGGTTCAGGAAATTTTCATCAGTTTATGGCTGAAACGGGAATTGCTGGATCCATCCAAATCTCTTAAAAATTTTCTGTTCGCGTGCCTGAAGAATCACGTTTTGAATATGATCAAAAGCCGAAAACGAAGAATTTTAACGGCTTATCAGGCCAGCGAAGAAAAACCGCACTCTTCCAATTCTACGGAAGATGATTTTTACTATTCCGAATACAAGGACATTATTAAACAGGGGCTTGAGAAGTTGCCCGACAGAAGAAGAGAGATTTTTGAACTAAAAACCTATCAGGGATTAAGCAACCCCCAAATTGCTGAAAATCTCAGTATTTCTATCAATACCGTTAAAAATCACTACTACCACAGTAATAAATTTTTACGGTCCTACCTGAGGGAGAAAACCGGGATTGAGTCTGCATAGTCTTTAGCTGTCAGCATTCAGCTATCAGCGGTTAGTTAGTGTCAGCTCCATAACTATGACACACTTCTTGGTAAGTAATGCACTGGTCTGTTGATTTTTATTTCTGCACTGTTTACACATGGTTTGAAAAATTTTTAGTTCAAAATGAATTTTCACCAGCAGTTTTTATTATGACTTATAAACCCTTGTATAAACAACCTAAAAGCTGCTGCCTGATAGCTGAAAACTAACAGCTACATCCCCCAATGAATTACATCATAAATAATTTTTTTAAAAAAAGACTAACACTTTCATTCGCGGCAGTTGTACTAAACTGTAGAAACCCCGAAGGATAGGGGCAGGCACAAACATAACCCGGATGAATGAGCGAATACAACAGAAAGCTCGCAGATAAATTTTTCAACAATCAATGCAGTTCTAAAGAAGCAGAAAAGGTTCTTGAATGGCTTGACAGTTCCGAAGGTCAGGACTACCTCAGTGAAAAAATGGATGATGATCTTGATTCTTTTGATGAGAATTCTGATGCAGATGAAAACGATGCTGAGCACCTGCCAAATATAAATAAGCTGGATCCGGGACGTCATTTCAGCGGTATTTTGTCAACTATTGAACAGCTTGAGAGAAGCGTACAGAGAAAGAGAGACATGTTTGCTCCTCTTCTGAAAATAGCAGCCGCCCTTCTTGTAGTTGCAGCTGCATCCGTTTTTGTATATACATCCGGCATATTTGAATATCAGGAAGAACAAGTTTCAGAAACCGTTCTGACCACCACAGCAGATCAACAGCGGGAAGTGACCTTAGTAGACGGAACGATTATCCACCTGAATCAGCACTCAGCAGTTACTATATCCGAAAAATACATGCAGGAAAAAAGAGAAGTTTTCCTGGAGGGTGAAGCTTATTTTGAGGTAGCCCATCGTGCAGATCTTCCATTTATCATACGTACTGCCTACTCCGAAGTAGAGGTTTTAGGAACTTCTTTTAACGTAAAATCAAACCCGGAAGCCGGGCAAATAGAGGTTGCGGTTCTGGAGGGAAGTGTCTCTTTTAGGGACAGCAGGGAGAGTGAAGCCACACAGGTTATTTTGCAAAAGGGCGAATACGGCTTCCTCGATATTGCCAGCAGGCAGATCACGACAGAAGATTTTGGCGTGGAAAACTACCTGGCCTGGAAAAATCGAGAATTTGTATTTAATGAGCTCTCTCTGGGCCGGGTATGTATTCAGCTCAACAGGTTTTATGATGTGACCTGTGAGTTTGAGGATGAAACAATTGAAAACAGAAGACTGACTGCAAATTTCCCGAATGATGATCTGGAGAATACACTTTCGGTCATCGCTTTTACCCTGTATCTCGAATATGAATCCGATGGCAGCAAGGTTTCATGGCTGAATGCTCAATGAGGGTAACATCATGCCGTCAAATTAACAATTCCTATAAAGCAGTATAAAATTTATATCAAACCATAACACAAACAATTAATTCATGAACCCATGAGTAAAAAAGTTACGTTTTCCTATAAAAAAACGGGAGTACTCTCAGGGCAATGGTTGCGGCTTATTTTACCCGTAGTCTTCATTTTGGGAATTCTTACCAGTAACATGTATGCGTTCCAGAACACCGATCTGCTAAGCCAGAATCATCGCCTGGATATAGATGGTGCTGGTCAGTTCATCGATGTTAAAGAATATGAACAGGGTGATTATTTCGTCTCTTTGAATGTTGAAGAGATGGAATTAATATCCGCACTTCAGGCCCTGACTGGCCAGATACAGGTTGGCCTTTCGTATGATTCGGATGCCGATCTTAATCATACGATCTCCCTCAAGGCAGAGGATGCTGCGTTTTATGATGTGGTGGAACAGATGCTGTATGGAACCGGTCTGGAATATCTGGTTACACCGAATCAAAACACATTGGTGATCCGGCCTTACAAGGAAATAGAAACGGAACTGCAGGAAACGATTACCGGTCAGGTTATTGATGCTGAAACCGGAGAATCTCTTCCAGGAGTAAATATTGTTATTGAAGGCACAACTACTGGAGTAGTAACCGATATTGATGGTGAGTACACCATTTCGGTTCCGGACACCGAATCCGTGCTGGTTTTTAGTTATGTTGGATACATAGCTCAGAGAGTAACAGTCGGAGACCAGACTGAAATCAACGTAGAACTGGAGCAAGATTTAAGCCAGCTCGATGAGGTTGTTGTTGTTGGGTATGGAACCGTGCGAAGAGCAGATTTAACCGGTGCCGTTACACAGGTAAGTGCCGCTGATTTTGAAAGAGTACCGGCAACTAACCCTTTAATGTCGCTTCAGGGAAGAGCACCAGGATTGCAAATTACGCCAAATTCAGGCTCACCGGGAGCAAGCGCCAGTATCCGTGTTCGGGGTGAGCAGTCTATTAGCGGCTCCAATTCGCCGATTTTTGTAGTAGATGGAAATATAACCACCAATATTGATAATGTAAGCAGTCAGGATATTGAATCTGTTTCGGTATTGAAAGATGCTTCGGCTGTTGCGATTTATGGTTCCCGGGCGGCCAATGGTGTGATTGTAATTAATACAAAGCGCGGAAGCCGTGAGACAACCCCAACCATTAATTTTCATGCCTACACCGGATTTCAGCATGAAAGTAATTTAAGGTTGAATCTTTTGAATTCAGATGAGTTTGTTGAGATCTTCACAGAAGCACACCAGAATAGCGGAATTAGCAGGCCGTGGGATGAATCGGACCTGGCTGATTACCAGGGAGTAGATTCTGACTGGCTTGGAGCTGTTACAGGATATGGGTATCTCTCCAATGCAGACCTTTCGGTAGCCGGCGGCTCTGAAAATTCCAACTATTATGTAGCTGCATCACATATTGACCATCAGGGCATGGTGATCAACACAGACTACCATCGCACAAACCTTCGTCTGAACACCGATCACGTAGTCCGGGATCGTATCCGGTTCGGAAACTCTCTCAACCTCTTTTCCGGGAAGACCAATAATGCCACTCACCAATATGTGGGTGCGCTTCAAAAAGTACCATTAACCCGAATTTATGAGGATGATGGAAGCTGGGGAAGAATTCGAAATGTCCCTCTTGAGCACATGCATGCCAACCCTCTTTGGCAAGCTGATGATGTTAGTGATCGAATAGAAAGAGGCGTTTTGGGGAATATTTATCTTACAGTAAACCTGTTTGAAGGCCTTGAGTTCACAGCCAGAGGGAATGTGGAGTGGACCAATGATTACAGAAGCCAGTTTGAGCAGGGTGTGCCAAGTGGTGATCTCGGGTGGGAAGGAAGCTCTATTAACCGGGTAGCCAAAGACAATCGCGAAACACTCTTTTGGCAGACCGATTTTCTTCTGGAATATGAGAATCGGTTAGGAATGGATCACTACGTGACAGGACTTCTCGGTTACTCAATTGAAGAACAGACCTATGAAAGGCTCTGGGCTGATGGAACCGGAACACCCAGTAATGAAATCCGTTATCTGAGTGCAGTTGACCCGAACTCCATGAGAAATGACAACACGTTCTCTGATTGGGCATTTGAAGCGGTATTTGCCCGAGCAAGCTACACATTCCGTGACCGGTACATTATTAATGCTACTGTGAGAAGAGACGGAACATCCAGATTACATGCTGACCACCGATGGGGAACATTTCCTTCGTTTTCGGCTGCATGGCGAATTGCTCAGGAAAGCTTTATGGATGATGTTGACTGGCTCGATGAGCTGAAGCTCAGGGGAAGCTGGGGAACGACCGGGAACGTATTGAGTATTTCCACATACGGAACCAGAACAAGCCTGACCAACTGGAATTATGCCATGGGCGGGCAACAGCGATCAGGGTATACTCTGACATCAGCGGTAAATGCCGATCTTCAGTGGGAAAGTACAGAAAAGAAAAATATCGGACTCGATATTGAAGTTTTCGATAGTAGACTCTACGGAATTATCGACTTTTTTATGGAAGACACACGCGACCTGCTTTTCACACAGCCGATTCCTAATTCCACCGGCCTTGTTGGAAACCCCTTTATAAATGCAGGACATATCAAAAATACCGGATTAGAACTTGAATTAGGATTCCGTGAGATGTCAGGTGACTGGCGTTACAGTGTCAGCATGAACATGACTCATGCCAAAAACGAAGTGATCGATCTTGAAGGGCGGGATCTTACCACTTCGGGTATTGTGGAAGGGTATCCGCTCCGTTCTTTTTATGGCTACGAATCTAATGGGTTGATCCGTACAGAGGACGATCTTAATAATAATCCACATTATTCGGGCAAACAAGTTGGTGATATCTGGTTTCTTGATACGAATGAAAACGGATCAGTTACCTCAGATGACCGTGTAATACTTGGAGACAGATTTCCCTCTATGACCTATGGAGCCATGGGTACACTTGGGTTCCGGAACTGGACTATGCAGGTTCAGGTGCAGGGTGTGCAGGGTGTACTCCGGGATATTCGCGGCGGCCATAACCTGGGTGTACTTCACTACTTTACACAGTGGGCGAAAAACCATGATAATTTGATCATGGACCGGTTTCACCCAACGAATAATCCAGATGGGCAATATCCTATCGTGAGGACAGATGACAGTGGGAGTAACCTTTCAACATTTTCTGACTTTTGGCTGTCTGATGCATCTTTTTTGAGAATCAGTAACATGAATTTGAATTATGATTTCCCAGTTTCACTTACCGAGGCTCTGGGTATTGGTGCACTGTCAGCATATATGAGTGTGCAGAACCTCTATACATTCACCAGTTTTGCCGGACCGGAAGTAGATTCCAATGCAGATGCACTTACGGGTGTGCCTCAACCACGAACCTGGCTCTTTGGCGTTCGGATGAGCTTCTGATAGAATTCTGAATTTTAACACCATTAAAAATATAACGTTATGAAAACGACAAAATATAGCATAACATCCATTCTGATATTGTGTGGAGTCTTTCTCTTTAGTTCCTGTGACGTACTGGGAGAAGATGACTTTCTGGAGCGATATCCCCAGGATTCACCAAGTCCCGAGGTATTTTTCATTGATGAAAACTCGGCTAAACAAGCTGTTATTGCTGCATATAGGCCATGGGCCCGTGGAAGCTGGGCAATGTACCAAAGAGATATGCAGATATTGTTCGACGGTATGAGCGATGATGCCCATTGGCGCCCTTCAAGAGCTGCTTCCATTCAACAGGCAGACTGGAATATTAATTCTGATCACGGTACAATGAATATTTACTGGAGTCAGGTATTTCAGGCTGTGAATGCTGCTAATTTTGCGATTGACGGAATTCCGATTCTGTTAGACAGAGGACTGGATCAACAGCAACTTGACCCCTACATTGCAGAAGCACGTTTTATCAGAGCGTTTAGCTACATATTTCTCACTACTTTTTTTGGAGATGTGCCGCTAATCGACAGGCCGCTTAGCTCGTTTGATGAGTTCAATCAGCCACGGGCGGCAGTAGATCAGATTTATGAACAGATTATTATCCCCGATCTTGAATATGGCAGAGACAACCTGCCTGCACAGCAACCGTCAGCGTATCAAGGTAGTGCTACAAGGGCTACTGCTGCAGCATATCTGGCAAAAGCTCATCTCTATCAGAGGAACTTTGATTTAGCCGAAACAGCAGCGCGAGCAGCGATAACAATGGCTGAGGGTGATGGGTACGAACTGGTGGATGATTTTATGTCGATCTTTGATATTGAAAATGAACCAAGTCCTGAAGTACTTTTCTATATTCAATTTCTCGATAATCATCCAGATCAGGGTAGCAACGACATGGTTCAAAAGTTAGCCCGTGACATTCCTCCTGCATTTAACCATGTTTGGGGTGTTCCAGGATGGGGTTATCACCTTCCACAGAGAGATCTTTATGATGCATTTGAAGAAGAAGATCCGAGAAGGGAATACACCATCTTTGCACCAGGCGATGACTGGGGAGTTTACGAGGGTAGTGAACCATTCACTTACACCCACAGAGGATTTGATGAAGATGGTAATCCAACGTCCTGGGAAAGAACCTATACTGCAGGCGATGTCATCGAGTATGATTACCGTTGGGGTGAAACCGGCATGAACGTTCGCAAGGGGATCTATAATATTGGACACCTTGCAGATGAGCGTTGGTCCGGAAAAGACGTAGCACTCATGCGAATGGGTGAGCTCTATCTGATCTTGGCTGAAGCACTGGCTGAACAGGGTAACACAGAAGCTCTCGAATGGGTAAATGCCGTTCGTTCACGAGGCACTGTAGATATGCACCCGAAAGAAGTAGGGTATATGGGAATGGACTTGGTTGAACTGGTACGGCATGAACGCCGTGTTGAGCTTGCTATGGAAGGAAAGAGGCTCTGGGACTTGATTCGATGGAGAAAGGTGAAAGATGTTTTCGGAGACGGAACCCAGGTGAAGCGGCACTACTATTCAGACTTCCTGGAGGATAGCCATTCCCGTTTCAATAGTCCGAACCTGGATAATTATCCTGATGATCTGATTTTGTTCCCGATCCCGCTAGCCGAGATCGATCAGAACTCTGAAATCAGTCCGGCCGATCAGAATCCGGGGTACTAAAAACCAGTTTTATTTATAAAGTTCAGGGCCGGGGCAAAAACTCCGGCCCTTTTTGTTACACTTTCTCAAATCCTATCAAAGTTAAACTTGACACATTTTTCTCGCTATGAAAAAAATGCATAGAAAAGATTTTCTTAAAACCACTGTAAAAGCCGGTGGAGTAGCACTGACGGCACACCTTACATGGACCGGGCCAATAAGCTATTCTCTCAGGCCAAGTATTGGCCGCATCGAAGACAGCGAGATACCCGAAGGGGTAGACTGGGATAAGTTTTTAGGTTCGGCTCCCCGGAGGCCCTTTAATAAAAACCGGTTCATTTACAACTGGCACTGGATGTGGGATACCGGGAACGGCGACATTGGAAATTTGGGAATCTACGAACTGGACCTGATTCGATAGGCTTTAAAACACCCAACAATATGAATGCGACTTATGAGTATGAAGATGACGTGCTGGTACAAATCGAAATACGCAATCACTACACCAATCTGGAAGGAAGCAATATCCGCTGCTCGATGATTTACACGGATGAAGGATGGATAGAATTTACTGGTACAGGTTACCGTGCATTTGTTGGCAGTTCACGTGAACCGGAATATGAGCTCTCATGTAATGATGTCCATGAAACAGAAGAGATCAATGGCTGGCAGGAGTTTATTGATACCGTTCGCAACCGGGATATTGATAAGTTCCGTAATAATATTATTGAAGGGCATAAATCAGCTGTGTTGCCTCATCTTGCCAATATTTGATATCGAACCGGTAAAAAACTGAAATTTGATCCGAAAACAGAACGATTTTTAAATGACAGTGAGGCTGATGAGTATCTCAGCCGTGAATATCGGGCTCCCTATTTAATGCCAGATAGGATTTGAAAAAATGGCAATGAGAAGTTCCGTTGACTGGCCTTTAAATAAACGTCTCAGCATAGGAATATAAGTCTGTAGTCTTAAATTAGTACTTGGAATCAATTAAAAAAACCAAGCAAGAACTGTCCAATATAATGGAGTAACTTCACATTTTTTCTTGACTGAATTTTACCAATTATTATTCAATTTCTATTTTTGGTTCCTTGTTTAAATACCCAAGAGACTGGAGAAACTCATCAGCTTCTGCAACTGTTTTTTTATAATATTTAAAATTTCTATAGTTGAAGAATCCGTGTCCTTGTCCTTCATATAAATGAAGCTCACATCTGCTATTAATGTTCTCCATTACTTTTTGATAATATTTAGCGGTTTCTACAGGTATTAGATGATCATTTGTTCCCAGGAATAAAATTGTAGGGGGTGCTCCTTTTTTAATATTGTGTAGTGGCGAAAAGCTTTTGTAGGCATCACCAATTCTCTCATATCCATAACCGCCAGGGCCGTAGCTGCCTCGAGATGTCCTCCCACAGAACTACCAGATGCAACTATTTTTGCAGTATCAATATGAAATGTATCAGCATGTTTTCTTATAAACCGAATAGGTGATTTTGCGTCTTTTAATGACTCAATTGAAGTATTTTGGTGCCTGCAATTTATTCTATAATCTGCGAGAATAGAAAACATGCCTCTTTGCGAAAAATACTTTGCATGTGGTAGTTTTGCCGAATTCGCCTTTTTATAATGTTAATAACACACAAAACAGACTTTTAAAACCATGACAGTTTTAATAACTAACTAACCCAAGATGAGATACTTTATATTCACCATAATTAATTCAATACTGTTTTTAAAACTGTATGTTCTAATAGCCTTGAGCTAATCACAGCCATGCCCATGGGGCTCACTTTGCTCCAGAATGGGGCAATTTGTCTGGAATTACCAGAAATTTAAACCAAAAATAAACAGGTTTTTTTAAAGGTCACTTTATTGAAATATGTCAATTTTGAATGAATTCGTCATAGTGGACAAAATAACCATAAATAATCAGATGGCAGGAATTGTAATATGCAAGGTTAAAAGTAAAAAATGAGTTAAGTCTGTGAAAATCTATTAAAAAATGAATAGATATGGAGTATTATATATAGTTTAATAAATAATACATCTTTGATCATTAACTGCTTGATCATTTAGAGAGAAAAAGACGGAAATTGTAATTATAAATAAAATAATAATACATATGAATTATATAATGAAAATGATTATTGGGTTTGTCTTATGCTTCATGATTATTGGAAGTCTTAAATATGATTGTCTTCAAAAAGAAAAAGATAATGTATCTTTTTCATCTCAAAATAAAGAGGTGCTATTAGCTGGTCATCGGGGTTATAGTGCATATTATCCAGAAAATACTATGTTAGCTTTTAAGAATGCTATTGCTGAAGGTGCGCGTGGAATAGAGCTCGATGTACATGTCACTAATGATGGTATTGTTGTTGTTAGTCATGATGACGCTGTTGATAGAGTAACTAATGGTACTGGTGTTATATCAGAAATTACTTGGGATTACATATCAAATTTGGATGCTGGCAGTTGGAAAGATGAAAAATATGCAGGTGAAAGAATGGTTCGTCTTGATGAAGTTCTTGATGAATTCCGGGGACAAAATGTATTTTTACTCATTGAACTGAAAGTCAATGCAGCAGAAATGGTTGTCCAGTTAATAGAAGAAAGAAATATGGAAAATCAGTCTATCGTACGTAGTTTTTCGCTTGATTACATTAATCGTGCTAAACATTTAGCACCCCATATTCGTACTCAGTATATATACTACGAGGAAGAAGAATGGAAAAAAGCTTATAGTGATGCATTAGAAAATGGACATGAAATAACTTTAAGATATAATCAAATAAGTAAAAATAAGATGAGTTATGCTCGTGAAAAAGAGCTTATAGTATATGTCTCAACTGTTAATGATATTGATGATATTCGGTACATGATTAATCTTGGGGTAAATGGAGTTATAGGTGATTATGTTGATAGATTGATGAAAGTAAAAAGAGAAAAAAATATAACTCAACCTGAAGTGTCAATTTGATCTTAAAACTTCAAAACAGGAAGCGCGATTTTTGTATCCACTCGAGATTATACACTCTTAACTTTAAGTATTGGTTCGAATAAAACAACCTGACAGAACCCACCGGATCTGTCAGCGTTGTGAACCAAGATTAATTCCCTGTAATGCTTTAGCGTTTCGTAGAGGCCTTATAGTTCACTTATCAACAAAAATAAGGCGCATTTTATTGAAAAATGATGGAAATAGATGCAACTTCGGTTAAAGATATTTCCAGTCATAAATCATATTCGATAAAAATTTAATTAATATTCCATCAGCTAATACTATTACATATTGTAGTCAATGATTAAAAAATTACTTTCATCTCATATCAAAAACGGATTGATGGTTTTCATGATGGGGTTCCTTTTTACAGGAATCTCTTGTCAAAGTAAACAAGAAGTAAGCATCGAAGACCTTTCTGATGAAGAGATACACGATCCGGTGCACGCACTTTTGGGGGTCGACATGAGGGAAGGTCTGGACATAACTCTTTTTGCATCTGAAGATATGGTGAGAAATCCTACCAATATGGATGTGGACGACCGCGGTAGAGTTTGGATCACAGAGGGAGTGAATTACCGTTCGTGGCGCAATCCCGACGTGTCTCATCTGCGAAGAGAAGAGGGAGACCGTATTGTCATCCTTGAAGATACAAGCGGAGACGGCAAAGCCGATAAAGAGACCGTTTTTTACCAGGGAAATGAGATAGATTCAGCCTTGGGTATTATGGTACTTGGGAATAAGGTATATGTCTCGCGAAGTCCCCATGTTTTCGTTTTTACCGATACTACCGGTAATGATAAAGCGGATACCAAAGAAATTCTTTTCCAGGGAATCGGCGGGGAAGACCATGATCACGGGGTACATGCATTCGTGTTTGGGCCTGATGGAAAACTCTATTTTAATTTCGGGGATGCCGGGGGACAAATTGAAAATGCCGATGGTGAGATTATTGTCGACCAGGCAGGGAACAGGGTGAGCGAAGAAGAGGGCCTCTATCGAAAAGGAATGGTGTTTCGGACCAATATGGATGGATCTGAATTTGAAGTACTCGGCCATAATTTCAGAAACCCCTACGAAGTAGCCGTCGATTCATACGGAACCCTTTGGCAGTCGGATAATGACGATGACGGAAACCGGTCTGTACGGATAAATTTTGTGATGGAATATGGAAATTATGGCTATACCGATGAGATGACCGGAGCAGGCTGGAGAACCCGCAGGGTCAATCAGGAGGAGACGGTTCATGGCCGGCACTGGCATCAAAACGATCCAGGTTCGGTGCCAAATGTATTGGATACCGGCTCCGGGTCTCCCACCGGTATCATCGTGTATGAAGGAGACTTGCTGCCGGAAATATTTCACAATCAGATGATACATACCGAACCGGGTCACAATGTCGTGCGTGCCTACCCGGTTGAAAAAGATGGTGCCGGTTACAGCGGAACCATTGAAAATCTTATGGTTGCAACAGACAATCAGTGGATACGTCAGGTTGATGTGACTGTGGCACCGGATGGATCTCTGTTTATTGCAGACTGGTATGATCCGGGTGTAGGCGGACATCTATACAGAGCCCCGGAACAGGGACGGGTCTATCGGATTGCACCGGAAAATACTCCCTACCGGGTTCCGGATGTGGATTACAGCACGATTGAAGGCGCCATCGAAGCCCTGAAAAACCCGAATCATGAAACCCGTTCCAGGGCCTGGCTCAGACTGAACGAGTGGGGAGAGGAAGCTGAAGAGGCTTTGGTGGAGGTATGGAATTCGGATCATTCCAGGTTCCGGGCTCGTGCTCTGTGGCTTCTGAGTAAAATCGATGGCAGAGGGGAGTACTATGTTGATCAGGCATTGGAGGATGAAAATCCGGATATACGAATTACAGCCCTGCGAGCCGCTCGTCAGCTGGACATGGATATCATTCCTGTCGTTGAAAAATTGGTGAATGATCCTTCACCGCAGGTGCGTAGAGAAGCGGCCATAGCACTCAGGGACAACGAATCAGCGGATGCCGCTCGGTTGTGGGCAGAACTGGCTGTTCAGCACGACGGGCAGGACCGCTGGTATCTTGAAGCGTTGGGCATAGCTGCTGACGGTCAGTGGGATCGTTACTTTGAGGCATGGTTGGAAAGAGTTGGCCAGAATTGGAATAATCCTGCAGGTCGTGACATCGTATGGCGTTCGCGTTCCAGCCAGGCACTTATCATGCTGTCAGAGATTATTAGTGACCCGGCATTGGATATAGATGAAAAGCCAAGATATTTCAGGGCATTTCATTTCCATACAGTAGCTGAAAAAGAACAGATCATTGTAAATCTGTTGGAAGAAGATCATAGGGATCAGCGTGAGATTACATCCCTTGTTTTGCAAATAATAGAGCCGTCAGCAGTTAATCGATACCCGGAAGTCAGACAAGCACTTGATCGAACGCTGGATGCAACCAGGGGGACCATTGACTATTTGGATTTGGTGGAGCGATACCGTCTGGAAGATCAACATGAAGGCCTTGCCCGGTTAGTAATCATGTATCCGGATAGTAGTTTAGGAGTCGGAGCAGCCAGGCACATGCTCAATTACGGTGGGCAGAGGTACCTTTCTGACATTATTGATCGTCATGATAGCGGTGAAATTGAGAGTGTCGTACAGGTGCTCGGTATTAT
The DNA here is from genome assembly GCA_020832285.1 of Balneolaceae bacterium. Classification (GTDB taxonomy): domain Bacteria; phylum Bacteroidota; class Rhodothermia; order Balneolales; family Balneolaceae; genus Rhodohalobacter. Next base: position 42,916 of record JAFIFB010000028.1, read on the forward strand.
TGCAAATCCTGTTTCACTCGATCTTCTGCAATCGATGGTTGAGAATGAAGATATGGATTTTGAGTCCAGACAATTAGCCGTTGAGGCTTTCGGCTTCGGTAGTGGTGAGAGCGGTAGAAATGCGGAAGACAGATTATTAGAAATGCTGCAGAATGATTTGATTCCCTCAGCATTGGAAGTTTCGGCTGCTAATGTTTTGATGATTTCAAATCGTGAAGAGATCAGACAGGAGGCGTCGCAATATTTACAAATTGCAGAAATGGATGCCGGAGGTGGCATACGTCCGGTAACTGAGCTGCTTTCAGAGAGTGGAAATGTTGAGAATGGGAGGCAGGTATTTGAGCGGTCATGTCAAATCTGTCATCAGGTCCAAGGGCAAGGCATTCACTTTGGTCCCGATCTGACGGATATAGGTGCAAAATTACCAAAAGAAAGTCTCTATAATAAAATTATAAACCCGGATGCAGGGATTAACTTTGGCTATGAAGGCAATATTCTGACATTGGAAGACGGATCTACAGTTACTGGTATTAATGAAAGTGAAACGGAAACAGAAATTGTTCTTCTTTTGCCCGGAGGTTTTACCGAACGTTTTGATCAATCGGAAATCTCATCCAGAGAAATAATGGAGCAGTCCCTTATGCCACCCCTTGCTTTAACGATGACGGAAGAAGAGTTGGTTGATTTGGTTGAATATCTGTCTACACTTAGAGTAGGAAATTAAAATTTTACGAATAAATGATAGATAATGTTTTGAATCCCGTTAAGAGCGTGCAAGATTTTTTTTGCTTCATCGGAGTGATCGAATGAGGACTGTGTGAAAAATTATGATTGTTAATTTTAATATTAAATCAGGAATTATTTTTGTTTTTTTTGTGGGTTTGATGCTTGCTATGCAGGTTCATGCACAGGATCAGCCCAATGTGATTTTAATAATGATGGATGATCAGGGATACGGTGATATTGCAGCTCACGGCCATCCCCATCTGATCACGCCAAACATGGATCTGTTGCGAGAGAAAAGTATTCGGCTGGAAAGTTTTCATGTCGATCCGACCTGCTCACCGACCCGGGCGGCGTTAATGACCGGCAGGTATTCCGGGCGGGTGGGAGTCTGGCATACGATTATGGGCCGCAATATGCTCCGTGAGGATGAGACTACCATTGCTGACGTTTTTAGTGGCGCGGGCTACCGCACCGGTATTTTTGGGAAATGGCACCTTGGAGATAACTATCCATATGGTGCAAAATTTCGTGGGTTCGATGACGCTATCATTCACTTTGCCGGTGGGGTTGGGCAGTCACCTGATTTTTGGGGCAACGATTATTTTGAGGATCATTATTATGACAATGGGCAATGGCGGAGGTTCCAGGGTTATTGTACGGATGTTTGGTTCAATCAGGCTCTGAGGTTCATCAGGGAAAGCAAGGATGAGCCTTTCTTTCTCTATTTACCGACCAATGCTGCTCATCAGACCCGCCCCCATGTACCGGAAAGGTACAAAGCACTGTATGAGGATCTTGACGAGCCCGATCGACTCAAAACCTTTTGGGGAATGATCACAAATATAGACGACAATCTTGGTGTGATGATAGACCGGCTGGAAAGTTGGGATCTGTTGGAGAACACCATCCTGATCTTCATGGGAGACAATGGTACACAAATGAATGCTGGTTTTTGGCCCGAAGAACAACGGGACGAATGGTCTGATCGATATAATGCAGGAATGAGAGGTGCTAAGGGTTCACACTACGATGGCGGCCACAGAGTTTTTAGTTATATCTATTATCCTTCAGCGGGTATCGAGGGTGGTCGGGATGTCGAACAAATAACCGCTCACATTGACCTGATGCCAACGTTGTTGGAACTCTCTGGAATTGCCACGCCTGACAGTTTGGACTTTGATGGAAAATCCCTTGTTCCATTACTTAAAGGTCAGGATAGTGAATGGCCTGAACGCACCATTTTCCTTCACAACCAGCGTGTATTGGATCCAATCAAATGGAGAAACACATCAATCATGACAAACCGCTGGCGATTTGTGGACAACACCGAATTGTATGATATTCACCAAGATCCGGGTCAGCAGAGCAATATTATTGAGCATTACCCCGAAGTGGCGGATCAGTTACGCAGTGAGTATGAGGAGTGGTGGGAGGATATCAGTCAAAGATTCGGTGAGACCACATCTTTGTACATTGGCGCCGAACAACAGAATCCGGTACAACTTACTGCCCACGATTGGATGTCAACTGATAATATACCACCGTGGAATCAGCCACACATCATTGAACGCCAGAATAGCAATAATGGACCATGGCGTGTACGTGTAGAGCATGCTGACCAATATACATTCGAGTTGCGCGAAAGGCCGGAGATAGCCAATTTCCAGCTTTCAGCTACGGAGGCTCGATTACGCATTGGAGATCATATTGATAAAGCAAAGCCAATTAGGGAAGGATCACCAGGGGTTCGTTTCGAAGTCAGGCTTGAAGCAGGTGATACCGAAATCAAGACTTGGCTAATAGAGGAAGACGGGACTTCTCGGGGAGCTTACTACGTTAAGGTGAAAAGGTTGGGCGATCAATGATGATAAAACGCACAAATAATAATTAATTTTATAGCTTATTTTCCGAAAAATCTTAAAAATCGACCTCAATGGCTCGTAAAGAACGATTTGTAGTGCTAAATCAGTAATCTTCAAAAATCTCAATAAATATTATTTTTGGGAAGTTACCCCATTTTTTGATTTAGAAATCAATTTTATCAGCCTTACTTGTACTGTCCTTTTGGCTTGACCCAAAAGGACCAAAAAGTCAAGCCCCGACGGCGGTCGGGGTTGGCGGCGGGCTTTTCATCGACGCGGCACCCTTTTCCCAAAGGGATCCCTGTGGGGTAATGGTCCATCACACTCATTGACGGTAATCAAAGATCCAGCCGGTATAAAATGCTGCCATTGCGTCACTGAAAACACCCTGTTCCCGCCAACCGATTCAAGGCCGGTTAAAATATATCTCAAACGATTTCCACGTATTGAAATCCATAAATTATTATTTTAACTATTCTTATTTAGTTAATGGCTAAAATATCGGAGTAACTTTTCATTTTTTCTTTGTAGAAACTTTAGATAGGAGTGGGTTTTGTACGGCCGCATGTCCCCTGGTATGTTCCGTAATCTTGACTGGAGATGCATCCGGTTGAGGAGATAGAATTACATCCGTACAAAGAAGGTTACATGGAAGATATACCGGAACTTGGGCAACGCATGATATTTCATGCCACCCATACCCCCAGAGACTACCTCATCGAATATGGACAATGGAAGGAAATGCTTCAGGCATACCTGGCATCGACAACGTGGGCAGATCATCAGGTTGGCCGGGTCTTGCAAGCGCTGGAAGAGAGTCCATATGCGGACAATATGATTATTGTTCTGTTTTCGGATCACGGTTATCATCTAAAAAAAAATCTCTTGGTGAGATAATCAGGTTAATAGTCTCCCTGAAAATCCGCAAAATGAAGGCCGTAGTTTAACACCACTGATGGAAAACGTTGAAAAGGAGTGGCCCTACTCGGCAATGACCGCCTTTGGACCCTTTAATATATCGCTTCGAAATGATCATTTTCGGTACAAACGTTATGAAGATGGCTCAGAGGAATTTTTATGACCACATATTTTCAATTATTATTCAATTTCTATTTTAGGTTCCTTGTTTAAGTACCCAAGAGACTGGAGAAACTCATCAGTTTCTGAAACTGTTTTTTTATAATATTTAAAATTTCTATAGTTGAAGAATCCGTGCCCTTGTCCTTCATATAAATGAAGCTCACATCTGCTATTAATGTTCTCCATTACTTTTTGATAATATTTAGCGGTTTCTACAGGTATTAGATGATCATTTGTTCCCAGGAATAAAATTGCAGGTGGTGCTCCATATTTAATATTGTGTAGTGGCGAAAAGCTCTTGTAGGCATCACCAATTCTCTCATATCCATAGCCACCAGGACCGTTATCTATAACAGGATTAAAAAGTACCAAAGCATTCGGAATGCTGCTTATTGACATATTATCAGTACTTTCATTAAAGTCATCTATCAGGGCTGTAGCTGCTGCCAGATGTCCTCCCGCAGAACCACCAGATGCTACTATTTTTGATGGGTCAATATGAAATTTATCTGCATGTTCTCTTATAAATCGAATAGCTGATTTTGCGTCTTTTAATGACTCAAATGGAGTAGTTTGGTGTCTGGTATTTACTCTGTAATCTGCGATAATTGAAATCATGCCTCTTTGCGAAAAATACTTTGCATGTGGCTCAAATTGCTGAATAGAGCCGCTATTCCATCCACCTCCAAAAAAGAAAACAATTGCAGGATATTTTTTTTCTGCATTGATTGTTTCAGGGTAGAAGATTTCCATGAATAATTTAGTGGTATCAACCTGCTTATAGAGTACTTGCTCTTGAGAATAACCTAATGAATAAGCAAATAATGAAATCAATACTGTTGCAAAAATACGTTTGCTATTCATCTTGTCGATACTTTAAATAGTTGGTGATGTTTTGGTGCTTAAGCGGGGCAGAGAGTATGATTTATTTTAAGAAACCCAATTTCAAAATTACAAACATCTTTCATAGAATTTTGTTTAAATCCACTTTGACCCGAATACCTCACAGAAAATAACATGAATGAAATTTATATTTTGATTTGGGAATTGTTCAGGTTCATTTAATAGATTATGTTATTTGATACGGCCGATAATATAAAATGGGAAAGGGAATTCCTCGGTCCCGGATATTTTTTGGACAAACACAATATAAAACAAATGCCTGTATGAAATTATTAGTGATAACACTGGTCGCTCTGCTTGGTTTTTATCCGATTTCAACATCTGTTGCTCAAAACAGTGATCCAGTAAAACCCAATGTCATCATTATTTTTACCGATGATCAGGGATATGGTGATTTGAGCTCATTCGGTGCTCCCAATATTCGAACACCTCATCTCGATAAAATGGCGGCAGAGGGACAGAAATGGACCAATTTTTACACTGCGGCCAGTGTGTGTACACCCAGCCGCGCAGGACTGGTAACAGGACGTTATCCAGTGCGAAGCGGCATGGCCAGTGATGTGTTCAGAGTGCTCTTTCCTGATTCGAAGGGAGGATTGCCTGAAGATGAAATCACGATTGCCGAACAGGTAAAAAAAGCAGGCTATCAAACCGCGATGATCGGGAAATGGCACCTGGGGCATCGCGAACAATTTCTGCCTACAAATCATGGGTTTGATTATTATTTCGGTATTCCCTACTCCAACGATATGGATATATCAGAGGAAAATCCCCAGAGAGGAAATTATATTAATGGATATTTTGAGTTCGCTGATGATGAGATTCCCATAGAGTACTATAACGTGCCACTGATGCGAAACACCGAAATCATCGAGAGGCCAGCCGATCAAAACACCATTACCCGCCGGTACACTGAAGAGACGATCTCATTTATAGAACAGCATAGTGATGAGCCATTCTTCGTGTTGCTGGCACACAGCTTGCCGCATATTCCCCTTTTTGTTTCTGAGGAGTTCATTGGCCATAGCGATGCAGGCTTGTATGGCGATGTAATTGAAGAGATCGATTACGGAGTGGGACAAATTGTTGACAAACTGAATGAGCTTGAGATTGCAGAACGAACATTGGTCGTATTTACTTCTGACAACGGCCCCTGGCTTGTATTTAAAACACATGGAGGCAGCTCCGGTCTGCTTCGCGGAGGTAAAGGCATGACCTGGGAGGGCGGCTTTCGTGTCCCTGCTATTTTTTTTTGGCCGGGAACCATCAGTCAGAAAATTGTGACTGATATCGGCAGTACGATGGATTTATTTACGACAGTGAGTCACCTGGCAGGAGTTCCTATTCCGGATGACCGGATTATAGATGGGGTCAATTTAGCACCTGTATTGATGGGCGAGGGTGAATCACCCCGGAAAGAGATGCTGTTTTATCGCGGGGCTACATTATATGCGGCCCGGAAAGACAATTTCAAGGCTCACTTTATTATCGAAGGTGCTTACGGTCAGTTAGAAGAGAGACAAGTGCTGGAAACTCCGCTCTTGTTCGATTTACGTGAAGATCCGGGTGAAAATCACGACATAGCAGACGAACACCCGGAGATCATTTCTGAAATCATGGAGATGGTAAAAAGACATCAAGAAAACCTGGTTAAGGGGAAAGATCAATTGGCTGATCGGGAATCTGATTAAGTATCATTCAAACAGTTCAATAAAATATCGTTATGATTAAAAAAAATAGCAGTTCTTTAAATTTTATCTCAATGATAACTGGCTGGTTTAAGTCAAAAAGCTATCAATTCATTTTGAAGTGGGTTGTTAGTTTGATGATTGCTTTCCCCATTTTCTTGCTGCCGTTTATTACTGTATCAGATGATGTAACCTCACCTGATGAAGAAGTCATTTGGTGGGTAGCAGGTGACACTCATGTTGGCCATCATTCTGAGCCGGCTTTGGGACAGCATCTTGCTACGGCTGTGGCTGACGTAAATAATCTCGATATAGCAGACTATGCGATAATATTGGGAGATTTAGTTGAAGATAGTTATGAGTTTACTACTCCATTTATCCAGGAAATGAATAAACTGAATGTCGGTTGGACGTATGTGCTTGGGAATCATGATTTCGATTCAGTTACATATGAACCTATATTGCCGGTTCATTTTTCTGCCCGAACTGTTAGTGGTATCCGTTTTATTTTCCTTTCTGATGAATTGACCGGGTATGAAGATAGAGATTTAATAATGGGAGAAGATCAAAGTAAATGGTTTTGGGAAGAATTGGAGACTAACAGAGATAAGCCTGTTTTTATATTTACCCATCAACCGCATCCGGAATTTGGAGAGTGGCCTGCATTAAAAGAAAAACTTGATGATTATAATATTGCGGCCTGGGTGAGTGCTCATAAACACAGCTGGAATATGGAAAAGGAAACTGACTACGGTTTCACTCAGGTCAATATTCATTCAGTTGGGGGTGTAAATGATGATTATTTAAGTTCATTTCTCAAAATGGAACGGACAGGGGATATAGTTACAGCTACCGTTACTTACAGAAATCACGAAACTCAAGAATGGATTGAAGTTGATGGGGAAAAAGAATTCACTTTTTCTGTAGATCTATGAATTTTGCAGAAGTGCACTTTGAAATACCACCTTATATGCTCTCTATAGTTGAGAAGTTACTCCAAAATTTTAGATAAATACTTAATATGAATATTGAGAATAAACTTTACGGATTTCAAAAAGTGGAAATCTTTTGAGATAAATTTAATCAAACTCGTTAGGGCAATGTTTTAAGAAATGGAATCAGTAGTGTCCAGTTAAAATGAATGATATTCATTGTAACTCATTGTGTAACAATTAAATATATATTTTGATATTATAATCGACTTGAATTCATAATTTCGTATAGACGATTGAAAACTGCACTAAGGATGCGCATTCATTGAAATTGGTTTCAACATACTGCCAATTTACTCACCAAAACGAATATTTTTACCGTGATAAAATCAAAGCATATAGCGCTTAAACAGCTATTTTGCACCGAATCACACACAGAATAATATCCCTAAATACGTAACTAATTGGGAATTAGTGACTTTAAACCGGGCACTACTGAAATGGGGTAACTCCTGTCTATAGATCAATTAACTAACCATTTAAAAGCTTCAAACATATAAAATGAATATTAATAGAAGAGATTTTTTAAAGGGCTCCCTGGCTCTTACAGGGGGAATATTATTGCCAGCACATCTCGTTAGCTGTAATGGGTCGGAAGGTGACAAAGAATACGATATTGTGATTTATGGAGCCAGTTCAGCGGGTATCATTGCCGCTGTTGCTGCAACCCGAAAAGGGAAATCTGTCATCTTAATCGAGCCATCCAATCATCTTGGAGGGTTAACAACGGGAGGGCTTGGCCATACTGATATTGGTATAGAAGGAACAATTGGTGGAATGTCACTGGAATTTTACAGTCAAATACGGGAGTATTACAGGGCTGAAGATTTATGGGTACATGAAGAGAGGATGGATTACATGAATCGAAGCGGCCTTTTTCAGCCGGATAGGGAAGGAATGTTTGGTTTTGAGCCGCATGTTGCCAGGAAAATATATGAAATGATGCTGGAGGAAGCTGGTGTGCCTGTAGTTATGAATGACAGGATTGTGCTGGGCAGCAGGGGAGTAGAAAAACGTGGAGAAAGAATCAGAGCAATTGTTACCGAAGACGGCAATGTTTATCGCGGCAAAGTTTTCATAGATGCTTCTTATGAAGCCGATCTTATGGCTATGGCCGGAATATCTTACCACGTAGGCCGGGAAGCCAACTCCAAATATGATGAGACGCTGAACGGAGTTCAAAAAGTGAGAACACACAATCACATATTTCCGGGTTTTGTTGATCCATACATTGAGCCGGGCAATCCTCAAAGCGGACTCTTGCCACATGTACACGACGAAGATCCGGGTGAAGAGTTTTCCGAAGACCACCGTGTACAGGCATACTGTTTTCGAATGTGCCTTACGGATGCCGATGAGATCAAAGTCCCGTTTGAGCAACCCGAAGGTTACGATGAGCTTGAATATGAATTGCTTTTTCGGAATTTTGAATCTGGTGAAACCCGGGGTTTACCCATGGATCCGATGCCAAACCGGAAGACAGATACCAATAACCGATGGGGCTTTTCAACCAATATGGTCGGTGAGAATTACGAATATCCGGATGGCGATTATGCTACTCGTGAGGCTATTATTGAGAAACATGAACACTATCAGCGGGGACTGATGTGGACACTGGCAAATCACCCTCGTGTACCGGAACATGTTCGGAGTGAAGTGAGCCGGTGGGGACTGGCTGCAGATGAATTTACAGATAACAACAACTGGCCTGCACAAATCTATGTTCGCGAGGCCCGCCGTATGGTTGGTGAATATGTAACCACAGAACATGACTGCCGCAGAATGCGTATGGTTGATGATCCCGCAGGACTTGGTTCCTATACGATGGATTCCCATAATGTTCAAAGATACATTACTGAACAGGGATGTGTTCAGAACGAAGGAAATATTGAAGTATCACCAGGTGGCCCTTATGCAATATCCTATCGGTCACTTCTTCCAAAACAAAATGAGTGCAGCAATTTGCTGGTCTGTTGTAATGGTGTCTCTTCGTCACATATTGCATTTGGCTCGATACGAATGGAACCTGTTTTTATGATGCTGGGGCAGTCGGCTGCAACGGCGGCTGTACAGTCACTAAATGATGGTTCTGATCTCCATAATCTTGATTACAACAAATTGCATGATCAGTTAGTCGCAGATGGACAGAGATTAGATGTGGATCTCGATCAATATCCTCCGCTGCCTGCAGACGAGGAACCACCTGTAGAAAGAAGTCGTATCCCGGGCGAACCGGTAATTGAGGGTGGATGTATGGTTAGATCTGATGCTTAATCTGAATTGCATTACACAGGAATCGCTTCGCTCAGTGCAGAGTTTGTAACAATAGGTTGAATATAATTTTAATATTTGTTAGATGTACATTGTAGATAGAGATAGCTATAAAACCATCAACTAATATCTGTAAATAATGCAGGCTAAAAACACTGAAAAATGAAAATCAGATTCTTATTTATCTTTTATCTGTTTGGTCTGTTTTTATTCATTCCATTGTTGTTCGCCCAAGAAGATAGTACAGATCAGCGACCAAATATCCTGTTTGCCATTTCCGATGATCAGTCGTTTCCACACGCAGGAGCCTATGGCACAGAGTGGGTACAGACTCCGGCTTTCGATCGCGTGGCTCAGGAGGGTATTTTGTTCAATCGTGCCTACGTGCCGAATCCGAAGTGTGCTCCATCCCGGTCCATCATACTAACCGGACGAAATTCCTGGCAGTTGGAAGAAGCGGCCAATCACTGGCCTTATTTCCCGCAAAAGTTCAAGGTGTTTCCGGAAGTCCTGGCCGAGTATGGATACTTTGTAGGGGCAACGGGAAAAAAATGGGCGCCCGGTATTGCCGAAACAGCGGACGGCGAGCCCCGGTCGCTTACTGGATTAGCCTATGATGAGCACACTGCCGAACCACCCACGTCGATGATTTCAAACAATGACTATGCCGCCAATTTCGAAGCATTTCTCAAGGATCGTCCATCCGGACAACCATTTTCCTTCTGGTTTGGAGCTACCGAGCCGCACCGCGCCTACGAATACCGCTCCGGCATTGAAAAAGGCGACAAGCAGCTTTCTGATATTAGTGCCGTACCTGATTTTTGGCCCGATGATGAAAAAGTGCGTATCGATATGCTCGACTACGCTTTCGAGATCGAACATTTCGACGACCATCTGGGACGTATGCTGCAGCTGTTGGAAGAGTACGGGGAATTGGAGAATACCGTCGTGGTGGTCACTTCGGACAACGGCATGCCGTTCCCCCGATCGAAGGGACAGGCCTATGAAATGTCAGCTCACATGCCGTTGGCAATAATGTGGCCAGAGGGGATTGAAACCCCCGGAAGGATCGTCGATGACTTTGTCAGTTTTGCTGACTTTGCTCCGACATTCATAGAGCTGGCCGGCCTGGACTGGGAGGATACCGGGATGCATCCCGCTGCAGGCAGGAGTCTAACAGATATTTTGTATTCTAACGAAGACGGACATATCAACCCGCAGCGCGATCATGTCCTGTTGGGTAAGGAACGGCATGATATTGGCCGACCGTACGACTGGGGCTACCCGATTCGTGGCATAATCCGGGGGGATATGCTCTACATCCACAACTTCGAGCACACTCGCTGGCCGGCCGGCAACCCGGAAACCGGCTATTTAAATACGGATGGCAGCCCGACCAAAACTTTTATCCTTGACAATCGCACGACGCTGGGAATGCATCACTTTTGGCAATGGAATTTTGGAAAGCGTCCGTCCGAGGAGCTTTATAACATCACCGAGGACCCTGGCTGTATTCATAATCTTGCCGGTGATCCCGCCTACCAGAGTACTCTTGATGAACTTAAATCGGAGCTCTTCGAACGTCTCAAAGAGCAGGAAGACCCGAGAATGTTTGGTCGTGGTTACATATTTGATGCTTACCCATATGCTAACCAACGGAACGTAAATATGTACCATCGTTACATCATCGAGGGTGAAGATATCAATACCGGCTGGGTTAATGACTCAGACTATGAACAGGACCCGCTACCTGAATAAAGCCAATAATGATTGCCGGAAGAATCTTTACCCGGGTATTTTATCAAGACATTTGGTTGTGGGTTACTTCACTTGGCAGTGCGTTGATTATATCTTTGTGAAGCAGATCCATCAGATTGATATGGCCAATTTATATTTTGGTGATTATCCGGATTGTGTAACTTTAGCTCGTATTTCTCCAGTGAAACGAAATGCGCACTAACACATTACAGGGTGTAGTTCATTTAGAATTTAATGTGATATTAGGTATCATCCTGAGCACCATGAGGGATAAAACAATCCAGGACGGCCAACAATTTCATAGATGTATCACGCATGCATAGCTACTGAATTGTCAATTTCAGATCACAATTAAAAACAGAGTAATAACAAGGATATGATGTATGAAATTAGATTGCACACTGATAAATCAAAGAGTACCTCAAATAAAATCTCATCCAGTGTGCCAATCATTTTTCTTTGTTTGTATGTTTTTTTTTTAATACCCGAAGACGTTTCCGGACAGGGTTCACAGAATACTTATTCCTATCAGAATGCCCCCAATATAATTTTTATCATGGCGGATGATTTGGGTTATGCAGATATAAACAGCTTTGATCCATTAAAGCGTACCTTTTATGAAACCCCAAACATTGACAGATTGGCTCAAGAGGGGATCAAGTTTTTACATGCCTATTCAAGTGGTGCAAACTGTGCTCCTACAAGAGCAGCACTTGTAACAGGACAATATTTTCCGAATCAGCCAATATATCATGTAGGCAATCCTGGGTCTGGGGCAATGATTCCTGCTGAAAATGCCCATGAGTTACCTGCAGATAAGTTTACTTCGGCTGAAGCATTAAAAAAGGCAGGGTATTCAACTGCGTTAATTGGAAAGTGGCATTTAGGTGATCCACCAACACATGGGCCTCAACAACAAGGTTATGAGGTTAATATAGGTGGCTACGGAGCAGGAAATCCGGGTGTTTGGGAAGGCGGTTTTTTTGAACCTAATAATAATCCATATATCGATGATGCGGAGGAAGGTGAATACCTGACTGACTACAAAACCCGAAAAGCAATTGAGTTTATTACTGAGAACAGTGAAGTACCGTTTTATCTGAATTTATCTTTATATACACCTCATTGGCCTTTACAAGCACCAGAGCACGTGGTTGAAAAGTATGAGAATAAGGAACCTGAAGGTGGGCACCACAATGCAACCTATGCTGCAATGATTGAAATTATGGATAGAAATGTGGGTAAAATTGTTGATGCAGTTGACAATCTGGGCATAGCAGAAGAAACAATGATTATTTTCTATTCGGATAATGGTGGAATTGGAGGTTATGATGAGATTGAGGAGAGACCTGATTCTGATGCAATAACAGTTGCTGGTATTACTGACAATTCTCCTCTACGAGGCGGCAAAGCTATGTTTTATGAGGGAGGTATTAGGGTGCCATTGGTTATTAGATGGCCTGGTTCTATTCCACAAGGCAGTATCAGTTATGAGCCGGTAAAAAGTATTGATTTTTATCCAACCTATCTTGAAGCAGCAGGCTTATCAAAACCAAAAAATCATAAGTTAGATGGTGTCAGTTTCTTACCAATCCTGAAAGATCCAGAATACTTATTAAATCGTGATGCATTGTATTGGCATTTTCCTGGTTATCCCAATGCTGCCTGGCGAACCACACCGGTGAGTGTTATTCGTTCTGGAGATTGGAAACTATTGAAATTCTATGAAACGGATTCGGTTGAACTTTATAATATAATCGAAGATGTCAGTGAAAAAAATAATTTATCTGAAACTCACCCTGAAATAAGTAATCACCTTAAACAAAAACTTGAGAATTGGCTGGAAGAGGTAAATGCACCCCTGCCAAGGTGGCCTTAATTAAATAGAATTAAAGATATAGTAACTATTTATATTAATAACACTTTGGCTGCCATTTTAATGAGTAAAAAATGATGAAGAAAATTTTTAAGATTCAATCAGTACTTTCTATTGTTCTGTTTGTGGTTTTTTGCATGGGATGTAATTCAGAAATTGAAAATCAATCTGATGTCCAAATAGGTTCACCAAATATAATTGTGATGTATTCTGATGACCATACCGCCCAGGCTATTGGAGCTTATCGAGGAGCTTTAAATTACGGGCTGCAACTGGACCATACCCCGACCCCGAATATTGACCGCCTGGCTGAGGCCGGGATGCGGTTTGACAATGCCTTTGTCACCAACTCCATTTGCACACCTTCCCGTGCGGTCATGTTAAGTGGGCTGCACAGCCACATTACCGGTGTGATTACCAATGCAGAATCGATGCCCGATGAGGTGGAAACCTTTCCGATGATTCTTCAGGAGCATGGGTATCAAACGGCCATGATCGGCAAGTGGCACCTCAAATCGGTTCCATTGGGATATGATTATTATGAAGTATTGATAGGTCAGGGCGGACAGGGAACCTATTACAATCCAACCTTTAGTACGCCTGATGGTGATGTTGAATATGAAGGGCATGTTACTCCGATTATTACAGATATTGCCCTTAAATGGCTCCGGCTTCAACGCGACCGCGAGAAACCCTTTATGATGATCTACAATCACAAGGCTCCTCACCGTGAGTGGCTGCCTGGCCCGGCCCTGGATGATTACCGGGATCGGGACTTACCGGAGCCGGAAACACTATTTTATGATTACTCTGGCTTGACTACGGCGGCTCATGAGCAGGATATGGAAATTGGAACCACAATGCAGTGGGGATGGGATTTAAAGGTGCCGGTGGACCCGGCAACGGGAGAAGATACGGATGGCTGGGGAAGCTGGGAGCGATTGGTTAATGTGAACCGGTTGACCGAAGATCAGGAGGCGAGAATCAAAGAGGCGTATGCCGAAGAAAACCAGTGGTTACTCGAAAATTATGATCAGATGTCTGAAGAAGATCGCCTGCGGTGGCGTTATCAGCGGTATGTAAAGGATTACCTGCGGGTAATACGAGAGGTGGACGATGAAGTGGGCCGGCTGATGGCGTATCTGAAGCGTGAAAATCTGTATGACAACACCATTGTAATCTATGCCGGGGATCAGGGGTTCTTTTTGGGTGAAAAGGGTTGGTTTGACAAACGATGGATTTATGAAGAATCCATGCGAATGCCACTGATTGTACATTGGCCTGAAGGCATTGAACCGGGATCGGTTGATGATCATTTGGTCCAAAACCTGGACTTTGCCCCGACGATTCTGGAGCTGGCTGGTGCGGAGATCCCCGACCGGTTGCAGGGACGCTCTCTGGTGCCGCTGCTTCGGGGAGAGAATCCGGGAGCCTGGCGCGATGCGGTTTACTATCACTATTTTGAAGGTCCCCCGCGGGTTCACAATGTAGCTCGCCACTATGGAGTCCGCACTGACCAGTACACACTGGTTCATTTCCCGGATCACAATGAATGGGAGCTGTTTGATCTTGAGGCTGATCCCAATCAGTTAACCAGTGTTTACGGTGAGTCGGCGTATGCAGAGATTCAGCAGGATCTGAAAGATAAGATTGATGAACTTCAGGAATATTATGGTGATGACAGCTGGGATGAACAAATTACCAATTGAACTGTTTAAAAAATATTTCTTAAACTCATAATTCTTTGGTCTATAACCTTCTATAGTAATTTTACATGAAAAAGTTAATTGTATGCATTTTTGTGGTGGTTTTTGGAAATGCTTCTGTTTATTCACAGGAATCTGAGCCGCTTCCAAACATTGTCATTTTGTTTGTCGACGATATGGGCTATGGTGACATTGGTGCTTATAACAAAGATTCAAAAATTCCGACACCCAATATTGATGGTTTAGCTGCTGAAGGGATTCGTTTTATGGATGCTCATGCACCCGGTGCGCTTTGTCATCCGTCACGATATGGTTTGCTGACAGGAAGGTATCCGTTTCGTACCGATGTAAGTGTCTGGCCGGATGAACCAGTTATTGAAGAAGGCAGGATGACCTTTGCTTCGTTGTTGCAGTCGCAGGGATATAAGACATCCATGGTTGGTAAATGGCACCTTGGGTTTGACGAATCCCAGGCTACAGATAGAGCATCGGATTCAGATCAGGATACAAATACCCGGGCAGCCTATCGCCAGTATGATATGGATTTGCCTCTCCCGGGTGGGCCTTTTGACCGTGGATTCGACATTTTTTTTGGAATCCGGGCCTCTACCGACATCCCGCCTTACTTTTATATTCGTGATGACCGGGTTGTAAATCCGCCCACCGACAGCGTTGATGATAACTTTAGCGGCGGAATATGGACGGATATTCAGGGTGCATTTTGGAGGGAAGGGGGTATTGCACCTGGTCTGGAATTAATAGATGTCTTACCCCGATTTACGGAAGAATCCATAGAGGTGATCCGCAATCATGCCGCCAATGCACAGGATCAGCCTCTGCTGCTGTATGTGGCCTTACCCGCGCCACACACCCCCTGGCTGCCAACTGAGCCGTTTGAAGGGATAAGTGGCGCGGGAATGTACGGTGACTTTATGGCGATGGTCGATTCCAAAGTTGGAGATATTCTTTCTGCTCTTGAACAGACAGGCATGGATGAAGAGACAATGGTGATTTTCAC
This sequence comes from Balneolaceae bacterium, assembly GCA_020832285.1. Lineage (GTDB taxonomy): Bacteria > Bacteroidota > Rhodothermia > Balneolales > Balneolaceae > Rhodohalobacter. Next base: position 58,796 of record JAFIFB010000028.1, read on the forward strand.
CAGCGATAACGGCCCGGTTTGGTATGATAAAGATACAGAGAAATTTGGCCACGACTCCATGGGAGGCTTGCGGGGTATGAAAGGGGATGCATACGAAGGCGGGCACCGGATGCCGTTTATTGTTCGCTGGCCCGGAGTGGTAGAACCGGGTTCAGTTACGAATCAGACGATTTCGTTTACCGATATGTTGGCAACGTTTGCAGATATCACGGGAACAGAGCTTCCGGTGAATGACGGGGAAGACAGCTTTAGTATCCTTCCTGTCCTGACGGGAAGCCAGCCGGAAACTGAAGCGATTCGTCCGCCGGTTGTAGTCACGGTTGGCCGTGGTATACGATCCATACAAGATGGAACCTGGAAACTGATAGACGGGCTGGGTTCGGGAGGATTTACCTCTCCTGCCTATATCGAGCCGGGACCCGGAGATCCGGAAGGGCAGCTTTATAACCTAAAAGAGGACTTAGCTGAGACAAATAACCTGTGGCATGAGCATCCGGAAGAGGTAGCACGGTTGCAGGAATTGTTAAATGAATACGATCAGTCGAATCGTAGCCGTCCATAATGTCAGGTGAATAGCTTGCTATAAAATTCTGACTAACGAAACGTCGTAAATGCAAAAAAACTTACAAGCCTGATAATTATACAACATGATGAAAAACGCCCGTTTAGCATTCTGCTTTCATGAATATAATTCAGTAAAAATCTTTACAGTTTTAACCGGTTTTCTGGCCATTGGTTTTTTCCTGGCTGGTTCAGCATTGTTTTCTAATGCAGATGAAGAGCCAGATCAACGCCCAAATCTTGTTTTGATCATCGCCGATGATATGGCCTGGGATGATTGTGGGGTCTGTGGCCATCCGAACATAAAGACACCGAATATCGACAAGCTGGCCCGGGATGGGATGATGTTTCACCAGGCGTTTTTAACTACCAGCTCCTGCAGTCCGTCCAGGGCGAGCATCATTACGGGAACCTACCCGCACCAAACCGATGCGGAGCAGCTGCACTGGGAACTTCCCGCAGATAAAGTAACATTTGTGGAAAAGCTAAAGGAAGCCGGCTACTGGACCGCTCAGGCCGGCAAGTGGCATATGGGCGATCATATCAAAGGCCGGTTTGATTTTCTGGCGGAAGATAACACCGATGCCCTTCGGGAGTCGGTCGGAGAGCTGCCGCAAGCCGATGGCAGCGGGAGCCATTTATGGGTTCCGCTACTGCAGCACCGCCCGGAGAACCAGCCGTTTTTCCTCTGGCTGGCGGCGGTTGATCCCCACCGGGGATACCAGGAAGGGACCATTGATGAACCCCATACTCCCGAAGATGTGATCCTGCCGCCCTATGTGCCGGATACCGAAAAGGTCCGGAAAGATTTTGCCATGTATTACGACGAGATTAGCCGCCTGGATGAATACACCGGCCGGGTTGTGGAGGAACTGGAACGCCAGGGCGTGCTTGACAATACGGTGATCCTGTTTATCAGCGATAACGGAAGACCCTTTCCCAGGGATAAAACCACTCTTCATGACAGCGGAATCAAAACCCCCTGGATCATCTCATGGCCGGATGCGATCACACCGGGAACCGAAACCGAGTCGCTGGTCAGTGTAGTAGATATTGCCCCGACCTTTCTGGCCCTTTCAGGCCTGGAGGCAGGTGATGAGTTTGTTGGCAGGGATTTCAGCCCGATCCTATCCGATCCGAGTATGACAATCAGAAGCCATATTTACGGCCAGGCGCACTGGCACGACCATGAAAATTTTGTTCGCTCCATTCGTGATGAGCGGTATAACTACATCCGGAATTTCTTCAATGACCTTCCGGCCACACCACCAGCCGATGCTCTTACGAGCCCGACCTTTGCCGAAATTCGCAGGCTGGAACAAAGCGGTGAGCTGGATGCCTATCAGCGGTCTTTGTATTTCGAACCCCGCCCGGAAGAGGAGTTGTACGATGTAATCAATGACCCGCATGAGCTGAACAACCTGGCGGAGGACCCTGAGTACCAGCAGGTGTTGAACAGGATGCGAGCTGGATTGCTGCAGTTCATGGAAACCCATAATGACGGGGTTCCGCGGCTGCGAACCCCGGATGAGTTTCACAGGGTAACCGGTGAACCGCTGCCCAATAACCATCGCCCCAGAACACCTAAAAAAGAGATGTTTGGGGGGTGTAACTGTATTTATTTGCCACCAGCAAAGTTTTTTGAATAAACTCACAATGATAAAGCTCTGCATAAAACAATCGGGGTTGATTCCTCAGAATACAGACATATTTAAAACCGGCGGCTGACGAAAATTTCTTCCCCAATTACATAATGGATTTCGATGAATTTATACGGCCAAACTTCCCCAGCTTGCTGTTGTGGCAGAAGATCAGGGCAATTGGATGGGAGTTCATCCCGAATTCATTAAAAAATTCGTATCAGTTTTTCACGATGCTCACTTCTTAACCATCGTACTCAGTACAAACCAGATATTCTCTTTACGCTCCATCAGGCGGCGTTTGAAATAGGGGAACCACATCGTACCGTAGGGTACATAGACACGGGCGTTATATCCCTGTGTGGCGAACTGTTCCATCGTTTCTTCACGCAGGCCATAGAGCATCTGGAACTCGAATCGCTCTTTTGGAATGTTGTTTTCTAAAGTGTGTTTTTTAACCCAATCGATCAATTCATCATCGTGTGTGGCAATACGAGGAAAGGGTGTCTGTTCAAATAAAATTTTCGCATAATCTTTGAACGCTTTACGAATATCAGTCATATTTTGCAGGGCGATTCCTTTCGGTTCCTTGTAAGCGCCTTTACAAAGGCGGATGTCGGCACCCAGCCCGGCAAGTTCTTCAATATCCTTCCTGGAGCGGTAAAGGTAGGCCTGAATTACGATACCCACATGTTTTTCATATTCGCTGAACGCTTCTTTAAAAATATCGATCGTGCGTTGTGTGTAATCGGAGCCTTCCATGTCGATCCGCACGAATGAATCCAGTTCCTTCGCTTTTTCGAGGAGCCGGAACAGGTTTTTTTTACAGTAATTCTCATCAATATCCAGGCCCATCATGGTCAGTTTAATCGAGATGGTACTTGTCAGGTTAGCGGTGTGAATATCTTCCAGCAGGCCGGTGTATACATCCACAGTTTTATCAGCCGTGGTTTTGTCTTTTACGTTTTCACCCAGCAGATCCAGGGTAACACGAATTCCTTTTTTATTAAATGTCTTAATTTTAGGGATGGTCTCCTGAAACGTTTCTCCGGCCACGAATCGTCTCGCAAATGCAAATGGTAGTTTCATGCAGATTGGTTATAATGAGATGAATAAGTATTCAATAATAGGGAACTCTTCTCTTTTTGTCATGAAGATAACACTGAATTGAGCGGATTATCGTTGTATGATGAAACCCGTCTTATAAACTTTCGTAGGGATTAATAAGTGAAGGCCGAAAACAAGCAAGAGTGCCGGATCGTTTTTGTCAGGAAGAAAATTTTTAACGTAATCTTTTACTGCTATGGCTGGAAAAATATTTGAAAAGATAATGGCTCTTCTCATTCTGCTGTTCGGTTTATTCAGCATAGCTGAAGCTCAACCCTCAGATCGGGCGTACCGGGTTGATACATTCAGTACAACTTCTTCGCCATCTGTTCAGGTGACTACATCGGGCGGTTCGGTAAATGTAATTGGTCACACCGAGAACGAAGTTAAAGTAGAGATGTTTGTAAGGCGAGGGCGCAGTTACATCACCCCTTCCGATACCGATCTTTCGGATTTTGATATTACAATTGAAAAAGATGGTGACCGGGTAATTGCAGAAGCTCAGAGGAAACGATCAGGAGTATTCAGAGGAAGCAGGAACATTTCCATCAGTTTTAAGGTGTATGCACCACAAAATGCAAAAGTTGAAGGCCGCACAAGTGGGGGTAGTGTTTCTGCCGAAAACCTTCTTAACGGGCTTGATCTGTCTACAAGCGGCGGCAGTGTTACTGCAAAAAAAGTAGAGGGTGACATAAATCTTCGCACATCGGGTGGAAACATTACTATAGAAGAGGCGTCCGGCAATATCAATGCAAGAACCAGCGGTGGTTCGGTGAGGGCAAGGGACATTTATGGTGAAGCTGAACTGCGAACATCCGGCGGCAGTATCCGGCTGGAAAATATTTCCGCAAAAATCTCAGCCCGGACCAGCGGCGGCGGTATACGTGGCTCATTCACTACCTTTCTTGACGATATCGAACTTCAGACAAGCGGTGGAAACATCCGTATTGAACTGCCTGAAAGCGACCATTTTGACCTTAATCTGAGTGGGCAGCGAGTGGAAGTAAGCCTGCAAAATTTTTCAGGGCAACTGGAGAGAAACCGGGTTAATGGGAAAGTGGGAAATGGTGGTCCGATGCTATCGGCAACCACATCCGGCGGTTCGGTAAGACTTGATTACCATTAAATTTAACGACTGCCTGAAGGTGACTACTGATTTCAGATCTAAAATCTGAGGTCTATAATCTGAAGTCTGAGATCAATAGTCCCCGTCCTCCGTCATTTTGGAATTAGTTAGCTGGTGAATTGATGGATATCGCATCTTTTTTCTTTTTGGACAAGATTGTCTTTTTACTTTCTCATATTATTTGCAGTAAATTGCCTCAATTGATTAAATAAAAGAGTTCTTAAACTTAAATTCTGGGGATAATAAAGAATCTATTCGTATAAGATTATCTTTTATCTTTATATTCAATAATTCATCAATCATAACCAAAATCTAACGAACTATGGGGAATAACGAATCCAGTAATGAATCAGAGGAGTTTATTCCAAAAGGGGCAATCGCTTTTTTTATACTGCTGATGATTCTCTTTTTGGTAATTTGGTTTGCAATGTACTTCGAACTGTTAAGCAGGGGGTGAAATGGATAAATCAGAAAAATTAGCTCTCGGATTAAGCGGACTGCTGCTTGTGATATTCTTTGGAGCCATAATGTATGCAGCTGTAGCCAAAGATATCGATGTGCCAACCTGCATAACCGATATGGACCCGTTTACAACTGACACTTTATTTCAAACAGCGCCGGACACCTATGAATTGCAGATGGTTGCCCGGATGTGGGCATTTCAGCCATCAACCGTAAGGCTTCCCGTTGGTTCTACTGTGGACCTGTATGTAACATCACAGGATATTATTCACGGATTCAAAATTGAGCAGCATAATGTGAATCTTATGGCCGTACCAGGTGCAATAAATTACATTCGAGTAAGATTCGACAGGCCGGGCGAATATATGTTTGCCTGCCATGAATTTTGCGGAGCTGCCCATCACACGATGGCTGGACGATTTATCATTGAAGAAGGGCTGGATGAGCCGGAAACCGAGGAGGAAATCTGAAAATGAATACTGATTTGTTTCGGTTTACAAAATCTGCCAAAAATCTGAATGCTGTTCTCATTATCATCCCGATGGTTCTTCTGTTTATTGGGGTGTATGGAGGTTTGATGCAGACACTATTCAGAGCTGGGATTATCCAAAGTGACCCTTTTGTCGGGGGGGATTATTACAAAGGGCTGACCTTTCACGGAGTTCTGAACGCAATTGTCTTTACCACTTTTTTTGCAGTGGCTTTTGGTAATGCCCTGGTTCCTTATGCACTAAAAAAGAACCTGAACAGTAAAATAGCATGGATTTCAGGTATTTTGATGCTTGTGGGGTCGGTTCTGGCAGCTGTTGTTATTTTAATGGGTGAGGCAACGGTTCTCTATACTTTCTATCCGCCGCTAAAAGCTCACCCACTCTTTTACATCGGCCTTGTGCTGCTTGTTGTGGGATCCTGGATTGCTTTCTATAACTGGGTACCGATGTACCTGGAGTGGCGAAAGGAGAATGAAGGCAAGAAAACGCCGCTCTCTGTGGTAGGAATTTTCACGACATTTATTATCTGGTTTATCGCTACACTCGCAGTTGCAGTTGAGATTCTGTTCATGCTGCTTCCCTGGTCGCTTGGACTGGTGGATGAGATTAACGTGATGCTTGCAAGGACACTTTTCTGGTTCTTTGGCCATCCGCTGGTCTATTTTTGGCTGTTGCCCGCATATGTTATGTATTACGTTTTCATGCCCAAAATGGCAGGCGGCAAACTCTATTCCGACATGGCTGGAAGATTGGTGTTTATGATGTTTATTCTGTTTTCCATTCCGGTGGGAACGCACCATCAGTACATGGATCCCGCCATCGGTGCTCAATGGAAGTTGTTGCACGGAATCTTTACGTTTGCAGTGGCTTTACCCAGCTTAATCACCGCTTTTACTCTGGCTGCTTCGCTCGAACATGCCGGAAGAAACCAGGGTGGTAAAGGACTGTTTGGCTGGATGTGGAAATTACCCTATTTCAAAAAAGAGAACTGGTTTTTCCCATACCTGATTTTGGGTCTCGTAATCTTCATTTTTGGGGGTATCGGTGGCATTATTAACGCTTCGTATCAGATGAATACGGTTGTTCATAATACAGCTTGGGTGCCGGGTCATTTTCATCTGACAGTGGCCGGACCTGTAATGTTGGCTTTTCTCGGGGGCAGTTTATATCTCGTAGGGCAGTTTATGAACAAAGAAATTCGCCTGAAAAGCTGGGCGATGATTTCACCCTATGTCTACACTATCGGGCTGTTCATCATGTCGTATGGGCTTAAAATCGGCGGATTGAAAGGCATGCCGCGACGAACCAATACTGGTGCATCGTATGCCAACCCCGACAGCATATTATATCAGGCTGATTGGATGCCATACATCGATATGACAGTGATTGGAGGGGTGCTGATGTTTATCGGAATTGTGATCTATATCACGAGCTTTTTTACAACGGTATTTTCCAAGAGCCGTTCCGATGATGAACACGCTATGGTTACATTCCCGATATCGGAGTCGCTGCACGATGAGCCGGCAACCTGGCTCAGAAATTTCAAACCATATGTAATTATCGCTATTATATTAATCATACTTTCATATACACCTGTTATATATGACGTGATTCAGGCAACGTATGGTGGCTCGGTGCCCTATTCGCCGGACAGCCCTGTGCCGCTGAGATAAGCTGATTGTAAAAGTGTTAATGATTGAGTTTGAATGATGGTTTTCAGAATTAATTTAAATTTTACCGGGATACTGATCACGGCCGTGATGTTCTGTTTTGCCACAGGCTGTGATCGTCTCTCTGTGAAAGAAAGTCTGAAGGAGACAGAATTCAACCTGGTTGATCAAGACGGGCAGAAGATTTCGTTTCCAGAAGCGTACTCTGGTAACGTGATGCTTGTAGGCTATGTGTACACACACTGTCCTGATATCTGCCCGATTATTACATATAACATGAGGGACGTTCAAAGGGAACTAGCCGAAGAGGAGGGTTTGATGCTTGTTAGCGTTTCTTTCGATCCGGACCGGGACACACCAGAAATTTTGTATCAATACGCTGAAAGCTATCGTTTGAACCAAGGTAACTGGCGGCTGCTCACAGGAGAGAAAAAAGAAGTGGAAGCTCTTCTTGAAAAGTTGCAAATCGCTACGGTTAAAACACCTACACGTTTTGCAGAAGACAATACTCCGATCTATTTTATTGATCATACCGACAGAGTAACGCTAATAGATAAGAAGGGACAGATCCGGCGTCACTACATGGGAAGTGAACTCAGTTCTGATGAGGTTACCGAAGATATTCGAACACTTTTGCAAGAGTCCTGATAAAATAAATCATCTGAATGTCACAAAAACTTTTTATGTTGACAGGATGAATAAACAAACCAAAAACCTACATTTAAACCAATGAAAAAATCACTTTTATTTTCTTTTATAATTGCAATGATCTTTGCACTTGCAGCCTGTAACGGGGAAGAAACACCCGCAGAAGCTGAAGAAGTGGAAGACGACGGAGTACGAACGGTTGAAATAATCGGCACCGACGACATGAAATTTGTTGTTCGGGAAGCTGCTGACGGCCTTGTTACCGGCGGACAGGCAGGGCAGTACATTCTGCTTGAGGCCATTGAAGCATCCCCTGGCGAGCAGCTCAGAATCCGTTTAACAACCCAAAGTAACCTTCCGGCTACAGCTATGTCACATAACCTGGCAATTGTTGATCTCGGAACCGATGTAGATTCCTTTGCAAGAGCATCCATCACTGCACGTGATAACGAATATATTGCACCGGATTACGAAGACCAGGTAATTGCTACCACACGAATGCTTGGTGATGGGGAAACTGATACCATTACTTTTACCGTACCTGAAGTAACCGGTGAATATGATTATATATGCACGTTCCCCGGACACTTTGCCGGCGGAATGGTGGGTAAACTGATTGTACAATAAGCAATCGTTAAAATCTTATAAATGCATTCTTGTGGCGGGTCGCCGATCCGTATAACCTGATTTGCAGAAATAAAAAAGGCCATGCAATGATGCATGGCCTTTTTTTAGTTTTTATTTATTCTGGAAAAAAGAAAATGCTATTCAAATTGAATATACACCGGCATTTTCAATTCTGCTGAGAGCTTTACGGCTTCTTCAATTGTGTTAAGTTTCTCTTCATCCGAACCGTTATTCTTTGAGGTTAAGATTTGCTCCTGGGTTGAATAAGCTGAGGCTGAAGCTGTGGCACAGGTAACAGTAATTTGCATAGGGGAGTAGATCCCAAACGAAAGGATTGTTACAAATTGATTCATAAAACTAAGCTGGGTTTCCACTCTTGCAACGCCATGGTTACAGCGCTCACCTGCTTCCACAATATCGGGCGGAACAAGCCCGTATATAAATCCTGCCGCCCATTTATCTTCATATACTTCATTTGAAGGCTCAAGGCCTGTTGTGACTTGAGCATGGTAACAGCCTGTAAAAAAGAGCAGCAATATAATCGGAATTAATCGTTTTAGTTTCATTTTATCTGTATGGTTTTATTTCGGTTTTGATGAATAATCTGTTTCAGGTGATCTATAAATACACCTTCTACATTCTATCGGAGAATAACTATATTTTCAATTAGCTAAAATAGCCCGGTCTTTTAAATGCTAAAAAAAATAAGTCAGTAAATAATTGATTATGAAGAAGCTGCAAATAATCAAAGCGGATTATAACAATTCTGCCCATACAGATGCAATTCTCAGAATAACAGATGCATACGCCCGGGATCCCATGGGTATGGATCGCCCTCTCTCTCAAAAGGTGTTACAAAATCTGATATCGGGAATGAAAGAATTCCCAAACAGCTTCTCATTAATTGCATTCCGGGAGGGTCAACCAGCAGGCACGGCAAACTGTTTTTACGGATTTTCAACATTTTATGCTTCTAAACTCATTAATGTACATGACCTTGCTGTGATGCCGGATTATCGTGGTAAAGGAATCGGCGAGGCTTTGTTGAAAGCGGTAGAAGAGATAGCCAAAGAGGAGAAGTGCTGTAAAATTACGCTGGAAGTGAGAGAAGATAATCGCGCCAAGAATCTCTATGAACGAGTTGGCTTTACTTACGGTGACCCGGTCATGTATTTCATGTCAAAAGAATTAAAACCTGTTCCTGAATGAAAGATCAGGTTTATATTCCTTCTGATTTATTTTGAACAATGTTTGATTCATCTTCAAGAGAAAACGGTTTCCTGGAATAAATCAGGTACCAGTTTTTTTTGATGTAAAAACCCAGCCAGGCTGCACTTCCGGCAAAGAGCAGAATTCCCAGCCAGCCGTAACTCACATAAGACCCAATTTCATCCCAGGTGTTGAACTGAAAGAACCGGTCATTAAAAAAGATGAAGATCACAATAAGTCCGTTGTTAAATAGATGAATCATTACGGGAACGAAAAGTGAACGGGTTTTGAGGTAGATCAGCGAGGCTACAAACCCGAACATAAAAGCCCCGGCTGGGTCGATATGGAGTATTCCGAAAATTACCGAAGAGAGAATAATAGCGGTTTTGTAGCTGTATTTGGCCCCAAACCGTTCCATCATAGCACCTCGAAATGCAATCTCTTCAAGCAGCGGAGCCAGGACGGCAACTGCAATAAAAATCAAAAGATAATCTACAAAAGGCGTTTCGGGAGTGGTTACCAGGAAATCAACGCTGTTGAGATAATCCAGGTAGCCCTGGGCTGTCCCGGAATCATAGAGATTGAGCACGAGGAGGGTGACCCAGGCTACAGATATAGAAAAAACAATTAACGGGATGGCCAGCAGCAATTCACGGCGATCGGTTTTCGTGTTTTTCAGAATGGGCAAAAGTGGGAGGTCCACTTTTCGAAAAGCATATAGAATCAGTAGCAGTGGAATCATGTAGAGTACCAGCCCGACAAGAATCTCTACCCGGAGCTTGCTGAACGTATCGGTAATCCCGATAATAAGTAAAATCGCTCCGGCCGGCAGCAGCGCGAAAAAAGTAACCAGCACCGCTTTTGTGATGGAAATACTGCTGAAACGTTTCCTGATCTGTTCTGTTTGAACCGTTTCTGACATCAGCGGGTTTGATTGGTTTCGGCAGGATTCGTTTCACTGACCACCTCATCAAGCCTGCGGTCAACATCTTCCAGAAAGCTGATGATCGTTTCCACCGCATCTGCAAAAAAATCGGGATTGATGTTTTCAAACGTATCAGTAGGCTGATGGTAGTGAGGGTGATCTTCAACGCCAAAGTAGACAAACGGAATGCCTTTTTGATGGAACGGGCCGTGATCGGATGACATGGTCCAGTCCTGCGGGGCATCGGGGTTGTCGTAGCCAAACAGGACATCTATCGGTGCACCGGCTGTCGATTCTTCAATCAAAGGTTTCAGGAACGGGTAGTGGTAGGTGCCTACAGCGTAAAGTTCATTCTCGAAATTGGTACTGATCATATCCATATTGACATTGAGTGCAATCTGTTCAAGCGGTACCACCGGGTTTTGAACAAAATAGTGAGCCCCGCCGAGTCCCTGTTCCTCAGCATCAAAAGCGATAAAAATAAGGCTGTTTTCGGGTTGATTTTCCGTGAAATATCGGGCTGCGGCCATCATTCCCGCTGTTCCGGAGGCATTGTCATCGGCGCCGTTGTAAATTTCGCCGTCTCTCACACCCAGGTGATCATAGTGGGCGGTTATCACGATAAAACGTGCAGGGTTTTTACTGCCTTCGATGTACCCGATCAGGTTTTCGGCGTCCTCGAACAGATCGCCCGTCCGGGGATTGCTGTGTTCAAACGGCTGGCGGAAACTCTCGCCAAATGTGTTTAGCCCGAGTGAGAGAAACCGTTCCTTAATATATTCCCTGGCCTTCCGGTTACCATCCGTTCCGGTTTTACGGCCCTGCAGTTCATCGGAGGCGAGATATTTTACATCACTGAGAAGCTCTTCTCTGTCTGTTGTTTCCTGTAAACCTGTATAGGTCGATTCTGGCTGATCACAAGAGATAAACAGAATCAAAAAAAGAAGAGGATAAAAATTTCTAAGTATAAAATGCATAAGATCGTATTTTGTCGAAATTTAAATCAGTCTGGATTCAGGCAATTATTCAACGAAAATGTAACTGAAATGATACAAATTTGTACCCAGGATACATATCATTTTTCACTGGAAAGAGTTCTTTTGAGAAATTTTCGACTCTCTTTCGATGGATAGTTTTCATTTACGGATTGATCCCGATAGCTATGTGAAAATGCAAAAAATTTTGAAAAAACGATAAATGGAGTAATTATTTTTTTAAAATAAAATCTTACATTTGAATGAGATATAAAAAGAGGGGTTATGGACAGAAGCCATCAACGACTAAAAAACAATCTGAAGGATCCCGAAGAGGATAAGCTTGAGGATTTTCTGTCTAAACGGGAAGTAAAGACTCGATCCGGTTCTCCAAAAAATGAAAACAAAGCCAGTAAAATTTTACTTTTTGCAGTTATTCTTTTCCTGGCCATCTATTTTATCCCTAAAATCCGCAGGCAATAAATAAAAAGAGCCAAAAAAGTGGCTGAATTTGTTGTATTCAGGCTTTTTTGGCTCGGTATTTTTCACTTATTTAGGTGAGTCCATTCACTATAAATAAGCTGATATGCATATTACAAA
>JAFIFB010000034.1 GCA_020832285.1 Balneolaceae bacterium
ATAGAATCACACCATGAAAACTCTGCTTAAACTTCGATCTTTATTTGCTTTAACTATCATCTCCCTGCTTGTCGGTTGTGCCGGAATCACCGAAGCCAATCTGTCCGAAACCGACCAAGATTTTGATCAGGCAAACGAATCACCGGTAATCCATCAGGAACTTCCAGGGTTCTTTAACGGCGGCGATCAGGAAGACATTATCGATGTGCGGCCAAGAGATCGTTACGAAGGACGCGAATAATATTTCTTAGAATCAAAGTTCTTTAAAAAATTCTTTATTTTGAGTGTTATCTCTTTAAACATTTAAGACATGATGCTCAGTAACTCTTTTTACAAAGTTTTAGCATTATCTTTTGTCTGCCTGAACTTTGCAAATACGGTCTTTTCCCAATCATCTGCAGAAGAAAACAGAGAAAGTTTTGAAAACTGGCTGTCAGTTACTGAGCAAGTACATTTACAGGAAACTGAAACCGCCTCTTTAGTTTATGACAGGCTGAGTGAAGAATTCTTTAAGTTATATCGTTTAAAGGGAGATTTAATTTATTTGAATTTTTCTTTACATGAAGCCGGACGGTCAAAAAGATCAGAAATCGTTGCCCGATTAGATGAAAGCGAAGTTTTAGCTGTATCAGATATCCTGCTAAAGCTTGATGAAGGGTATGTTAGGCCTGACTATTATGAAGAGCAACCATTCATGCCGGAAAATATCTATCATTTTCTTGGGTTTTCAATTCCTGCTGAATATGAGGATCAGGCATTAAATTTGCTGGATTACTGGGCAGGTCAATTACCTGGTGTTTACCGGTCTGATTTCCTGAAGGCAAGCTTTCAAGCTCAGGCACTGGTCATTGGATACTTTCGGCTGGGTGAATATTCGAAAGCATTTGAAATAGGGCAATACCTTACAGACTCACACCCTTTTCCTGCTTCATTGTTTACGTTGAATCTGTTTGAAACAATAGCTTATTCAGCAAGAATCAATGGATTCTATTTAAGTTCTCTAGAAGTTTATCAGGACATTCTACTTGAAACTGCTGAAGTTTTAGATAATAAAAATGATTATCTCACTATCCGGATGGATTATGCTAATACTCTTTTTCGGATTGGAAATGTAAATCAGTCTTTGCTAGAGTATGAATATATTTACCGGGATATTGATGAATTGCGTGACCCAAGATATCGATCTGCCCTGTTTAATAATCTCGCCATTAGCTATCTAAATACAGGTCGATTTGACCAGTATGTGAAATTCCAGCTAAACGCATACGATATTGCACAAGAAGAAAATGATTATGGTCAGCAACTATCCATTTTGAGAAACCTCTTCATTTTTTACAGACGCCAAAACGATACCGACCTGGCATTTAGTTACCTGAATAATGCCCTGCAACTTGCACAGGAGAATGAACTTACCGCTGACGTTGCTTCAATTCTGATTTCTCTTGGTGTTTATAAAAGAACTGTTGAAAGAAACCCTGAAACTGCTTTAACTCATTTTCAGGAAGCAGCCAATTTGTCTGAGGCAGCTAACCAGTATCAATATTTTTATAACAGTACTATTGAAATTGCCGAAACATACTATCTGCTTGAAAATTATGATGAAGCATCCCGATATTTTCACCATGCCATCGAATTAAGTGATTCCCGAAATGATAAGAGAGGCTATCTCCAGGCAAATGTACGTTATGCCAACATGTTATCTGAAATTCAGGATTACGAGAAAGCCCGCGAACTAATATATAGCTTTGAAACCCAAGATTTTCATCAGCTTAACTTCAATATCAGAGTTCTCGCCAATAATGTAAAAATCCGCATTCTCTCTCACGATGGGCAATTTTCCCAGGCTGTCGATTTATCTGATTCGATTGTAGAAGAAGTAATTAACTGGCTGCGCGAAAGTTCCGACCATCAAACCGGACATATGAGAATGGATGATGAATTTTCTGAAGCTTTTCGTTTGCATTCAGAAATTATGCACCATACAGGTAATGCCGAAAATGCTCTGGCCGTAGCCGGTGACCTCAGAAACATTTCACGATCGGGTTTCTACAACAATCCACTCCTAAAATCAAAAATACTAACTGAGGAGGAGTTAATAAAAGATTATAATTTGAGCAACCGAATTCGTCAACTCCGCAGCAGCTACGCAGATGCTAATGAAGAGCAGAGAGTTTACCTTGGAAATGAGCTTCTAAATGCTATTTCTGAGAGAAATACACTTCAAAATCGCGCCTTTCCAAATTATGAAGAAGCTGATTATAACCAAAAATTAAGTACAATAAGACGTTCTCTGCGTTCCGACCAGACAGTTATCTTTTTTTCCATCTTCAAAAACCAGATTTTTCAGTATATGATTACCCGGTCAGGGATTGAGATGGAGGCATTCCCCAATGATAATAAATATCTCGAATCCCTGCGAAATGCGATTGATACAATGAGCTACGGCAGTACGGATTTGACGCTGCTTCACAATCTTTATAAAACATTTTTCGAAGATAGAATACCCGCTCGCACCAGGCACCTTTATGTGATTCCTGACGGTGAATTTTATCGACTGCCAATTGAAATTCTGCCCGTTGAGCCAGTACGGTCTGCGCGAAGCTATGGATCTTCCCGTTACCTGATTGAAAAGTACTCTGTAAGCTACATCAACACCCTTTCCGATTTAATTAAACCTGAAACATCTGAAGACAACATATTCGAATACGATCTTGCAGGATTTGGAATCAGTAATTTTTCAGAAGCTGGTCACCCGAACCTGCCTGATCTTCCATTTAGTCCCACCGAAATTACTCTAAGTGCAGAAAAACTGGATAGATTTTCAAACAAAACTTTTTTTCTGGATAGTGAAAGCACAGAATCAAATTTCAGATATATTGCAGGCAACACTAAAATATTGCACCTCGCCACACACAGTAAAGTAAATGACGAAAATCCTCTTTTTTCTTCGCTATACTTATATCGTGAAATAAATCCGTTATCGTCAGTTTCGTCCGGTAGTCAAACCGTAGAAAATATTACAACAGATAATGATGGTATCATACATGCTTATGAACTTTTCGATATGAACCTTAATGCTGATTTGGTTTTTCTAAGTTCATGTGAATCGGGTGCAGGAGGATATCTGCAAGGAGCCGGCATCCTTGGCTTTTCAAGAGCCTTTTCTTATGCGGGTGCTAAAAGCCTCTCGATGAATTTGTGGCCAGTGAGAGATCAAACCGCGACAGAAATTTCTCTTCGGTTTTATGAAGCATTAAATGAAGGCCAGAATAAAGCCGAGGCTTTAAAAACTGCCCGAATATCTTATCTCAATAACAACAATAGCGATCCATACCTCTGGGGAGGTTTTGTACTCTACGGTGACATTTCACCTCCAATAGACAGCCAATCTGATTTCATCACCTTTTTGTTGCCCGGCAGTTTATTTATTGCAGGACTAATAATGATTGTTTTTGTCTTCTACCACAAAAGGACAATCATGGCTTTGGCTTTTTAACTCTTCTGCGTAACTAAGCGAGAAACTAAAAAACAAAAAGATCCACATCATTGAACCGGAGCCCTTCATTCTCTCTTGATCACGCAGACTCACACTGATTTTTAAAAGACTTCACACCACTTAAAGAACCATCCAAGCCGATAATCCTGATCCTAACCTGCATTTCGTTTCACAGAATTTTCAGAAAAGCCTCTATAGAAAATTCCAAAATTAAATAAAGAACCCAAAGCAGTAGATATAAAAAACCCGGACTCAATTATGTTTGATGTCCGGGTTTGGTTAATTAATCAAGACCTTTATTTCAATATCTCAAAAGTTTGCTAATGTTTGTTTTGCCATCCGGCTGAAAGCACCGTCTAACTCAATCACTTTTTTAATGTTTTCTTCTGCCTCATTCATCATACCAAGGTGGATTTGTGTATTAGCCAGGTACCATGTGCTCTTTTCAAGATTTTGAAAGTCAATATTTTCGATAGTCGTAACCGAATCAAACACATCAAGTGCATTTGAGAATTCACCTGAATTGTAAAGAACTGCTCCTTCAACCATCAAAAGGTCAACTTTTTGGTATTCACTCAAGTCATCCATAGCAGAAGCCAGTTCCAGTTGATTCAGAGCTTTATCCAGATCGCCGGCAGCTGAATAAGTAAATGCCCGCTGTAGATGGTTTTCAAAAAGGGAAAGATCTTCAGCTGACCGTTCAATTTCATATTCAATCATTGCAATGGGTGAAATTCCATTGGCAGAATCTGAAGAAGTAAAAATATTAAAGAGAATTAACATTCCTATAATCAAAGCTGAAGCGGCTGCCAAATAAGGTTTGAATGCATTAATACCAGATCTGCTGCCCAGCCTGAAAATTGTAAATGTTTTTTTGGATTCGGAATTAAAAGCTCCATCCTGCCCCATTTTCTTCAATGTGGCAAGCGTAGTCAGATAATCAAGATCATCCGGACTACCCAATAATTTTGACCATAAATGATCTTTTTCAGAATCAGATAGATTCCCATCCAAAAACTCGTGAATGTTATCTGTGATGTTATTTGTATTGTTGGTGGTCATGGCTTAGGTGATTTGGCAGAGATTTTTCTGCTAAGTGGTTATTAATCTCACGGATAGTACCCATTAAATACGATTTCTCGAATGGCTTTTGTATATACGCATTGATTCTCGAGGAAATGCATTCCTGGCGAACATCTTCATAATTATTTGTGGTTAAGGCAATAATTGGCGTATTGGTATAGTCTTCAATTTCACGAATATTTTTAGTGGCTTCAAAACCGTCCATTCCTCTCCCAAGATTGATATCCATTAAAATGATATCATAGCTTTCCTCTTTAACCTGTTTCAAAGCTACTTCAGCATTTTCAACACTGACAACATCAAAATCATTTTTCAGAAATATGGAAACAAGCAAACGAATTTGCGGGCTGTCTTCCACATGCAACAATTTTGGTTTTTTCAGGGAAGCTTTTTTATTCAATTCCTTTGATCTGCTTACCAGGGACATTCCACTTTTTCCACGCTTTCGAATAGAACCCAACTTTTTTAGTTCACAGGGATTGAGATATTTTTCAAAAGACGATGGAAAATCTAAAGAATGAGCGGCCGAACCATCCATATAGTTATAAGAAAATGCCTTTGGAAACAATACACAGGTTTTCATGATCATAATATGCTACTTGGTTAAAAACATCCGTAAGTAAAGGATTGATATCACCGTATTACACCCTTATGATGCTTCAGAAAACCAATTGTTACAGCATTTCCGGAAAAAATTTCGCTTCTATGTATTAATTATTTCTAATAAAAAATAAAATAAGTTCGTTAGCATCTGTAACCTCAATCTCACCAAGAAGATAATTTTTGTGTTATAACCTGCTGTTCTATTTAATACTGCCTGGTCAAAGATAAAACGTCGAGTAAGTCATCGGGCGAGTTTTTCAAAAAAA
The DNA here is from genome assembly GCA_020832285.1 of Balneolaceae bacterium. GTDB lineage: Bacteria > Bacteroidota > Rhodothermia > Balneolales > Balneolaceae > Rhodohalobacter. The sequence goes on from JAFIFB010000034.1 coordinate 5,449, forward strand.
TGGACCACTTAAGATGATTGGGATGAATCCGGATTGACTCGATTGATGACTCTTCCACACTGAAAGAATGAAAACGATTAATGATGCAGCAACAAAATTTTTAGAAAGCCGAACAATTGCTGTTGCCGGGGTTTCTTCAAAAGGAGATTCGGCAACCAATATTATCTACATTAACGGAACGCAAATTCCTTATAACTGATTTGCGTTGCTTTAATTTCGCTGATATTCATGATTTTACGAAGAAAAAGGCTGCTCTTTTTTACTCTTCCTGCCGTAACGATTTTATCTGTCTGGCTCTATTTTATGCATTCCACAGCATCGTGGGAACTGTTCCGGGATAACTGGTATATGACCCTTGTGATGATTTTCGGATCATTCATAGCCGGGGCCAGCTCAGAGGGTGGTGGTGCTATAGCCTATCCCGTTATGACACTTTTGTTTAATATTGATCCGGATGTAGCCCGAAATTTTAGTTTTGCCATACAAAGTATTGGAATGACATTCGCTTCGATATGGATCATCACGTCAGGAATTAAAATTGAAAAAAACTATCTGCTGCTGGCCGGTTTTGGAGGCTTTGTCGGAATAATTTTAGGCACAATCTATATTACTCCGCTTATCAAACCAGATTTTGCCAAAATGATGTTCGTTTCATTCTGGCTCAGCTTTGGCATTGCACTCTGGATTGTAAACTTTGTGAACACCCGCAAGACCCGGCAAAAACTCCCTGTATTAAGCGTTTATCAAAAATCCGAATTGCTCCTTGTTGGTATTGCAGGTGGAATATTTAGCTCGGTTTTGGGCAACGGTTTAGACATTTGCACCTTCTCTTTCGTTGTGATTAAATACGGGCTTTCTGAAAAGATTGCCACACCCACTTCTGTAATTTTAATGGCATCGAATGCCATTGCAGGGTTTATTTTGCACACCTTTTTCCTTGATACCATGCAACCGGAGGCTATAAATTACTGGCTGGTTTGTATTCCTGTAGTAATTTTCGGAGCACCTCTCGGTGCTTTTGTTATCAATCGGATTGGCAGAAAAAAAATCGCGCTTCTGCTGATTCTCATCATTATTACACAATTTTTTACAGCGCTCTATGTAATTCGGCCCGGTCTGCAGCTGGGACTGTTTTCACTGGTAATATTTTTAACCGGAATGATTCTCTTTTTTGTGCTCACCAGAACAAATCATCACTCCAAAAAAACATTATAAATTACGATAAGCCAGTCTTCAAATGGTAATGTCACCAGTTAAGTATGTAACAGCATGTCCGCCAATTTCAACTCGCTGCCCTTTCTGAATACAGTGCAGCTCACCACCACGCATGGATATCTGTCGTGCTTTTAGTTTTACTTTATCGAGACGCCTGGCCCAAAACGGGGTTAAAATGGAATGAGCAGAACCGGTAACATGATCTTCCGGAACCCCGACAGCGGGTGCAAAAAAACGGCTGACAAAATCAAAACCGGGATCATCTGCAGGTGCTGTTATGATTACTCCTCTCACTTCCATCCGTTTCAAAATGATCAGGTCGGGCTTGATATTTTTTACAGTCTGTTCATCCTGAAGAAGCACCAGCAGGTCGGTATTCACTCCGGTAAACAGCGGTATCACCCCAATCGCTTCGGGCAGCAGTTTAGGTACCGGAATTGGTTCAGGTGGTCTGGATGGAAAATTCATCCAATACATCTTACTGTTTTTAGTAACTGTCAGTTCTCCGCCCTTAGAATGAAACACTACCTTCGACCCCATAAAACCGAGATGTTCATAAAGTACATGTGCCGATGCAAGTGTGGCATGACCACAAAGATCCACCTCGGTTTCCGGTGTGAACCAGCGTATGCGAAAAGATCCATCTTCATTTTTTACAAAAAAAGCCGTTTCCGAAAGGTTATTCTCGGCAGCAATCTTCTGCATAATCTCCTCATCCAGCCATTCATCAAGAGGTACAATCGCGGCAGGGTTGCCTTTAAATACTGAGTTGGTGAATGCGTCTGCCTGGAATATTTTCATGTCTGCAATTCGATAAGTTATTTTTTCTAAAGGTAATAAATCTGAACATTGCTTGCTGACTCAGCCTCTTGAACACTAAATGGATTGGCGGTACTATTTTCTAAAAAAGTTCACGAACTTTAAAGTATGAAGAAAATGATGTTACATCCTCAGAATACTCATACAAAAATCGGTTATGATTCTATCCGTGAAGCAGCCCTGCGAAAAGCTTTCACACCGTACGGCAGGGAATTTCTGAATAGGCTCTCACCATCCACCGACCGAAATGAGGTGCAATACAGGCTTTCTCTATCCTCGGAATGGATGAAGCTGCTCCAGAGCGGATCAAACCACCCGTTAACCGTGCTGGAAGATGTAAGTGATGCACTGGACGAAAGCCGGATTGAAGGAAACATGCTTACACTCGATGATTTTATAGTTGTGTTGCAAAATGCACGTTTGGCAAGGATCATCAAACATTTTTTTTCAAGAAATGAGGAGGAATATCCTTCACTTCAGCAAATTGTAAATAGGCTGATTAATATCAGACCACTTGAAGAAGCAATCCAGAAAGTGGTGACCGACCGCGGTGAACTGCGTGATGATGCCAGCCCTGAACTGAAAAAAATTCGCAACCGCATCAACCGGGAAAAAGAACGGCTGCGCAGTACTATCCAGCGGGTAATGAAACGGGCGGCCAGAGACGGAATGACCTCAGACGAAGGTGCAACGATACGCAGCGGACGTATGGTTATTCCTATACAAGCGGAATTCAAGCGGAAACTGGAAGGTTTTGTTCATGACGTATCATCGAGCGGGCAAACCGTTTATATTGAACCGGTAGAGGCGCTACAGATCAACAATGATATTCGCCAGCTTGAATCAGAAGAAAATCGCGAAATAGAGCGAATCATTCGAAAATTGACCTCAGAAGTTCGAAAGTATGCCGATAATCTGCTTACCAATACTAACGAAATTGCCATACTTGATGCGATTCACTGCCGGGTAAGTCTCGGACTGGAGCTGGACGGTGCTATTCCTGTAATCTCTGAGGACCAGAACATCAACCTGATAAACGCAAAGAACCCGAACCTTCTGCTTAAAAACCGGTCAGCCAAAGAGCCGGAACCGGTTATACCGCTCAACCTGGAACTTTCCGCATCAGAATTGGGCCTGATCATCACTGGTCCCAATGCGGGTGGAAAATCTGTAGCAATGAAAACAGCGGGATTGCTCAATTTCATGCTGCAGTCTGGATTTCCGATTCCTGTTCAGCCCGATTCACACCTGCCCGTTTTAAGCGGCCTCTTTGTGGATGTGGGCGATGATCAGTCGATCGAAAACGATCTGAGCACGTTCTCTTCCCGTTTGCAGTGGATGCGAAAAACACTCGAAAAAATTCAGCCCGGATCACTGATATTGATCGATGAAGCTGGTTCAGGAACCGATCCCGAAGAGGGTGGCGCACTTTTCCAGGCATTTGTGGAAGAGTTGATCGAACGTGATTGCAGGGTGATTGTGACCACACATCACGGATCGCTGAAAGTTTTTGCCCATGAGCACGATCGGGTCGTAAACGGAGCGATGGAGTTTAATCAGGAAAACCTGGAACCGACTTATAAATTCAAAAAGGGTGTTCCCGGAAGCAGTTATGCATTTGAGATTGCTGACCGGATGAATCTCCCTTCCGGCCTGATGAATCGTGCACGAAACCTGCTGGGCGAGAGCCGTGACAAGATGGGTGAACTTCTGGTTTCACTGGAACAAAAAATGCAGGAAGCACAGCATCAAATAACAGACTACAACAAGCGTCTGCACGAACTGGAAAAGCGGGAAAGAGTGATTCAGGAGCAAACCTCTAACATCGAGAACAAAAGGAATCAGATTCTTGAAAAAGCGTATCGCGAAGCGGGAGATATTTTAAAAAATGCCAATCGCCGCATTGAAGAAGCCGTGGAGAAAGTGGTCCAGGAAGGGCGTCAGGATAAAGATAAGATAAAAGAAGCCCGCCGAAGCATTGAAGATGCTAAAAAAGAGATTCGAACCGGACAGCGTGAAATTGAAGAAGAAACCGAAGAAACTATTTATCGCAGCAAAGAACCACCCACAATGGGCGATTACGTATTGATCGGTGAAAGCAATACCGCAGGTGAACTGGTGGATATTTCCGGCAAAAATGCCACGGTTCTCATGAACGGTATGAAGGTAAAAGCCAAACTAAAAAAACTGGTAAAAACCTCCCCTCCCAAAAAAGAAAAAGAGAGTCGTTTTAAACGCTCTTACAGCACATCTCAGGATTTGGACCTCTCCATCAAACCATCTCTCGATCTGCGCGGGAAACGGGGTGATGAGGCGATCAGTGAACTGACTCTGTATCTGGACAAAGCTGTTACCCGCGGAATGAAACAGGTTGAGATCATCCACGGAAAAGGGGAAGGCATTTTACAAAAACTTGTACATGAGTATCTCGGAAAACGTAATGAAGTGAAATCGTTTGACATCGCCCCGTGGGAGAGCGGGGGAACAGGCTGTACTGTTGTGGACCTTAAGTAAATGCCCGAATATCAATTTAAATATGGTATACTCTATGTAATCTACTGATTTATTATATTTTATGAGCTAAATTTTGAGCCTTTAAAAAAAGGCTTCATTTCCGGCCAGACCGATTCTTCTCCTCAATCCACTTTGACAGATATTTAGTGCTCGCAGTCGTGTGATGCATCAAAATTGATCCGATAAAGTTTTTCAACCGGTGTTCGCTCAGCCCCGATTGCAAATATTTGATTCGATCCAAAAAGCTTTTCTCAAAAGATTCTCTTCGGAACCTTCTTTTTAAAATTTCGTACCCTTTTTCCCGGCTGCTGTTCCATAATTCGATATTTTGACAGAGCCGTGACGCCGCCTTTGCAAAAGACCCGGCATCATCTTCAATGAATCCGCACCAATGCATTTCACCTGCCATTCCTTCGGCTCCGACTGAAGTTGTGACCGACGGTGTACCACACTGCATCGCCTCAATTAGTTTTCCCTTCAGGCCCGCACCAAAACGCAAAGGAGCCAAAAGTACGCGTGCCTTTCTGATCACGGACTCAGCCTCCTCTGCCCTCCCCTTCACAATAAATCCATCATCAGGCTGATGAAGCTGAAACACTTTATGTGACGGATACGAGCCGAAAATATTTAACTCAGCTTCAGGCATGTTTTTACGAATGAGTGGCCAGATCTCTTCTTTCAGCCAAAGAACAGCATTCCAGTTCGGTTCATGCAGAAAGTTACCAATAGAAATGAACCCGCTGCGCTCTTCGTAGGCCGGAAGTTCTTCTCGTTTTAAGATGTCGAGCAGAAATGGCATGTAATAAATCAATTCCTCCCTGATTCCAAAAAGATTTTTGAGGAGATCCATTTCCGCCTCTGAAATTATCAGGGAGAGATCACACCGTAAAATACTTGCAATCTCGCGTTTGGCAGTTTCTTCATTAAGAAGCAGTTCAGGTTTGAATTCGCAGCCCGACTTCCATGCTTTTTGCCTGGCTGTTCGAAGACAATGAAGATCCTCAGTATCAAGTATTCTGAGCGCACCGGGACAGTATTCGGCAACTCTCCATCCGAACTGTTCCTCTGTCATGAAACGGTCAAATACCACAGCTCCGGGAGTCAGCTTTTGTATGAAACGATCGAAGGATGAGTTGTTAAGCTGAATAGAAGCCGTCCCAATTCCCTGTGATTCCAGGTCTGCAGCATGTTCACTTTCAGCAGCGGCAGAGACAAATGTTATCTCCCATCCATCATTTTGGAAAAGGCGGATTAGCTGCATCATCCTCGAACCAGCCGCCGATGATGCCGGTTCCGGCCATACTTTTCCGATAATCAGCAGGGTTTGGTTTCTCTGCATATTTTGTTTTCTTCAATGATTAAATAGATTTAAAATAGCCGAAATTGCCTTCCATTTAAAAATGCGGTATATAAGCCTGCGTATAAATGACGGATAAATCATCGGATAAGGTAACATGGAATCGAGTAGAATCGTACAATATTGTTCATTTTCTTTTCACCCGTATTTATATTTATCAGGCCACTTTGATCAAATTCTTGACATTTTCAAAAAAGAGAAATCTTATGTTCCGATTCATTAAAGTCAGTATTACAATTCTTTTTTTATTTCCATACACTGTATTTTCTCAGAATAGTAGCGGGTCCGATAATATTACCGAAAAAATGATCCAAACGGCTGAAATCGAACGTTATGAAACCATAATTGCAGCAGATACTTCGGCACTTGGTATCTTTCTCACTGAAGAGTTTATTTATCATCAGCCCACGGGTGTGATTGTATCCAAACAACAATATCTTGAAAATAGTGCTGCCGGAAATCCTTCCATTTTAACCGCTGAGTTCCGGGAGAAAAATATCACCATATATGAGAATTTTGCCATTTCAAAGGGAATTGTTTCGCTCGATGTACTCATGCAGGGCAATGAAACCTCTGTGGATCTTCTCTTTCTGAATGTCTGGATTTTGAGAGATGGGAAGCTGCAACTTGTCGCACGCCAATCTTCATTTCTACAATAAAACAGATCATCCTCTATATATCTGTATAATATTTTTGGTTCTACAGGCAACCTAAACTGTTGAATCGAAATGGTAAAATGCTTGGGTATGACCAGTCAGGGAGTCATATGAATTATTATTGTCATTACTTTCTTTCTGAATTTATCAAAAAAAGTGCCATCAAAACGATGGCACTTTTATTACATCTCCTGAATAGATAAACTTTCTTACAGTATAATGTGTTACCGAATGCGATATGCCAGAGATACTTTAATAACACGGTTATAGATTTTGCTGTCGTCATCTTTACCCAGCTTAGCCAAACCAAAGTCGTAGTTGGCATTTCTACTTAAAGCATCTCCAAACCGGTAACCAACTCCGGCAACTGCACCAATATCAAACCTGTTAGCACCCTCTGTACTCCACTCATCTTCTTTTTCACCAGCAAATTCCACCGTCATTTTATTGTTCAGCAGATAGGAGAACTGCGGGCCTGCAAACAGATTAAAACCACCGGGAGCATTATACTTGGCGTATATGGGTAAATCCAGATAATATGAAGTGGAACGCATCTTTAAATCCATATCTTCAAACAGTTCTTTCGATTTAAAACCTTTCGTAGCCACATATAAACCTGACTCTAAACTTAATGCATTTCGGGGCGAAGTTTCCACAAACGCACCTGCATGAAATCCCGGATTGATATCCAGGTCTGCATCTTCTATATCTTTACCACCCCAATTCGACAAATCAACCCCGGCCTTAACACCATAGGAAAGATTTTGCGAGTATAAATGAAATGTACTCAAAACACCTGCTATTAGTACTGTCAGTATCAAAGATTTTATTATTGTTTTCATTTTAGTTGGAGTTATAATTTTAATTGTTATTATAGCCTCTGCAGCCTTTGATCTGACCATTTTTGGCGATTTACTAAAATCCATTTCGTTACAATTGAGAAAGACTAAGCTGCGTCCTTGACTCAGTGAACCTGAAACGCATTCATCCCTTTGGTAAGGTTTAAGTTTGGGGATAAGTATTAAGAAAAGCTATAATTGAATATACGAAAATCATGAATGTTTAGATACATTCCCAAAAACATATTTATCAGATTTTTTATCAGAGGGGCAGGTGCTCGATTTTCACTGTAATGGGTAGTGTTATGTAGTATAGTAGGGCCTGCCTCCGAAGCCATCCTGACCCTCGAAGTTTCAACGTAGTGGGTAGCGTAGCAGGACCTTGCTGAGGAAAATAACTCATGATGAAATATACACTGTAAACAGGTCAGGCCGGAACACCGATTTTCCCAAGATTGATCACCTCAACGTCTTGGATTTTCTTGTTATGAATGGCAAAGCGTACAACTGTCCGATAGACCTGAAACCCATGTTTACCCGCTGCACCAGGATTCATATAGAGCATTTTATTGAGAGACTGGTCTCTCGCAATTTTCAAAATGTGAGAATGTCCACAGATAAAAAGATTCGGTGTGTTGTTTTCAATTTCTTCACGGATCGGGAGACAGTAGCGGCCGGGAATTCCTCCGATATGTGTCATCCATACATCAATCCCTTCCCGTTCAAACCGTTGGTGTAATGGAAACTCCTGGCGGATTTCCTGCCCGTCTATATTGCCATAAACACCTATTACAGGTGCTATTTTTTCCAGATCCCTGGCAATTGTTATCTCACCAAAGTCCCCGGCATGCCAGATTTCATCCCTGTCGGAAAAATATTCGGCAATTTGGGGGTCGAGATAATTATGAGTGTCTGATATAAGTCCTATCTTTATCATGCCGCTATAAATTTTCGCTCTCGGATGATAGGAAACATGAACAAGCTTGCAAAACTTTTTCGATCCCTTTTGTTATAACGCAACTAACCTCAATCCATGATTTTTAACATTTCATTCAGTATCATTATCGTTACCTGGAATGCACTTCATCACCTGAAAACATTTTTACCTTCTGTCGCCGCCACCAATTACTCCGATTTTGAAATTGTTATTGCCAATAACAACTCAACCGATGGGAGTATGGAGTGGATCAGAAAACACTATCCTGAGTGCCGTATTGTCACCTTTGATAAAAATTTTGGATATGCAGCCGGTAACAACAAAGCCGTAAAATATGCCCGTGGCGAAGTACTTGTATTTCTGAATAATGATGTTAAAACGGACACTGGCTGGCTTCATGGGTTGAATCGTGCATTTACAGAAACAGAGGCTTCAATTATCCAGCCTAAAATAAGATCCTTCCGGGACCCGGAATTATTTGAATATGCCGGAGCAGCCGGAGGAATGATCGATTGGTTGGGCTATCCTTTCTGCCGCGGACGCATTTTTGATCATATCGAAAAAGATAACGGACAGTACGATAAACGCACTGAAATTTTCTGGGCTTCGGGTGCGGCCTTGTCCATCAAAAAAGAACTTTTCCTGAAAAGTGGCGGTTTCGATGAAGATTTTGAATTTCACATGGAAGAGATCGATCTTTGCTGGCGTTGCCTGAAAATGGGACATAAAATTATGTATGAACCGGAAAGTATAGTCTACCATCTTGGCGGTGGCTCCCTGCCGGTCGATTCATCCCGGAAGGTTTTTTACAATTTCAGAAACAGCCTCTGTATGCTCACAAAAAACCTCGAAAAAGCTCCTCTCCTGAAAATTTTTCTTCGCCTGGTTTTAGATGGTATCGCAGGGGTCCAGTTTCTGCTCAAAGGAAAACCCAAACATACCTTGGCAGTTATAAAATCACACTTTTCCTATTACTTAATGCTTGTTGATCTGCTTCAAAAGCGAAAAGAACTGAAAAGATCATTCACTTCCACCACCCCTGTCTATCTTATACATTCACGGCTGATTATAACTGACTTTTTTCTCAGGGAAAAGAAAACATGGCAAGAAATAAAAAAAATATGATTCAGATCGACTGGCAGGAGATTCTGAAAAAGTGGTGGTTTTCGATCCTTCTGCTGCCTTTCATCGGTTATCATATTCATCAGGCAAACCTTACGCTTAACTACAATATTTTCTTTAGTATCAGCTATTCTTTTCCCTTTCCGGTAAATGTCGAAAAGTTTCTGATGAGAAACCTGCTGCTCATTATTCATGAAGCTGGTCATACCTTTTTCAGTGTTTTCGGAAACCGAATCATTACCATTCTCGGAGGTTCACTGAACGAAATTTTGTTTCCCTCTATCATTCTTGCCTACACTTTGTTCAATAAGCTGGTAAAAGCCACACAGTTCGCATTTTATATGATCGGCTCCGGTTGGTTCAGTATTGCATTTTATGCGGCTGATGCCAGTCAGCGTCAGTTACCACTGATTGGAAACCTTGGGCCGGAAGCACACGATTGGCACAATCTGCTCAGGCACTGGAATATGCTTGAACTGGATGGGTTATTCGGTGTGGTTTTTGTCTGTATCGGAATCGTTTGTTACCTGATCGCTGTAAGTGTTCCGCTCTGGTTCAAAAAAACAGAACGGGTACGGCTCGATTTAAATTTATAGCATTTTAGTGAACGCAAGCCCCGCCGCACCGGTTTACACTTAAAACTTGTATATAAGGAGAACAGTAACACAACCTCTGTAGATGCCAAAACTTTTGCATCAATTATTTGAGGCTGTTCTTTAGGGCAAAAGCTCCATCACATGTATATTTGTGGTGGAGCTTTTTTTTAAATAAACGTGAGTTCGATATAATTTCATTGAATTTGGCAACCAGTTAGTCCCCTCCCCGATTGGTCGGGTCAGACTCTTACGAAGGAGGGGAGACTTTTTTTACAAATTCTTAGATAGAACTCACGTTAAATAAACACTTTTTTAATGCACTCAGAACAGCATTTTGATATAATAATAGCTGGTGCCGGAGCATCCGGCCTTACTCTGCTCTGGTATATTCTGCAATCTGAAAAACTGAAGAAAAAAAGAATTCTCCTGATTGATAAAAAACTGGAGCCGACAGATAGTAAAACATGGTGTTTCTGGAGTGACGGGAATCACCCAACAAACCAACTGATTCATCATACATGGAATGAACTTGAAGTCATCACAAAGAATGAAACAATCAACGGTACACTTAATCAAAAAAAATATCACTGTATTCGAAGTCTTGATTATTCCTCTGAAATTCTTGAATTAGTAAAATTAAATCCCCAGATCGAGTTACTCGAAACGAAGATTCATGGATTTACAAACTTCGGTGAAAAAGGTGTTGTTCATACAGGTGAAGGAAGTTTTTCAGCATTCTGGGTTTTTCAAAGTGCGTTGCTCCCACCTGATTTTCATAATTCCGTCTGTGATCTTTCTTTGCTGCAGCATTTTACTGGATGGGAAATTGAAACCACCCTGAATATGTTCAATCCAGATAAAGCACTGCTCATGGACTTTAACGTGGCACAGAGAGAGGGTGCCACATTCTTTTATCTGCTTCCTTATTCAGAAAATAGTGCTCTTGTAGAGTACACACTTTTTTCTCCCAATACACTTTCTGAGGAAGAGTATAAAAATGAATTACGAAACTATCTCTCTTATAAATATAATCTGGATAAAAAAGATTACATCATCACACGAAGAGAAACAGGTGTAGTGCCGATGGAAGACCGGAAATATGCACAATGGTACTGTAAACGGGTTTTGAACATCGGTACAGCAGGCGGATTCACCAAGGCCACCACCGGTTACACATTTTCAAGAATTCATGACCGGTGCCGTCTAATCGTGAAATCTCTCGAAGATAATGCTCCTATCCCCGATAATCCGGTTTCTTCATACCGTTTTCGTGTGTATGATATCATGATGCTCTACTTGCTTCAGCATGAATCGAAACAGGCTGTGGAGATTTTTGGTCAGCTATTTAAAAAAAATTCCTTCGATCTTGTGCTCAGATTCCTGAATGAAGAAACCTCCATTTCTGAAGAACTCTCTATTTTCAGCAAGTTAAGCTATATGCCCTTTTTCAGATCTATTTACAAGATGAAACATCGAATTTTTTTCGGGGCTTGAAAAAATTTTAGTCAAATACGGCCATCTGTTACTTCCCGTTGTTTTAAAGCCTTTATTGACTTCTGAATAAAGCTGTCGTCGCACCGACCGATCGAAGCGATTAAGTATCTATCTCGATTATCTCACAGAAAACACATCAAATGTGTTGTAACCATTTGTTTTCATATACTTTATGATTCTATTTTGGAATCTTTAAATAATACATCCTGTTTTTCTGCGACATTTTTTCCTCAGCTGCGTTGAATCTAAAATCGGAGTTTTAACGTAGTGGGCAGCGTAGCAGGGCCTTGCTGAGGAAATAATCTCTTGGTGAGATATCCGGGCTTTACACATTTTCTATAAAACAAAGTAAAGCCCAATTTCAAAATAACAACTACTGTAATATTATAAACTTCCACACAGATCTATATCCAAGAGCAAGCTTTAATATTAAAGAATATTAATGTTATTTACGCGTCAATATGTAGTAGATTTATAGTCAGATTTTTATTTTTTTTGTAAACAGTTATAAGGTCAACAGTGAACTTAAATTATTAAGCATAAGTACTGGTCATACTTTTCTTGATTGTTTTTTTATTTATTATTAAAACACCTTACAGTCAAGTCTGTAGTCAATTTGGGGTAATATGAGAAGATGCTGCATGAAAATTATGCTGCTCATACTCTTTTTTTGTATCGGTATGAGCTGTGACAGAATGGATCAATCCGGACAAATTATCCTGGAAACAGGTGACAGTTTCCAGGTAGCCAATGATATGTATCCGGAGGGTACGGTTTTTTTGGTTCGGTCTGGTGTACATGAGAAACAAACTGTACGAAATCCAAAACCAGGGAACACCTGGATTGGTGAAACCGGTGCAATAATGGATGGTAAGAATGAGGTAACAGAAGCTTTTTTAGGTGCTGCGAATGATATTACAATCCAGGGAATTACAATAAGAAACTATTTAAAAAATGGCATTCATTTCAATTCGGGTACAAATCTGAAGCTCAGACGAGTTACATTCGAAGACACCGGTGGTGGAACCGGAGAAGTGAAAGGGGCTGTGAGACTTAATTACGTCCAAAATATCACTATATCACATAGTACTTTTAAACGGGTAACAGCAGGAATTCTGTCAACCGATTGTAAGGGGCCCGTAACTATAGAATGGAATACAGCGATAAATATCGGGCGAAACTTTGTTCAGCTTGATAAATGCTCAGGCAATGATATAAAAATCAGATATAATTCGATGGAGCGTCAGGGAGATTACTTGCGTGGCAGTGCCCATGATGTGGTCGACTGGATCTCTATTTTCAAATCTGAAGGTACAGCCGACAATCCTATAATGGTAAAATACAACCGAGCCAGAGGACATGGGCACGATGATACCGGTTCTTTTATTATGCTGGGTGATGGGGGCGGGAAACATCAGCTTGCTACCGGAAACATAGGCGTGAACCCCGGTCAGGTTGGCATAGGGATAGCAGGTGGAGAAAATATAGTAGTTCGGGAAAATATGATGTACAGTAATGAAGGCTGGGAAGACAGTAATGTTGCATTTTATTCTGCCAATTACAGTGAACCTCATCCATGTGCGAATCATGAAATCAGTGAAAACCGGTCTTTCTGGATTAAAGGTACACTACGCATGCAAAGTAATGTATGGACCGATCAAAGGTGTAGTCCCAAAATCGAAAATAATTACTTCCCGGATTTTTCAATTAATAATGATATCTGGTATAATTCTGCAGCTGCCACAGAAAATGATTAAACCAGATCTATTTTTCCAGGTTTCCGCTTAAACCCTGAGCTATTGATTGAAGCCTTTTTTCAAATTTTTCTCCAAAAATTTCGAACGCCACATCACTTGTTGCAAGCTTTTTTACATTACTTTCTTCAATAATCTGCTGATAGGTTTCATAGCAATCCAGTGCTTTATGAAACAATGCCATATCTTCTTGCGAGCATTCCTGAATAAAAGCAACCTCATCACCTGATGATGCTTCAAGACGAAATTTCCCGTCTTTTACGATTTCTCCCTGCCGGGTATAAAAAGCAAGCCGTTTAGGATAACTGACTCCCTCCCCTTTCATTTTACAAAAAACCCTTTTTACAACAGCATGGCTAACCAAATGATCATGAAATCCGCTTACTCCATGCACTGCATAAGTAACAATAATATCCGGTTTTAATTGGTGAATCTGTTTTTCAATTGCATTTTCAATTTCTATGGGGTTCAGGTTTTTTAGTTCGTTATCCGGAAAATCGAGAACAGTCATGCCAGTTAGTCCCAATGTTTTTTCGACACATAGCATTTCCTTGTACCGAATTTCACCCATTTCTTTCTTTGTAATACCCAGCCTGTGCCTCTGTTTGGTTGCTTCCCCTTTCGTAAGAGTAAGCAGATATACTTCAAACCCACTACGTAACTGAGCAGTAATTGCCGGTGCCGGGCCAAAACATTCATCGTCGGGGTGAGGAAATATGTAAAGTATTTTCATAGTGTCAAGGTTATTTAACAACTTAATTGTTCAAATAATTTTATAAATAACTGATTTTAACTCCTTGAACAACAACTTTATGTTAAGAATTTACCCCGAAAGTTCAGTTATTATCTAATTTAAGAATAGTCAAAATATATATTTACATATTTCTATAACGAGTAATCATTTCAAAAAAATTTGCCCGGTCTTGAATCATTTGGCATCTGTGGGAAAAATTAGCACAAATAAAGCCAATTGTATCGATTTCTAAATGAAAAAAATATGGTTACCCCGCCTCTGTGTTGACATTCATTTATTTTTTCAGTTTATAAGGATTACCTGCAATAATATAAAACAAGGAGAATCTCATGAACCAACTTAACAACTCAGGGGTTGAAGAATATCTGGCATCTCCAAATGATCCTGTTCACATATTTATACTTCTGGCAATTATGCTTGCGGCTGGTATTCTTGGCGGCATCACGGGTTTTATGATCGACAGAAGCCAACTTTCAGTTGATGATGAAGAAAGGAAACCATTCTATGTGAAAGGGAAAAAACTGTATTTCGAAAAAGGGCTGAATTTTTATCTTCTGATCGGGATTTGTGCATCATTATTGGTGCCACTGTTTATGTCAACGATTTCGAGTGAGCTTCTCAGCAGCAGCCGTACAAATCACCTCGATTATTTTGTATTTGGCGGTTTCTGTCTGGTAGCATCCATTTCAGCTCATAAGTTTATCATCTCGATTTCTGATAAAGTACTTCGGCAGGTAAATACTGCAAGAGATGAAATTGCAGCCACAGAAAACCGTATTCATAAAAAAGTTAGCGAAAGTGAACAGAAAACCAGTATTGATAAAGAACTGACCTACCTCCAGGCAAGTGCTGATAAAAAACAGTTCAAAGACTTTACAAAAGAAAAGGCATTTTCCATTCTCGATAAATGCCTATCCATTGGTTATTCGCCCGAAGAACGCACACATCTGCTTGATTCAATAGTACGTCTCTATTTCCAGGCAAGTGAATATGAATTACTGAATGAAATCAATGAGCACTACTCCGAAACCATCACTCCTAATACTTATACCTGGGCTAATATTTCGATTGCCAATATGATCCTTTACAGAGATTCACTTCAGATCAAACATCGCGAAAAATCTGAAATAGCAGCACAACAGGCCATGAAAATGCTTTATACTTTTGGCGAACCTTACATGTATCTGATCTATCTGAATCTTATTGATTATTCATACATGAAGTCGGAGCAGGAACGAACCAATGCATTCAACAGCATTAAAGATATTCTGGCAAGACTTTACGAAATGGATACTTCTACCATTTACAGTGCCTATAATTATCTTTCCGTAAACGATGGTAATAATTTTAAAAAATACAATGATCTGTTCAGAAAGATTATGCCAGATGAGTATCTAGAGTTCAAACAAAAGGCAAGTGAAAACCAGGCGCATGAAGAGATAAAACCGAATATTTCTGTATAAAAATAAAATGAGGTTGTTCTGGTAATAATTCCTTTTAAAAAAGAAACCCTCCGAAAGATCGATTCGGAGGGTTTAAATGACTATTGACTGGTCAAGTCTGAATATTCCGGGTGTCGGCCGGAATTTATTAAGAACAGCCTGTTGTTGATCCGCACGTCATGCATTTTTGGCAAGTACCGTTTCGGATCATCGTCATGCTGCCGCACTCGGGGCAAGAGTCACCTGTATATCCAAGTTGTTTTGCACGGTCGTAATCGGATTCGGATTCAGACCTGACCTGAACTGAACCGGTTTTTACTTTTTCCACTCCCTGGGTTACGGTTTTCACACTTTTAACGAGCGGTTTTTGTTTCGCCACTTCTACCGCCAGTTCATCCTCTTCCGATGGCTTTAATTTTCTCGTAAGGATTTCTTCCGGAGCCACATGTGCAAGATCTTCCCGTTCAAGATAGGTAACTGCAAGTTCTCTGAAGATGTAATCAATCACCGAAGTGGTCATCTTCACGTGTGGGCTCCCATTCACCATTCCGCTCGGTTCAAACTTTGTAAAAACGAACGCATCCACAAACTCTTCGAGCGGTACACCGTGCTGCAAACCAAGAGAAATCGAAATAGCGAAGCAGTTCATTAAACTTCGAAAAGCCGCTCCTTCACGGTGCATATCTATAAAAATTTCGCCCAGCTGACCGTTGTCATACTCACCTGTTCGAAGATATACGCTCTGGCCACCGATTTTCACTTTCTGAGTGTAACCGCTGCGCCTGAATGGCAGACGCTGCCGGCGGGCAACATATTTGTGAATAATCTTCTCTGCAGTCTGAACAACCCGGTCCTGTGCTACCGTTGTGTCCTCATCCCCTTCCTCCTCAAGTTCTTCAAGTACATCGCTCATAGAATTCAGCGGCTGGCTGAGCTTGGACCCATCACGATAGAGCGCATTAGCTTTCAGCATTTTCTGCCAGGACAACATGTAGGCATCTTTGAAATCCTCAACGGTTGCTTCGTTCGGCAGGTTTATGGTTTTTGAAATTGCTCCGGAGATGAACGGCTGAGCCGCAGCCATCATATTAATGTGGCCCGAAGCAGAAATATACCGGGTTCCGATTCGTCCGCACCGGTTGGCGCAGTCGAAAACAGGAAGATGTTCATCCTTCAGGTGTGGGGAGCCCTCCACGGTCATCGTTCCGCACACATAGTCGTTAGCTGCCTGGATCTGTTCTCTGGTGAAACCTAAAAACCGAAGCATATCAAAGTTGTGGTCGGAAAGCTGTTCTTCCGTAATTCCGAGAACATCCTTGCAAAAATCTTCACCAAGCGTCCAGTGGTTAAAGGCAAACTTGATATCGAAACTGCCGGGCAGTGCCTGGTCAATTGCATCAATTTTCTCTTTAGTAAATCCCTTTTCACCGAGTGTCCCGGCGTTGATATACGGGCATCCTTCCAGTGAAGCTGAACCTTTGGCATATCGGATAATTTCATCAATCTCTTGCGGGCTGTATCCCAGGTTTTTAAGGGCAAGCGGCACGCTCTGGTTGATAATTTTGAAATATCCGCCGCCGGCCAGTTTTTTGAATTTAACAAGTGCAAAATCCGGTTCAATACCGGTTGTATCGCAATCCATGACCAGCCCGATCGTTCCGGTAGGCGCAATAACAGTTACCTGCGCATTTCTGTACCCGTGTTTTTCACCCAGTTCAACTGCTTCATCTGAATCTGCGCGAGCGGCTTTCAGCAGGTAATCGGGACAGTAATTTTCGTTGATACCGACCGGCTTGATAGTCAGACCCTCATATTTGCTCTCTTCTGCATCATAGGCAGCACGCTTGTGATTACGTATCACGCGCAGCATGTGCTCCCGATTTCTGTCAAAACCTTTAAACGGATCAAGTTCCTTGGCAAGCTCAGCACTGGTTGCGTAAGCTTTCATATGCATGATGGAAGTAAGTGCTCCTGCAACAGCACAACCTTCATCACTGTCGTACGGAACTCCCTGAACCATAAGGGCAGCACCGAGATTTGCATAACCGAGCCCAAGGGTGCGGAATATGTATGAAAGTTCCGCAATTTCTTTAGACGGAAATTGTGCCATCAGAACCGAAATTTCCAGAACGGTCGTCCATATTCTGGATGCGTGGCGTATCGAGTCTACATCAAATTCCCTGCATGTTTCATCCTTGAAATATTTCATCAGGTTCAGCGAGGCGAGATTGCATGCTGTATTATCCAGGAACATATACTCCGAACACGGGTTACTCGCTTTAATGGGTCCGTCCTCCGGGCAGGTGTGCCATTCGTTGATTGTATCATGGTATTGTGTTCCGGGGTCGGCACAAGACCAGGCTGCATAGCTTATCTGATCCCAAAGTTCACTTGCCCTCAGCGTTTTCATCGGCTCGGGATCACGTCCTTCTTTTCTGGCCTGTCTCTTTTCAATTCTGCCGTAAAGATTCCAGGCAGCATTATCTTTCACAGCTTTCATAAAACTGTTGGGAATACGTACTGAGTTATTGGAATTCTGCCCACTTACAGTCAGGTAGGCTTCCGAATTCCAGTCTGTATCGTACGTGTCGAACTCAATATCAGTGAAGCCCTGGGCAGCAAGTTGAATAACCCGCTCGATATAGTTGAGAGGAACCTGATCGCGTTTTGCCTC
This sequence comes from Balneolaceae bacterium, assembly GCA_020832285.1. GTDB lineage: Bacteria > Bacteroidota > Rhodothermia > Balneolales > Balneolaceae > Rhodohalobacter. Next base: position 23,622 of record JAFIFB010000034.1, read on the forward strand.
GCGAATGACCGTTCCCAGTTCTTTATTTTTAATTGGATCCCGGCTAACTGCTCCATTCAGCATCTTGCCGTCCACTTCAACCGGCTGGTGGCAGAGGCCGATAATCTTTTTCAGGTGTTTTTCTGTGATTTTAGAACCGGTTACAATTGCAGCAACCTTCTGTTCCTCCCGAACTTTCCAGTTGATGTACTCTTCAATGTCGGGATGATCCAGATCCAGGGTCACCATTTTGGCTGCCCGCCGGGTTGTTCCTCCCGATTTGATGGCACCGGCTGCGCGGTCACCGATTTTCAGAAAACTCATCAGGCCAGATGATTTACCGCCGCCACTCAATTTTTCACCTGAACCGCGAAGCTCAGAAAAGTTGGATCCGGTTCCCGAACCATATTTGAAGAGTCTCGCCTCACGAACCCAGAGATCCATGATACCACCTTCATTGACGAGGTCGTCATCAATGCTCTGAATGAAACAGGCATGAGGCTGCGGATGCGTGTAGGCATCTGTTGAACGGGTAAGCTTGCCAGTATTTGCATCCACATAGTAGTGACCTTGTGCTGGTCCGTTGATCCCGTAGGCCCAATGTAATCCGGTGTTAAACCATTGCGGGCTGTTAGGTGCTGCCATCTGGTTGGCGAGCATGTAGCAGAGTTCATCATAGAAAACTTTTGCGTCTTCTTCGGAGTTAAAGTAGTCGTGCTTCCAGCCCCAGTAGGTCCAGCAACCAGCAAGTCGGCTAAACACCTGGCGGCTGTCAATTTCGTGAGTGTAACGTTTTTCTTTCTCAATTTTTTTCAGTTCACTCTCATCGGCTTTGGAACGCTGCAACCATTTTGGAACGCCTTTTTCAGGTATTTTTTTCAGCCGGACTGGAACACCTGCTTTTCGGAAATATTTTTGGGCAATGATATCAGTTGCTACTTGTGACCAACCGCTCGGAACCACAACATTTTCCATTCCAAAAATTTTGGATCCGTCAGGATTCTTAATTTCAGAACGCCTTTGATCAAATTTCAGATTTCCATATGGTGATTTCCATTCTTTCTTTGTGTATAATCGACTGAATTTCATAGATATAATTCTCCTGTTTACTGAACTTGCTAAATAATTATGATGATCTTAATGATGGGTTGTTCCGGTAGAACGATTCAATTTGTAAAGTGATTTAGAACAAAAGGCAATATATCCGAGTGACCCTACCGCATCAAGGAAAAAATCAATTACTTTTCCACAAATCAGTAAAGTTATCCACATCCGCAGCCTTTTCTTAACAACTAACCTGAAAAGAATGATTTATAACCTTTATTTAGGCCACAAAATAAACCTTGAAAAGAGAAAAGTATCAGAAAGTACAACCGTAAATTATTTATGAAGTTTAAGTTCTTCACGAAACAATTATAGCTTACTATTAGCAGAAAAAAGCAATTTTCAACATTGTATAGATGATAGAAGAGAAATGATTAAAACATATCGAATGTTATAAAACTCTAACAATACTTAAGTGAACACACTCGAAACAACACTTTTCAAGGATCATAATTCAATAATAAAATTGATTTTTTTCTTATTTTAATTGCCATAAAATTGTATACAATAAGTTAATCGTATCAACAAAAATTGTAATCTTGTAAACTTCCATTAAAACTAAAAACGGTTAAGAAAGCCTCTGAATTGTATCTGCCCAACAAACTATATAGTTTCCGAAAGAATAAATCCAGTAAACCTTTAGTGAAATAATGATAGATTCAGAAGAAACCAATAAATATAACACAGAGCTATTCAGAATCCGGTCCTACGAGGTTGAAAATAGCGGGAAGGCTACCCTGTCATCAATTTGCAATTATTTTCAGGAAGCAGCCGGCTTACATGCACAAAAGCTATATTTTGATATCAGCGACCTAATGAAAAAAGGCATGACATGGATTTTGTACAGACTTCATGTCCAGGTTATACGCTTTCCAAAAAGATGGGAAGAAGTTCGTGTTACAACCTGGCCATCTCCGGGAAATGGAATCCGGGCATTTCGCGATTATGAATTGCGCGACATCGATAACAAGAGGATCGCACTGGGATTGAGCCAGTGGATGATGCTTGACATCAAAAAGAAAAGGCCTGTAAAAATTCCTCAGGAAGTCATGCAATTCGGGGACCATAACTACGGGCATGTTTTACCGGCTGACCGTTCAACAATCCCGCAATCCGAAAGTAAAGACCTTGATTTTATTGCAAAAACAGGCCAGCATGACCTGGATATGAACAATCACGTTAACAATGTGAAGTTTATCGATTGGTCAACTGGCTTCATGCACTCTGAAGAGATGAAATCAAAAAAATGTCATGAAATTCAGATTCAATACACCGGAGAAGCAAAGAGCCGGGATAAAATACTTTTGGCACAGAATGAATCTTTAAAGGATTCAGGGGTTATGTACCAATCCCTTTATAATAAAGAACGTGAGTTACTCTCTAAAGCAGTTACAAAATGGAAATAAAGCTCTATTATTTCTTATCTACAACATCAGGTTCTTCTGATCGGTCCCTGCGATATTCCGAAGGGTTTTCGATCATTTCCTGAAACTCTTTGTAAGTATATACTACCCCTATTAAAAAAATAATCAGAACAATCAGTCCGGATGTGAATAAAAATGGCGCACTCATAATCAGTTCCTCCGTGAAATTATTTTAAAATATGCACCAAATCCGAGAATCGAAGGCACCCAGATGGCAACATAAAGACCAGCATCCTGATCGACTCCAAACCATAAAATGATTGATAAAATCATAGAAAACAGGGCTGCTAATAAAATATAATAATCAGACTTTTTAAACATTTTTCGAACTAAGTTAGCATTTATTTGTTGAGTATGAAGCTGTCCTCTTGTTGTGAAGCTCCATGTCTGGTTTACTATACTTAAAAAATGCAGATACGTCGGCTAACGTTCCAAATTCAAACCATTGAGCCCGGATATCTTACAAAAAAGTTACTAATCAGAGTGTAAAAAAAAGATCATAGCTGTCCAAACGATACCAAAGCTGGAAAAGTCTTTGATTTTTCGATGTATGTTCTGAATTCATACGATGCTAACCCGGATTTCGTTTCACGGAAATCGCTTCGCTCGGTGCACTCAGTAAATATATTAAACGAAGTGTAAATTTTTGATATAACGTAGTGGGCAGCGTAGTAAAGCCTTACTGTTCAGAAAATCTCTTAGTGAGAAATCCGGGTTAGTGTCATTCATCCCATTTTGGTGCAAAAGTAGGACTAACAATTCTACGGTTCTTTTCAAGATTATCGATCTGTTCAAAATGATCGTCGGAAAGCTCAAAGTCGTAAATATTAAAATTACTTTCGAGATGTTCTCGTGAGGTTGCTTTAGGAATTGCAACAACATTTTCCTGTTCGATCAGCCATCTCAGCGAAATTTGAGCCGGTGATTTCCCATATTCCTCAGCAATACTTATTAAGGTTTCATCATTCATAACCTGTCCTTGAGCAAGCGGGCTGTAAGCAGTAATTATAAAATCGTGATCGTAGGTAAGATCGAGCAGATCAAATTGTCCGAGAAAAGGGTGAAATTCCACCTGGTTGGTTAGAATAGGCATTCGCAAGTCCTGGATAACCTCTTTAGTAAGACCAACAGGAAAATTGCTGACACCAATATTTAGCACTTTCCCCTGGTCTCTCAGAGCCAGCATCGCTTCAAATGTTTGCTGAAGCGAATATTGAGAGTTTGGCCAGTGGATAAGTAAAAGGTCAATAAACGGTGTTCGAAGCAGACGAAGACTTTCTTCAACGGAGTGTAATACATCATCGTGATCGAGACTGGTATGCCAAACTTTGGTTGTTAAAAAAAGGTCTTCACGATCAACCGGAGAAGCGTATATCGCATCTCCAACTTCTTTTTCATTTTTGTATATCTGAGCCGTGTCGATGTGGCGATACCCTATATCGAGTGCGTTAAGAACTGAATTTTTACAATCTTTGCCGTATAACCTGTGTGTGCCCATACCAAGTTCCGGTACGTCAACACCCTGAGCTGTTTTAAACTGCATGTAAACTGGAAGAAATAGTCTTATTTAATCTTAACAATTAACTGAATTAATGAAATATTGGGGCAAGATAAAAATGAGATTCAAGAAAATATGACCCCGTGCCTGTATTCCTGAATATAAATAACATTGTACTTATTTAATCAATGTTATTTTTCTCGTAAGAATTCGATTTCCGGTTTCAAGCTGAACGATGTAAATGCCGCTTGGTTTACTGCCTGCATCCCAGACAATTGAGTGTTCTCCTGCAGACATAGTTTCATCTGCAAGCAATGCCACCTGCTGGCCAACAATATTATATATGCCAACTTTTACTGCCCTGTCTTCCGGAAGGTAAAAAGTAATATTTGTTGCAGGATTGAATGGGTTCGGATAATTTTGACGTAACTCAACAGATCCAGACCTTTGTTCTTCTGTTTCTTCTTCGGGAATCGCCTCGAAAGGTTCTATCGCAACGACAAAACGGTTCCGTGCTGTTGGTTCAAAAACGGATAAACCGGCTTTTATTCCCTGCCTCTGTTCCGAAACTTCAGTGTTGTATCGAAAGCGGTAACTGCTCACTTCTCGCATATCCACTGTGTTCCCGGTATGTGTATCTTCGAGTGTGAGCACCCATTCATCGGGTATATCGTTGCGTAAATCCCATTCAAGTGAGGCGTTTCCACCAGTAGATGAAAACTGGTAACCTATACCGGCTCGCCGGGCTTCTGCAGGATCGAAAGGAAAATGAATAAAAGAATTTGCCGGTGCTTCTGCTTCCTGAGATGAAAGGTAAAGTACTGATTCTCTTATAGGCGTATCATCATCTGCGAAATGGGTAACCAGCCTTGGCAGATCATAACGCCTTTCATCGCGCTGAACCGTGTGACTCATAAAACCAAGAATAGCCTCGTCTTGAAGCACTTTGTTATTACCACTTCCATCATAAAGGCGGAAAGGTATAAACCGCTCCAGATACACACCCGCTGATGAAGTACCGCCCCTGTCCACATCCAGGCGATCTGAAACAGTTTGATTGTAGGAAAATGGGGTCCAGTTATTCAGTGAAATTTCATTTACAAAACCTGGTTCAAACTTTTGACGATTCTCATTCCAAACATTCAGTACAGGTGCCAGTCGTTCATCGTTTCTCTTCACCACACGGTTAAGGCTGGTAATATCTGGTGTTCTGAAAGAGCCGAGATTTATATGCCTTGCCGGCTGAGTCATTTCAATGGATGAAGATCCTCCAGGACGTGTAAACGCTTCAGCAAAAAGAGTAACCGGGGTATTATTTTCTTTATGAACAAAAACGGTTTCAAATGGCTCGATCTGATCAACGGAAACTGGCTCCATGTTCATTGTATAAAACCTCACAGCGGAAGACCGGTTGAGCCGTGCCACTAATCTTCCGGGAGGCGCCAAAAGGTGCCAACCGCTTCTTTCGATCGTTTTTTTGTACAGCGGAACTGTTGAGGAGAAATTTCCGGGGCTTCCCGCAAGATCGGGATAAAATGATTCTTCAGCAGGACGCAGATTCTGAAGGCTTGTATAGCCATCATATGCGCTCAGGACTCTGTCGAGCTGAAGAGCAATACCGGGTTCCTGTATTTCATAAGCAGCAGAGGCTAATACATTGTTGTATTGTATCAACTCAATTCGGCCGGCAGATGAGGTAATCACAGACCCATGGTAACTGTAGCTGTTGCGTACGCCATCAAACCCAGAGATATCCACATTTGAAAGTACAAACAGACTGTAAGGAGGTATCTCGACATCCCGCTGGATAACTCTGCTATTTCCGGAACTGACAATTTCCAGTCCTTTCAGAGCTACCGGCTTTTGTGATGGATTATACAATTCAACATATTCAAAATCTGTACCGTCAACTGCTACAGATGGCAGAATTTCCGTGATGATCAAATCCCCTCGTTCCAATTCAGGAACGGTACTCTTTACCGGCGTCATTTCAATCCCCTGGAGCAGAAGTGAAAGATTTGGTTCAATATCATCTGAACTTTCAAATACCCACTTCAGGTGAATTTCATCGTTTTCTCTCAAATAAATGTCATCGATATTCAGCTGAGTTGAAAATGATTCCCATTCATCGCTTTCTGAAGCACCAAGGCTGGATGTCTGGATAATACCACCTTCTGCCATGCGCCAGTTATCATCATTTACTTTATAATGGAGCGACAATCGATAATTCCGGAGGATATTCTGATGGTGATATTTAAAATCAAATGCAACTACCGTGCTTGAAAATTGCACTTCACTTTTGTTACTGAAAGAAATTGCAAAAAATGTTTTCTCGTCAGTTTCGGTCAATTGTATTCGCCCTGGTGATACAAACTGAGGTCCATCTTCAAGATAGAATCCAGAATCAATCTCATCATTTTCACCATAATGCCTCCATTCAGAAGCTTGCAGTCTGTTCTCCAGTGAAATAAATTGATGAAGCTGTGATAAAGAAATGACTACTGAACTGCCTTGAATCTGCGTCTGGTCTTTAGTGAAACGTATGTCATATGACCCCTCTCCCGTTATTTCAACCTGAGCCAATGCGTAACCTGCTGCCATTGAAATTAATATCAGGCAAAGAAATGAAACTCTATATAAAAAGGTTTGTAACTCTTTTCGCATAGGCTGCGGCCGCATGGTTAGATATCGAAAGCACTATCCCCTTCTAAAGTTAGAATATATTTAATTATATGCTACTCTTTTTTAACTTTTTTTCAGTTCAGCAATTTTTTCTTCACTTTTTCGGGTGATACTCTCCAAACTCGGATTATTTTTTGCAACAATTTTTTTATATACGTCTGCCGCTTCGCTCTTATTGCCAAGATTTTCCAAAATATTTGCTTTCTTGAAAAGAAAAATAACATTGCCGGGCAATGCATTAGTCAGCATTTCAGCGTAATAAAGTGCATCCTTGTACCTCTCCTCTTTGTCGTATAGATACATCAGCATCATCTTCGCATCGTTGCTGATATAAGAATCACTTTCAGCCGCTTTTTTTAATTCATCGAAACCGTCTTCAATATCCGCACGAAAACCAATCATGTTCGATGCCCATCTCATACCGCTGGGTATGCTGCCAATCATGTAATAAAACATACCCCGCCCAATTCGGGCATCGGGACGGTCAGAATTAATTGAAAGGAGTTTACGTGTATAATTAAAACCTGTAAGACCGCTGCTAAGCGCAATCCTGTGGCGATTTTGCCCGGCAGCCACCAGCCCTCTGTAACCATGCAGCCCGCTCAGCATCAGAACCATAGTGGTATCATCGGGCGACTCTTCCAGTTTTTTTTGACTTAAATCAACGGCACGCTCAGACATTGTAAGGAACTCATCTGCAAGTTCACTGCTTTGATCTACAAAAAAATATTCGAGAAACGGCATCATCGATTTAAAAAACCAGGGACGTGGGTCATCGGGATTCTGCATTTTCATGTCGTTAAAAATATTTCGCGCTGTTTCCCAATCTGTCTGATAATAAGCTTCGATGCCTGAATTCAGTTGAAACTCATAGCTGCTATGGTCAATGTTATCTAAAGAGAAGTTTTTCTCCGCTTGATGTAATTCTACCATCTGCAAAAAACCGGCCAGCAGAAAAAGCATTAACTTGAACATAATTTCTAAAAGTTCACCCGTGATGATTATCTGTCTTGTTGATACTTCCTTTGTTAAACCTTTTTAAGCTTCAATAGTTTCCGTGGCTGCGCTAATTAATCATCATCATCGAAATGGAGATTTCCAAGCATATTTTCTGTCGATGCAACAGCTACCGAAACGGCGGCATCACCCGTAACGTTAACTGCGGTTCTCGCCATGTCCAAAATCCGGTCTACACCTAATATCAGCGCAATTCCCTCAATGGGTACCTGAACAGCCTGTAAGACAATTACCAGCATTATGATACCTGCACCTGGCACCCCGGCCGTACCGATAGAAGCGGCTGTTGCTGTCAGCACTATGGTCAACTGCTGGGTTAAAGAGAGGTCCATACCTAAAGCCTGGGCAATAAAAACGGCAGCAATCGCCTGATAGAGACTGGTTCCGTCCATGTTGATAGTAGCTCCTACCGGAAGCACAAAACTGGATACTTCTTCGTTCACACCGAGATTCTTCTCAACCCGCTCCATCGTTACCGGGAGTGTTGCAAGGCTCGAGCTGGTACTGAAGCCCAAAAGTACAGCAGGCTGGATGGCTTTGAAAAAATCCCTGAGCTTCATCTTACTGAATAGCTTAAACAAGGTTGAATAGACAATTAAAACATGCAAAATTAACCCGATTATAACGGCCAGACAGTACCAGCCAAGCGCCCTTAAAAGAACAACTGCCTGTCCAAGATCATCTCCAGTCAGATCGACAATTACAGCCGCCATCAGAGCAAAAACGCCGTATGGAGCTGTTTTCATGATCAGATCCACGATTTTGATGATAACATCATTGAGTGATTCAAAAAAGTTAACCAGCGGCGCCCCTTTCTGCGCCGGAATATTTACAATTCCGATGCCCAGAAGAATGGCCACAAACACGATCTGAAGCATGTTTGAGTTATCACCTGCGGCTTCAAAAAAGTTTTCAGGTACAATGTCCACAAAAAATTCCATGAAGGTACGTTCTTGTAACACATCAGCATCCACATCCCGGCCTTCTACATTTTCACCATAACTCTCCATCAATGATGCACGGGTTTCTTCAGGGAGTGTTGCTCCCGGCTGCATTATATTTACAACAGTAAGGCCAATGGTAATGGCAAACATGGTGGTTACCATATAGATAGCTACTGTTTTCCCTCCCATTTTTGATAACCGGGTAATATCATTCAGACTGGATACACCAACGACCAGAGACGCAAGAACAAGCGGAACAGCGATCACCTTTAGTAAATCGATAAAGATTGTACCTACCGGGCGAATGTACACTGAGGTAAAATCTGCCATACCCAGTGCCCCGGCGAGCAAACCCCAAAAAAGCCCTAAAATCAGACCGATTATAATTTGCCAGTGAAGTTTTTTATACCATTTAGATTTCATCAGAAAAGAAGTTGTGTGATGATTAATGCAAGAATTCCACTTATACCAGTAGATGCCCAGTTCACAAAACTATTTGCAAAAGAATTGTGATTGCCGCTAAAATCTTCAGGTATGGGTAGTGTAATGGATTTGTTGATAATTACTGCGCCCAGTATAGAGTCGGCAAAACACCCTGCCAGTCCAAAAAGAAAGACAATAAAGAACATTCCTGAAGGCACCAAAAAATCTGATAAAAAAATAAAAGACGCGATCGCTGCCGCCCCTGCCAGTGCTGCCATAGTTCCTTTCACACTGATGCCACCGTCAACACCCGGTTCAACAGGTTTACCGGTTGTAATTTCCCAGGTTTTTCCCGGATTTAATGTACCGATTTCCGTGGCCCATGTATCCGATGTGGATGTAGCGAGAGCTGTGAATGCAGCAACCAGAAATCCATCGATACCCAACAAAAACCATCCAATTAAAAAACAGGTTAGCCAAAATCCATTCGCCCATATCTGGTATCCGTCACGCCTTTTTTGCAGATGAGGGTGTGTGTTTAGTTTATTTTCATCAAATACTCCAAGTACGCGTTTTTTACGGGTAAAGAAACTGCTTGTAACAAAAAAGAAGATTATTGCAGCGGCAAGTGCCCATCCCCCAAAACCGAGTGTAATAGTTCCAAGAATAATCACGCCTTTTGTAGCATCGAGTGTGATCCAGTTACCCAAAAAAGCAACATAAGCGACTACTCCAGACAGGATAAAACCTGCAATCAGCATAGCATGATCCTGCATTCCGGCCTCAAGAATAAACAGGTAAACAACTACAAAGACAAAAAGATAGTTTATGAGCCGATACAATGTATTTTAAGAAGGCTTGGTTGATGGGTTTTCGAGCTTGTGGTCTCTTTTCAGAATAGCATAAATGACCACCATGTACCCGGTGAGGATAACTACGGGTGAAATAAAGAGCGATACAAAACCATAAACTTCATTTTCAATTCTCATCGCCGTAAACCCTATAACCACGAGCAAAACTCCAAGCCCCAAAAGTTTATAATTCAACGTTGTGAATAGCATAGGCTTTACTTCTTTCTTCTTCTTTTTTTTGTACTTCCTTGGTTTTGCAGGCATGGTTAATCCAATTTTATTTCATTAGGAATATTGTTTGCGTAAGTTATTCAAATATCTGAAAACAGAAAAAGAGACTTCAGCGTTAACATTAAATTACTGCTACCTGCACAGAATCGGTTTCATGAATATTGTACTTGCATCAGCCAGCCCGCGTCGGGCTCAACTCTTCAAACAGTTGAATTTTCGTTTTTCGATATCACCATCATCAGCGGATGAAAATTCGGTTAAATCTTCAGCACCTCCGGAGCTCGTTCAGAAACTTGCCAAAATAAAAGGTGAAGATGTAGCAAAAAAACATCCCGGATCTTTCATAATTGCAGCTGACACGATTGTTTGGTTCCGTAAAAAAACTTTGGGGAAGCCGAATAATGAACCGGAAGCAAAAGAGATGCTCCGGATGCTGAGCAACCAAACTCACGAAGTCTATACCGGAGTTTTTATCGCTGTTACTGACGCCCGCGGAGAAATCATTGATGATTTTACATTTGAACAAAGAACAAAAGTTACATTTTCTGCGTTAACCGACCATGAAATTAATTATTATATTTCTACAGGCAGCCCTTTTGATAAAGCAGGAGCTTATGGGATTCAGGACGATTTTGGCTCTCTGTTTGTAGAAAAAATTGAAGGTGATTACTATAATGTAGTTGGATTTCCTCTCAACAAATTTTATCAGCAACTGAAATTGAACATGCCCAAAATTCATCAAAAAATATTTTTCAACGCTTCATGAAAGCCCTGATCTCCTCTCTGCTTTTTCTCTTTTTACTGGTTGATCTGACCTCCGCCCAAACAGATCAATACCAGCAGGCCAATCGTATGATGCAGCAGCAGAACTACGAAGAAGCTCTCCCCATACTGGAAAATCTCTATGAGAATAACCCCCGTTCGTATGTCTTTTTTGACCTCTATACAGAATGCCTTATAAACCTGAAGCAGTTTGATGAGGCAGAACAAATTGCTCGTGAACAGATCGATCAAAACCGTTTTACCCTGCAGGCGGCGATGCGGCTGGCAGAAATTCTCCACCTGAGTGGTGACCGGGAACAGGCACGGGAGGTTTGGGCATCGAAAGCAGAGACAAATTCAGGAAATATCCAGGCTTATTATACGATCGGGGCATCCATGCTCGACCGCCAGGAATATGACGCAGCCATAGATCTTTATAAAGATGCGCAAGCTTTTCTTCAAGATGAAACACTATTTCTGAATGAACTGGCTAATACCTATATGCAGGCTGGCCGGTTTGAAGAATCGGTGCAGCAATATTTCAGGTTAATTATTAACTCCCCGGATCAGATGAGCCTGGTGCAGCAACGATTTCTGAGAATGAGAGACAATAACCTTTACCAAATAGCGGCATTCGAACTGGAAGACCAGCTTATGGACCTGGATTTCAGCCACAGAGCCTACTCTCCACTCTACCAGTTACTTACCTGGCTGCTTATGGAAACCGAAGAGTACCAGCGTGCATTTGTTTTTGCCCGGCAGTATGAAAGTCAAACTAACTATACAATTCACTCACTTTTCACACTTGCGAACCAACTTATCTCTGCACGACAATTTGAACTGGGTGTTCAGGCTCTTGAATATTATCTTGATAACAGTGAAGAGTCTGTTCAATTCCGCGCTAAAGAGGAGCTTGGCTTTGCTTACATCCAGTGGGCGCAATATCTGCAGCAAAACAATCTCGAAACAGATGCGCGCCATAAGGAGCTTTACAACCTGGCGTATGATTATAACGAAACCCTGCTTACAACAGCCCCGGGCTACGAGCGTGCTAACCGGGCTTATTCCCGCATCATTGACCTCTCTGTTGACTTTTTCAAGGACCTTGAAAAGGCTGAGTATTGGTTTGAAAAGATGCAGCAGCATTCCGATCGCCAGAGTCAGTCACATTTGTATTATGCCGAAGGCAGGATTGCTCTTTTTAAAAAGGATTTTGTAACAGCCAGGCAAACTCTCACTCGTGCCGACCGGGCAACTGATAATTCCAATCTTTCTGAGCGCGCAAGATATTATGTGAGCCTGTCAGATTTCTTCGCCGGTGATTATGAATTTGCCGAAATACAACTTCGAAGCCTGGAACGCCGCCATACATCCTACTACGCAAACGATGCCATTAAACTGAGGATGTGGATCAAGAACGGCAAAAGAGCCGATACAACCGGGGCAGTACTCGATACCATCAGCGGCAGCCTGTACGATATTCATGTGGGCAACTATAATGATGCACTCCAGAAACTGGAACCCATTCTTGCAAACTCACAAAACAATTTTGCCGATGACCTGATCGTTGAGCTTAGTTCATCTCTACCAGTAGTTTATGATGGATTGGTTCTAAATCTCATCGAACGGGTCATACGCTCCCAGCCGTACAGCCCGTTAAAAGAAAGACTGCTTTGGGACAAAGCTTCATTGATTGAAAACTATCTGCTCACTGAAACTGAATTGCCTGATTCGCCTTTTATGTATGATTTTCTGGGTGAAACAGCTATGATCACATATTCCAAAGATGATCTTTATGAACTATACGAAGATATCCTGATGGAATTTCCCGATGGATTTTATGCCCCTTTTATTCGAAAAAAATTACAAGAATTAGAAATCACTTCTATATAGCCATGTTCAGATCAGCTTTTTTAACACTTCTGATTGTAACTCTTACTTCAATTGGATTGCATGCCCAGGAACGTGTACTTATTCCTATGGATGGTTCTCAGAGCGATCACCTTAAAGCATACGGCATCATTTTTAATCATGTAGCCGATGGAGAAACGGGAATGTGGCTTCTCAATTACCGGGGCGGCTCTTTTTTAACCACAAATGAAAATGATATTGTTCGAAAAAGCCGCACCCGAAATGTACGTGTTGAAATAATTTCCGAATCTGAAGCCCAACAGATTGTGCAGGAAGTCGAACGCCCTGATGTAAACATGGCGGCCATTAACCTCGAAGTTGCCCCCACCATTGCTGTTTATACCCCACCGCAGGCACTCCCCTGGGATGATGCAGTAACCCTTGCCCTCGACTATGCTGAAATTCCCTATGATACTGTGTACGATGAAGAGATTTTGTCTGGTGTACTTGAAGATTATGACTGGCTCCACCTGCATCACGAAGATTTTACCGGCCAGTTCGGAAAATTCTGGGCCATGTACCGAAACGAACCCTGGTACATTTCGAGAGTACGGAATCTTGAAGAAATGGCCAATAACCTCGGCTTTGAAAAAGTTAGCCAGTTAAAGCTTGCAGTAGTTCATGAAATTCGTGACTTTGTTGCTGCTGGCGGATTTATGTTTGCCATGTGTTCCGCTACCGATACATTTGACATTGCACTCGCCGCCGAAGGCCTCGATATTGTCCCAACCCCGCTCGATGGAGATCCCATTGACCCGAATGCTAATCAAAGACTCAACTACAGTAACACCTTTGCATTTGAAAACTTCGAGGTGGAAACCGACCCGTATATCTACGAGCATGCTGATATCGATATCGAAGTAGACCTGAACCGTATCAGTGAAAGCCTGGATTATTTTACACTGTTTGAATTTTCGGCAAAATGGGACCCCGTACCAACGATGCTGACTCAAAATCACGTTAGCAGTATCCGCGGATTTTACGGGCAGGCCACCGCGTTCCAAACCGATAAAATCAAAAACAATGTGGTAATTCTGGGTGAGTCGCCAGGACGTGATCAAGCCAAGTATATACATGGAAACCACGGTGAAGGAACCTTCACATTTTACGGAGGACACGACCCCGAGGATTACACTCACCGTGTGGGCGACCCTCCCACAGACCTGAGCCTGCACACGAACAGTCCCGGTTACCGCCTAATCCTGAACAATGTTCTGTTCCCCGCAGCCGAGAAGAAAAAGCGTGAGACGTAATCTACATGCAGAGCGTAGCTAAAAAATCGTTAATCAAAAACAGCTCTCATTCAACTCGACTCACTCATTAATGAATCCATCCTCAAAATTTGAAAATCTTGTTGAACTGATTTCCATTCTGCGAAAAGAGTGTCCCTGGGACCGCAGACAGACGCACGACTCGATCAAAGATAACCTGATCGAAGAAGCATACGAAGCGGTTGAAGCCATCGATAAGAAAGATTACGATGAACTTTCCAAAGAGCTGGGCGATCTTCTATTGCACGTGATCTTTCACAGCAAAATGGCATCAGAATCCGGTCGTTTTTCAATTGAAGATGTGATCCGGGGAATTTCCGAAAAACTGATCCGCCGCCACCCTCATGTTTTTGGAAATACGATCGTAAGTGATGAAAACGAGGTAGCCTCAAACTGGGAATCTATAAAACTCACCGAAGGCAAAGAGTCCATTCTGGATGGCATTCCAAAACATTTACCTGGTTTGATCCGTGCACAACGCATGCAGGAGAAAGCGGCTAATGTCGGATTCGATTGGGCTGAATGGCAGCTTGCATGGGAAAAACTGAACGAAGAGATTGATGAATGGCGTGAATCTCTATCCGGACAATCAGCGAGCGAACAGAAAGAGGAATTTGGCGACCTGCTCTTCAGTCTCGTAAATGTGGGACGGCTTCTTAACCTGAATGCCGAAGATTCCATCCGGATGGCAAACAAAAAATTTGATAAACGTTTCCGCTACATCGAAAAAAAACTAACCGAAAAGGGAAAGTCGATTACTGAATCAAACCTCGAAGAGATGGATGCTTTTTGGGATGAGGCAAAGTCTATCCTTAAATAAAAAAATCCTGCCTGATTACAGCCTTGTGTCAATTCACAATAATACCGTGTCATCTGTAAAAGTGAGGGAGTGTCATCGGACTAATCTTGCTGAAAAAAACCCAATCAACATGCAACATGAATCATTCTATATACCCTGAGTTCTATTATTGAAAAAGTCTCCCCTAAAAAGGAGGGATTTAGAGGGGTGTTCATTGATTTTTGCTAAATTCTGATGAACATCCCCCTGTTTCCCCCTTTTTTAAGGGGGACTTTCTTTAACAAATTCATTAATCGAACTCAGGTTATATCCTTTCAGTTTTACATGAGGTTTGGTAAAAACAGTTGAAAAGATCACTATCCGTTTCAAAAACACTTCTATATTCAAAGGCTGTTTTGTATTTTATAATCTTATTGGAACTAATCTGCGTTGTAAAGTAATTCAACTCAGGAGGTAACAACATCTGCCCCTGCAAGAGGCGTAACGAATCTGCTCATGACAGCTTGAAGCAACGCAAACCGTAATTAAAAACTTATTAATACTGACAGACGAAATGGCGGAGCACAACCTACAAAAAATTGATCTAAGCGAATATCCCCACATCAACAAAGGGCTCGACGGAATCGTGGCATTTTCCACGACCAAAAGTTTCATCGACGGACAGTCGGGAGATTTAATTTATTCCGGGTATCACATTGACACTCTCGCAGAAAATGCAACTTTCGAAGAGGTTTGTTTTCTATTGTGGAACGACCGGCTGCCAAATAAACAGGAACTTGATGACCTGAACAAACAGCTCCGCAATAAACGTGAGTTACCCGAACCGGTACTAAGCTATATTCAATCCACCAACAAAAAAGCTGAACCAATGGCTGTTCTGAGAACCGCCGTTTCGATGCTGGCCGATTTTGTAGATGAGACTGAAGGTGACAATAGCTATGCTATCACTCTTACAGCGCAGATGCCAACCATTATTGCCGCGTTCGACAGGGCACGCAACGGTAATGAGATTGTTGCCCCTCTGAATGAGGGAAGCACAGCATTTAACTTTCTCTATATGCTAAACGGGGAAAAGCCCGGAGAAGCTGCCGAGAGAACGATGGACCTCTGCCTGGTTCTCCATGCAGAACACGGAATGAACGCATCCACATTCACCTGCCGTACCATCTGTGCGACGGAATCCGATATTTTTTCTGCTGTAACAGGTGCCATTGGTGCTCTGAAAGGCCCGCTGCATGGAGGCGCTAACACTGCCGTGATGAAAACACTTTTGAAATTGAAAGATCAGGGTGATGATGCCGATCCGGTTGCTTTTACCAAAGGTAAACTGGATCGTAAAGAAAAAATCATGGGATTTGGCCACAGAGTGTACAAAACCTTCGATCCGAGAGCTGTTCACCTCAGAAAAATGTCGAAAACACTTTCTGAAGAAACCGGTCACGAATATCTTTACGAGTGGTCTGAAGCAATGCTGAAAACAATGAAAGATGAGAAAAACATCGACCCGAATGTAGACTTTTTCTCAGCTACGGTATACTATTCTATCGGGATTCAACCTGATTTGTATACCTGCATCTTTACGATGAGCCGCGTATCCGGGTGGACTGCTCACTACTTTGAGCAAAAAGCCAATAACAGGCTTATTCGTCCGCGTGCCCTGTATGTAGGTGAAAAGAATCTTGAATGGGTTCCCGCAGAAAAAAGGTGAACTTTTTAATCAATGACTTCGGAAAGCCCGGTTTGATGCCGGGCTTTTTTGTTCGGCTCACCTGAAATATAACCGCTGAAGAAAACGACACTCTTCTTATAATAATTCGTAGCTTTGAAAGGTTGAAAAGATCAGCCAAAGCAGTCTAAATTCTTTCATGCAGAAATTTACATTACAACCCGATTCATCACGACAATCTTCCACACCGAATTTTCTAAATGAACTTAATGAACAGCAGAGGGCCGCTACCACACACGTAAATGGCCCCTTGCTGATTGTTGCCGGAGCGGGAAGCGGCAAAACCAGAGTACTTACTTACAGAATTGCCTACCTGCTCCAGAAGCACCATGCCACACCACAAAATATTCTGGCACTCACCTTTACCAACAAAGCTGCACGCGAAATGCAGGATCGTATCCGCAATCTGATCGGTGATAAAGCTTCCGGTTTGTGGATGGGTACATTTCACTCCATCTTCTCAAAAATTTTACGCTTTGAGGCAGATAAAATCGGATTCTCATCCAATTTTTCGATCTATGATACAAGCGATTCGGAAAATGCCATCAAATTGATTCTGAAGGAGTTGAATTACGATCCCAGAGAGATCAAGCCGAGAACGATTCAACGAAAAATCAGCGATGCCAAGAACCAGCTTATTCTGCCCGGTGCCTACAAAACAAGATTTGTACACAGCACGCTTGACGATATCACCGCACAGGTTTACGATATCTACCAGGTTCGCCTTGAGCAAACCAATGCAATGGATTTTGACGATCTTCTCATCAAGCCGGTAAAACTGTTCCAGGAACACCCTGATGTGCTGGAAAAATACCAGGACAAGTTCCGATATATTTTGATTGATGAGTACCAGGATACCAATCACGCCCAGTATAAAGTAACCAGTCTGCTAGCCGATAAATACAAAAATCTCTGCGTTGTGGGCGACGATGCTCAAAGCATCTATTCCTTTCGCGGGGCAGATATTTCGAACATTCTCAATTTCAAATCGGATTATGAAAGTGCGGTACAAATCCCACTTGAACAGAACTATCGCTCTACCAAATTCATTTTACAATGCGCCGATTCCATCATTAAACAAAATCAAAAACAGCTTGATAAGACACTCTGGACAGACAATGCAGAAGGCGACACCATTACGCTCCTCGAAAATTTTGACGAACGTGATGAAGCAAACCGTATTGTCAACTACATCAAAGACCTGAAACTTCGGCACGGCTACCAGAACAACGATTTTGCCATTTTATACCGAACCAACTATCAAAGCCGGATATTTGAAGAGTCACTGAGGCGTAAAAACATCACATACCAGCTTGTAGGCGGCCTCTCCTTTTATCAGCGAAAAGAAGTAAAGGATGTTCTCGCCTATTTAAAACTCCTGGTAAATCCCGATGATGAACAGGCATTGCTGAGGATTATTAATGAGCCAAGCCGTGGAATCGGGAATAAAACGATGAATGACATCTTGAAAAAAGCCCGTAATGAGCGCAGAAGTGTCTGGAGCATTCTGAAAAATGTTGAAACCGCCGATCTCTACAAACCTGCAAAGGCACGAATTAAAGATTTTGTGATCATGATTGATCATCTGCGATCCGAGCTCAAATCCGGCACCCCCGTTTTGGATGTAACCAAAAAAATGCTGGAACAGAGCGGCTATATGAAGGCACTGGTGGAAGAAAACAGTGCCCAGGCCCTTACCCGACGCGACAATGTTCTTGAACTACAGAATGCTATTGCCTATTACCAGCAGAACACTAAAAAACCAAATCTTGCTTCTTTCCTCCAGGAAATAAGTCTAATCACCGATTCCGACAAGTACGACGAAAACAAACCTGCAGTTACACTCATGACGGTTCACGCCTCTAAAGGGCTGGAATTTCCTGTGGTATTTATCGTTGGACTTGAAGAAAACCTCTTTCCCATGGGTGCACGCGACGGTGAAGAATCCAATATTGAAGAGGAGCGCAGGCTTTTTTATGTTGCCATCACACGGGCACAAAAACATCTCTTTTTCAGTTTCAGCAAAATGCGTTTTAAATACGGTGAGGAACAGAGACAGGCTCGTTCGAGATTTTTGAATGAAGTAGATCCCGGTGTTGTAAGAACTGAATCGGGCGGGACCATTCCCCAAAATAACGGGGGTTCAGCCAACTCATCAAGCGATCGTCAAATTGATTACGATTGGAAATCACCGGTTCAATCCAAAAAGCCATCATCATCCGGCAATTCGTATGTATATGAATATGATGATGATCCGTTTAATCCCGGAACCCAGGTACTACACCCCTCCTTCGGTCCCGGTAAGATTATTCAGCGAAACGGGTCGGGCAAAGACACCCGTGTTGTTATATTTTTCAAAAACAGGGGGCAAAAAACCTTGATGCTGCGTGCCGCCAAACTGAAAGTGATGACCTAAACCGGACCGGAGTGAATTCACTGAAACCGTATTTTACTGCATTAATAACAGCTTTTCTGTTGTTACTGATAGCAAAAGTTCCGGCTCATGCCCAGATGTCTGTTACAACGGAAAATATGGCACTGGGCGGAGGAGGCACTTCCTACCTGACCGGTTATGAAGCTCTTTTTGTAAATCCTGCGAACCTCTATATCCAGGAAAAAAACTACAGGCTCCAAATTTCCCTGCTTCAGGGAGGGGGATATTTTGATTCACTGCTTCCTGTTACAGGTAATCGTAACCGCTTCAATCGCTTTTTTGACCTTACAGCTCCTTACGATCCCTCGCTATTGCAACAGACACTGAACGATGTACAGCGGGATGAGATTACAAACCGAAGTTTCGACCCGAACAGGCTGGAAAGTGAATTTGTTAATCAGACTGATTTTTACTGGTTCGGGCTGAAGTGGGTTCGCCCCGAAAGAAGTTATGCACTCTCACTTCGTTCACGTGTGGCAAGCCGCTACCAGCTCGGGCAAGGTTTTTTTTCCGATCAGATATTTGAGAAAAACGGAATGATTACATTTGATCAGTCCCTGAACCAGCGTTATCAAACCCTCCACGAATTTTCGTTCGGGTTTGCCGAATCTTTCACACTCCTTAACGGACTCCTGCCGCAACTCTCCGAGTTTATTATTGGTATCGCCCCCAAAGTGGTACTGCCAGGCTCCTATCTTGAAGCAGATTACCAAAATCGCTACGAGATGAACAGCGAAACAAATACCTGGAACCATCATCAGCAATTTAATCAGCGCACCAGCGGGCTTCTCACAGAAAGTGCCGGACAATTTTTTACCGGGCAGCCTCCTGCTTCCAATTATACGTTCAGCGATATGCTGCGCCCTTCAGGCATCGGTTTTGGACTGGATATAGGCCTTACCTGGCTCATCACATTTGGCGATGATTTTTCTGTTCTCCGCCAGCAGGATGTTCCAACCGAACAATCTCTCCGCCTTAGCTTCTCAGTCACCGATCTTGGTGCCGTATATTATGCTGGTGATCCCATGGTTTACGAAACAGATCTTCACACAGAAGAAGTTAACTGGCCAGGCCCCGTTTCTGATATTCTATTTGAAGGCGCTCCGAATGAACATTACAATTTCTTATCGCAGTTCGATTCTTTCAATGAAATTTTAACAGCACTTGCCAGAGAAGAAAATTTTGATGTTTTGTTACCGATGTCTATCAATGCAGGCGGATTATTCCAGTACAAGCGCCTTAAACTGATGGGGGATTTTACTTATTCTATTGTAAAAAGTGCTTTTAATCCATCAGGCATCACTAGTTATTTTGGTGTTGAAGTCAGGCCGATGCCCTATCTCCCTATTCGGGGCGGAACGCGTATGGCACCCCACCTGCCGGGTTATTATAGCATCGGAACCGGATTTGAAACACGCTGGTTTGACCTGAACGCATCTGTTCAGTTAAAAAGCCGAAATGGAGGGCCAACATCCGAAATCCTTGGTGCTTCGGTGATTGGACTGAAATTTTATATACAATAGTCGAATTTGAAATTAACTGTGATATATTTCAGGACATGTAAAACCTGATTTTTTATATGCGAAAAAAATCTTCTGCCCAACTGACATAAACCAAACAGCCCCTCACAATTTGGCAGAACCCTTCGGAAGATTCTGACGTTATGGTAGCAAACTCGTTTTTGGCTTTCTATTTGCCAAAAAATGACAAAATGATATAAATATCGTTTACAGCTTTTAAAACCCTGAAGCATTTGTTTTATTTAAAAATGATCTTCTAACGAATTTCATCTTTTTTGAAATTTGAGGGATGAAAGTTCAATGGCTGAACGAATAAAAAGAAATGAACCCAAATAATTTTATACATGTTTGATCAACGCTTTAAAATAGAGACTGCATTTGAAGATCAAAATGAGGGCTTTGACGAGTTTGAACAAGCTATCCCCCTGATGAGTGAAGAAGAGGAAAAAAAGCTCAGTGAATCTGAAGTACCTGATAACCTCCCCATACTTCCCCTCAAAAATACCGTTTTATTTCCAGGAGTAGTTGTACCCATCACAGTGGGAAGAGACCGATCTCTTGCACTTGTTAAGGAAGCTTATGAAAGTGATAAGACAATCGGTGTGGTTGCTCAAAGAGATGAATCGGTTGAAGATCCCGAACCGGGCGACCTTTTCCAATTCGGTACAGTTGCCCAGATTCTGAAACTTATTAAGATGCCTGATGGCAGCAAAAGTATAGTTATTCAGGGAAAAAGTATTTTTGAAATTCAACAGGTCACACAAACCGATCCGTTTTTCAGGGCAAAAGTCAACCCGATCCGGCAAAACATGGACCTGACGGGTATTGAGCTTGATGCATCCATCCGTTCAGTGAAAGAGACCGCTACCAAGATTGTGAATCTTTCGCCGAATATTCCATCGGAAGCGTCCATCGCCATTAATAATATTTCAAGTCCGTCATTTTTACTCAATTTTATCTCATCGAATCTCCAGGTTTCCATAGGAGAAAAACAGGATATCCTGGAAATCACTGATTTTTCTAAGCGGCTCGACAAAGTGATGGAGCACCTCAATAAAGAACTTCAGGTGCTGAACCTGAGTGAAGAGATCCGCACAAAAGTAAAAACGGATATTGATGACCAACAGCGTGATTTCTACCTGCGCCAGCAGATGAAAGCAATCCAGGAAGCTTTGGGTGAAGACAGCGAACAGCAGGAAATTGTAGTTCTGCGGGAACGGCTGGAAGCTAAAAAGGATATGCCCGAAGATGCATACAAAGCTGTAAAAAAAGAAATTCAGAGGCTGGAAATGACGCCCAGCTCCTCTCCCAATTACGGTATCATTCACAGTTATGTTGAATGGATCCTCGATCTTCCATGGGGGGAGTACACCAAGGATAAACTGGATCTGAAACGAGCAAGAAAAGTTTTGGACGAAGATCACTACGGCCTTGAAAAAGTGAAGAAGAGAATTATTGAATACCTGGCCGTGCTGAAACTTAAAGAAGATATGAAAGCGCCGATCCTCTGCTTCTACGGGCCTCCGGGCGTGGGAAAAACTTCTCTTGGTAAATCTATCGCACGGGCTCTCAACCGGGAGTTTGAGAGATTTAGCCTGGGCGGCATTCACGATGAAGCCGAGATCCGCGGTCACCGCCGTACTTACATCGGTGCACTGCCCGGTCGCATACTCAGAGCAATGAAGAAAGCAGGCAAAGGTAATCCGGTAATGATGCTGGATGAGATTGACAAAGTGGGTTCCGACTTTCGGGGCGATCCGACTTCTGCACTGCTTGAAGTACTGGATCCCGAACAGAATGACTCTTTCGCCGATAATTACCTCGAACTGGAGTATGACCTCTCGAAGGTGATGTTCATTGCCACGGCCAATACGCTCGATACTATTCCTGCACCGCTTCGAGACCGTATGGAGATCATCAACATCAGCGGATATACACAGGAGGAAAAAATTGAGATCGCCAAGAAGTATCTCATTCCAAAACAGACTGAAGAAAATGGACTGAATAACAAACAGATTAAAATTTCGAAAGCAGCAATTGACCGGATTATAGACGAATACACGCGTGAGTCTGGTGTCAGGAACCTGGAGCGACAAATCGGTGCAGTTTGCCGAAATGTGGCTGCCAAAATTGCCAGCGGCGATATAGAAGAGATGAGTGTAGGAGTGAACGACATCCCCGATATTCTGGGTAAACGAAAATTCTTCTCTGATGTAGCCGAACGAACTACAGTTCCCGGTGTTGCAACCGGGCTCGCATGGACTCCCTATGGCGGTGACATTCTCTTTATCGAAGCGAGTGTATCACGCGGATCCGGGAAACTGCACATCACCGGTCAGTTAGGTGAAGTGATGAAAGAGTCAGCTATGCTTGCAATCAGTTATCTTCGCGCACGCTATAAAGAGCTGAATATTCCTGATGAAGCTTTCAAATACTGGGATCTTCATATCCACGTTCCGCAGGGAGCGGTTCCGAAAGATGGCCCATCGGCCGGTATCGCTCTGCTTTCAGCTGTAGCATCTATTTTTACTCAGCGAAAAGTGAAAGGGACAATCGCAATGACCGGCGAAATTACACTTCGCGGACTGGTGCTTCCTGTTGGTGGTATCAAAGAAAAGGTTCTGGCTGCAAAACGGGCTGGTATCAAAAAAGTCATACTCCCTAAGAAAAATGAGAAAGATGTTGACGAAATTGAACAGGATGTCATCGGTGATCTCGAGGTAGAGTACCTGGAGCGTATGGATCCGTTAATTGATCTTATTCTGGAAAAAAAACCAATCCACGACCCGTATAACTTCTTCGAAGTGACCGATGCTCACAAAAAGCAGATCGAAACAAATAATTCAAAGAAAGACAGCAAGGAAGAGATGGCGATCATGGATTGATCGCCAGCTCCACATTCGATGACTTATAGGCCTGCTGTATCGTTGATAGTAAAATAATTACGTGTCAGGGGAATATGTCTCAGATTCCCTTTGGCACGGATTTCTCATTGACATCGATCTGACATTTTCGCATTGCCTGAAATAACACTGATCATTCACTGACAATTTTTCGGTGGATTACTACTCTCCGGGTTGATTACATTCTGAGCACATTCTTAACTTTGAATAAACCCATGAATGATTTACCCCGCAAAGAAGAGATGTATCGTGCGTTTATAAACCGTGATTCATCTTACGATGGAATTTTTATTACCGGTGTGAAAACTACAGGAATCTTTTGCAGGCCTGTCTGCCCGGCCAAAAAACCTAAAGCTGAAAATCTTGAATTTTTCCCCGACAGCAGAGCCGCCCTGAATGCCGGTTATCGACCCTGTAAACGATGCAAACCACTTCACAATTCCAGAGAAACTCCGGTTTGGTTGCAAAAAATCCTGACTGAAGTTGAAAAAGAACCAACTCAAAGATGGACCAATACTGACATCTCCGAATTAGGCACCCATCCGAACCGGCTCAGAAGATGGTTCAAAAAGCATCACGGTATAACATTTCAAGAATATTTGCGCCTGCGCCGGCTTGGAAGTGCCCTTGGCCAAATCAAACATGGTGAAACCACAGCTCAAACTGCATTCGATCACGATTACGAATCGCTTAGCGGATTTCGAGAAGCGATGAAAAACTGGATCGGCAAGCCGGTACAGGAAGGATGTGATACCAAAGTTTTACACTTGAACAGAATTACCACTCCCCTCGGCCCGATGCTCGCTGGCGCCACAGATACCGGACTCTGCCTTCTCGAATTTACCGATCGAAGAATGCTGGAAAAACAGCTTAAAATTTTATCAGACCAACTGAACAGTGTGTTTATTCCGGGTTCAAATATCATTATCGAGCAAACGGCAGATGAACTAAATTCCTATTTTGAAGGAACTATCAAAAATTTTCGTGTCCCTCTGCTGCTGCATGGTACGGATTTTCAGAAAACAGCATGGAATCAGCTTCGAACTATTCCCTATGGTCAGACCCGATCTTATCAGGAACAGGCAATGGCAATCGGAAACAAACAGGCAGTACGGGCAGTGGCTCGTACAAATGGTGAGAACCGTATAGCTATCATTATTCCCTGCCACAGAGTCATCGGTAAAAATGGTAAACTAACCGGCTATAGCGGCGGACTCTGGCGAAAGAAATTTCTGCTTTCTCTTGAACGCAACCATGCTGATCCCGGACATGACCAAGCAAGCACGCAGTCTGATCTGTTTTGGAATGTTCAAAGTGAGAAAGTTGACAGATAAAACCGGTTCTTGAGAAACTATCTGATTTAGTTTCTTTACTTCAGATTCCGAATTTTTTAGAAAAAATTCTTACAATTCGGGAATTGAAATTACTTTAAATTCAACTTGCGCGGACCATGTATATCCCAAAAATTTATCAAATTGAAGATGCAGCAGTCATTGAAAATTTCATAAGGGCTAACGGGTTTGCCACAATAGTTTCCCCCACCAATACATACCCTGTTGCCACGCATATCCCACTGGACCTTCAGATAGATGAACAGGGAAACCGGCTGCTTTGGGGACATGTTTCAAAAGGAAATCCTCACTGGAAGCAGCTTGAGCACACACCACAAGTTTTGGCAATCTTCCTTTCTGAGGTGCATTCATATATCTCCTCATCATGGTACAATCATCCCAACGTACCGACATGGAATTACATGAGTGTTCACGCTTCGGGAACAGCTTCAATATTGGAGGGTGAAAATTTAAGGAAAAGCTTGAGCCGACTTACAAAGAAGTATGAAAAAGACTCTGAAGAACCCGTTTCATTCGAATCCATGCCTCCCTCCGTACAGCGGCAGATCAACGGAGTAGTCGGGCTGGAAATCAGGATAGAAAAATTTGAGTGTGCTTTTAAGCTTAGTCAAAACAGAAACAGAGAAGATCTCGAAAGCATCATTTCGCACCTGAAATTAAAAGATGATGCCGGTTCCAGGCTGATGGCGCAAATAATGGAAAAAGAGATTTTAAACAATGAGTAGTTCATCGCGTATCAGGAATGCTTACAACGAGTTGTAACTATCCAAATTTCGTTTTCTGGCTGCCGATATAAAATTATAGCTAAAAACCACCTTCTTAATTAATAGATCATTTTAAGTCAAAAACAGCTCCGACACGTGAATTCAATTTATGAAAAAGCACTGTCCAAAGGAGCCAGCTCTGTAGAAGAGCCCGCCAATCAAGAGTATGGTGACCGTCGTGCTGCCTTTCAGGATCCATGTGGAAATTGCTGGTATATTGCCACCTGCATCACCGGACCGGATTGATTAGTTCATTTATCCTCGGGACGACCTCATTGCCCTGTTTTTTTTGATATGGATTTGCCTTTTCCACCTATCGCAGGTTCTCTGCTTTCATCACTCTTAAAATCTTCAGCCACTTCTATAAATGTGTTGAAGTAATTGGTTGAATGCATTGTAATACAATAAGTTATTATTGAAAAAATTTAAAGATAAAAGATTTTCTAAGTATTGTGTCTAAGATAATATAATGGGTAAGTCATCAGACAAGTTTTTCTATATAAATGCCAATTATAATGATTCGGTATCGGCTCGTCCGATAACTCCCCCATACCAGTAACAGATTTTTTTAGCCCTATCCACTCGAACCCATCCCCCGGCCACTCCCTAATCCCGACCTATTCGGGGGAAGGGGTGATATTTTGCAGAGTTTATGGATAGTTTAAAAAGTCCCTCCTTGTTCCGCTGGTGCTTTTCCAATGGAATAGGGAAGGTCCGTAATGTTCGAAATTATAACTCTATATAAAAGTGGATTTCACTCACTTCTCAAACAGTGTTTCCCGCTTTTTGAGCAAGATTAGGGAATACCGGTGACTCGTCGCTAATTATGATAAAACATCTCTGGATTGTTCAATTTTATGGCAAACAATCGGCTCAAAAACTTTGATCGTCTGCACTTCCGCCGTAACTGCTCGGAATGGGAACATCAAGCATTCTGAGATAAACGCCTAACTGGGCCCGGTGATGCGTAATCTGACAAAAAGTATGACGGATGAATTCCCACTTTTTGGCACTATTAAAGATGATTTCACCATCGCGAAGAGTCCAGGAATTCATCAGCTCTTTTTCATCTGATTGAGTTAGCTTATGCTTTCCGCGATCGAGGCAATCTTCAAAAAAATCGATTAAATCTTTAACTGTCGACGCATCGTTTGGCTCATACGGCTGTTTGCTGAAATCGAGTTCACTGGTGGTTAAAATCATCTCAACCCATGAGGGTAATTCGGCAATATGATTGGAAAGTTCAATCAGGCTCATACTTTTTTGATGGGGCTTCCACCCGAACTTCTCTTCGGGAATGCGTTCAAGCATTTTCTGTGTGACCTGAGCTTCTTCATTCATCTCTTTCAAAAACATTTCTTTGGGTGTAATCATCAGTGTGTAGATTTGGTTGATATTTTAATAAACAGATCAAACTTAATCCTATTCACTGACAACCCTATGGCAATGAAAATTCATTTATTTAAATTTATCTTGTGACTCTCTGAGGCTACTATCAATTCAGAACTTCTGTTTATGAAGGAGAACCCGTATGATGCCGATAAAGCTCTTCCGAAAGTTCAAAAATCCGTTCCCTGAGTGAAGCGGGTGTTTGTACTGATGCTTTATTTCCGAACGAGAGTAGCCAGCGCGCCATTGATTCGATACAGACAGTTTCAAATGTCATTTCAACTTTCTCCGGTAACTTTTGCTCCGAAATCCACCCGTAGTGGTGTTTGCTGTCAGCGGTATATTCCAGTACAGACCGGTCAAAACAGACAACGGCTTTAAAATGATTTACTTCATCCCCGGAGAATGAACTAAGAAATTCGGAAAGCGGACGATCAAACTGCTTTTCAGCTTTCTGGCCGGTTTGTCTGTAATCTTCAATTCGTGTAATTCGGAATGTACGCCAGGCCTTTCTCATTCGGCACCAGGCCGCCAAATACCATCGATTTTCGATGAAAAGGATCCCGACCGGTTCTATTTCCCTATCCGTGTGCTCGCTCTTCGCAGATCTGTAAGAGATACTGATACATTCTTCTTCGGCAATTGCATTTTGCAAAAAATGGAAAATATCAGAAGGTTTTTGTGTACGGACACCATTTGCAGATCCGGTCCAGGAGGCTGATTTGATCCGATCATCCAGTTTCTGGAGATAATCTTTTTCTGAACGTTTCAGGACTGAGCGAACTTTTTCGACTGCTGCGCGAAAAGCCTCGGTCAGTCCGGGGTCTTGCATGGTACCGATTAGCTTTTCAGCCATCAACAAAGAAGCGGCTTCATCCCTCTGAAGTAAGAGCGGCGGCAGATGGTATCCATCTACCAGGAAATATCCTCGTCCCTTTTCGAAACCGAGGGGCAGGCCTCCCTCCTGAAGGGCTTTCAAATCGCGGTAAACGGTACGGGCACTCACTTCAAATCGTTCCGAAATATCCTCAATGTCGGTATACTTACGACCCTGCAGGAAAATCATCAAAGCTGTAAGGCGGTCTATTCGGTTCATAACAGTTTTTTTAATTCTAACTCAACTTCTGCAAAATCTTTAATATCGACCTCACCAGTATTATCCTTTTGGCCCGGCGGGAAGCACACGGTTCAGGTCAAAAACTCAGCAACTCTTTAAAACGCTGCGATTTTCTTCGGGAGATATCGATCTCCGTTCCACAATTCATCTCCACACGAAAAGCTTCGTTATTCCAGGGATGAATCTGTTTAACATGATTCAGATTGATGATAAACTGCCGGTTGGCCCGAAAGAATCTCCTCGGGTTCAGGCGGGCTTCCAGATAATTGAGCGATTTGTTGACGAGCACTTTTTCATCATCGAAATAAATTTTGCTGTAATTGCCATACGTTACAAAAAAACGGATCTGTTTCAGTTTTACGAACCAGCATTTTTCACCATCTTTCACAAAAACCTGATCTTCTGGCCCCATCTTCTCCTCCGTTTCCCTGCGTGGTACCGAAGATTGATTCATAGCACGATCAAGTGCTTTTTCCAGCCGGCCGGGATCAATTGGTTTCACCAGATAATCTACCGCATTCTGCTCAAATGCCTGTACTGCAAATTCATCATACGCTGTGGTAAAAATCACGCCGGGCACTCTGTCGAGACTGGCAAGCAGTTCAAATCCGTTTTCTCCGGGCATTTCAATATCCAGAAAAATAGTTTCCGGACTGTGTTCACGGATCGCTTCACGTGCCTGATCTGCATTAGCCGCTTCTGCACAAATTTCAACTACCGGGAATTTCTGAAGCAGTCTCCTCAACTCGTTTCTGGCGAGTCGTGAATCATCTACGATTAATACTTTCATGGGAATAAAGAGTTAATGTCGCTTCAACGGTGTTTTTTACTTGTTCAAGTTTCAAGTCAGACCGCTCATCAAAAATCATGAGGCGTTTTTTCAGATTATTCAGTCCGATACCACGCTCAGACTGTCCGTTCTGTTTCAGCATTCCGCTGTTGATTACTTTTACCACGATTATTCCTGCTGTGTGTTTCACAGAAACTTTTAAAAGCCCTCCTTTTTGTGATTTGGCAATGCCATGTTTAATAGCATTTTCCACCAGGGTCTGAATACCCAGTGCCGGAACCATGAAATTTTCGGGGATTTCATGTGTCTCCCATTCCAACCGGAGCCGATCCTCAAGATGAAGCCCCTCCAGGTTCAGATACTCTTTTACAATTTCGATTTCCTCTTTCACCGGAATGAGCTGCTCTTTGTCTAACTGAAATGAAACCCGTAACAGTTTACTAAGTGCAGTGATGGCATCGCGAGCTTTTTCTGGATTCTCTACTACAAGGCTGCGGATGTTGTTCAGCACATTGAAAATAAAATGAGGGTTTACCTGCGCCTTGAGAGCCTTATACTCCGATTCAAGCAGTTTAGCTTCCAGCTTCCATTTTCTCACCTCGTTTTCCCGGTGCTGGAAAAAAATTTTGAAGGCGGCATATGCGCAGAACCAAATCGCAAGAATAACACCCACGTTGGCCATCGACATGATAATATTGGAGTAGGTAATCTCTCCTGATGACTCATAAAAAAACAGAGCCATTACAATATACATCACTCCCACACCTGTTACTGTAGAAAAGAAAATCGCACCAACCGTTGCCCAAAAAATTTTGAACAGAGATCCTTTGAACACCTCCCAGTAATTGAGCAGTATCCTCAAATAATGAGTGATCCCCAAAAATAAAATACCAGACAAAATGCTTAAGTAAACTGTTCTGACATGAAATTCCCCGGTAAAAAGAGAACTCAGTAAAATGGATGTTGCCATGTATAGAATCCACCCCGCGATCTGACAAATCCAATAGAGCTTTTTTCTTGATATTTGATCGGCGTATGTCATAGGTCTGAATTGTAGCTGTAACCTACTGAATCATTTTTCACAGTTCTACCACAATATGATGAAAGGAACTATGCCAAGATAAGCGGTTTGCAGCAGGGTCCGCACAAAATTATTTTCAAAAAAAGAATTATCAGTTGTTGAGAATATCTCATTAAGGTGCTTGGATAGTTCGTCAGAATCTCTGAAAATTCGATGAGAAATCAAGCATCTGAATAATCTGATAAAGTTAAGTTTTAAACCAAACATGAAATAATATTTCTAAAGGAATTTGAACCGGAAGTGACCCATTACGAGCGGATTCAATAATCCAGACGATCCGTTCGTCCTCCCATTCAGCCGTTCAGCACAAAACTGTATACTTCAATCAGGTTCATTCTTATGTTTATTCTGCGTCAAAAGATCATATAACCCTAAAAATAAATGAGTCTGATTGAAAAATATATCTCATATCTGATGGTTTTGATCCAAATCATGTTTAGTGCTTTACCTTCATATCACGGAGATAATATCGTAGAGACTTTACACTCAGATCAATATCTGGCAGGCTTCGAATTATATGAAGCACCTGCAAATCTCATCTTTTTTTCCGATCTGAATTGGATCCCGATCGATGCTTATATCAATATTTCAAAAAAATCTCTTCTCCCGGTCTATGAGGAAATCATGCAGTACAAAAAACAGAGACAGGCAAAAGCACAATACTTTCAACCTTCATCCCGGAATATTTGCGAGAATCTGCGAATTCATCTGCGTTACTCAGCGATATAAGAAGGAATCCATATGGTGGTGAGTACAAATCATTGAACAACCTGATATTTACAAAAAGGACGTCCTCGCTTAGATTAGAGTTTTATCCACTAACAAAATCTAAGGAGGACGTCATGATACATGTAGGAATTGATTTACATTTTACAAATATGGTAAATTCAGCAATAAACGACAAAGGCGAAGAAATTTGGTTTGGTAAATTGCCGGCAACCGAGCAAAGTCTCCAGGATTTTTTCGATCAATTTGATGAGCCTGTACAAGCTGTTGTGGAATGTACAAGTTTCTGGTACTGGGTGGCCGACTGGTGTAAGCAGCACAATGTTGCCCTGACCCTTGCCCATGCGAAAATGCTTAAAGCCATCAGTTATGCGAAAGTCAAAACCGATAAAGTGGATGCGCGTACCCTTGCCGAGTTACTTCGGGTGGGTTTAATTCCCGAAGCTCATATGCAAATGGGATCTCAGCGAAATCTTCGGGAACTGACCCGCGCGCGGCTTCGCATGGTCCACCGCCGCGAACAACTTCAATCCTCGCTTTGGAATCTTGTGGCCAGATATAACGTAAAGCTTCATGATTTTGAAACCGGTTGGCGCTACCCGGAGCAGTTAGGTCCGTGGCTGACCGCTCAATTGCCAGAAGTCGTTCATTTGGAAACGGATCTGCTGCTAAAGCAAATCATTCAGATTCAGGATCATATTCATCAGCTCGAACAATGGATTGAGGAGCAGGCCGGGTTTACCGAGGAGCTCGAACGGGTAATGGTGGTTCCAGGCGTTGGGTTGGTCAATGGCTGGACTATCCTGGCCGAGGTTGGAGAAATTCTACGTTTTCCCTCAGATAAGACCTTTGTAAGCTATTGCCGGCTGGTTCCCGGCAGCAGCAACAGCTCAACAAGCCGGCGTCATAAATCCGGCAGTAAGGATGGAAACAAGTATCTTCGGATGGCTTTTAGCCAGGCTGCGGTCAGCGCATACAGCCACTATGGGCCGGTGAACAGATTTTACAAAAAGATTAAACGACGAAGCGGAAAGAAGGTTGCCAGAAGTGTTGTAGCCAAGGAACTGGCAAAAATCATATGGCATATGTTAACAAAAAACGAAGAGTATAAAGGCTTTAAAGGCCAGCCTACGCGAGTGGCCGCAAAACCTAACTGGCCCCAGCCCATAAGCCTGCAATCCTGACTGGAGCTCGACTCCGTTAAACCTGATTAGGACATGGGCTGGTTGGCCGGTTTAAGATCTGGGATCGTGAATCTGAGTGATTCACAGTTCTTATCCATAGATAAGAAATAAGCCCGCTAAGGTGTCTGGATGCCAGTTAGGTAATCCGAGGAAGAATCGCATAACCGGTTGCCAGTAGAAAGGTTTTTAACACGTTATAAATCTAAAATAGGATCAAACATCGGCTCTGCGAAGTCATAGGCGAGGTATATTTCCCTTGACAAAGTCCTTTTTTAAGGTGTCAGAGTTAGAGCGGACCGCTCATTTTATGAACACGTAGTGATATCCTTCGCTACTATAACAACCTGGCAGAGTACGAAGCGGAGCGGAGTTCCTGCAAGAGTTGTGGGTTGAGGGTTTGGTTGGCTTTAAGGCATTTCGGGACAGAGCCTCGCGACTCTGACAGGAGCCCGGAAAAGCGCCGGGCACTCTGCCAGGTCGCTTAATACCTTTAACCTTTAAACGTCGATAACTGTCCACCTTGATCTTTGATCTAAGGTTATACATAAATTACTTGGCATTATTAGCATTTTTTAATATTTAAAAGTGGTATTGAAACCGTATCAGCCTAAAATCATTTTCAACTCAATAAATCAACCGTCATGAAGAATCAGAATAAAAAAAGTTCAGGAGATAAACCGAAAGTAGAAGTCCGCGAAAAGGATCTGAAAAAGTTTAAAGAAAGAATCCATGATAAGTTGAAAGCCGCTCAAAATGTGCTTTCCGAAAAGAGTTCATTAACTTTGCCGGAGTTGGCCGCACTATTCAATAATATCGCTTATACCGGTGGAGGTATTGACCACACAGATTATGAACGAAAACATTGGACGAAACAGATTGACAATGCCGTTTCCGCACAAGGATGGCAGGTTGTATGGGGACCAGCCTGGCATTATCCCGATATAATTTCTGAGTCGGATGCCTGCATGTTTATCGCGAAGGCCAATCAGGAACAGAAAATGATGGTTGTAATTCGGGGCACAAATCCATACAGCCTCAGTTCATGGTTCAGCCAGGATTTTGATACCGGAATAATGGAATCGATCCGGGATCTGGACCCCGCCGCTCCGGAAAACGCCACAATTGCAAGAGGTACTCACAAAGGGACACAGATCTTGCTAAATGAACTTCCCGATCCAAAAACTAAAAAAAGTGCAGACGAATTTCTTGAATCTCTATCGCCAAAGCCATCGATCATTTACATCACAGGCCACAGCCTTGGAGCGACAATAACACCTCCCTATTTTTTGTATCTGAATTACCTGCTGAACTCTGGAAAAAATGGTGACCAATCAACCCTGGTACCGCTCAGTTTCGCAGGGCTTACACCGGGCGGAAAGAATTTCAACCGGTATTTTGAACAAAAACTTGAGGGTATCCCCTATTTCCGATTTGTAAACTCCCTCGACATTGCGCCATTCTGCTGGTGGTCAAAACAGGGTGTACTTACGATTTATAATCATGAGGGATGCGGCCCCTTCTACGTCAGGCCTGATATCATCATCGATGAACTTTTTCACGGAATAGAAGGAAAATATGAAGAAATTAAGGATAAATTTTTACTCAGCGGCCGATGTGATAATTTATATGATCTCTGGGAAACAGAAGCACTGCACCAACACCACGTTGCCACCTATTTATCACTGATCGTCAACAATAAAAAGCTGCAAGAGAAATGGGATGAATTGATAAAACTGTTTTGATCGATTCTATACTTACAGCTTCTCTTTCAGTCCGGTAAATCTCACGGTTTTTCTGCTGATTCCTTTTTCAAAAAGTGACAACTCTCCATAGAGTGAAAATCGATTCTTGGCTCTTGTGACGGCCGTGTAGATTAGCTCCCGCGTTAGAATGGGAGTATCTTGTGCGGGAAGCAGCAGGTTAACGTGCTCAAATTCCGATCCCTGGCTTTTATGCACCGTAAGAAAGTAAGCCGGTTCAGCATGCATTAAACGCTGCGGTTTGATCCGTTTGATCTGCGAACCCGATTCCACATGAACCCACAATTCGCCTTTTTCATTACGAACACAAACTCCCAGGTCCCCGTTAAAAACACCCAGGTTATAATCATTTTTCGTAATGATCACCGGCCTGCCGTGATACCACCCCTGTTCAAAAAGAGCAACTCTTCTCGCCGCGATCTGCTCTTCGGAAAGCCGGTTCAGCCTTTCGGTTCCGGCCAACCCGCGCCTGAGCACAGCCAGCCAGATCGACTTTTTCCAAAAACCGAGCAGCTCTTCAGGATGACCCAGTTCTTTACACTTGCCAAGCCTTTTTTCCAGGCCATTTAAAAGTTTCTCAAAATCAGTCTTCTTATACTGAAAAGCAGAATGACTCAGGTCATCAAATGAAGTGAACAATTGTGAGATAATTTCCGGATGAAAATCTCCCTCTTTAATGATCTCCGCGAGTTTACCAATTCCGCTATTCTTATCAAAACGGTAACTTTTGGTCAGATAAACAATCGAATCGTCGATAACGGATTGCTCTGATACCGGCAGATTTTTCCCTGCACCGGCCTTTTCCAGCAAGCTTGCTGTTGGAGGCAAAAATTGGTTGCCTGGTTTTTGACAAAGATCTGCAAAAACCGAACCCGCTTCTACTGAAGCAAGCTGATCTTTATCGCCCAGTAGGATCAGGCGAGTTTTTTCACTCAGATGGGAGATCAGCCGGTACATCAGTGTAAGGTCGATCATAGACGCTTCATCCACAATTACCAGGTCGTGGTGCAGTACTTTTTTTTCAACAGGCGGCAATATACCCCTGTTTTCGGTGCCCGAAAGCAGACGGTGAACCGTTTTTGCTTCTTTTGGAATGTGCCGGATCTCTTCTTCACTCAGCCCGACATTTTTCAGCTCTCGGTTCAGCGATTCACCCATTCTTCCTGCGGCCTTTCCGGTGGGTGCTGCCAGAGCGATACTCAATCTTCGGCCGGATAATCGTTGCTGCAGAGCCAAAATCCGCGCAACCGTGGTGGTTTTTCCAGTTCCTGGTCCGCCCGAAATAATCAGAAACGGTTTGATAACAGACATCACAGCAGCCACTTTCTGCCAGTTGATTCCGGACTCTTCTTCTTTGAAAAGTAAATCCAGATATGTTGAAATTTCCGGCAGATCATGACCGGATATTCTGTACGCTTCCCAACCTGAAATCCAGTTTGCTACTGATAATTCATAATTTCTGATTCTCCGAAACAATATGTTTTCATTTTCAAGAATGAAAGGACTCTTACTTTTTCCATTCCCGATTATACGGCTTTCAGCAAGTTGTGAAGGATGGATCGGCTGATCAGAAAATTGATTTACAGATTCAACCTCCACATTCAGCAGTTTTGCCCAGGATTTGGGAGGAATATTAAGCGACAGAGAAGTATGTCCGGCCTTTAGAAAAAGAGATGCAAAAACTACACACAGTTTTTCCTCTTCGGTCATATTGCCGAACTCCTGCTCCAAAAAACGGATCAATTCAATTTCGTATGTCCCGATCCATCCGGACCGGGAGCCTTCATACCACCAGTTATTCATAATTGTACGCCGGACAGCCTGTCCGGCACCTCGAAATTGAGTTCAACATCATACGTTCTACGGTTTCGAAATTAGGTTTCATTCTTGCATACAGCTCAGGGGTTTGCAAAGTTCATGAGGAACGGGTCAGCGACCCACTGTACAGTTCTTTTTCGAGGTTATTGATGGTTTTTAGTTCGGGTTTGTGGAACCAGATGCCGTTTTGAGAGCCTTTTCTCATTCCGCGTACAAACAGGTAGGCCACGCCTCCAAACTGTTTCTCATAATCAAATCCGGGAATTCGTTTTTCAAGATATTTTTTCAGAGCCAGTGTGTAGAGGTGATATTGAAGATCGTAGCCTGCTTCTTCAACTTCCTGTTTGAGCCGGTCAGGAGTATAATCGGCCAGTGAATCACCAAGATGATTCGATTTGTAATCAAGGATTGTGTAGATACCATTCTGGCGTACGATTAAATCGATAAAACCGGTCATAAAATGTTTACCAAACTGAAACTGAGGTGAAGGAAGTTCTCCATCCCGGATAATTCGAAACAAGCGGTCGGCTGATGTTTCCGAAGCTGAAAAATGAAACTCCATCTCCCGAAGCTGATCATTTTCTTCCACCTTAGCCAGATTCACACCGGGAATATGAGAAGCGGTTACTTCACGAATCATTTGCTGCGCTGCAGGCACCCATTTCGGGCTGATCCGGTATAGGTCAAGAACTTCTTCGATCATACCGGAGTAATCGGTTTCGGAGACTTCGGTAAAATCAAAGTCGTCATGCTCAAACAGCTTGTGAATCGCTGTTCCGGCCGTTGCACCGCGAGGGAATGTGAATATGTTCAGCGCACGGCTTTCTTCTTCAGCCTTATCGAATAATCCGAGATAGTTCTCCATCACCTGATCATAATCGGGCTGGTGAGGTTCTGACTTGTGATGCACCAGTGAGGAAAAACTCCCCAGTTTTCGCTGCACCTGCAGCTCTTTCCTTCCACTGTAAGGTGTGTATTGCAGGTTTTCGGTGATGCGACCGGCTTTCTTAACTTTCGCTATCCTGACATCCGCATCCTCCAGGATTTTCAGATCAATCGTACCTGAAGATTCTTCTGCCAGTTCCTTCAGGCGTTCCAGGAATATTTTATCTGTGATATCTCCTTTATTACTAACTTTTCCATTATCCCGAACAGCTTTTTCCACCTGATCTTTGCCCAGCAGGATGGCACCAAGCCCCGAACAAACCGAGCTGGTATGAGAAGCCCAGAAAAGATTGCAGGCATACTTCGCACGGGTCATTGCCACATACGCTTTACGGGCTTCTTCAGCAACCGATTCAAGCAGAAATTGATCCTCTGCCTTTTTCCGCTGTTCATTAGATTGCTGATCGATATTCAATACAACATTGCGGGTGTTTTCCTGGTGATACGGAATAATTTTATCCGTCACCCGGTCGCGGCCTTCCCATAATGAAGGGCAAAAAACCACCGGAAACTGTAAACCCTTACTGTTGTGAACCGTACTGATCTTAACCAGGTTCTGATCACTTTCCAGCAAAAGCGTCCTTTCATCATCTTCACCAGGATCAGCTTTCTCTTTCCGGAACCATGAGTATAGTGAGTGCGGATCGAGTCCACCCTCTATTTCCGCTTTTGAGCAGATATCCGCCAGTTGTGAAAGATTGGTCAATACCCGCTCCGCATCATTCAGAAGTGAAAGTTCAGCCAACCGGTTGTCCCTGGCCAGCAGTGAACTATACATCGGATAAAAGCCGTCATTCGTCCAAATTTCACTGAGCACTTGTAACTCATCGATCAATGACTGTCGTTTTTTCTCGTCTTCTTTCAATTCATACAAACCGGAAAGCCCTATGCCAAAAAATCCGGTGGTGAGTGCATTGTTCAGATCAGTTCTGTTCAGCGGATCCAAAACAGCAGCCATCAATAGCTCAAGACGGTGCGCTTCAAATGTCTCGAAAACTTGTTGCCTGGATTGTGTAACTGAATCTACACCAATTCTTTTTAACATCTGTTTGATCTCAAAAGCATCTTTATGGCCGTAGACCAGAACAGCAATATCTCCCGCTTGCAGTGGACGCCCTTTTATGGTTGCTTTTCCCTCTTCAGCGAGATCAAGAAGTTGCGCAATTTCGAACACGGTTTGCTGGAAAGCGAAATCTTTTGGATCATTTTTATTGCTATCAACACCGCTTCTGGCTGTAACTATGAAAAGACCGCCAGATTCACCATCCAGAACAAACTCATCCGCAATATCTTTCTTTCCGGATTTTGATTTGAAATATTCTACATTATCATCTATAAACGACTGGAGATCATGATCAAAGAGGTGATTTACAGCTTCAATGAGCCTTGGTGTACTCCGGTAATTATTTTGAAGTGTATAGAGATTTTCAGCCGATGACTCCCTCGCACCGAAATAGGTGTAGACGTCGGCCCCGCGAAATGCATAAATCGCCTGCTTCGGATCGCCAATCATCAACAGCCCGCACTCTTTGGAATCGAGCGGATAGATCGCATCGAGGATGCCGTACTGGACAGGATCAGTATCCTGGAATTCATCTACCAGGGCAAATGGATATTTATTCAGCAATTCCTTCGCAAGAGAATCACCCCGGCCTGGCTCTTCCAAAGCTTCAAGAAGATTTGTTAAGAGATCATCATAAGTAACTGAACCTGAGTTAACTGATGATTTTTTTCTGATTCGATCTATTTCCTGAAATGCCTCAACAATCAGACCTGTTTTGATTTGATCAATATCCCGGATCAGTTCATGGTAATCATTGCAAATTTCAAAAAAATGGTGGGGTATTGTAGGTTCTGCTTTTCTTGATTTTGGAAGGTTGGATTCATCGTAGAGATAATCTGAAGTAAAATAGTACAAACTTTCAGGCGAATCCTGGCTGAACTCTTCATCCTCCAGAAAAGAGACCAGCTTATTCAGCCGTGAATCAAGATACTGCTGAAACCTGCTTATATCGCACTTTGAGAGGACCTCAAGAATTTCAAACTGCTCTTCATTCCAAACTTGAACCATCTCCTTTCTAAGTTGAATCACTTCTTCCAGATATGAACCTATATCACCAACGGGCATCACTCCTTCAATTTCTGCATAAGGCTTACTGATGAGCGGCTGGATCAGTTTTTTCAGTTCAGAAGGTGAATTTGCCAGTTTCATTAACGTTGAGATGAGATAACGCCCGGTATCTTTTTGGCTGTAGCGATCCATGAAAAGTCGCCAGTAATCTTCCACGGCCTGATCGAGCAGATCATCGTTTTGTGCAATCTCAACATCCAACGGAGAACCCGTGAGCAGGGCCTCCTCTTTCAGTACTTTCTGGCAAAATCCGTGAATGGTGGTCACCTGGTTTTCATCAAAATTTAGAATGGCTTCCCGAAGTATATTTATGGTATCCGATCTGTTTTGAACCATTTCATAAAATTCGTTCAGAAATACGTCATTTTCTTTTTCAGGTCCCTCCTCAAGAACCCGCAGGCAATTCCGAAGCTGCCGAAAAATGCGTCCGCTCAGTTCCGACGTCGCTTTGCGTGTAAACGTCATTACAAGAATCTGGCTGATATCGAGCTTCTTTTCAATCAGCAGCCGTATAAACAGGCCTGTAATGGTATAGGTTTTTCCCGTTCCCGCACTCGCTTCAATCAACACACGAGGTTTCCAGTCAAGGTCAAAAATGGATTTGATTTCGCTTTTCATGAAACCTCCTTTATGTGGCTCTGCATCGTCCGGATCACCCGCAGATAGATTTCATTCAAGAAACGATCCGAAAACCTGGCATCTTTACCCAGCAGCGTTGAAATGGCGATATGTTCTCTCTCTCCAAACTGCCGGAATCCACCTTCAAATTCGCTGGCGGCCTTTTTCAGGGCTGCTGCCTCTCCCTTCTTTTTCCCGGTCTCTTCGTACTCGTAAAGTGATTTCGGGAAAAAGAGCTGAGGTTCATGTAAACCTTTTTCGTAAACGTCTACCATCTCCTGCAAAACCTCAAGCGGCTGTTCAGGCGGTTTGAGGGAAAAGAGTTTTGGAGATCCTTTTTTCAAATCGCAAAGCAGAAATCCTTCATCTTGTTCTTCCCTGGATGCGTTCCGGCAGAGATACCGAATCCAGCTCTGAACTGCCAGTTTCCCCGAAAATTTTGATGGATTGATATCGAGAAACACGAGATTGGAATAGGTGATGATCTCATCCTCTATCTGGTGATCTTTCAGTGTAAAGGAGAGCTGTTCACGATGAATCTGAGGTTCAAGACCGTGCTCTACATTGACAGCAATCGCCTCCTGAACGGATCGCTTCAATTCCCGAGCCTTTTTCAGTCCCGGCCAGCCCGAAGGTACAGCGCCTGATAATAGCAACGTCCTGAAGATCTTATCTTCCTCCATACCGCTGAGCGTCCAGCCGAAGACACGCTGAAACAGAATGTGCGCTTCCAGATGGCTGATGCCAAATTCATCTTTCTCCTCCCCGTCATCTTTAAACCAAACCTCAAACCGTTTTCGTAAAAACCAATCGAGGGGATTTCGGAAGAATCCTGTCAGATCACGGATGGTAATTTTTTCCGCTTCTTCCGATGGTGGTAGTATCTCATGCCTGATTCCCGCTACAGGCTCCTCATCACTGAACAGTGCCTGCACAGCTTTGTAATACGTTCGTGAAAAACTTTTTCTTTCAGCAAAGTTGGATGGTGAAAATCCGTTCAGGGCTTCTTTCCGGATCAACTGCTCTTCCTCAAGCCCGGTGATCGTCTCCAGTATACCCAACCACTCGCTTACAATGGATGAGGGAGGAATCGGCTCATTATCCACAGGACTCTGCCCGGTGTAACTGCAGTAATGCACATCCTGAGCGGCGAGGATTGATTCAAGGAAAAGGTTTCGGTCTTCCAGTTTGCGGTTACGGTCGCCGGTTTTTGGATGTTGTGCAATCAGATCATAGGATGGTGAAAAAGGTTTGCGCGGAAAATCATGCTCATTCAGCCCGATGAGTGCTATGATTCGAAACGGAATGCTTCTCACGGGAACCATCGAACTGAAAGTTACACCACGTGTAAACATCGCCCCGGAGGAAGCTGACTGCTGCAGCTCTTTCCGGATTTCATCCCGGAAAAGAGAGAAAGAAACGGACTGAACCGATCCGGCAGTACGACTGCTGTTCGACACTTTTTGAATGGCATTTACGAGCCGGATACCTTCATGACTGTCGAGAGTTTTTTCATCGAAGAATTCAGCCAGGACCGATTCGAACCAGCTGCACCACTCCACAATCGTTTTTTTGGCCTGGACTTCCTTTCGCATGACCTTCAACTGGTTCAGCCAATGTGTAAATTCCGCCCATACCTCCTGCTCGCCCGTACCGGTAATGGCATCGTATAACAGAGTATCATCCAAAATATGGGTCTCTTCAGTACCGAAAAGGTGCCCAAGCCAGCCGCTTTTCAGGGCTGAATGCCAGGTCTGCCATTCGTCAGCAGGCTGCCCCCACTCCTTCCGGTGCTCCGAATCGATACCCCAGATCACATGATTCTCTTCCATCCACTTCCTCACTCTCGATGCATCGGAGGTGGTAAGCTGAAGCTTTTCCCGGACCGGCTCCGCCTGAAACAGGTCCATAACTTGAGAAAAGCGAAAACGGGAATCGGTAAGCTGAAGAAGCTGTTCTGCTGAGCGGATCAGGCCGGTGTCTGAGTTTCGGAATCCACCCAGGTGATACGGAATAGCGGGCTGTCCCTGTTCCGGATTATCGAAAACGACATGAATGGCCTGCTTGTAGTTATCCAGATCTGGCGTGACGATGAGAACATCATCCGGATTGAGAGTTTCGTCTGCTTCGAACTTTTCAAGCAAAAACTGCTGAAGGGTTTCGATCTCTCTGAGCGGGGAGTGACAGCTCCGAATTTCAATTCCCTCCGGATTCCCCTCAGCCCGAATGTTCGCAACAGGTGAGCCACTGACCACCGAGCGCTTAATATCTCCAAGCGTGGAATCTGCAAAATCGGCAGAAAAATCTTCCTGAACCTCACCTTCAAGAGCCTGAATGACTTGCTGAACGTTCCGTGATTCCTGGCCGAAACTGCGAATCAGCTCATTTTCATTTCCTTCGAAAGAGGTGGTGGGCTGAAGATGATAAACTTCGATCTCTGCACGGTCTCCCGCTGCCTTTATCATCTGGATGACCGACATCGGCATCAGTCCGGCATTGAAAACAAAAAGGTACTCATCAGTTTTGATGTTTCCCTGCTCTATTGCACGAAATGTTTTCTGAAAAAGCTCTGCCCGGTTCAGCGAATGAGCTTCCTTTTTTTTCCAGGTTTGATGGAGCATTTGCCAGAGCTCCGCTTGCCACTCTTCATCAACAGAGCCTGTTTTTTCGTTCTGCCACCGGAGCAGCATTCCGGGACGATACACCAGGTACTGGTCAAACACCGAAGAGATCTGAGCAGCCAGATGCAGCACAGCTTCTTCTTTTACATCAACGGGACGCGCTGCGATATAGCGGTCTAACACCGGAAACCTGGCGCGAATTTGATCATCCAAAAGCAGTTCAAAGAGAGTCCATTTCATCGGAGCCGGATCAGACGGGAGCAGGCCGGGCAGTTCGGGCCATAATTTTCGTACTTGCTTCCACTGCCATTCGGCGGGTAGTATACAGTTAATATTTCCTGCAAATCCGTTGTTTTCGGCCAGAAACAGTTTCAGCCACCGGGCGGTATCAAGATTGGGAGCGATGATAGTTTGCGGAACGAACGGATCATCCGAAGCCGACTTCTCCAGAGTAGCAGCAAGGCGCTTTGCAAGAATGGACAGACTGTTGCTTCGGGTGATTTGGATCATCTGATTAAATCGTTTAACGAGTTTGTTCAGCCAAACATACAAATGAATAGTGACAGGTTGTGTCACCCCATCTAAAAATTATGATTCTAATACTGGAACATTTGCTATCAGCTATCAGCAGTCAGCTTTGAGCTTTCAGATTTTTTCTAAGTAAAACCTCATCTTTCTTCAACCATCAAGCCAGATTTGTTAAACCTTAAATAAGCCTGTTCCTGTCATCTGACTACTGAGAGCTGATGCCTGACAGCTTAAACTCCGAATTATTCACTTTCTTTAAATCGATCAGTCATCACAATAGCGGCTGTTTCAGTACGCAACCTTTTTGGGCCCAATGAATAAGATGTGGCATTTAGATTTTTTAGAATATCTCGCTCTATATCGGAAAAACCTCCTTCAGGGCCGATGATCAAAAGATATCGGTCACTTTTCAAAACAAGTTCCGTAGTTCCTCCGGCTGTTTCATCGGCCATCACAATCACTGTTTTTTCATCTGCTGATTCCAGCGTCTGGTTCAGGGAGTTCACTACCCTGACATCGGGTAAAAAGAGCCTGAGTGACTGCTTCATCGCCGCCAAGACAGTACTCCGGATTCGATCTTCGCGCACCTTTCCTTTTTCACTGTAACTGCCTTTAAACAGAATGATTTCATCTGCCCCCAATTCCACCGCTTTTTCCACGGCAAACTCAAGGCGATCCCGTTTTTTGATGATTCCAAGACAGAGTGTAACGAAAGGCTTCTGCCTTTCTTCTGTTTCCGTGTCTTCAATCTTTGCTGAAACCTGCTCCTTCGAAATACCGGAGATGGTGCATCGGTAACGTGTTCCGTGGCCATCTGTAACTTTCAGTGAATCCCCCACAGCATATCGGAGTACTCTGGTGATATGTTTTGCTTCCTGGCCTTTTATTCGAATTTCGGGAGGTATGATGTCATCAGGATCGGCATAAAAAAGGTTCATCAAGTCCTCTCTTTTTTCTGAATGCAGCCAGGCACAAATGAAGTTTCACCGGTTTCCAGCATCCGTTCAATATAGGGCAGACAGAGCTTGCAATTGGTACTGCTCAATTTTTCAGCCTGAATTTCCTGCACGGTCCGCAAGCCTCTCTCTTTAACAACCTTCAGAATTTGTTCAAACGATATTTGATGACAGATACATCGGTCAACCGGCATGTTACGGTTGTTTAAAGTGTTTGCCCAGTTTCAGTCCCTGGCCCTGGTAATTACTTTTGATTTCATTTCCGTATACAAAATCGGGGATCTCGGTGTTCGGCTCAAATTTCATACTGCAGAAAGTCTGTCCGTGCTCAATTAGAAAAGGTACATCGTGAGAGCGTACTTCCAAAACGGCCCGTGCTCCTTTATCAGCAACTTCCCCACCGAATCCGCTGTCGAAAAAACCGGCGTAGTGGGTTCGCAGTT
Source organism: Balneolaceae bacterium (assembly GCA_020832285.1). Lineage (GTDB taxonomy): Bacteria > Bacteroidota > Rhodothermia > Balneolales > Balneolaceae > Rhodohalobacter. Next base: position 67,324 of record JAFIFB010000034.1, read on the forward strand.
CGCCTGAGCCGGTATCGTAGGCGATCATTTCGGCGGCGAGGTGTTTGGGAATACGGCAGCGCTCACTTGAGGCAAAAATATAGAAGGCTTCCGGCTCAAGGATCAGATGTTCATTGTTAGCCGTCAGAATCGGCTCCCAGAAATCGGAAACTTCGTAGTGATTGATGTTATCCAGGTCGATCAGATCCCGGTGCTTTTTTGCCTTGTACCCAAGCAGGTCGTTTTCATCTCCCTTCAGGTTCACGCTCATAAAAAGACCGTTATTTACATTAAGCTTATCCATCGGAAGAGGCTGGCCGCTTTCATCAAACAGAAGCGGATCACTCCCGTGCGTGCGCAAAATGTCCTGGTCACTCAGAACGGTGTGTCCGTGCCGGATACGAAGCTGGTTGAGCCGCTGGCCCGTGCGAACTTTAATCGGAAACGACTTGGGAACTACTTCGAGATAGAGCCGTCCGCGAAATCCATGTTCAATCTCTTCGAATCGGTGGGAATAGTCGGTGATGACGCGCGTGAAAATATCGAGCCGGCCGGTGGTGCTTTTGGGGTTGGCTTTGGCCGAGAGGTTTTCTTCTGAAATCAGCCTGATCTCATCTCCTCCCGAGCCGTTGAAAAGGTTTTTCTGCATCGAATAGTGTGAGGCGGGCAGTTTGAGCTGCTCCAGCAGCGGAATGATGTATACGCAGTTCGGCTCCAGTACGGCCCCATCCTCAATAGAAAACTGGTACTGAAAGAGTTTGTCGATCTTCTTTTGAACCGTTTCATTTTCCGGTAAGAAACTGCTTCGCACACGATAGGCCGTCTCGCCCAGTCGCAGGTCGATGGAATTGGGCTGATATTGATTTTCTTCAATCGGGAAACCCTCCACACCCGAAACAATTCCCGCTTCGTTGAGCAGTTTCAATTTCTGAACCGGCAGGATTCCCTTCGTTCGTAATGTAACTTCGCTGATGATTTTACTCATAAAATGATTAGATAATTTCTGCACTGCGAAGTTAATAATTTATGAGAAGTTTTTAAGTGAAAGTTGGGAATTTAAAAAGAAGAATCTCTCTGCATATTATCCCAGTCTCTCCAGCTCTTTAATAAACTTCCGGCTGCTTTCGCGAATGGCTTTCTTCTCTTGATCCGATTTTTTGTTATCAAACATATTTACCATGAAGTTAACACGTCCGCTTTTATTAAATGTCTCTCGCTGTTTATCAACAAAGTTCCAATAGAGGTAGTTGAACGGACAAGCGTTTTCTCCTGTCTTTTTGCTGATACTATATTCGCATTGTTTGCAGTAATCACTCATTTTGTTGATATAGTTCCCTCCCGAAACGTACGGTTTGGATGCCAGAATTCCTCCATCGGCATAAGTACTCATTCCCAGCACATTGGGCAGCTCCACCCATTCGTAGGCATCCACATAAGCAAGCAAAAACCAGTGGTTCAGCTCACGCGGATCAGTCTCGGTAAGGTTACTGAAATTACTCAGCACCATCAGCCGCTGGATGTGGTTAGAATATCCCTCATCAATAACCGGACGAAGACTCTCTTCCATACATTTGAGTTTGGTTTTTCCTGTCCAAAACAGAGAGGGTAGTTTTTTTGTAAAGCCAAAATGGTTGACATTGCGGACATCCGGCATCATCGCCTCATAGTAAATTCGAATAAACTCCCGCCATCCGATTATCTGCCGAATAAATCCCTCCACAGAGTTCAACTTCGCATTCCCGGCACGATACGCTTCCAGGGCTCTCTCACAAACCTCACCGGGAAGCAGCATTCCGTTATTGAGATAGGGTGATAACTGGGAGTGAAACAACTTGTGATCTGCCGTTTTAAGGGCATCTTCATATGGGCCAAACTCATTCAGCCGCTCTTCGACAAAACGATTTAAAAGCTCTAAGGCCTGTTTTCTATTAACAGCGTACGAAAAATGATTCAGATTGCCGAAATGATCTGGGAAATACTCTTCTACCATTTCCATGACTTCCTGGGTAATATCATCAGGTTCAATGGCTGGAATTCCGGGCACGGGAAGATCTGAAGGGATCGGTTCTCGATTTTGGTCATCGTAATTCCACTTACCACCCTCCGGGCTTTCCCCATCCATCAGATATCCTGTTATGCGCCTCATGTCGCGATAGAAATATTCCATGCGATATCCCTTTTCAATTTTGTCCTTCCACTCGGCAGCATCGGCAAGAAAAAAATCATTCGGTATTTCAGCAATTCTTTCACCGAATCGATTCTTCACCTTTCTGAGCCTCTCTCTGGAATCCCACTCGGATGGTGTCATATAAAAAAGTTTACCAGAAAACGATTCCATAATTTCAGTCAGGCCATCATCAAAATGGAGCATTGTGGAGTGATAAAGTACCTTAAATTCCTGTTTATGACACTCGATCGCAAAATGCCTCATCGAACTCAGAACAAATGTTCCTTTGATTTTATGATGAGGGATTTCGATACCTTTTTCCCGGCTTTCCATAAAAACAAGCAGTGGTTTTTCCCGCATGACCCACTCCGGCCAGGCCAGAAGGTTTAGCTGGTCATACAGAATAAACACCGCTTTTTCATGATCCTGAAGTTTTATCCGGGAGATTTTTTCATCTATCTTTTTTAAGAAAGGCCTGGCCATAATGATATTCGATTTGACAGGAATTTATTCTGCTGAAATGGTAAATATGAGACTCCCGTTCCCAGCCTGTGAAGTATCAGAGATAAGGTGGTTTTGGATGAGTGTTAACACATATTGCGAAAAATTTTTAATATCGATCTAAATTGCTCGTAAAGAACGATTTATAGTGCTACATCTATCATTATATTCAAGAATTTCTATTAATCTTATTTTCACTAATTTTATTTAGTTGATACCTAAAATATCGGAGTAACTTTTCATTTTTTTGTATCCACTACATCGCCATTTATCGGAACTTGAGTTAAATGAATTACATCTTTTTAACTTATCTATTCGTAAAAACTCTCCTGATGACTGTCCGGAGATTGAACCCTATGCGGAAAAATCGCTAAGGGAAGGCATCTAACATTGTGATACCGAACCTCGAAGTACGGACTGGATTTGAGCAATTCTATATGTTTATTCAACTCCTCTTCAAATCTCATAGCAAGTCCGGGATGCATCTCTTCATGAAGAGTAATACTTTCTTGAACTTCTTGAACAGCTATTGCATCATTTGTTATCGAAAAACACATCAACGTTCCGAATCAAAGACAAACTGTTTCCGGATCCAACTTCAGGCTGTTCACAACCGATCGAAAAGCGTATTTAGATGTTCACGTATCAAATCGACAAAATGCGACGGGCACCCCTGAAGCGAAGGCGGTACATGAACGAAGCCGTATAGTAGCTCAGCGGCCCACCCAGGTCAGTACTCAACGGTTTATGTGTAACTTTGCGTAATCGCCAGAGCAACGAACAGTGTCTGTAGTGTTTTTCAGCATGTGGATATCGGTGGGAACCTGTTTTTTTCTTATCACAGAGTTGATAGTTGTGAGAGAGCACATTTATACTTGACCTGTATTGGGTTGACAGACCCATTCGGTGAATAGTGTGTTAGTGATTTGTAGTTTCAGGCAGATTAGTAAAATCGGGTGGCTTTTGCAAGGTAAGTGGGCAAGATGCACTCATTGGTGTCGCCAGTTGTGATGAGTATTAAATAAATGTTCACCAACCTAAAATTTTGGCTGCTTATTCAGCAAAAACTCATAAGAGAATTTGGAGAACAGAAGGGAGTGCAGACTGCTATTAAAGCTAAAACCGTAACTTTCCAAAACACTTTACGCGCTATTGTAACACTATCTGATCTGGCTGAGGTTTTCACGGGCTTCGGCCATGTAGAATCGGTCACTTTCAGAAACAGTATTCATTACCAGTACTCGCTCCAGTATTGGCTTTGCTTTAGTTTGCTGACCGGACGCCATATAGTGCTGTGCAAGGTCTACATGGAAAAGGATTTCATTCGGATCAAGGCGAATCGCACGCTTCAGGTACTCTTCAGCCCTGGCATGACTCGCATCTTCGGGCAGCCTGCCGTATAACATTCTTGCTCCGAGACGTTCAGCCCGGGAGGTGTTTGCAAGCTTGGAATTCCAGATCCCCAAAAGATGCCAGGTAGGAGCATAGTTGGGATCGAGTTCAGCAGCGCGATCGGCATGCTTGCGGATATCCCAGATCAGCTGAATCCGTTCGGCTGAGTTGGGCATCAGGTCTACAAGAGTTGCAGTAGAAATCCCATATACATAATGTGAACGCGGCTTGTCTGGGTGAACTTCAATCGCAATCACCGCCAGTTCACGCGCCCTGGTAAAATAGTTGATTTTTCTCTGCTCAGTCCGCTGATAATGCCCTTTTCTTGTGTAGAGCAAGCTTGCATTCCAGAGTGCTTCGTAGTTTGCCGGCTCCCGCATCAGAATGTCCCTGAATATTGCAAGAGCGCGTTCTTCATCACCTGCATCGATATTCACTGCGGCCCTGTTCAGAAGTGTTTCTGTTGGCTCGGAAGGCTGGGCAAAAATTGAAGATGGAATCAGCCATACAGATATAAATAGTGCTGCAAATATCGGCGCAACAATTTTGTAAACTGCTATTTTTTCCCTGTGAACAGCCATTAGAGCAGAATTCATTTTTTTAGTAGATATATTTTATTTCCCTGGAGACTTTGATCTATAACAAAACTTTGGGGTAGAATGTTTTCAGTAACATAACGAAAAAGTGCTGAGTATATTTATTATCTAATGATGAAACTTTCTCAACAATAAAATAGTCCCACCACTATTTTTCCAAAGGGTCAGCTTTCCTAAAAAAGAATTGTTTTAGTATGTATTAAAATGATTCTAAGCCGGATGACTCATGAAAGATTATAAGTTTCTGATAAATATAACGTAACGGGCTTTTGAAAAGTTCTTACAGAAAAAAATAGCAGAAACATCTTCTATTTGATAATGAAATAATAGTTGAGATTTCTATACCATCACCTTAGTGACAAGGCACTACTGTCGTGTCAAGCCCCTAATTTTTCCCAAAAGCCTGCTCTTAGAAGTTTTAAGCGGGGCAACACTATTTCAGAAGTGACAGAACACACTTACTATTAGGAGTTATAATTCCGATCGGTTCGGACCCACCCTTGCCAAAGGCATCCCGTTGGGGAAATCCCTCCCTATCGTGCTGGAAAAGCACCAGCTCGACAAGGAGGGACTTCTTATTTGAAAACTATTCATAAACATTGCAAAAAGTCACCCCTTCCCCCGAATGGTCGGGATTAGAAAAACACTAACTTGTGCCGTGCATTTGCGGCATAGGGAAGGGGCCGGGGGATGGGTCCGAATGGATAGGGTCAATTGTCAACGGCAGGCTCAAGTTTCGTAAGCTCCGAGTGCACGATTCCCGTAAAACGAAACCCGATGTTTTATCATTGAAACGTTACTACTGTTGTTTCACTCGTAAAAGTATGGGAGTTAACCGATGAATCGGTTTTGCATCAGCCCAATCATCTCAACAGTTCCCTCACTTTTTTTATCTTCCCTGAAGAATATTAAAAAATAGCTGTTCACACTCATGGCCAAATTAAAACTTGATCTCCACGATATTTACAACAAAGGCGATCAGATTGACCGCGAACTGGATCGTATCATCGACGAAGCGATTGAAAAAAAGATCAAGACGGTTGAAATTATTCCCGGTAAAGGCTCTGGGCAGTTGAAAAAGAAAGTTTTGAGGTTTTTGGATCAGAAGCACATTAAAGAAAAATATCACCGTATCGACAAAGACAGCAAAAACTTTGGGCGGTTGTTTGTGTATTTCCGGTTTTAACCTGGATTATCAGTCAGTGTAACGCATTTTGGACAATCTCTTCCAATTTCCCCATCTTCGCACGAGCGTTCTTTACACGGTTCATCAATAGAGTGGCACGGTTGAACTGACGCTGGTTAAAATGGTTAAGCAGGCCGTAGCGAAGGTGCCATGAAATTTGTCCGTGAGCAGCCCATCGCAAAAACCAGGGAAGCTGTTCTGCCTCTGCATGAGATAGAGATCTGCGTTTGTGATAAGCGCGAATACATGCTTCAAGCCACTGTGGCTCCAGTTCCTCACCCCGGTAACAAAATCCATGAATTGCATTGCCCAAATCAAACAGAAGCGTATCCACACAAAACTCTTCAAAATCGAGAATACCGATCAGTTTCTCATCCCTGAAAATGGTATTGTCGGTGTAGATATCACCGTGAATCAGACCTTTGGGCAAATCCGGACGGATTGCAGCGGACAGTTCTATGGTCTCTTCTACAAAATAACTGAGCAGGGAATGAAGACGGTTATCAGTCTCTTCAAAGCCTGAATCAATCAGTTTCCGGCAATTTTCAATCGACAGATCATTTTTCCTGTTTTGCCACTGGTGCGATGGCAATGCGTTCAGCCATCCTGCTGCATCACCAATTTCAGCAGCAGTACGAGCTGATGGTTCCGGCTCTGTTCCGTCCAGAAATTCAAACAGAATAACCAAGCGATTTTCATTCAGACGATTGATAAATTCTCCGTCCTTCCGCGGAATCGGGTATGCTGCCGGAAAAAAGTGCTTTTTCAGAAATTCCATCAGCTCAATTTCCTCGCGGAGCTCTTCCTCTGTTTTTTGAAGAACAACCCGGAATAGAAAATTTCCCCGGTTGGTTTCAATTTTTGCATTGTAGTTTGCAAATCCGCTGCTGACAGGCTTATAGTTTTCAAATACACCAAGATCATATTGATTAAGAATCAGCTCAGCAGCAAGCGGACCGAAATCAGGATGTTTTTCAAAATTCATACTTCTATTCAACTATTGAAACCAGTTATAATGGCAGGGATAATAATATAATCTGCCTGTCGATAACCCAACAGAAATTTTACTGTATACCTTTTTGCACAAAATGGGCATGCGTATCTGTTTTTTTATTTCTATCATAACGCAAAACAATTTCGGGACCGGAGCAACTCTCCAGTCCAGGGTCCGACCGCGGACTGATTTTTTAACATTAGATCTCAGTTAATTAACTTCTTATGAAACTTGTTATTTTTGTCCTTTTACTTGCATTCTTTCCCTTATGTTTAACCGCGCAATCAACTCAGCCCAGAGCACAAATTGTTGGCTCCTGGAATATCACAACTTCCCAGGATCACGGGTCTGCACCATCCTGGCTGGAGATCAAACGATCCGGGCGCTCGGCCCTGGTAGGGTCTTTCGTAGGTTCCTCCGGAAGTGCACGGCCGGTTTCCAAGATTGTTTACAATGAATCGGATAATAATTTTCATTTCACCATTCCTCCGCAATGGGAAGGTGTCGAAGATGATCTGGAATTTCGATTTACGCTTGAAGATGACCAGATCTTGGGTTCTACCCTTATTGGCGATAACCGGATTGAGTGGACCGGCCGGCGGGCACCGGAACTGAAAAGAGACCAGGCTCCAAGGTGGGGCAATCCGGTGAACCTGCTGGATGACAATATGTCGAAATGGGTCATCCCTGAAAACAATCAGTTTTATATGGAGGACGGTATTTTGGTAAATGAGCAGAGAGGCGGAAACCTGATTTCCAAAGAAACCTTTGAAGATCTGAAAATTCGTACTGAATTCCGTTATCCCGAGGGAAGCAACAGCGGTATTTATCTGAGGGGACGCTATGAAGTTCAAATAACCGACGACTATGGACTCGCACCGGATGAAAACAGAATTGCCGGTATTTACGGATTCATCGCTCCTTCCGAAAATAGTGCAAAGCCAGCAAACGAATGGCAAACGATGGATATCACACTGGTCGGGCGGATGGTAACGGTGGTACTCAATGGCAAAGAGGTGATATCAAACCGCCGCATACCCGGAATCACCGGCGGTGCCCTTGACAGTAATGAAGGAGAACCGGGACCCATCATGATCCAGGGTGACCACGGGCCGATTGAATTTCGTAAATTTGTGGTGACACCTGCCCGGAATTGAGCGGTGTCTGTTTTTTTTATATAGCAGTCGAAGCATTTGATGGGATAATCGGTTTTGTTTAAAGCAGAGGTAACGGGTCAGCGACCCGTTGTACTTTTTTCGTGATCAGGATATGTTTTTATAGCTGCCACCCTCTACCCTTTTATTGATTATTGAACCGTTTGAGGCTTAAACTCTTTTCCTTTTTCTGCTTCTGCTGAAAGTTTTTCTTTTCTTTCATTGATGATCTTATCAATGATAAAAGCGATGGGCCCTACAATGAACAATGCGTAAAACGGGGCGTAAACCGCTTCACCAAGACGGAAAAACATCTCCAGAAATGCAATCAGAAAGGCAACCAGCATCTGTCCTTTTTTAGTGCTGACCGTGGTTTTGGGATCGGTGATCATAAACAGAACAAAAAGCTGGTACATCGGGCCGGTTAACGGGGCAATTTCAGATAGAAACAGTTGGCCTGTGTAGAGACTTCGAACCCACGCAAATAGAAGAAAAAAGATGACATAGGTTGCGCAAATATGAAATTTTTTCACTTGCCAAATGGTAAATAACCCTACCAGCCATATCACCAGCATCGCCCACATGTTGTTTCCCCACTGAATACTCAGAACGGCCATACTGTCGGAGGCAATCATCAGCATAACCACGACGCCAAAGTTGGTTGGATTCCAGATATGTGAATCCCGAAACCGAAACAGATATTTGGAGGCGATGGAGATTGCCGCGCAGAGTGCAAACGGCCAGATCATTGGTGAGCGTACCAATATTCCCGCCGAAATTCCTGATATATAAGCACTGGACAGATTTCTCCACTTCCCGGTCACAAACCGATGCAGTAACAATTCAGTTGCAATTGCGGCCGTAATCGCAGACACCAGTTTTGTATAGGTATCCAGAATTCCGAAAGAGATATGAGCCGCCAGCAAAATTCCGGTAATCAGCAGCGGGGCAACGTAGCTTTTTGGAATACGAAACTTATTCATGGATTAGATTGGTATGCGGGATGCGGGATGCGGGATGCGGGATGCGGGATGCGGGATGCGGGAAAAGATAAATTCCTTTCAA